>CAKTEF010000006.1 GCA_934547065.1 uncultured Faecalibacterium sp.
TGCGGCAAGGATTCGTTTGCAATGCTTCATGGTTCGTCCCTCCCATTGCCAAAGTGTGGAAAATTTTAGGGGGGGGGGTATGCATCCCCCTGTTGATTTTATGGTAACCCAAAAAAGCCGGTTGTCAAGAAAATTTTCCGTTTCCTAGCTATTTTTGGAAAAGGAACCAAATCTGCGCCGGAAAAATTGTCTGATATTCCAGTGAAAGGATTTTTTTGCACAAATCCAGCCGGGAGGGTTGCACACAACAGGCAGTTCATTGTACAATAGGGCAGTGAACGGAGTAAAAACAGCAGTGGGCTGTCCCGAACGGCCCGGAACATGAGGAAAAGCATGGAAGATACAACGATTCGGGTGCTGGCGCTGGACCTGGACGGCACCCTGACCAATGACGAAAAAAAGATCACCCCCCGCACCCGCGCCGCGCTGGATGCGGCTATGGAAAAAGGCGTGACGGTGGTGCTGGCCAGCGGCCGGCCCACGGCGGGCATCCAGCCGCTGGCCAGGGAGCTGGGGCTGGACAAAAAGGGCGGCTGCATCCTGGCCTACAACGGCGGCAAGATCGTGGACTGCAAAACCGGCCAGACCCTGTATCAGATGCAGGTCCGGCCGGAATATGTGCCGGAGCTGTGTGCCTTTGCCAAAGCGCAGGGCGTGGCCATCCTCACCTACGACCAGCAGGGCGTTGTGTCCGAGAGCCCGGAGGATGAGTGGGCCCTGCGGGAGTGCTTTACCTGCAAGCTGCCCATGAAAGGCGTGGCGGACCTGCCCGCCTATGTGGAGTATCCCATCTCCAAAATGCTCATCACGCTGGACCCCGCCCGCCGCGATGCCGTGTGCGAGGCGGGCCGCAGGCAGTTTGCAGGCCGGATGGACCTTTACCCCTCCAGCCCGTTCTTCATCGAGGCCGTGCCCCTGGGCGTGGCAAAGGATGCCAGCCTTGCCGCCCTGCTGGAGCGGCTGGGCCTGACCCGCCGCAACCTGATGGCCTGCGGCGACGGCCTGAACGACCGCTCCATGATCGAGCTGGCCGGGGTGGGCGTTGCCATGCAGAACGCCGAGGAGCCGGTCAAGGCCGTGGCCGATTACGTCACCGCCGCCGACAACAACCACGACGGCGTGGCCGAAGCCATCGAGAAGTTTATTTTACAGTGAGAGGAACACAAGACAATGCCGCGCAATCTGGTTTTATTTGATCTGGAATGGAACATCGGCTACCAGCCGTACACATTCAACTATCATGGGGTGCAGCAGACTTTCCGGGGCGAGATCATTGAGATCGGCGCGGTGAAGATCGACGAGGATGCCAACGTGCTGGACACGTTCTCCATCCACCTGCGGCCCCGCATTTTCCGCAAGCTGCAGCACCACATTGCCAAGGTGACCGGCCTGACCCAGGCCGACCTTGACCGGGGCGAGCCCATCGTACAGGGGCTGCGCCGTTTTATGCAGTGGTGCGGCCCCGATGCCGAGTTTGCCGAGTGGGGCATGGACGATGTGCCTGTGCTCAAGCAGAACCTGTTCCTGTGCAATCTGGACGAGAGCCGCCCCACCGTGTGGTACGACTTGCAGCAGGTGTTCCTGCGCGAGCATCCCCGCAAAGAGGGCGAGGGCATGACGCTGGAAAGCGTCGTGACCCGGCTGGGCATCCCGATGGACCGCCAGTTCCACGATGCACTGTCCGACACCCTGTACACGGCGGATGTCTGCCGCAGGCTGGACCTGCGGGCAGGCCTTGCCGCCTATCCCACCGAGGACGAGGCCCTGCGCGCCAGCCTTTGCCCCGCCCCCGGCGAGTACCGGGACTTTACCGTGTTCCACGGCTATGTGGAGCAGTACGCCTGGCGCACCGATCCCGCCATCAGCACGGCAGGCTGCCCGGAGTGCGGCACCGCCCTGGTGCCGGACGAGATCTGGCTGAAAAAGGGCAGCAACAGCTGGTACACCCTGGCCCAGTGCCCCCGCTGCGCGGGCAGCGGCAGCGCGGCCGGGCAGGGCGTGTTCCAGCGGTACAAGCTTTCCCGGCGGGACGGCCTGCATTGGAGCTACGCCCGCTGTACCCAGCTGCCCGATGCCGAGGCCCTGGCCCGCTGGAACAAGCAGCGCACCCAGCAGCTGGAACGGATGAAAGCCCGCGCCGAAAAGGCCGCAGAGGAGAAAAAAGCGTAAAATTTTGGGAAAACGTGCAGGGATCGGCCCGGCAGCCTCGTTTTATCGGTATGCCGCAAAATGCTCAGACACTGTTCATGAGTCTGTCATAGAAATCGGATATACTAAGCAAAACAAAGAGGGGAAGGACGCGCACGATGGAACATACGGTCGCAACGATCGCGGCCTGGCTGCACCAGCTGGGCACGCTGGAATTCTGGGAGGCTTTGCTGGACGGCTTTGGGGATCTTGGCCCCCTTGCGCCCATTTTTCTGGCAGCCGTCGAGTCGTTTTTTCCGCCCCTGCCGCTCATTGCCATTGTGGCGCTGAACGTGGCGGCCCACGGCGGGTTCCTGGGGTTTGTGTACAGCTGGATCGGTGTGGCATTGGGCGGCACCCTGATGTTTTTGTTCTGGCGGCGGATCGTCCGGCGCTTTTTCTGGAAAGTGGCTTCCCGCTGGCCCCGCCTGCAAAAGGCCGAGCGCTGGGTCAGCCGGTTCGACACCGCGTCGCTGTTCATGCTCAGTGTGCTGCCGTTCACGCCCTCGTCGTTCATGCACCTAGCCTTTGGCATCTCGGATTTTGACGAGCGCCGCTACCTTGTGACCATGCTGCTGGGCAAGGGCGTGATGGTGGCCATGATGGCCCTGTTCGGGCAGTCGCTGGTCAGCAGCATGAAAAACCCGGTCTATCTGGTGCTGGCTGTCCTGATCTGGGGCGGTATGTACTGGGCCAGCAAAAAATTCTGCAAAAAGCATGAGCTGGATTAAAAAAAGCCGCCGCACGGTCAAAAACTGCGCGGCGGGGAACTTGACATTTTGGCCCAAAGCGGGTATACTTTCAAATAGAAAGGGTGCCGGCCATACAAACGGCTGATCCCCTTACCAGTGCATTACGCAAAAAAGCGAACGACCGATTAGTTGGGACTCTAGGCGGTCATTCGCTTTTTTTGCTGTCATTGTCTTTCCTCTCGTGAGAAATCTTCCATGTGATGTCAAACGTTGTGTGAACAACGGACACCACAAGGCTGAGCAGCGCAATGATCATGGCGACCATCGCAAAAATTTCTGTTGGAGTCATTGGACATCCCTCCCTTCTGCCAAAGCATCCGGGAGGAGTTGAACTTCAAAAAAGCAGAGCCTCCCGGTGAGTTGTCAGAAAACCTGAACAAGATGCCCGGTAAGAGTCTCAGCCGCCTGCGTTTCTAGGCACAGCACCCTTGCCGCAGAAATGCGGCATTCAAAGCATACCATACATTGGCATAAAATGCAAATGTGCGCCGTACAGTGGAAAGACTGCACGGCTTTTTTGTTGCCATTCACAAGAAAACAGCATAAAAATCAGGCGAAAAGTAGAAAATTCACAGAACACTTGACAAAATGTTCGGGGGGGGGGGTAAGATAAAGACAACAAAGTGTATCCGGCTCAGGCCGGGTACACAAGGGTGCAGTAAGACTTTGATTTGGAGGATACGATTATGAAACTGTTCAAACGGCTCATGGCTGTTGCGCTGGCAGGGATGATGGCGCTGACTGTCCTCACCGGCTGCTCGTCCGTGAATGAGAAAGAGTTTGTTGCAATTCTGAATGATGCGCTGAAGACTCCGCTTGTTGCATCGAGGGTTGAAGAAATTGGCATTAAGGAGTTCAAGGCCGCAGACAGCGATGTGAACCATAAGACTGCCGCCGTGGCAGACATCGTGCGCAACGCCGAGGTCGAAGAGGGCGATGGCATGGATGAGGTCCTGGAAGCAAAGAAAACGGACATCAAGAAAGTGCTGGTCGGCGAGAATGATACCAACGTGTACTTTGTGAGCTATGCAACCAAGGTCACCTATGGCAGCAAGCTGTTCCAGACCTTTGACGACGGCCTGGATGTTGTGGAAGTGATCACTCACATGGGGGACAACACGTTTGCAGGCGAAGCAGCAGCAGACCGTGAAGTGAAAGACGCTACCGTTCTGGTCGGCTTTACCGATGTCAACGTGAACGGCAAGACCTACACCCTGGTCGTCATGAAGGCTCCCACCGTGGAGGCCCCCGCAACTGGCGACTGATCGCTTGAAACCGATCACATTGCGGAAAACCAAACCGAAATAAGCTTTAAGAATCACTGCACCTGATTCGGAACCCCCCGGAGCACACCGCCCACAGCGGCCTGTGCTCCGGGGCTTTTTTTGCGCTGCGGGAACGACTGTTTTTCCCCGGAATCCACAATTCTGGAAGAACTTACAAAAAGAATGCATGAAAAATAGGGAACCATACGAAAATTTCCGGAACCCTTGACAAACCCACCGGGGGGGGGGTAAGATTGCGTTAACAAGGTGTCTTTTTTGTGAAAACGGAAAGACACACGGGTGCAGTAATACTTTGATTTGGAGGAAACGACGATGAAAATGATGAAAAAACTCATGGCCGTTGCGCTGGCAGGCGTGATGGCGCTGACTGTCCTCACCGGCTGCTCGTCTGTGAATGAAAAGGAAATTCTGGCGATTCTGAACGATGCACTGAAGACTCCGCTTGTTGAATCGAGATTGCCCGAAAAAGAAATTAAGGAGTTCAAGGCCGCAGATGCAGAGGTCAACAACAAGACCAATGCAGTTGCCAAGCTGATCAATGAGGCAGAAGTGGCTGAGGGCGAGGACATCAAAGATGTGATCGTCAAGCTGAACCGTGAGGATAAGATCGGAAACATCCTGGTCGGCGAGAATGATACCAACCTCTACATGGTCGGCTATGCTACCAAGGTGTCTTATGACAGCAAGCTGTTCAATACGTTCAAGGATGGTCTGGACGTTGTGGAGCTGTTGCTCAACGCAGCGGGCAATAAATATAATGAGCTGGAAAGCCGTGAAGCAAAAGACGCTACCGCGCTGGTTGGCTTCAAGGATGTTACGGTGAATGGTAAGGTCTACACCATCGCGGTTATCAAAGTTCCCACCGTGGAAAAGATTGATGGCGGCGATATTGATTTGGGCCACTGATCGTTTGAAACCGATCACATTGCGGAAAAACCAAACCGAAATAAGCTTTAAGAATCACTGCACCTGATTCGGAACCCCCCGGAGCACACCGCCCACAGCGGCCCGTGCTCCGGGGCTTTTTTGCGCTGCGGGAACGGCTGCTTTTCCCTGGAATCCATGATTCTGGAAGAAGTCACAAAAGGAATGCATGAAAAATATTGAAACAGACGAAAATTTTTGGAACTCTTGACAAACCCACCGGGGGGGGGGTAAGATGGCGGTAACAAGGTGTCTTTTTTGTGAAAATGGAAAGACACACGGGTGCAGTAACACTTTGATTTGGAGGAAACGACGATGAAAATGATGAAAAAACTCATGGCCGTTGCGCTGGCGGGCGTGATGGCATTGACCCTGCTGGCAGGCTGCGGGAACCCGTATGCCCTGACCGAGAAAGAGCTGCTGAATGCACTGACGGATCTGAGTCCCACTACGCTGGGCAGCAATAAAGTTACCCTGAAAGCTGCGGATAATACCGATGCGGCGGCAGTGATGCAGGCTCTGGACGGAAAGAATCTGGAAGATCATGATTTCATCCTGCAAAATGCCGCAAACTGGAAGGACGTGCTCAACATTAAGGAGAATGAGTGCGTCGGCATTGCGTATGAAAAAGTGACCGAGATCAAGAGCGAGACTCTGAACAAAATGCAGAATTTAATGTATGCAAGTGATCTTCTGGACAGTGTTAAACGCGTTACAAGCGCGGTGCTGGAAGATGGCGCGGAAGCGACTGTCAGCGTGAAGATCGGCAAGATCGGCGATGCAGAGTACATTGTTATGGTGCTCCGCACGTCTGATACGATTATCTACTGAGCCGGAAACACAGAATAGAAACTGCACCAGAAAACGGATACGATTTAACCAGAACGCAGAATTGATGCGGAGGATATACTTATGAAACTGTTCAAGAAACTCATGGCCGTTGCACTGGCGGGTGCAATGGCGCTGACGGTGCTCACGGGCTGCGGCGGCGCTCTGAACAAGGCCGACCTGATCGAACTTCTGAATGACTTTATGCAGGGCAAGATTACTTTTACCGATGCCGGTGCAAAGCAGGCCGACGCTGTGATCGAATTGCTCCAGACCAAGTACGACCAGGCATCCGCCGAGGAGAAAAAGACCTTTGACCCCAGAGAAGTTCTGTTTGGCGAAACTGCGAACGAAACTGAGGTAAAGAAAGAACTGCGCGGAGCCCTGGGCATTTCCGAAACGGAAAAGGATACCTATTCGATCGGTATTGGCCAGGTGAAAAATTATAACAGCAAGTACGCAAAGGAAAACCAGACGGCGCTTCTGTTTATATCGATGATGAAGAACGGTAGTAAAAATATGACAACGCTTTCTGGCAGCGGTATTGTCAGCGACCATGCCACCATCAGCGTGGATTATGTGACGTTTGGCGATGCAGAGTACTTTGTGATCGTCGAGCGGAACATTGCCTGATCGCAGCGAAACGATGCGTGAAACCACAGGTTGGAGGAAATAACAATGAAACTGTTTAAGAAACTGATGGCTGTTGCACTGGCGGGTGCATTGGCATTGACCGTGCTGACCGGCTGCGGCAGTGTGGTAAACGAGAAAGAGCTGTTCAATATCATGCAGGATATGGCTCCATCGAATCCGGAAACTGGCGAACAAGTGACACTTGAACAGGGCGATGGAAGCTTTGCCAGAAAGGTGTTCTATCAGCTGAGCGATTTTGCAAAAGATCACACCTATGCGATGGAGGAAAGAGGATATGATTTCGATTATGTGATCGGCAGCGCAGGCGGAGACCACAGTGATGCACGCGATTACGCGGGTCTGCGCTCGATCATCCCGGAGGGCAGCAAGAATGCATACCTTGTGAACTGCGCCGAGGTGGCTGAGGTAAAGAACGGCTTCCTGAACGATGTGAACAACATGATGCTGGCCGATAAGCTGATGCATGGCACACAGGACAATCCGATCACACAGATCAATCCGAACGTGGCGAACAGTTTGAATTTTGATAAGGCAACCGTTCACCTCTATTCCGGTAAGATCGGTGAAAAAGGCTACGTTGTCTGCGTTATTGTCTATGCAGCCGAGTGACCCACACCCCTGAAACGGAACGATTTCTGCACCACCCCGGAGCACACCGCCCACAGCGGCCCGTGCTCCGGGGCTTTTTTGCGCTGCGGGAACGGCTGTTTTTCCCCGGAATCCACAATTCTGGAAGAAATTACAAAAAGAATGCACAAAAAATAGGGAAACAGACGAAAATTTCCGGAACTCTTGACAAACCCACCGGGGGGGGGGGTAAGATGGCGGTAACAAGGTGTCTTTTTTGTGAAAACGGAAAGACACACGGGTGCAGTAACACTTTGATTTGGAGGAAACGACGATGAAAATGATGAAAAAACTCATGGCCGTTGCGCTGGCAGGCGTGATGGCACTGACCCTGCTGGCAGGCTGCGGGAGCATGATCGAAGAAAAAGAGATCGTTGCCTGCCTGAGTGATGCGTATAAGGGCTGGACCGGCAAATCCATTTCCATGACCGCTGCTTCGAGCGATGAAGCCGTAAAGGCCGCCAGCACCCTGAAAGAATTCCAGGCGGAACATCCGGAGGAAACCATCGAGTCGATGCTGGGCAGCGATGGAACAGCATTCAACGTGCTGAGAGCTGCCCTGAAAGCGGATAACGAAACGGACGGCATCGTAGTAAGCTATGCCAAGCTGGAAGAATATCAGAGCAAGCTTTATTCTGAACGTAAGAATATGGTGATTGCCAGCGAGCTGATGGGCAATGTAGAAACGGTGTATGCAACCTTTAATCCGTGGACCGCAGAAGAAGCAACGGTCAGCCTGACGGTGGAAAAATTTGGCGATGACAATTATGTGATCGCAGTGGTCCGCCTGAAAGAACCCGCCGGGGACTGATGGCAGGATGAAAACGAAACACTGCACCGATACGAATAAAAACGCAAAAATGCGGAGGATAAGACCATGAAACTGTTCAAAAGACTGTTGGCTGTTGCGCTGGCGGGCGTGCTGGCGCTGACCGTTCTGACCGGCTGCGGCGGCATCAACCAGAAAGAGCTGGCTGCCATTTTGGGCGATATGGATGGCGGCGTGACCTATCAAAATATTGGCGAAGAAGAAGCCAATAAGGCGTTTGATGCCATTCAGGAAGCATACGAAACGCTCTCTGAAACTCAGCAGGAAAATTTCAGGATATATTATGCGCGCGATGCGGTTAAAACAGCATTGGGCATTCAGGATGATACAGAGGACGTGTACCGCGTGAGCTTTGCCAAGATGGAGGAGTTCAGCAGCGAGTATCTGAAGCAGCATGATGTCTACGCTCTGGCAATGCTGGTCCAGTATAATTCGGTATGGTTGAGCGGCATGCGTGAACCGAGCAACCAGGGAACCATCAGCATGAAGTCCGTGCAGTTCAACGGTGCGGAGTATCTGGTGGTCGTGACCAAACAGCTGGCATAAACAGCAGGACCTCAATGCAGAGATTTGGAGGAAAACAAGATGAAACTGTTTAAGAAATTGATGGCAGTTGCCCTTGCCGGTGCAATGGCACTGACGGTTCTGACCGGATGCGGCAGCGTGGTCAACGAGCGGGAGCTGGTTGCAACGCTGAACGATATGAAAGCACTGGAAAAAGTCTGGGATTACGAGGAATATGAGAATGGTGGTGTAGAAACCGGCGTAAAGACCATTACGCGCGGCAGCAGTGCATTGGCCAATCAGGTGCTGAACAAAGTTAAGACGTATCTTGAAACACACCCGGATTCTTATAACAATGCAAAATCGCTGTTGGTAGATGCATACGATCCGAGTTTGGATGAAGCAAAGATTCGCTCCATCGTCCCGAAAGACAGCAAAGACGCGTATTACCTTGCATTTCTTCGTGTGAACGAGTACCAGAGCGAGGAGTTCAAGAACAACAAGGCCGGTTATATGGCACAGCAACTGATGGGGAGTGGTGTCTGTGCGCTGAACCACATTGAGGACCGCACCGGCACGCTGGGCGACAACGCCGTGGCAAGCGTTGCTTCCGCTGAGATCGCGGGCAACACCTATCTGGTGGTCGTGTTCGTCCAGGCTGCCAAGTAACCCACACCCCTGAAACGTAACGATATTTCTGCACCACCCCGGAGCACACCGCCCACAGCGGCCCGTGCTCCGGGGCTTTTTTGTGCTGCGGGAACGACTGTTTTTCCCCGGAATCCACAATTCTGGAAGAAATTACAAAAAGAATGCACAAAAAATAGGGAAACAGACGAAAATTTCCGGAACTCTTGACAAACCCACCGGGGGGGGGGGTAAGATGGCGGTAACAAGGTGTCTTTTTTGTGAAAACGGAAAGACACACGGGTGCAGTAACACTTTGATTTGGAGGAAACGACGATGAAAATGATGAAAAAACTCATGGCCGTTGCGCTGGCAGGCGTGATGGCACTGACCCTGCTGGCAGGCTGCGGGAACCCGTATGCCCTCAGCGTCAAAGAGATCATGAACTACATCGAGGATGAAAACCCGGTTGAGCTGGATGAGGGAATCAGTGTCACGCTGAAAGCCGCAGCGGATACCGATGCCGTGACACTGGCCGACCAGCTGAACGATGCGATCACCGCAGAGGCGAACCAGCGCCGGAGCGAAACGGAGATCCTGCGTCAGTGCCAAGCCGCACTGAAAGAAAAGCTGCAAAAAGAGGGCGAATATGTTGCAGCCAGCTATGTGAAAGTTCCGGCAACGGAGAGCGAAACGCTCAAGAAGTGGACGAATCACGAGATGGCATATCGGTTGATCTACTACAGAGTTCAGCTTTCGGATGTGTCTGCCAAAGACGGCTCTGAGGGCACCATCAGCATTTGCATCCGGAAGATCGGCGATACCAATTATGTGTTTGCCGTGATCCGGACTCCCGGAGCCTGATCGTAGAGGCGTACCAAGAAAAAACTGCACCGGAAAATTGATTTTGTTTGACAGAACGCAAGATGGATGCGGAGGAGATACGTATGAAACTGTTCAAGAAACTGATGGCCGTTGCGCTGGCAGGCGCAATGGCGCTGGCGGTGCTCACCGGCTGTGCGGCGACCCTGGATAAGCGGGAGCTGATCGCTTACCTGAATGACACCAATTCGGGTGTCACCTTTACCGATGCGGGCGCAAAGCAGGCGGAAGCACTGATCTCCAAGATCAAAGCCGCTTATGACAACGCAGAGGATAAAGCCGCATTTGACCCGATGGATGCACTGTTTGGTGCAGACAGCGAAGAAGAATACCAGAGCAAATTGGACGCAGCCCGCAGCGCAGTGGGCGTGAAAGAGGACGACCTTGATCGCTGCGAAGTCCGCATTGGCAAAATGAAAGAGCTCAAGGGCCAGATGAACAAAGAACTTGCAGACGTGACACTGTTCGAGAGCGTAAGACCGATCATGCTGGCCTATGGCGCGGGTCCGTACAGCGACCATGGCACCATCAGCATCAGCTATGTGACGCTGGGCGATACCGAGTATTTCGTTGCCGTTGTCTGCGGCGGTAATAGCAGAACTCACATTTAAGCCGGACCGTGTGAAACCACAAAAAGTCGGAGGATAAAACGATGAAATTGTTTAAGAAGCTGATGGCGGTTGCACTGGCGGGTGCAATGGCTTTGACCGTGCTGACCGGCTGCGGCAGTGTGGTAAACGAGAAAGAGCTGTTTTCTGTTCTCAAGGATTATACCCAGCAAATGACGAACGGTGAGGGAGAAATCGTGCAGGGCGATGGCACGCTGGCAAAGCAGGCATTCAACCTGACGAAGACCTTTGCAGAGAACCACCAGTCGGCCATCAAGGAACATCCGTATTACGGTCCGTACGATGATGCGATCCAGCAGATCGTTTTAGACGCTGGTGTGCGCAATTCCAGCAATACGGATATGGCAGGGCTGAGAGCAATCGTCCCGGCTGGCAGCAGAGATGCTTACTATGTGAGCTGTGCGGAAGTCAAGGACTATCAGAGCAAGTTCATGACCGAAAAACAGATGAACGAGCTGGCGATAAGCCTGATTGATATGCAGATGCAAGGAAGTGTTCAGATCAACCAGAATGTGGCCGATTATGATGATCTGGGCAATACCATGACGATCCACCTGTATTCCGGCCAGATCGCCGAGAAGAACTATGTGTTCATGGTTGCGGTGGTCGCAGCCGAGTGATCCACACCCCTGAAACATAACGATTTCTGCACCCACCCCGGAGCACACCGCCCACAGCGGCCCGTGCTCCGGGGCTTTTTTTGCGCACAGAGGGCGGCGGCGCGGCATAGGATGCGGCAAGACCACGGGGAGGGGGAGCCGGAAATGGAACAACAAAAACGGTTTGCGGTCATTGGCACCGACGCGCGTCAGGCGGCCGCCGCGCGGGCGCTGGTGCGGGCCGGGTATGCGGTGGGCGGGCCGGAGCAGACGGCGCTGGCGGATTACATCCTGCTGCCGCTCCCGCTGGATGCCGCCCGCACCCCGCTGGCCGAGCTGCTGCGGGCGGCAAAGCCGGGGGCGGTGGCGCTGGGCGGCAAAGTCTCGGCGCAGGCGGCAGCCATCGCGCAGGAAGCGGGCGTGGAGCTGATCGATTACTTTGCGCAGGAGGAGCTGACCATCCGCAACGCCATCCCCACGGCGGAGGGGTGCATCGGCATCCTGCTGGCCCGCCGCAGGCGGACGCTGTGGAACAGCGCGGTGCTGGTCACGGGCTTTGGGCCGGTGGGGCAGGCGCTGGGGGTGCGGCTGGCCGCGCTGGGTACACAGGTCACGGTGACGGCCCGCCGCCCGGCACCCTGTGCCCTGGCCGAAAGCCTGGGCCTGCGCAGTGCGCCGTTGGCCCGGCTGGAACAGCTGGCCCCGGCGTTTGATACGGTGGTCAATACCGTTCCGGCGCAGGTGCTCACCCGGCCGGTGCTGGCGGCACTGCGGCCGGGCAGCCTGATCGTGGACCTGGCCTCGGACCCCGGCGGCACCGATTTTGCGGCGGCGCGGCAGCTGGGGCATCAGGCCATCCATGCGCTCAGCCTGCCGGCAGCCTGTGCGCCGGAAACGGCGGGCGAGGCCGTGGCGCAAACGGTGTGCGGCATCCTGGCACAAAGGGAGGGGAGAGTATGAGGACACAACGGCGCGGGACGGCGGCGTTTGCCGTCTGCGGGAGCTTTTGCACCCTGGGCACAGCGGCAGCCGCCGCAGAACAGCTGGTGCGGCAGGGGTGGGACCTGCTGCCCGTTATGAGCTTTGCGGCTGCCGGGCTGAACACCCGCTTTGGCCGGGCGGAGGAGTGGCGCCGGCGGCTGGCCGAGATCACCGGGAACCCGGTGCTGGACACCCTGCAGGCCGTGGAGCCGCTGGGCCCCCGGCACCTGGCCCAGGCGCTGGTGATCGCGCCCTGCACCGGGGCCACGCTGGCCCGGCTGGCGGCGGGACTTTCGGATACGCCCGTGACGCTGGCGGCCAAAAGCCTGCTGCGGGTGGGCTGCCCCGTGGTGGCGGCGGTCTCCACCAACGACGGCCTGGCGGCATCCGCCGAGAACATTGCCCGCCTTTTGCAGCGCAAGCACTACTTTTTTGTGCCGTTCGGGCAGGATGACCCGGTGCAGAAGCCCCAAAGCCTGAAAGCGGATTTCCAGCTTCTCCCGGCGGCACTGGAGCAAGCGCTGCAAGGGCGGCAGCTCCAGCCGCTGCTGCGGCAGTTCAACTGAACACAGTCTCTTTTCAGGCGGGGAAAAATGTGGTATACTAAGATGAAAAATCATCAAGAAAGCTGCCCCCGCAGGTGGAGCAGCCGGAGAGGGAACACATGAAACATCAGATCGCCGCGTTTTGTGCGGCGCTGCTTTGCCTGCTGGTGTCGGCTGCACCGGGGGCGGCGGCAGCCGGGCCTGCCCTGACCGCCACCGAAGCGTATTGCATCGTCGATGCGGACACCGGCCTGGTGCTGGCGCAGCAGAATATGGACGAGGAGCTGCACCCGGCCTCCATCACCAAGGTGATGACGCTGGGCCTGGCCTGCCAAAAGGCGCAGGGCAGCTGGGAAAACACCAAACTGACCGTCAGCCATGAGGACGTTTACTCCCTTGCGGGCACCGATTCCAGCCACATTGCCCTGCAGGAGGGCGAGGAGGTGCCTTTGCAGGATGCGCTGTATGCCACCATGATGGCCAGCGCCAACGATGGCGCGAACCTGCTGGCCGAATACTTCGGCGGCGGCAGCATCGAAGGCGGCGTGGCCGCCATGAACGCCCAGGTGCGGGCGCTGGGGCTGGAACACACCCATTTTGCCAACCCCCACGGCATCAGCGATACCGATCACTATACCAGCTGCTACGATATGGCGCAGATCCTGCGCTGGGCGCTGACCCAGCCGGGGTTCGAAACGCTGTTCACCCGCAGCGAGATGTACACCATGGAGCCCACCAACATTCAGCCGGTCACCCGCTACTTTTCCCAGCAGGACTTGATGCGGATCGGTTCCAGCCGGTACGGCATCCCGTCCATCCGGGGCTCCAAGATCGGTTACACCAACATTGCCCGTTACAGCTACGTCTGTCTGGCGGAGCAGGACGGCGTGCGGCTGATCTGCGTGACCATGCAGAGCCAGCTCAAAACCGATAAATACAACGATGTCCGCACCCTGCTGGACTACGCGTTCGGCACGTTCAAAAAATATATCGAACTGCCCGGCGGCAGCGTGACCGCCCAGCTGCCGGTGGCAGGCGGCGGCGGAACGCTGGGCACGGTGAGCGTGACAGACCCCGGCGTGAAGCTGCTGGCGGCCGAGGGACTGACCGCACAGGATGTGGAAGTTTCGTTGGAACTGCCCGAAACCTTTGTGCTGGGCACCGAGCCGCAGGCGTACGCAGTGTATACGGTTCGCGGGCGCGGCCTGCAGGAGGATACCGGTGTGCGAGTGAAAGCGAAAATTTCGGGGCTGGAGGAACTGCTGGAAAACAGCGCCAACGCCACCCTGCCCGCTTCCGGCGACGTGGGGCCCAAACGTGCGGTCGGCGGCCTGCTGGCCATTTCGGTGGGGGCCACCGTGCTGGCCGCCCTGCTCGCCTTTGGCGTGGTGCGGGGGATGGCAAAGCGGAACGCAAAGAAAAGCAAGAGCAGGCACTGAATCCCGCCCTCTCAGGCGCTTCGCGCCAGCTCTCCCAAAGGGAGAGCCAATGGCGGCTCACGGGCAGGCCCGTCCTTTGTACAACCTCTCAGTCGGGCTTACGCCCGCCAGCTCCCCTGGTAGGGGAGCCTTTGGCAAAGAGGTTCCCTTGCAGCGCAAAGGGGAACTTGCAGGGCTTTCCGCCACGCCAGAGCCTCCCCTACTAGGGGAGGTGGCATTGCGAAGCAATGACGGAGAGGTTGTACAGAGCAGGGCCTTATCTAGGAGATGCGTTGGCTCCCCCTTTGGGCGAGCCAGGCAGCGGCCTTGCCTGAGAGGGTACACCCGCTAAAATACGCGCAAAAGCCCGCAAGGACTTTTCCAAATAAAACAGAATGACAAAATTTTCTGAGAAAAAACAGAGAGGAAAATGAAATATGGGCAAGTTTACCTTTACTCAGACGGAGATCCCCGGCGTTGTGGTTATTGAGCCGCAGGTGTTCGGCGATGATCGCGGCTACTTTATGGAGACGTACCAGAAAGATCAGTTTGCCGCAGCAGGCATCGACAAGGAGTTCGTGCAGGACAACCAGAGCCGCTCCACCCGCGGCGTGCTGCGCGGCCTGCATTTCCAGAAGAACCACACCCAGGGCAAGCTGGTGCGCGTGACCAAGGGCGAGGTGTACGATGTGGCCGTGGACTGCCGCCCCCACAGCGCCACCTTTGGCAAGTGGGTGGGCGTGACCCTTTCCGAGGACAACAAGAAGATGTTCTATATCCCGGAGGGCTTTGCCCACGGTTTTCTGGTGCTGAGCGATGTGGCAGAGTTCTGCTACAAGTGCACCGATGTCTACGACCCCACCAGCGAGGGCGGCATCCCCTACGATGACCCCACCGTGAACGTGCAGTGGCCGGACTGCGGCTGCGAGCACAAGACCAGCGCAAAGGACAAGCTGCATGAGCCCTTTGCCGCCCAGAAGTTTGAATTCTTTGAAAAGTGGTGATGGCCCGTGGCAAAAATCAAGGCAATGTTTAATGGCTTCTGGCGCTACCGCTACCTGCTGTGGAACCTGGTCAGCCGGGATTTCAAGCTGAAATACCGCCGCAGCGTGCTGGGCGTGGTGTGGAGCGTGCTCAACCCCCTGCTCATGTGCCTGGTGTACTGGGCCGTGTTCAGCAGCCTGATGGATATGCGGGGCAGCGGCATCGACAACTTCCCCGTGTTCCTGATGTGCGGCCAGCTGCTGTTCAATTTCTTCAACGAGGCCACCTCCTCCAGCATGAGCAGCGTGCTCGGCGCTGCGCCTCTGCTGAAAAAGGTGTATATCCCCAAGTATATCTTCCCGCTGGAAAAGTGCTGCTTTGCCATGGTGAACTGCGTGTTCAGCTTTGTGGCGCTGGCGCTGGTCATGGTGTTTACCGGCAGCCCGCTCCACTGGACGGTGATCGAGGTGCTGTATCCGCTGGTCACGCTGTTCTTCTTCAGCCTGGGCGTGGGCCTGTTCCTGGCGGCAGCCACCGTGTTCTTCCGCGACATCATGCACATCTGGAGCGTGTTCATCACGGCGCTGCTCTATTTCTCCGCCATCTTCTATGACCCCACCCAGATGACCTTTTCCATCGGCGGGTTCAACATGCAGCAGATCATCAAGCTCAACCCGATGTACTGGTATATCACGGGCTTCCGCCGCACGCTGATGTGGGGCATCCCGCTGGACCGGAACATGTTCCTGGTCTGCGGCATCTGTGCGCTGCTGTCCATGTGGGTGGGCGTTCACATGTTCCGCAAAACGCAGGACCGCTTTGTGCTGCATATTTAAGGAGGAGAGCGAATGGAACCGATCATTAAAGTGGACAATGTGTCCATGTGCTTCAACCTCTCCACCGAAAAGCACGAGAGCCTGAAGGAATATCTGCTGGCCATGGTCCAGGGCCGGCTGCAGTACGACGAATTCTACGCCCTGAAGGACGTGAGCCTGGACATCATGCCCGGCGATTTCTACGGCCTGGTGGGCCTGAACGGCTCGGGCAAGTCCACCCTGCTCAAGACCATCGCGGGCGTGTACAAGCCCACCCGGGGCAAAGTGACCGTCAACGGCACCATCGCCCCGCTGATCGAGCTGGGCGCGGGTTTTGACATGGACCTGACCGCCCGCGAGAACATCTACCTCAACGGCACGGTGCTGGGCTTCTCGCCCAAGTATCTGGACGAAAAATTTGACGAGATCGTGGAATTCAGCGAGCTGCAGAACTTTCTGGATGTGCCGCTCAAGAACTACTCCTCCGGCATGGTGGCCCGCATTGGCTTTGCCATTGCCACCATCACCAAGCCCGATATCCTGATCGCGGACGAGGTGCTTTCGGTGGGCGATTTCCTGTTCCAGCAGAAATGCGAAAAACGGATGAAAGAGCTGATGGCGGGCGGCACCACGGTCATTCTGGTGTCCCACTCCATTGAGCAGATCGAGCGGATGTGCAGCAAAGTGGCCTGGCTGAGCCATGGACACCTGAAGATGAACGGGGACACCGAGACGGTCTGCGCGGCCTACAAGGCGACGCAGCGCGGTGAGGCATGATATGAACCTGCGATTGAAACGCGCCAAAGAGCTGGCGGGCTACGCCGTGCAGCTGACAAAGGACGAGGGCCTTGGCACCATGCTGGCCCGCGGGGCCGGGTTTGTGAAGCGCCGCTGTTTTGGCAAGCGTGCCCGCTACCTGCCCGCCAAAAAGGTGCTGGAAGCCCAGCGTGCGGAAATGGCGGACGGCTGCCCGCTTCCGACCATTTCCATCCTGACCCCGCTGTATAATACCCCGGAAAACTACCTGCGGGAATTTCTGGATTCCTTTGTGGGCCAGACAGCGCCCAACGGTCAGCTCTGCCTGGCGGATGCCTCGGATGCGGCACACAGCCGGGTGGGGGAGATCGTCCGGGAATATCAGCAAAAAAATCAACGGATCGGATACAAAAAGATCGAAAACCGGGGCATCGCGGCCAACACCAATGCGGCAGCCGCGCTTGCCACGGGCGAATACCTGGCTCTAGCCGATCACGACGATATCCTGGCCCCGCACGCCATGTACAGCATGGGCAAGGCCATTTTGGAGCTGCGCCGGCGCGGGGAGCCGGACGGCTTTGTGTACAGCGACGAGGCACTGTTCACCAAGGACATCCGCAGGCCGCTGGCGGCGCACTTCAAGCCGGATTACGCCCCGGATTATCTGCTGTGCTGCAATTATATCTGCCACCTGGCCGTGTTCAAACGGGAACTGTTCGAGCAGCTGGGCGGCGAGCGCCCGGAGTGCGACGGCAGCCAGGACCATGACCTGTTCCTCCGCCTGATCGAACGCACCGGCGGTGCGGCGCATCTGCCCCAGGTGCTGTACTACTGGCGGGTACACAGCGGTTCCACCTCCGGCGGCACCGAGGCCAAGCCCTACGTTGCACAGGCCGCCAAAAAGGCGCTGGCCGATCATCTGGCCCGCACCGGGCGCATCGGCACCGTGGAGGACGGCCTGTTCCCCAGCACCTACCGGGTCAAGTGGGAGATCGTGGGCGAGCCGAAAGTCAGCATCCTGATCCCCAACAAGGACCACACGGACGATCTGGAAAAGTGCCTGCAGAGCATCTGGAAAAAGACGACCTGGGAGCACTACGAGGTCCTCGTCATTGAGAACAACTCCACCGATCCGGCTACCTTTGCCTACTACGAGCAGGCAAAGCAGCGGTACGACGGTCTGCGCGTGGTCACCTACCCGAAAACGGGGTTCAACTTTTCCGCCATCAACAATTTTGGCCGGAGCTGTGCCAGCGGGGACTACCTGCTGCTGCTGAACAACGATGTGGAAGTGCGCAATGGCGACTGGCTCACCGAGCTGCTGCGGCAGTGCGCCCACCCCGGCGGCGCGGCGGTCTGCGGGGCGATGCTCTATTATCCGGACGAGACGCTCCAGCATGCGGGCGTGGTCACGGGCCTGGGCGGCTACGCGGGCCACAGCCACAAATATAAGAAGAAAGGCGGCAGCGGCTACATGTTCCGCGCTGCCACCGTGCAGGACTTTTCCGCAGTCACCGGGGCCTGCCTGCTGGTGAAAGCTTCCGTTTACGATGCAGTGGGCGGGCTGGACGAGCAGTTCGCCGTGGCGTTCAACGATGTGGACTTCTGCCTGCGGGTGCGGGATGCGGGCTGGCGCATCGCTTGGACCCCCTACGCCGAGCTGACCCACTACGAGAGCAAGAGCCGCGGCGGCGACGAAAAAGACCCCGCCAAGGCGGCCCGCTTTGCGGCGGAGCAGCAGCGGCTGTATACCGTCCACGGGAAAGCGAACATTCTGGACGACCCCTATTACAACCCCAGCCTGACCCGCGACCGGGAGGATTTTTCCGAGAGCGATGATCTGCGGGGGCTGAAAGCGGGAACGGTGACGGTTCGGTGGAGGAGCTGAGTGGATATGAACATCAAAGGTCATTTTGAAACCATCACCCGGCACAAGCTGCTGGTGATGAAATACTGCTTTGCCTGCGGCCTGTACGAACAGGGCCTGGCCCACGACCTGAGCAAATACAGCCCCACGGAGTTCATCCCCGGCTGCATCTACTATCAGGGCGACCACAGCCCCAACGAGGCGGAGCGCCAGGCCAGGGGCTACACCTCGGCCTGGCTCCACCACAAGGGCCGGAACAAGCATCACCTGGAATACTGGATCGACTACGGCAGCCAGAAGGACGGCCTGGCCGGGATGAAGATCCCGCTGCGCTATGTCTGTGAGATGGTCTGTGACCGCGTGGCGGCCAGCCGGATCTATCTGGGCGACAAATATACCGATGCGTCCCCGTGGGAATATTATGAAAAGAGCAAAGACCACTACCTGCTCCATCCCAAGACCCGCGCACTGCTGGAAAAGCTGCTGAAGATGGTCCGGGATGTCGGGCAGGAGCGCACCTTTGCTTACATGAAATTCCTGCTGGGCTGTGAAACAGATTACTGATTTTTAAGGAGGCAATGTAACATGAAAAAGCTCAAAAAAGTCCTGGCACTTGCACTGGCGGGCGTTCTGGCACTCTGCCTGCTGGCAGGCTGCAGCGGCGCGACGACGGACCCGGACGAGGTGATGCCGGAGGATGGCACCCCGGAAGTGGTCATGGCCGTGAACAATGCCGCTGCCAACAACGGCTGGGGCAGCGTGAAGTACAGCGCAAAGTACAGCGCCATCACCCGGAAGCTGCTGGAGAACTATGTCCAGAACGGCCGTAACGGCACGACGCAGACGTACAAGGATGGCTACAATGCCATTGTCAAGGAACTGGGCAATGCCAAAATCGTGGCGGGCCTGACCGACGATACGGCACCTGCCTGGAAACCCACCGGCAACCCCGGCCGCAAGGGCCACGTGCAATACAATGGTGAAAACACCCTCCTGGCCGATGGAAGCAAGTTCAACCTTGCAGACCGGATGGGCGTGGCGTTCTACACAAAGGATAGTATCACGTATCAGCTGGTCTGCCTGTTCGATGTGAACTGAGCCGAAAGCAAAGCTGCCGCATCCAGCGGACCCCATAACACACAGCAAGCCCCCGGAGCATGGCGTAATGGCCGCTCCGGGGGCTTGTTTGCATGATGTGAAAAAGCGGGCTTACTGCTCGTTTTCGTAGATCTGGATATAGCGGGGGGCGTTTTTGTCCTGCACAAAGAGCAATGCGCAGGTCAGCGCAGCAGCTAAAAACGTGAACACGGCAAGCAGAGCTTTGAGAAATTTCATCGTGACGGTTCCTCCTTGGCGGATCAAAATACGGGTACGTGGGCGGAGCAGGGGACGTTCCGCCAATGCTGATATTGTAAGTATACCATAATCCGCCCAGAAAGGCAAACGAAAGGAAAGTTGTGGATTGTTAATAAAAAGACGAGAGGTTAGTCCCAACTAATTGACGAAAATGGCAAAGAAAAATAAGGAAACGCCCTCATTTTGGCGGAGTTGTCGTTGAACTTCGTCGGGCAAAATGATACAATAGGAGCGTTAAAGCAGCTGCTGTCCTGGCCGGAGTGCGCCTGCACAAGGGCCGGGGTGGCAATTCAAGTGAGAATGGGGGATTTAAGTCCATGTTGAACAAGCTGAAACGTGCGGCGCTTGGCGCGCATACGCCGCATGACAAGGCAACTGCTGCAAGCAAACCAGTCCCGATGCCTCTGCCCGCGCAGGTACGCATCCTGATGAGCCAGCATATCGGAGCCCCGGCGAAAGCCCTGGTCAAAAAGGGCGACGAAGTGTTTGTTGGCACCAAGATCGGTGAAGCAGGCGGCTTTGTCTCTGCAAATATCCACTCCAGTGTTTCTGGTACGGTGGCCGCTGTGGAGCCGTTCCGTCTGTCCAATGGCCGGATGTGCGATTCCGTCGTCATCAAGACCGATGGCAAGCAGACCGTTGACCCCGCCGTCAAGGCCCCGGAAGTGACCGATAAGGCCAGCTTCCTGGCCGCTGTGCGGGAGTGCGGCCTGGTCGGTCTGGGCGGCGCAGGCTTCCCGACCGATGTCAAGCTCCAGCCCAAGAGCCCGGTGGATACCCTGCTGATCAACGCCTCCGAGTGTGAGGTGTGGCTGACCAGCGATACCCAGGAGATGCTGAACTGCAGCGATGATATCATCCGCGGCATCAAGGCCGTGCTGAAGTATACCGGCATCCCCAAGTGCGTCATCGGCATTGAGAACAACAAGCCGGAGTGCATCGACCTGCTGTGCAAAAAGACCGAGGGCGACAGCACCATCGAGGTCAAGCCCCTGCCCAGTGTCTACGGCACCGGTGCGGAGCTGATCCTGATCGAAAAGTGCCTGGGCCGCGAGGTGCCGCACGGCGGCCTGCCCGCAGACGCAGGTGCCATTGTGATGAACGTGACCAGCGTTTCCACCCTGGGCAAGTATCTGGCAACCGGTATGCCGGTGGTCAGCCGCTGCATCACCGTGGACGGCGATGCCTGCGCAAAGCCCCAGAACCTGATCGTGCCCGTGGGCACCGCCTACGAGGATGTGCTGAACGCTGCCGGCATCAAGGGCGGCGTGCAGCTGGGCAAGGTGGTTGCCGGCGGTGCCATGATGGGCCCCGCTGTGGAGAACCTGAGCTACCCCACCACCAAGACCACTTCCGGCCTGATCATGCTGAGCGCTGCTGCCGCAGAGCCGCCGCAGGTCAACCCCTGCATCCGCTGTGGCCGCTGCGTGGAGTACTGCCCCATGGGCCTGGAGCCTGTGGAAGTGAACCAGGCTTACGCAGCCCGCGATGTGCAGGAGCTGGGCAAGCTGCATGTTGATTACTGCTTCAACTGCGGTTCCTGCACCTTTGTCTGCCCTGCAAAGCGCCCCTGCACCCAGATGATGGGCCTGGCAAAGGCGTTCTACCTTGGTGAAATCAAAAAAGGAGGCAATAAGTAATGGATACGAAGCTTATTGTTTCGGCCTCCCCGCACCTGCGTTCGGCGGAGACGACCCAGAGCCTGATGGCCAATGTGATCGTCGCCCTGACCCCCTGCGTGGTGGCCTCTGCGATCATTTTTGGTCTGCGTGCGCTGCTGGTCACGGCTGTGTCCGTGATCGCCTGCGTGGCGTTCGAGTGGCTGTACTGCAAGCTGCTTAAAAAGCAGAACCCCATCAGCGACCTGTCCGCTGTGGTCACCGGCATCATCCTGGCCATGAATGTGCCTGTGGGCATGCCCATCGGCCAGCTCATCGTCGGCGACCTGGTGGCCATCATTGTGGTCAAGCAGCTGTTCGGCGGCATTGGCATGAACTTTGCCAACCCCGCGCTGGTCGGCCGTATCGTGCTGTTCATCAGCTTTGCGGGCGAGATGAACAAGTGGGTGTTCCCCGATGCAGCAGTGGACCAGCTGTCCAGCGCTACCCCGCTGGCGGTGGCCGATCCCTCCAAGCTGAGCCTGCTGGATCTGTTCATGGGCATCCACGGCGGTGTCCTGGGTGAGACCTGCGCCCTGGCCATCCTGCTGGGCCTTATCTATCTGGTGGTGACCAAGACCATCAGCATTGCGATCCCGGCTTCTTACATCGGCAGCATGTTCATTTTCTACCTGATCTCCACCCACAGCCTGCACGGTGCCCTGGTGGGCATCCTGTCCGGCGGCCTGATGTTCGGTGCCGTGTTCATGGCCACCGACTACGTTACCAGCCCCTTTACCCTGAAAGGTAAGCTGATCTACGGCCTGTGCCTGGGCATCGTCACCTTTGCCATCCGTCAGTGGGGCAGCTACGCCGAGGGCGTTTCCTTTGCGCTGCTGTTCATGAACCTGTGGGTCCCGTTCATCAACGATTGGACCCGTCAGACTCCTTATGGCTACATCAAGCCTGCAAAGAAAGCTGCAAAGGAGGGTGCTGGCAAATGAGTAAGTCTACCAATTCGACCTGGGAGAGCACCGCAAAGCCGGTCGTTGTGCTGAGCGTGATCGCACTGATCGTCAGCCTGCTGCTGGCCCTGGTCAACTCTTTCACGGCACCGATCATTGAAGAAAACCAGAAGGCTGCAACGCTGGCCGCCTATGTGGACGTGATGCCCACCGTTTCCAGCGCATCCGACCTGGAAGAAGCCGCTTACACCACCGAGAACATCACCGGCGCTGTCAAGGCGACCGATGGCTCGCTGGCCATCAAGGCGGAGGAAAAGGGCTTTGACGGCGGCATCCTGACCGTCATCATGGGCTTTGACACCAATGGCACCGTGACCGGCATCTGGGTGGACGCTTCTACCCAGACCAAGGGCATTGGCAGCAATGTCGCCAGCGAGAGCTTCCTGTCTCAGTTCGACGGCATGGATGGCACCCAGAACATCACCCTGGGCCAGGGCTACGATGCTTACAGCGGCGCTACCATTTCTTCCAAGGCTCTGTTTGCCGCCATCAACGATTGCATCAACTGCTACAATGAGCTGGCATAAAGGAGGTTGGTAAGAAATGGCAAACGAAAACAAGTCCAAGGTAAGCATCCTTACCAACGGCATCATTAAGGAAAACCCCGTCCTGCGTCTGGTCCTGGGCACCTGCTCGTGCCTGGCCGTTACCACGGCTGTTTCCAGCGCACTGGGCATGGGCGCGGCCTTCACGTTCGTGCTGGTCTGCTCCAATATCCTGATCTCGCTGCTGCGCAACGTGATCCCCGCAAAGGTCCATCTGCCCTGCTACATCGTCATCATTGCAGGCTTTGTTACCATCGTTCAGATGGTGATGCACGCCTACATGGACAGCCTGTACACCGCACTGGGCGTGTTCCTGCCCCTGATCGTTGTCAACTGCATCATCCTGGGCCGTGCCGAGATGTTCGCCTGCAAGAACAATGTGGTCGATTCCGCTCTGGACGGCATCGGCATGGGCATTGGCTACACCCTGACCGTTACCCTGATGGCGACCATCCGCGAGATCCTGGGCAGCGGCACCTGGCTGGGCTTCCAGGTCCTGCCGGAGAGCATGGCCAAGATGAGCATTATGACCCAGGCACCCGGCGCATTCTTCTGCTACGGCGTGCTGATGGCCGGCTGTGTCTGGCTGGAGGGCAAGCTGGATGCGCGCATCGAGCGCAAGAGCTGCTGCGACCTCGACAATCTGAAGAAGGAGGCAGAATAAGATGTTCGTCAAACTCGCTGCGATCTTCTTCAGCATGATCCTGGTCAACAACTATGTGCTGGTGAAGTTCTATGGTATCTGCCCGTTCCTGGGCGTTTCCAAGAAGCTGGACTCCTCCATTGGTATGTCCGGCGCTGTTATCTTCGTCATGTTCATGGCAACGGCTGTGACCTTCCCCATCCAGATCTTTATCCTGGACCCGGCAGACCTTGGCTATCTGCAAACCATCGTGTTCATCCTGGTCATTGCTGTCCTGGTCCAGTTCATTGAGATCTTCCTCAAGAAGTATATCGTTGCACTGTACAATTCTCTGGGCGTTTATCTGCCCCTGATCACCACCAACTGCTGCGTGCTGGCAGTGACCATCCTGGTCGTGGACGATTACGGTGCCGATGTTGCCACCCTGGGCTTTGGTGCTGCTTACATTGAGGCTCTGGTCTGTGCTGTGGGCGCAGGCGTGGGCTTTATGCTGGCCATGGTCATGTTCAGCGGCGTGCGCAAGCGCGTGGAAGCCTGCGATCCTCCCGCTCCGTTCAAGGGCCTGCCCATCACCCTGATCGCGGCAGCTATCACCAGCCTGTCCTTTATGGGCTTCGGCGGTCTCGTCGAAAACCTGTTCAACGTGACGCTGTAAGGGAGGAACAGGATTATGAATATTGCATCTGCTGTTATCCTCTGTACTGTCGTGGGCGCGATCGGTGCCATTATCCTGGTGCTGGCCGCAAAGTTCATGGCGGTGGAGGAAGATCCCCGAATTGAAGAAGTTGCCAACTGCCTGGCCGGTGCAAACTGCGGCGGCTGCGGCTACGCAGGCTGTGCAGACTACGCAAAGGCCGTGGTTATGGACGGTGTTGCCTGCGACAAGTGCGCTCCCGGCGGCCCCAAGGCTGCCGCTGCCATTGCCAAGATCATGGGCGGCGAGGCAAGCGCTGTGGAGAAAAAAGCCGTGGTCCAGTGCCAGGGCAGCTCCGAGCACTGCAAGCCCAGCTATGATTACAAGGGCATCCAGACCTGTGCGGCTGCGGCGGCTCTGTACGGCGGCCCCAAGACCTGCACCTTTGCCTGCATCGGCCTGGGCGACTGCACCAAGGTCTGTAAGTTCGATGCCATCCACATCGTGGACGGCGTTGCCAAGGTGGATAAGGACAAGTGTACCGGCTGTGGTGCCTGCGCCAACATCTGCCCCAAGCATGTCATCATGATCGACGCTGGCGGCCCCCGCAAGCCGGTGGTCATGTGCTCCAACCAGGACAAGGGCCCTGTGGCCATGAAAGCCTGCACCACCTCCTGCATTGCCTGCGGCATGTGCGAGCGGACCTGCAAGTTCGACGCGATCCATGTTGTGGACGGCGTGGCCCGTGTGGACTACGACAAGTGCAAGGGCTGCGGCATGTGCGCCCAGAAGTGCCCCAAGAAGATCATCCTGTTCCCGCTGAAGGACGATCCCAATCCCCCGAAGCCGGTGGTGAAGCCCGCCGCTGCACCTGCCGCCCCGGCCGCAAAGCCGGAGGCCAAGGCTGAGGCACAGCCCGCAGAGGCTGAGCCCAAGCAGGAAAAGGCTGAATAAACAGTCCCTTTCAGGAGGGGCGGACGCTGTGTCCGCCCCTCCTTTTTGCTGCTCCGGGGCAGGTGTGGGAGTTTTTGCGGTCTTTTATAAAAAAATCCGGTAGGCAGGCGGGCGGAAATGTGCTTTAATGGAAGAAAAACGCCCCGGCAAAAAACCGGAGCGCTTGGAACGCAGGAAAAGAGGAATGTTATGGAACAACAAAACACGCGCCTGCGCAACGCGGGATTCACCACCTTTTTCTTCAGCGGCATCTGTGCCATTTCCAGCGGCGTGGTGGTGAGCCTGCTGCAGGAAAAATACGGTTTTGACTATGGCATGACCGGCACCCTGCTCTCGCTGATGAGCATTGGCAACCTGCTGGCCGGGTTTTTGACCGGGATCCTGCCGGGGATGCTGGGGCTCAAGCCCAGCGTTCTGCTGCTGACCATCGGTTACACGGCGGGGTATGCCATCATGGGCTTTACCGGGGCCGAGATCCTGCTGGCACTGGCGTTTTTCCTGGTGGGCATTGCCAAGGGCAGCGTCATCAACGCCTGCACCATCCTGGTCAGCGACCATTCCGCTGACCGCACCCGCGGGATGAACCTGATGCACAGCTGCTACGCCTGCGGTGCGCTGCTCTGCCCGTTCCTGATCGCGGCAGCCGCGCGGGTGAGTGTGGCGCTGGCTGTGCTGGTGCTGGCAGCCCTGGGCGGCGTGCTCTGGCTGGTCTATCTGGCCACCCCGATGGCGGGAAACCAGAAAGAGCAAAAGACAGCCATTGACTGGAGCTTTTTGCGGCAGCCCCGGTTCTGGATGCTGACCGGCCTGCTGTTCTGCCAGAACGCCGCAGAACAAAGCGTGACCGGCTGGATGGTGACCTACTTCAAGGGCAGCGGCATCATTGCGGGCACACTGGCGGCTTACACCGTCACCGTAATGTGGGGAGCCACGCTGGCGGCCCGGCTGCTGATCGCCTTTGTGTTCCCATTCAAGGCCCCGCGCAAGGCAATGGTGGGCATGGCGCTGACCTGCACGGTGTTCTATGTGGCCCTGATGCGGGCTCACGGCCAGTGGCCGGCCATCCTGCTGTTGTTTGCCTTTGCCTTTGCCATGGCGGGCATGAACCCCACGGCTGTGGCCAGCGCCGGAAAAATGACCAGCGTGACCAGCATGGGCATCCTGCTTCCCACCGCATCCAGCGGCGCCATCCTGATGCCGTGGGTCATTGGCCGCGTGGCCGAGCACGCCGGGCTGGCGGCCGGTATGGCAGCCAACATCGTGCCCTGTGTGGGCATGGTGGTGTTTGCCGTGCTTGTGGCTAGATTGCCGGAGGAATGAGAGCGATTGGCAGGGCGGCGGGGAGCTTTCCAACGGCTTATGGTTTCGGCCTGCGCTCCGGGAGCTTTCTCCGCGAACAGCCCGGAACCCACGGTTCCGCCCCAATACGCGATTCTCCGTATCGCGTATTGGGGCCCCACTTCCCGGACATTCGCCGGAGAAACTCCCCTCGCGCAGGCCAGGGCAGCAGTAGCTTTCCCAGCAGGACGGTGGGGAGTTTCCCAAAGCAAGTGTCCGGGGGCGGGACGCACTGCAACAACAGCGACCGCCGCCAGTGGCGGATATAGAGAGCTGTTGTTGGGGCCGCGGCCAGCAAGGCGCAAGCGTCAGCGCGCGGATGCTGGGTGCCGCAACCCGATATCACTTGCGTGGGAAAGCTCCCCAACGCCCTGTCGGAACAAGCGTTGGTTAAGTCCCGATCCCGCGCGCTTTGGCGCTGAACTCGCAGCCGCAGTAATCCTGGCGGTAGAGGTCGTACTCGGCCGAAAGCTGAAGCGAGCGCAGGTAGCCGTTGTGCTTTTTGAAGTCGGAAGGCAGGTGCTTTACCCCGAACTCAGCTTCCAGCTCCTGCCCGATGGCATTGATCCGGGCGGCATCTTTGTGGGGGCTGATGGACAGGGTCGTGGTGAACCAATCAAAGCCGTGCTCCCTGGCGTACTGGGCAGCCCGGCGCATCCGCAGCCGGTAGCAGACGGTGCAGCGGCTGCCGCGCTCCGGTTCCTGTTCCAGGCCCTGCACGGCGGTGTAGAACTCCTGCGGGTTGTAGGGATCCTCCACCACGGTCACCCCCAGCGGGTGGGCTGCCGCCACAAAGCGTTCCAGTTCCTCGCCGCGGCGGCGGTATTCCTCCGCAGGCCAGGTGTTGGGGTTGTAGTAGAGGACCGTGATCTCAAAATAGGGGCACAGCTGTTCCAGCACCGCGCTGGAACAGGGCCCGCAGCAGGCGTGGAGCAGCAGCCTGGGCCGCTGACCGTCCAGAGTTTTCAACACTTCGTCCATCTGCTGTGCAAAATTCAACTGCTTTGACATAGGGACCATCCTTTGCTATACTTTTATAGCAGTTTGCGTTTTGAATGCACAAGCAGCATCCGCAAACTGCAGATCGCAAATATGCCGTTTCGATCGGCACTATTTTTGAAAATTGCGATAGATAAAGTTTCGTCTTCGCACAACCTCTCCGCTTCGCTGCGCTCAGCAGCTGCCCTCTCTTTGCCGCTCGCGCGACATCTCCCTCCGGCCGGAGAGAGTCTTTCCTGGCAGGGGAGATGCCGCGTCAGCGACAGAGAGGTTGTACGGAGGACGACTGAATCTATTATAGCATAACTTGAAAGAAAAGAGGAGAACCTCGATGACAAACGAAAAAATTGCCCGCATCAATGAGCTGGCCAAAAAGAGCAAGACCACCGGCTTGACCGAGACCGAAAAGGCAGAGCAGCAGGCCCTGCGGCAGGAATACATCGCGGGTATCAAGTCCAGCCTGCGGGCCCAGCTGAACAATACCTCGATCCGGGAGCCGGACGGCACCATCCACAAGCTGGCAAAGAAAGACTGAACCGTCGGCCGGGCCCTGCGGCCCGGAGCGGCAGGGAGCATCCGGAAACCGTCATAAAAAGGGAACATGGCTGCTTTCTGAAGAAAGTATGCCTTTCCCTCTTTTTTTGTCCGCGCAATCGTGCTATACTGTAACTGTATCGGTGTGAGCAGCAGCTCATGCAGGCACAGATTCCCAAGGTGGCGTATCCCGTGCAGGGTGCACGGAAAAGGCTGTCTTTTGTAAAATGATAAAGAGGTCATTTATTATGCTTACTGCAATTACGGGTATCAACTGGGGCGATGAGGGCAAGGGCCGCATGGTCGATCTGATCAGCCAGGAGTATGACATCGTTGCACGGTATCAGGGCGGCAACAACGCAGGCCACACGGTGAAAAACGAGCGCGGCAAGTTCGTGTTGAACCTGCTGCCCTCCGGCATCCTGCGCCCCAATGTTGTCTGCGTGATGGGCAACGGTATGGTCATTGATCCCCACCACCTGGACGGCGAGATCAACAAGCTGCGTGAGCAGGGCGTTGAGATCAGCCCCAAGAATCTGAAGATCTCTGACCGCGCTACCATCACCATGCCGTACCATGTGGAACAGGACGGCCTGGAAGAAGCCCGCCTGTCCAAGACCGGCGCACAGTTCGGCTCCACCAAGCGCGGCATCGCTTACGCTTACGGCGATAAGTACATGAAAAAGACCCTGCGCATGGGCGATCTGCTCCACCTGGACGACTCGGTGAAGAAGCGTCTGATTACCATGGTGGACTCCAAGAACCTGGTCATGGAAGGCAGCTACAACGCCGCGCCCATCAGCGTGGACGAAATGTGGAGCTGGCTTGAAAAATATGCCGCCATCTTCAAGGATTACATCTGCGACGCGGGCCAGTACCTGGCCGATGCCGATGCTGCGGGCAAAAAGGTGTTGTTTGAGGCCCAGCTGGGCGCTCTGCGCGACATCGACTTTGGCATCTACCCCTACACCACTTCTTCCAACGTCATTGGCGCGTATGCACCCATCGGCGCTGGCATCCCCGGCCACAAGCTGACCAACTCCATCGGCGTGATGAAAGCCTACTCCTCCTGCGTGGGCGACGGCCCGTTCACCACGGAGCTGGCCATGACCGAGGAGGAAAAGCACGCTCTGCGTGAGGCTGGCCACGAGTATGGCGCTGCCACCGGCCGTCCCCGCCGTGTAGGCCCTGTGGATCTGGTGGCAAGCCGCTACGGCGTGTTCTGCCAGGGCTGCGATGAGGTGGCCCTGACCCTGCTGGATGTGCTGGACTACATGGAAACGATCCCCGTGGTCACCGCTTACAAGCTGACCGACGGCACCACCACCACCCGCTTCCCCATGGGCGAGGCACTGGATACCGCACAGCCTGTGGTGGAGCATCTGCCCGGCTGGCACTGCGATATCACCGCAGCCCGCAAGTGGGAGGATCTGCCCAAGGAAGCACAGGCCTATGTGGAATACCTGGAAAAGGCCATTGGCTGCAAGATCGGCT
The DNA here is from genome assembly GCA_934547065.1 of uncultured Faecalibacterium sp. Classification (GTDB taxonomy): domain Bacteria; phylum Bacillota; class Clostridia; order Oscillospirales; family Ruminococcaceae; genus Faecalibacterium. Next base: position 29,815 of record CAKTEF010000006.1, read on the forward strand.
ACATCTCGGTGGGCGCTGAGCGCGAAGCCTACATCCGCCGCGTCTGATCGGCCGCCTGCCCACCGCGATTGAAAAGGAAGCGTCACTATGTTTGATATCATCACCGACAGCGCTTGCGACCTGACCCCGGAAACAGCGGAAAAGCTTGGGATCGAGGTCATTCCGTTCTATGTTTCGCTGGATGGCGAACATTACCGCCGCGAGGGCAAGGAGATCGCCGTGCGGGAGTTTTACCAGTTCATGGTGGATAACCCCTCGGCCTACCCCAAGACCAGCCTGCCCTCGCTGGAAGATTTTGAAACGGCGTTCCGTGCCCATGCCCAGGCGGGCCGTCCGGTGCTCTGCCTGTGCTTCACCAGTAAGATGAGCGGCTGCGTGGGCAGCGCCCGCAATGCCCGCGAACTGGTGCTGGAAGATTTCCCGGAGGCCCGCATCGAGGTGATCGATACCGCTGCGGCTACGGTGACGGAATCCATCGTGGTGGAAAACGCGGTGGCCATGCGCGACGCAGGCTGCTCGCTGGACGAGGCTGTGACCTGGCTGGAAGCCGAAAAGGCAACGAACCAGATCTTTTTTACCGTGGGCAACCTGGATTACCTGATCAAGGGCGGCCGCATCGGCAAGGTGACGGGCCGTGCCGCCAACATGCTGGGCATCAAGCCCATGATCCTGTTCAAGGAGGGCGAGATCTTCTCGGCCGGTGTGGCCCGCGGGCGGCAAAAGAGCTTTGAAAAGGCGCTGGAGCTGCTGAAAGGCTACCTGGACACCCACAACGGCACCCCGGATGATTACTGCATCACGGTGGGATACGGCTATGACGAGGAGGAGGGCAAGCGCCTGTGGATGCAGACCCGCGCGGCCCTGCGCGCCAAGTACCCCACCTGCGCCTGTGAGGTGGGCCTGCTGCAGATCGGCTGCACCATTGCAGTACACACCGGTCCCTATGCCCTGGGCATGGGTGTCATGCGCCGCTGGAAAAAGCAGTAACATCAGATCCATAAAACCGGAAAAACTCTGATCCCTTCAACGGGGGTCGGAGTTTTTTGTTTTTTTGCGAAATTGGTGCAGCAACCATGAAAGATCGGAACAAAGATAGAAATAGAATTGCTTTTTGGGATAATCTGTACGAATATTTCAAATCGGAGAAAAAATGAAAGATAGAAAGGAAAATCCCCGGAATCGGGTGGCTGTATCACCAAAACCCGAAGCGAAACGGCGCTGAAGAATGCGTGGAAACAACGAAAAAACGTAGGATTGCACAACAAAAGCAAGGAAATGGGAAAGCCATAAACTGATAAATTCTCCCATTGAAAAGCGTGGACCTGCATGCTATAATAAGGCCATAAGAAATGCATGGCAAATTTATCCTGAAAAAGATAAAATATCCAAAGGCGGGAGGGGTCCACAGTGCGGGGAAACCATTGTGTGGGTCGGCGTTATGTGAATCATCATCGGCTGGCAAAGCGTGTGTCGGCGTTTGGCCTGGCGCTGGCGGTCGTCTGCGGCTGCCTGACACCGGTGTTTGCGTCCCAGCCGGAGCCTGCGGCGGCAAAGGACACAGCCGGGGCTGCGGCCATGGATGGCGGGATCGCCCTGCCGGTGGCGGACGGCAGTGTGGCTGTGGAGGACGGCGGCACCGTGACCCAGCCGACCGTCACCGCCCGGACCGATGCCGATGGCAATTTCGTGACGGAATATGACTGGGGCGATTCCCAGACCGTGTGGAACGACGAGGAGGCTGTGGTCTCGCAGCCGGAGCAGGGCATGGACGAGCCGGACCCTGCGTTCGGGGAGTCTACGGTGACCTACCGCTTCTGGCTGGACCGGCCGGATGCGTACACGCTGGAACAGCTGGCGCTGGATGCGGAAGCCGCCGGCCTGACCGAGACGGAGTATCTGGTGCAGCTCGGCTCCGGCAAGCAGCTCCCGCTGTACCACATCGACACCATTGCCGACACGGCCTATATCGGCGAGCATCCCTTTGACCAGCCCACCGCGCAGGACGATCCGGAGGGTCTGGGCCGGATCTTTGCGGGCTGGTATACGGTGGACGATCTGGGCATCGAGTTGGAGTTCGACCCGGAAGATGCTTCTTATAAAGCGTCTTCGGACGTGGTAGATGTCTACGCCAGGTGGACAGACCCGGAACAGCCCAAAGAGGACCCCTGGGACGAAACGAAGGACGACCCGGAAGGGGATGACGAAACAGCGCAAAAGACCGTTGACCTGATGGCATCGGCTCCGATCCTGAACAAGACCGCAACGGCCTCGGTGACCGTGCAGGGCCTGCCCGGAACCGCCAAAACGCTGAACGTGTTTGAGCTGGACGATGCCGCCATGGAAGCCTTTGGCGAAGCGTATCAGAAAACGCTGAACGGTGCGGGCGGCCTGACCCCGCTGTTCGGGCTGGAGATCGCCCCGCAGGATGCCAACGGCGTTCCCGTTCAGCCGGACGGCCCCGTGACCGTGACCATCACCGGCCTGGACGGGCTGGAGCTTTCGGCTGTGGGCGGCCTGAACGTCCTGCACCAGACCACCGACGGCGTGGAAACGCTGGATGCCCGCTGCGGCAGCGGCAGCCTGAGCTTTGAGACCACCGGCTTCTCGCCCTTTGTGCTGGCCGCAGGGGCGGAGGAACGCATCGATACGGCGCAGATCACCCAGACCGGGAAGTTGGTGGCGGGCGAAACCGTTACCCTGACCAGCGATCGCTATGCGGGTGGGTGGTACAATACAACGGCTCATACCTGGACTTCCAGCGATGAGAGCGTTGCGGAAGTCCGCTGGTACAGCAACGGAGAGACGGATACCTATTATATGGCGACGGTTCGTGCGATCAAGCCCGGCACGGCAACGATCAAGCACTTTTATAACGGGCAGCTGCAAGATACGTTCGAGATCGAAGTGACCAAGGGCCCGGAGGGGAACGGCGCATGGGTCTACCTGTACGCAAAGGTCTACGGAGATACCAGCGGCCTGACCCTGAATGCGCACGACTACTTTACCATTGGCAAAGTGTGGGTGCCCTCGATGGATGACGAGACGACCGCATTGCAGAAGATCAACCATGGCAGCCACTATGATGAAAGCTCGACCGGTGCGGGGAGAAGCTACTATGATACGGTTCTGAACTACATCAAGAGCCGCCCGGATCAGGTGATCCGGTACGAGCAGAACAGCAAGGTGCTTTTGGACTCCCTGACCTGGACGGGAAGCAAGAACAACACACAGTTCGGCCTGGTCATCGGAAGCGGTGCAGATACCTATGTGCCAAACTGGCATCATGATACCTGGCATCTGGACGGCTACATCGACGGCAGCGAGCTGGGCGAAGTAACGGTCAACTACTATATCGAGGGCACGACCACCAAACTGAAAGACAGCGAAAACATCAAGGGCAGCATCGGCCAGCGGGTGGAAGCCAAGACCTATGCGGAGCTTTATCCCAAATTGACGGATGACCGGGACGGCAGAACCTACGGTTACGTCTATGCAAACCCCGAATCCTGTACCATCGTGCATGGGAAATGCGGCGAGATCAACCTGTATTACCGCATTGCTTCCAACGATGTGACCGTTGCAAAGATCGTCACCGGCGGATGGGGCGGCGGAGACACCGAGTTCCGCTTTACCATTACCATTGACGGCGCAGTGCCGCCGGACTCCCTTGCCACGGCCTTGTCGGACAGCAGCAAGGCGGCGTATCTGGGCAGCGGTGTGTTCACCCTGAAAGACGGCGGAAGCATCACGTTCAAGAACCTGCCGGTGGGAGCCAGAGTGGAAGTGGCGGAGCAGGACCCCGGCGGGAACTACACCACCAGCTGGACCCTGGACGGCGGCGAGGACGAGGGCGATGGCCGCACGGCGGTGATCGCATCGGTGGCAGACACCGGCAGCCGCCTGACCTTTACCAACTACCGTGAATTTTCTCCCGACACCGGCGTGATCCCGGATACGCTGCCGTATCTGCAGATTCTGGCCGCTGCGGCGGGCGGCGGTGCGCTGCGGCTCCTGCGCAAGCGCCGCAGCAAAGACGACGATGCGTAAGGGGGCGGCAGGATGGAAAAAGCAGCCAAGCCGGAGCGGCTGCCCGGCGCAGCGGAGCATTGCATCAGCCCGGAGCAGCAGGCCATTGTCCGGTGGCTCCAAACGGTAACATTCCGTAAGTGCCTGCTGGGCGGCGTGGAGGAAGTCCGGCTGTGGAAAAAGCTGGAGGAGCTTTACGGTCTGTACGATGCCGCCCTGCGTGCAGAGCGCACCCGTTACAACACCCTGCTGGAAGCCGCCGGTGTGCAGCTGCCGCCGCTTCCGGAAAAGGAGGCCTGACCCCCATGCAGCCGATGGACACCGAAGCGCTGAAAACGGGCCGGAACGTGATCCGCCGCCGCCGGATGGACGCAGAGAACCGGCAGGACCTGAAAAGCCTGCTGGTGCGCGTACTGGTGGCTGCGGCGGCTGCGTGGGTGCTGTTTACGCAGGTATTTCTGGTCATGCAGGCAAAAGGCAGCGGGATGTTCCCCGCGGTAAAGGGCGGCGACCTGCTGATCTGCTACCGCCTGCAGGCGGCTTACGCAAAAAACGATGTTGTGGTCTACACACAGGGCGGCAGGCTCTGCGTGGGCCGCATCCTGGGGCGCGCGGGCGACCGGATCACCCTGGACGATTCCGGCACCATGATGGTGAACGGCCTGGCCCAGGGCGGCGAGATCCTGTACCCCACCTACGCCAAAGACGCGCTGACCTACCCCTGCACGGTGCCGGAAGGCTGCGTGTTTGTGCTGGGCGATCACCGCACCCAGGCGCAGGACAGCCGCGATTTTGGCGCGCTGCCCCTGGCCGATGTCAAGGCCAAAGTGATTACACTGCTGCGGCGACGCAGCTTGTAATAGAACCTCCGGCAGGATGGGAAATCTTCCTGACCGGAGGTTCGCAAAATGATTTACACGGAATCGGGAGGAATCGAAATGGAACTGAAGAAATTCTTTGCCGGCGTTCTGGCAGCGTCTATGATGCTGACCGTCGGCGCAGCCGCTGCATTTGCAGCGGAGGGCACCGCTGCGGATATGAGCAGCATTACCGTCAAAAAGATCTACCGGGTGATCGGCGAAGGCACCAGCCCGGCAGAGACGTTCACCCTTGTGCAGCAGGGAGACGGCGAGGTGACGGATGGCGACGCTGCCGAAGCTCCGGCTCTGGGTGCGATCACCGGCGCAAGCTTTGCAGCCGGCGAAGCAACGACGGATGGCGTGACCAAGAACATCACCATTGAACTGCCCACCTACACCAAGGTCGGCGTGTATGAGTACAAACTGAAAGAGGACGACACCAACCATACCCCCGGCGTGAAGTACTTTGAGGGCACCATCCGCCTGGTGGTCAGCGTGATCAACGGCACCGACGGCCGGCTGCGCATTGCCGCAGTCCACACCGAGACGCTTGACAGTGAGGGCAAGAAAGATACCTTTACCAACACCTACACCGCCAACCTGCTGAACGTCAGGAAGATCGTGGGCGGCAACCTGGGCGACAAGACCAAGGACTTCCACTTCACCGTCCACTTCGATCGGGGCAGCAACGCCAACGCACCCACCGGCATCCGCTACACCCTGGACGGCACCACGTACAAGACGGTTTCTTTTGACGAGACGACCGGCACGGCCTCCGTTGGCTTTGATCTGGCACACGGTGAGAGCCTGAACTTCACCAACATCCCCGCAGGCGTTACCTACACCATCGCGGAGGACGACTACACCACCGAGAATTCCGGCGGCTATACCACCAGCCACGGCACCACGGAGGTGCTTGACGATGCAGCCGAAGGCCGCGAGACAGCGGCGATCACCGCAGGTGCAGATCCGTACACTTCCGTCTTCTTCAACGTCAAGGGCGGCATCATTGATACCGGCGTGATCCTGGACAATGCTCCTTACATCGTCCTGCTGGCTGTTGTGGCCGCTGCCGGTGCTGTTGTGGTGCTGAACAAGCGCCGCCGCGAGGACTGAGCGCAAAACGCTTTGGAGCAAAAAACCTGAAAGATCCAAGTAGGATTGTTTTGGCCGGGAGGTGGGCTGTATCAACTGGCAGCGAGTGGCTTTACGTGCAGCCGACCGCCTGTTGGGTCTGGTGATGGTGGGGTTCCTGCTGACAGCGGGGGTCTACTCCGCGTATGCTTTGTGGGATAACGCACAGATCTATGCGGCCGCCGATCATGTGCAGGCAGGGCTTTTGCCGTTCAAACCCAAGGCGGGCGAGGAAAACGACGCAACCTTTGAGGAGCTGCGGGCCATCAACCCGGATGTGACCGCCTGGGTCACAATGGACAATACCGGCATTGATTACCCGGTGCTGCAAGGCGAGGAGAACCTCAGCTATCTCAACACCGATGTCTACGGCGATTTCGCGCTGGCGGGCAGCATCTTTCTGGATACCGATTGCAGCCGTGATTTTACTGACCCATACTCTCTGCTGTATGGCCATCACATGGAGAACGGCAAGATGTTCGGCGATGTGGGCCTGTATCAGGATGCAGCGTTCTTTGCCCAAAACACCACCGGCGAGCTGGTGACCCCGGACCGGACCTATCGGCTGGAGACCGTTGCCTGCCTGCTGGTCCCTGCGTCGGAAACGGCCATTTTTGACCCCCGGCGCTGGGAGAACGACCTGCAGGGCCTGTACCGGTTTGTGCGGGAAAATGCCCGGAACCGGAACGAGGAGACCCTGGCCGCCATGGAAGCGGCAGGCGGCAGGGTGCAGGTGCTGGCACTTTCCACCTGTTCGACCGCATACACCGATGCCCGCACCATTCTTCTGACGTGGATGCATCCGTCCGCCTCAGACACGGAAAGGAGAGAATGAAATGAAGTTCCGTAACGTTGCGGCAGTGCTCCTGACGCTTGCACTGGGGCTCTGTGTCTGTCAGCCTGCGTCATTTGCGGCTGAACAGCGGACGGTGTTCCAGGAGCTTCCGGTTTCCATTCAGTCCAAGGGGGAAACACCGTTCCCCAAGGAGACCCTGACCGTGGAGCTCAAGGCAGTGGAGGGTGCGCCGCTGCCGGAAGAAACCACGCTTGCGATCCGGGACGGCGAGACCGGAGCCTTTGGCCCCATCGAGTACACCGCGCCGGGGTATTACACCTATCAGATCACGCAGCAGGCGGGCGGAAGCTCCCGCGGCCACTATGACGAAACGGTGTTCTATGTCCGCGTGACCGTGGCGTGGGAGGGCGCAGCGCTCAAGGCCGCTGCGGCCGTGCATACCACCCCGGAGCGGAGCGATCCCAAGCGGGACGAAGTGCGCTTTGTCAACCGCTACGATCCCATCCCGGTGCCGGACCCTGATCCGACCCCAACGCCGGTTCCGACTCCGGACCCCACGCCCACCCCGCCGGACCCCACGGCCCCGGCGGATACCCGGCCTGCGGATGCGCCCAAGGTGCAAAACCCGGCCGATGCGTCCAGCCCGGCGGCGGATGCCCGGCCCACGCTGGTCCAGACCGGGCAGCTCAACTGGCCGGTGCCGGTGCTGGCCGGCAGCGGTACCGTGCTGGTGGCCGTGGGCCTGTATCGGGTGTCCCGCAGCCGGAGGCGTGACGACCGTGCGGAATGACCCCGGACTGAGACCGTGCAGGATGCCCCCGCGTGGAAACTTATAGCAGCAAAAAAACTCCGAAACCGTTTGGCTTCGGAGTTTTTTGCCTGCGTAACACGTAGATCAATCAATAAAATTGACAAAGATGGGGCAGAGCACGGCGGTCAGCACACCGGCCACAGCAATGGAAAGGCCGCTCATGGCACCTTCCACTTCGCCCATCTGGAGGGCACGGCTGGTGCCCACCGCATGGGCCGAGGTGCCGATGCCCACGCCCTTGGCAATGGGGTCCGTGATGTGGAACAACTTGCACACCGTTTCGGCCAGCAGGTTGCCCGCAATGCCGGTCAGGATCACGATGGCACCCGTCAGGGCCGCAATGCCGCCCAGCTCGGCGGCAACGTCCATGCTGATGGCTGTGGTCACGGATTTGGGCAGCAGGGTGACGTACTGCTCACGGGTCAGGTTCAGGGCCAGGGCCAGGGCCAGAGCGCTGCCCAGGCTGACCAGCGTGCCCACCGAGATGCCCGCAATGATCGCGGCGGCGTTCTCCTTGAGCAGGTCCCACTTTTCATACAGGGGAATGGCCAGGCTGATGGTGGCGGGCAGCAGCAGGTAGTTCACCGGGGCGGCGCTGGCCTTGTAATCGGCGTAGGGGATGTGCAGCACGCTGAGCAGGAGGATGACAAAAATGGCTCCCAGCAGCAGCGGGTTGAAGATCGCCTTGCCGGTGACCCGGTTGATCAGGGTGCCCAGCGCAAAGGCAGCCAGCGTCAGCAGCACGCCCCAGGCGGCAGAGCCGGACAGAAATTCATTCAGCAGTTCCGTCATGAGAAACCTCCTTATGCTTGCGGCGGGTCAGCGCCTGGGTGGTGTGGCCCGCACAGACCAGGACCAGCACCGTGACCGGGAGGATGGAGACCAGGATGGGCAGCAGCAGATCGCCCAGCTCGGCCCACAGCTCCATGATGCCGGCCGCCGCAGGAACGAACAGCAGCGGGAAGATGCCGGTGAGGAACACCCCGGCTTCCTTGACCTGCTCCAGCTTGACGATGCCCAGCCGGAGGGCCGCCAGAAGCAGGATCAGGCCATAGATGCTGGCCGGGATGGGCAGCGGAAGAACGGCGTGACAGATTTCGCCGAGAAAACAAAACGCAAGGATGCGCGCAAACTGAAACAGATACTTCGTAACAAGGCCTCCTTTGTAGCAGCTAAATCAAAAGTATAGACGAAAATGTGCGGCGGCGCAACGGCAATATCCGCCAAGAATTGTTGGCCTTTTCATGGAAAATTGGATGTTCTGGGCGGTGGGCGGGGCGATTGGTGCGTCAGGCGGGGAGACTCATGACAAAAGGCTTGTGTTTTGCGCACGATCCGGTATCATAAAAGAAGAAACCGCTTTTTTTCGGGAAAACGCCCGGATCGAAAGGAGTAGAATGATGAAACTGATCGGAATGCTCAAGCGCTGCGCCGCAGGCCTGTGTGTGGCAGCAATTCTGGCAGGCGGCGTGCCTGCCCTGGCTCTGGACCCGGCTTCTGCCGCCCCGGCAGAGCTGGAGACCACCAACGCATCGGCTGCTGCCCTGAACACCATCCTGTCCAAATTCGATGTGACCTATGTGGAGCAGGCGGACGGCTGGCGGCTGGATTCCCCCTACGAGAGCGCCAGCGACGAGGCACACTCCTGCGGGGTGTATCCCTACCTCGACATTTCCAATGCCGATTCCACCATCGCCATCGAGCTGGGCATGACGTACAGCGGCACCCGCAAGCTGGATATGAAGACCGTGAACGTGGAGACGGAGGACGCAGTCTATACGTTCAACTGCGACGACCAGTTCGGCGGCGGCTATGACCAGAAAAACGGGATCTGGTTCGACTTTGAGATCTTTGACATGGACGAGGATGTGGACTGGATGCGTGAGTGGCTGAAAGCCAAGAACGTCATGGCAACCTTCATCGGCCGGGACGGCACCCGCCAGGACTACCCGCTGACCAAGGACAACCTGACCGCCATCCGTGAGGTGCTGGACGCATACGACCAGATCCTTTCCTCGGATGCTTCCACCGTCAAGGCCGCCCTGCGCAGCGCCGCAAAGTAAATCGCAATGCAAAAAAGAGGCCCCGCACCGTGTGGTGCGGGGCCCCTTGCTGTTCAGGGATGTTCCGGAACGATCACAGAGCGAAGTAACGCTTTGCGTTGTTGAAGCAGATGCCCTTGACGATCTGCTCCAGAGCCTTTTCGTCGTTGGGGTACTCGCCATCCTCGACCCACTGGCCGATCAGGTTGCACAGGATGCGGCGGAAGTAGTCGTGGCGGGTGTAGCTCAGGAAGCTGCGGCTGTCGGTCAGCATACCGACAAAGTTGCCCAGCAGGCCCAGGTTGGCCAGGCTCTTCATCTGAGCCTCCATGCCCACCTTGTGGTCATTGAACCACCAGGCGGAACCGTGCTGGATCTTGCCGGGAACCTCGCTGCTCTGGAAGCAGCCCAGGATGGTGCCGGTCTGATCGAAGTCGCCGGGGTTCAGGCTGTAAATGATGGTCTTGGGGCACTCGTCGGTGTCGTTCAGGGCGCTCAGCAGGGCTGCGATCTCGCCGCCGCAGGTGGCGGTGTTGATCATATCAAAGCCGGTGTCGGGTCCCAGCAGGGCGTTCATCTTGCGGTTGACACCACGCAGGCAGTTGTAGTGGATCTGCATGGCGATGTTCAGGCGGTGATACTGCTTGGCCAGGTGGATCAGGATGTAAGTCTGGTACTTCTCGGTCTCCTCCACGGTGACGGAGCCACCGGCCATGACTTTCTGGTAGATGGCGTTGACCTCCTCCTTGGAAGCCTCACGGTAGGGCACATAGTCCAGGCCGTGGTCAGAAGCACGGCAGCCCATCTCGGCAAAGAACTCGATGCGCTTGGTCAGGGCATCGGTCACGCAGTTGATGCACGCCAGCTTCTCCTTGCCGACAACGGCAGCCAGCTTGCCCATATACTCGGCAAAGCCGGGCTTCTGGATGTTGATGGCCTTGTCGGGGCGGAACGAAGGAGCCACGATGAACTTGATGGTGGGGTCTTCCTTGATCTTCTTGTGCCAGTACAGGTCGTCGATGGGGTCGTCGGTGGTGCCGATGAAGGCAACGTTGCTCTGCTCGATCAGGCCGCGCACGGTCAGCTTGGGGTCGTTCTGCAGCTTCTCGTTGCACAGGTTCCAGACTTCCTCAGCGGTGTCGCCGTTCAGGGCACCCTGGTAGCCAAAGAACTTGTGCAGTTCCAGGTTGCACCAGTGGTACATCGGGTTGCCAATGGCCATGGGCAGGCTCTCGGCAAACTTCTGGAACCGCTCGCGGTCAGGCTTCGAGCCGGTGATGTATTCCTCCGGCACGCCGTTGGAACGCATCACGCGCCACTTGTAGTGGTCGCCAAAGTAAGTGCCGTCGGGGTTCTGGCCGCCCAGCCAGACCTGAGCGATGTTGTCAAAGCGGCGGTTCTCGTAGATCTCACGCGGAGGGATGTGGCAGTGATAATCGCAGATGGGCATATCCTCAGCGTAGTCATGGTACAGGTGCTGTGCCGTGGCAGACTGGAGCATGAAGTCCTTATCCATAAATGCTTTCATGGGTCGATAACTCCTTTTCTCGTTCAATGTAACAGGTGTACAGTTCGGTCGATCGGGCCCGCCCGGCGGGGCGAACCATGCCTGCTTTTAGTATAACGGAAAAAGCCCATGTATACAACTGAAAAACTGACAAAATTTCAGACATTTGATTGTGAAAACCGCTGGAAATGATAAAAATAGCCTGTTTGGGGGCAAAAATCTGGCAAGAAACACTTGACTTCTTTGTATACAACAGCTTACAATAGAGGCAGTGAACGGAGGGCAAGGGGCCCTTCGGAGAAAAGCAAGGCAATCTGAAAAGGAGAACGCAAAGCTATGGAAACTTTGAATTACAAGGTCCTGGAGCAGACTGGTTATAACGGCTATGTGCTGAAAGATGCACCGGTCAAGGTGATGCAGTTTGGCGAGGGCAACTTCCTGCGCGCATTCGTGGATTACTTCTATGATATCGCCAACGAAAAGGCCGGCTACAACGGCAAAGTCAAGCTGGTGCAGCCCATTGGCAACTTCCCCCAGATGGCAGACTGGATCAATGAGCAGGAGGGCCTGTACACCCTGTACCTGCGCGGCAGCGAAAAGGGCCAGAAAGTGGATGCCAAGCGCGTGATCTCCTGCGTGTCCGACTGTGTGTGCCCCTATATCGACGGCAAGTGGGACGAAGTGCTGGCTCTGGCCCGCTCGGAGGATCTGGAAACTGTTGTATCCAACACTACCGAGGCCGGCATTGCCTACACCCAGGGCGACAGCCAGTTCGACCAGGTGCCCCCCAACAGCTTCCCTGCAAAGCTGACCCGCGTGCTGTACGAGCGCTACAAGGCATTCAACGGCGCTGCCGACAAGGGCCTGGTCATCCTGAGCTGCGAGCTGATCGACAACAACGGCAAGGAGCTGCAGAAGTGCTGCAACAACTACGCCAAGGACTGGAACCTGGAGCCCGCTTTCATTGACTGGATGAACAACGCCAACACGTTCTGCTCCACGCTGGTGGACCGCATCGTTCCGGGCCGCATCCGTGACCCGAAAGAGCTGGCTGCCCTGGAAGAAGCAAACGGCTACCACGACACCGTGCTGGATGTCGGTGAAGTGTTCGGTGTCTGGGTCATCGAAGGCCCCGCAGGCCTGGAGGACAAGCTGCCGTTCAAGAAGGCCGGTGTCAACGTCATGGTCGTGCCGGACGTTACCCCCTACAAGAAGCGCAAGGTCCGCATCCTGAACGGTGCCCACACCGGCTTTGTGCTGGGTGCATACCTGGCCGGTTTTGACATCGTGCGTGACTGCATGCACAATGACACCATCCGCGGCTTCATGAACAAGATGCTGCATGAGGAGATCATCCCCACCCTGCCGCTGGACAAGAAGGATCTGGAGGAGTTTGCTTCCGCTGTGGAAGACCGCTTCAACAACCCGTTCGTCAACCACGAGCTGATGAGCATTTCCCTGAACTCCACTTCCAAGTGGAAGGCCCGCAACATGCCTTCCTTCCTGGCTTACATTGACGAGCAGAAGCAGCTGCCCAAGTGCCTGACCATGAGCCTGGCCGCTTATATCGCATTCTACTCGAGCGACATCCAGGAGCGCACCGCCGACGGCCTGATTTGCAAGCGCCCGGCCGGCAACACCTACAAGATCCAGGACGACGCATGGGCGCTGGACTTCTACGATGCACACAAGGATGACACCGCTGCCCAGCTGGTGCATGCTGTGCTCACCAACACCCAGATGTGGGATCAGGATCTGACCAAGATCGAGGGCCTGGAGGCCGCTGTTCTGGCAGACTTGGAGCTGATCCGCACCCAGGGTGCCGAGGCTGCTTACAAGAGCTGCCTGTAAGCTGAAAAGAGAATACTTTCCCGCACAAGAGAGAGCTGCTGCTTTGGGCAGCAGCTCTTTTGTGCTTGTAATGTCATAAGGAGACGAATTATGCCGCAGGCAATTCATATCAGCCCCATCGACAACGTGGTCGTTGCGCTGCACCCCATTGCCAAGGGGACCCTGGTGGAGGTGGACGGCCTGGCCGTGACCGCCCTGGAGGATATCCCGCAGGGCCACAAGATGGCGGTCAAGCCCATCAAGAACGGCGAGAATGTCATCAAATACGGCTTCCCCATCGGCCACGCCACGGCGGATGCCCAGCCCGGTACCTGGATGCACACCCACAATGTTCACACCAACCTGTCCGGTGAGGTGGAGTACAGCTACAATCCTGCCCCGGATCTGGCCCCGCTGCCCAAGGTGGCACCGGAGACCTTTATGGGCTTCCGCCGCAAGGATGGCCGCGCCGCCATCCGCAATGAGATCTGGATCATCCCCACCGTGGGCTGTGTCAACGACATTGCCAAGAAGATGGTGGCCGACAACCAGGATCTGGTCACCGGCAGCATCGAGGGTCTGTACACCTTTACCCATCCGTTTGGCTGCAGCCAGACCGGCCACGACCATGCCCAGACCCGCAAGCTGCTGGCTGCGCTGGTGCGCCACCCCAATGCCGCTGCCGTTCTGGTGCTGCACCTGGGCTGCGAGAACCTGCAGCACGACCAGTTCGTGGAGGAGCTGGGCGAGTACGACCACGACCGTGTCAAGTTCCTGACCTGCCAGGAGGTGGACGACGAGTTCACCGCAGCCCGCGACATCCTGAAAGAGCTGGCTGCCTACGCAGGCCAGTTCAAGCGCGAACCCATCCCCGTCAGCGAGCTGGTGGTCGGCATGAAGTGCGGCGGCTCCGACGGCCTGTCCGGCATCACCGCCAACCCCACCATTGGCCGCTTCTCCGATATGATGGGCCAGCGCGGTGGTTCCACCGTTCTGACCGAGGTGCCGGAGATGTTTGGTGCCGAGGGCTTCCTGATGGATCGCTGCATCAACCACGATGTGTTCGTCAAGGCCGAGCAGATGATCAACGGCTTCAAGGAATACTTCATCAGCCACAACGAGGTGGTTTACGACAACCCCTCTCCGGGCAACAAGGCAGGCGGCATCACCACCCTGGAGGACAAGAGCTGCGGCTGCGTGCAGAAGGGCGGTACGGCCCCCATTATGGACGTGATCGGCTACGGTGACCCCGTGGTGACCAAGGGCCTGAACATGCTCTACGGCCCCGGCAACGACCTGGTGTCCGCTACGGCCATGACCGCCGCCGGTGCCCACCTGATCCTGTTCTCGACCGGCCGCGGCACGCCGTTCTCGGCTCCGGCTCCCACCCTGAAGATCTCCACCAACACCCCGCTGGCCCAGAAAAAGTCCGGCTGGATCGACTTCAACACCGGTGTCATCGCCGATGGCGAAAAGACCATCGACGAGACCGCTCAGGGCCTGCTGGACCTGGTCATTCGCGTTGCCAGCGGTGAGCAGACCAAGGCCGAGAAGCACGGCTTCCGCGAGATCTCCATCTTCAAGGACGGCGTTGTTCTGTAAGCGCAACCCTCTCAGTCAAAGCCTGTCGGCTTTGCCAGCTCTCCCAAAGGGAGAGCCCTTGGCAGGCCGGTTCACTTCATACTAGACGCACAGGCTCGTTCTGCCGCAGGGCAGTGGGCCTTGTGCTCTTGATAAACGGAGGCTAAATCATGAATCAGATCACCACCCAGTATGTTACCGAGGGCAATGCCTGCTACGAGCAGTATGTCATTACCGACCCTGCCGCCAAGACCAGCCTGACCATCACCCCGGAGCGGGGCGGCATGATCACCGGCTTTACCCTGGACGGCGAGGAGTATATCTGGACCCGCCGCCCCAATTTCAGCGAGTGCAACCGCCCCCGCTTTGGCGTGCCGGTGCTGTTCCCCAACTGCGGCGGCCCGGACGGCGGCGTACACATCTTTGACGGCAAGGCCTACCCCATGGAGAACCACGGCCTGGCCGACCTGTGCGCCTGGGAAGTGGAGAGCGTCGGCCCCGACGGTGTGACCCTGATCCTGGAGTCCACCCCGCTGACCAAGTTCCTCTATCCGTTCGATTTCACCCTGCTGCTGAACTACAACCTGGAGGGCAGCAAGGCCACCATCAGCCTGACCGTCATCAATGAGGGCGACACCGATATGCCGTTCAGCTTTGGCTATCACCCCTATTTCATGGCTTCCAAGCTGGAAAATGTGGACTTTGACATCCGCTGCGCCACCTGCTCCGAGAACGCCAAGGGCGAGCAGCCCGCCGCCCCGGAAAAGATCACCCTGACCCGCAAGGAGGGCGCGGACAACACCATCCGCCTGCTGACGGGTGTGCAGTTCCCCATGACCTTTACCGACAAGGGCAATGGCCACAAGGTCACCGTGGATGCCGACGAGAGCTTCCCCAACGGTGTGCTCTGGCAGCAGGATGCCGAGAACTTTGTCTGCATGGAACCCTGGAACGGCTGGGCCAACAGCGTCAACGAGGAAGGCAAGCACGAAGTGCTGGAGCCGGACGAGGCCCTGACCAGCGAGTGGAGCATCACCATCGAGAAGGTCTAAAGACGAATGGTTCTCTTTTGTGCGCCAAAAGAGAACCAGAAAAGCACCCGCGATTGAGAAGCTCGGCGGTGGCGAAGCCATGAAAGCCCCAGTGGGGCTTTCAAGCCGACAGTCCGGTTTGCGAAGCAAATGCCGCGTGTTTAGCGCGGCAAGGACAGGGAGGCACGAATCAAGGGCTGCTCGCCCTTGATGATCCCAAAGTAGAACAAAATCCCCCGAAATCGGGCGGTGTGCCATTCGACACAGACGCTTTTCCGATTTCGGGGGATTTTTATTTTGTGGCTTTGCCGCAGAAATTACTGCTGGGGAGCAGAGAATGCGATGGGGGTAGCGCCTGCGGCAGCGTCCGCGCTCAGCAGGGAGATGGGCGCGACCTCATAGCCCAGGGTCTCGAAGCTCTTGTTCATGCCGCTCTCGGTGGTGAACTCCAGAACATACTTGGCGGACTGGTCTGCATCCTCCGGCAGGGTCAGAACAACGTTCTCACCGTCAGCCAGGCCATTCTCGCCAGCCAGGTTCTCGCCCTTGCTCTCTGCGCCCACGGCGTACAGGTACAGCTCGGTGACGTTCTCGCCGGTGGTGTTGTACACGGTGTACTCTGCGGGCTCTGCGGCGGCCTCGCTGGAAGCGGCAGAGCTTGCAGCCTCAGAAGAAGCGGCAGAGCTTGCCACGGAGGAAGCGGCGGTGGAGGAAGCGGAAGAACCGCAGGCGGTCATGCCAACAGCCAGTGCCAGAGCAGCAGCGGCAACAGCAACAGTTTTCAGTTTCATGATGGATTCTCCTTGATCGATGCGAAATCTTTTTTCGTGCGGGCGGCTCTCGTGTGAAAAGTTGCCCGCAGGTAACTATTATACCGGTTCCACCAGGAAAAAGCAAGAAGTAATACTTTACAAAATTGTGAAAAATAAAACAGACTTTTCCGCAAGAGATCGGGTGGCACAGCAACGTCATTTGTGCATCCTCTCGTTTGGTTGTAAAGAATCCAATTCTATGTTAAAATAGAACTACCGCCCGAACAGGCGGTAGGATCGGTGCTGTCTGCATTGCAGGTGGTCATGCTTCCTCCAGGTCGAAATGTCCGGAGGAGGTTACTTATTGTTCTCCTCCGGACGGTTTGAAGGTTTTACAACAGAGGACCCAAAGGAGGAGTTCCATCATGGAAGTTTTGAATATTGTTTTTAATGTACTGAACCTTTTGGCAACAGTCGTCATCGGGGTCACACAGGTGATCTGGATGATCTCGCGGGATGTCTTTCGGGATAGACCGCGTGCAAAACACTATTCTCAGGACAAAAAAGTAACGGCCACCCCACAGTTCCCCAACTCAGGTGGTCGTTGCTTTAAGCAATATTGCCTGGTAGGAAGCTGACCATTGCTGGACAGCACCCTTTCTGTTTTTATTATAACGTTCCCATGCGGGAAAGTCAAGCCGCGCGGCTGCGCTTACTTGGGCTGGCGGCCGATGTAAGCCAGGATGCCGCCGTCGGCGTACAGGATCTGACCGTTGACAAAGTCAGAAGCGTGGCTGGCCAGGAACACGCAGGGGCCCACCATGTCCTCCGAGTCGCCCCAGCGGCCGGCCGGGGTCTTGGCTACGATGAACTGGTCAAACGGGTGGCGGCTGCCGTCGGGCTGGATCTCGCGCAGGGGTGCGGTCTGGGCGGTGGCGATGTAGCCGGGGCCCATGCCGTTGCACTGGATGTTGTACTCGCCGTACTCGGAGGCGATGTTCTTGGTCAGCATCTTCAGCGCACCCTTTGCGGCGGCGTAGGCGGAAACCGTTTCGCGGCCCAGCTCGCTCATCATGGAGCAGATGTTGATGATCTTGCCCTCGCGCTTTGCGATCATATCGGGCAGCACGGCCTTGGAGCAGTTGAACGCACCGCCCACATGTACGTCGATCACGCGCAGGAAATCGGCGTGGCTCATCTCGATCATGGGCACGCGCTTCATCAGGCCGGCGTTGTTCACCAGAATGTCCACCGGGCCCAGCTCGGCCTTGATGGAAGCGACCATGGCGTTCACGGCGGCTTCATCGGTCACATCGGCCACATAGCCGTGTGCATCGATCCCGGCAGCCTGGTAGGCGGCCAGGCCCTTTTCCAGGCTGCTCTGGCTGGAGCAGTTGAAGCAGACGGTGGCACCGCACTTGGCCATGCCCTCGGCAATGGAAAAACCGATGCCGTGGGCACCGCCGGTAATGAGGGCTACCTTGCCCTTGAGATCAAAAGCAGAAAGATCCATGTTTTCCTCCCTAGGTTTGCAGCCGCAGGGCGCTGGCCCCGCCGCAGGTCAAGTTAAATTTTTAGCGAAACGCCCCGTGCCGGTTTCCCGGCACGGGGCGTTTGGTTCAGGTGTTTTTAGCTTAGCGCAGGTCTGTGGTGGCGATGTTGTCCATGTCGTCAAACTCCATGTTTTCGCCGCCCATCGCCCAGATAAACGTATAGTTCGAGGTGCCTACGCCGCTGTGGATGCTCCACGAGGGGCTGATCACAGCATCCTCGTTATGCATCACGATGTGGCGGGTCTGGGTAGGCTCGCCGCACATGTGGAACACCACCTGCCCCTCCGGCAGTTCAAAGTAGGTGTAGATCTCCATCCGGCGCTCGTGGGTGTGGCTGGGCATCGTGTTCCAGTTGGAACCGGGGTCCAGCTCGGTCATACCCATGCTCAGCTGGCAGGTCTTGAGCACGTCGGGGTGGATGAACTGATTGATGGTGCGCTTGTTGCAGGTCTCCACGCTGCCCAGAGGACGATGGTTTGCATCGGCCATCTTGATCAGGCGGGTCTCGTAAGCGCAGTGTGCCGGAGCGGATACCATGTAGAACTTGGCGGGATGCTCCGGGTCGGCGGAAGCAAAGGTGACTTCCTTGGTGCCCTGGGTGATGTACAAGCAGTCCTTGTAGCCCAGCTCGTACTTCACGCCGTCGGCCACCACGATGCCGGTGGAATCCTTGCCAATGTTGAACATGCCGATCTCGCGGCGCTCCAGGAAATAGTGGGTGCCAAAGTTGGCCCAGATGTCGATGCCCTTGTCGATGGACACGGTTTCGTGGACCGGCATACAGCCCAGCGTGACCATACGGTCCACATGGCTGTAAACGGCCACGACCTCATCCGCCTTGTACAGGCCGGTGATGAGCATTTCGTCCCGCGTTTCCTCGGTGGTATAGCGCTTGAAATCTTTCTGATTGCAGGAATAGCGGATCTCCATGTTGGATCTCCTCCCGCCCTTAGCGCTGGATACGGCCGGAACCGTCGCCGCCAGCCAGCTTCTCGACCTCGGAAACGGTCATCATGTTGTAGTCGCCCTCGATGGAGTGCTTCAGAGCGGAAGCAGCAACAGCGAACTCAACGGCCTCCTGGGTGCTCTTGCCGGTCAGCAGGCTGTAAATCAGGCCGCCGCCGAAAGAGTCGCCGCCGCCAACGCGGTCGATGATGTGCAGGTCGTACTTCTTGGAGAAGCAGTACTCATTGGAAGCAACGTCGTACAGCATCGCGCTCCAGCCGTTGTCGAAAGCGCTGTGGCTCTCACGCAGGGTGATGGCCACCTTCTCGAAGTGGAACTTGTCAGCCAGCTGCTTGGCAACGCTCTTGTAGCCCTCAGCATTCAGCTTGCCGCCGTAGATATCGGTAGCCTCGGCCTCGATGCCGAACACGTCCTTTGCGTCCTCCTCGTTGGAGATGCAGACATCCACGTACTGGCACAGGTCGGTCATGGCAGCGCGGGCCTGCTCACGGGTCCACAGCTTGCCGCGGTAGTTCAGGTCGCAGCTGATCTTCACGCCGTGTGCCTTAGCAGCCTTGCAGGCCTCGCGGCAGATCTCGACGACATTCTCACCCAGAGCCGGGGTGATGCCGGTGAAGTGGAACCAATCCACACCCTCAAAGATCTTGTCCCAATCAAAGTCGGAGGGCTGAGCCAGCTGGATGGCGCTGTTGGCACGGTCGTAGATGCAGACGGAACCGCGCTGAGAAGCACCCTTCTCGTTGTAGTAGATGCCAACGCGATCGCCGCCGCGGGTGATCATGCTGGTGTCAACGCCGTAGCGGCGCAGGCTGTTGATGGCTGCCTGGCCGATGGCATGTGCGGGGAGCTTGGTGACGAAAGCTGCATCCAGGCCGTAGTTAGCCAGAGAAACAGCAACGTTTGCCTCGCCGCCGCCAAAGGTGAACTCCAGGCTGTTAGCCTGAACGAAACGCTCATAGTTGAACGGCTGCAGACGGACCATCAGTTCGCCAAAAGTAACGACTTTCATTGGTTTATTCTCCTTTATTTACAGGTGTATGATCTCCCGCTGCGGGGCGCACCCGGCGCAGCGGGGCAATTACGAAAAGCGGACCCGATCAGGCCTGGACCAGATGGAATGCAAAGCCGGCGATCTCGTCTGCAAAGTAGCAGGCAATGGTCTTGCCGTTCTTCACGTTCTTGCTGTCCAGATCAAACTTCACGCCGCGCTGAGACAGGTGATAGATGGCGCGGTCCACGTTGTTGCAGCCGATGGCGATGTGGCCATTGGTGCCGCGGCCGGGCTTCTTCATGATCTCGAACTCCTTGTTGCCCACAAAGATGCTGGAGTTGCCGGGAGCAACCTTCATGTTCAGCAGGCCGCCGATCAGGTTGGCCACCTTCATGGCCTCCTCCTCGTTGGCGGTGTTGACACCGATGTGCATGAGCTTCAGGCCCAGCATGGTATCAACGGCTTCCTTGCTCTGTGCGGTGATCTTGGCCCAGTCGCCGGCCTTGATGACATCGCTCTTGCACATCCAGGTGCCGCCCACGGCAAAGATCTGGTCGTATGCCAGGTAATCGTTGACGTTCTTGGCGTTGACACCACCGGTACACATCCAGCGGGCACCCTTCAGGGCTGCGCCGATGTTCTTCAGCATGCTGACACCGCCGTTTGCTTCGGCGGGGAAGAACTTCAGGGCCTCGCAGCCCATGTTCATGGCCTGCTGCATCTCACCGGCGGAGCAGGTGCCGGGCATCATGATGCCGCCCTTGTCGATGACATGCTTGCACACTTCGGGGTCAAAGCCGGGGGCGACGATGAAAGAAGCACCGGCGGCCATAGCGCGGTCAGCCTGCTCGCAGGTCAGGACAGTGCCGGCACCCAGCAGCATCTCGGGCATCTCCTCGTGGATCTTGCGGATGCACTCCTCGGCACAAGCGGTGCGGAACGTGACCTCGGCAGCGGGCAGGCCGCCCTCTGCCAGAGCCTTGCACAGAGGCAGGGCCTCGTCCACGCTGTTAAAAGCGATCACAGGGATAATGCCGATCTGATAGACCTTTTCAACGATGGGATTCATAACGCATTTCTCCTTTTATGTTGACTCTCTCCAGGCGGGGAAAGCTGCCGTTTGGGCATACGTCCCCCACCATACGTTCACAATATTAGTATAAACGACTGCGGAACATTTGGTAATGCTCAACAAGCACAATGTTTTGCATAAGACCTTGTATACATTGCACAAAAACGCCGAAGCGTCACAGATCCAGCCGCCGGAACAGCTCGGCAACGCCGTCGTGGTCGCAGTCCTTGGTGCTGACAAGGTCCGCCAGGGCCTTGATGTGGGGCATCCCGTTGGCCATCACGGCGGCCACACCGGCCTTTTCCAGCATGGCGCGGTCGTTCTCGCTGTCGCCCACGGCCAGGGTGCTTTCGCGGGGGATGCCCAGCAGGTCGGCCAGCCGGAGCAGGGCCTCGCCCTTGTCCACGCCCCGGGCTGTGACCTCAATGTTATCGGCTGCGCCCTGCACCACCTCGGTGCCCGGCAGCGCCCGGAACCGGGGCAGGGCGGCCTGCGCCTGCTCCGGGGTGTCGAAGAACATGCAGAACTTCTCCACCTCGTGGGCGTGGCGGCTCATCCACTCGGTCAGGTCGCGCACCACGGTAAAGCGGCCGTCGTTGGGCTGGCGGGCTTCGGTGGATCCGGTGCGGCGGGCAAAGCGCTTCCCGAACCGCTCCATGGACACCAGGTCGCGGTAGGTGCGGCCGTCGGAAAAGATGCTCAGGGCACCGGGGTACTCCATATACAGGGCAAACACCTCCCGTGCCAGTTCCACCGGCATGGGGCAGCGGATCAGGGCGGTGGGCTCGCTGGTGGTGTGCTCGGCCGCATTGCAGTAGCGGCTGTACACGGCCCCCATGGGGTCTGCGCCCAGGTCCCAGACGGCGGCTCCGTTGGACGTGATGGCATAGCGGATGCCGGTGAGCTGGGCCACCACCGGCGGCAGATTGGAAAGCGGGCGGCCGGTGGCAGGCAGCACGACCACACCATGGGCCACGGCATCGGCGATGGCCTGCCGGGTGCGGGGCGTAATGGTGCTGTGGCCGCTCAAAAGGGTACCGTCCAGGTCCAGTGCGGCCAGACGGATGGGAGGAAAGTTCGACATAGATGCTCCTTTAATAAGAAACTGCTCAGGGTAAAAACCTCTCAGGCGCGCTCTGGCGCGCCAGCCATCCTCCCTTTGTCGCTTGCGCGACATCTCCCTCCGGCCGGAGGGAGTCTTTTCTAATAGGGGGGCATTGGCAGGTCGGTTTTGAAAATACAGACTGAAAAAGGCTCAATGTTGCACAAAGCAGCGGGCTCCGCTGTGTGACCACAGTTTTATTCTAACCGATAAATTGGATTTGCGCAAGCTCGCATTTTATGGTAAAATAATTATCTTGCGAGTAATTTTATAGGAGAAAACACATGAATACCAAGTCTCTGCGTACACGGCTGCGGCCGCATCTGTGGTTCCAGCTGTACTGGGTGCTGTATCTGGTCTGGTTTTTCTGGCTGGACAACACCATTACGGAGCCAAAATACATCATCCACAGCCGGCTGGACGATCGGATCCCGTTCAACGAGTGGTTCGTGCTGCCCTATTGCAGCTGGTTCTTTCTGCTGGCGGGGGTGCTGGGCCTGCTGTGGTGGTACGATACCCCCAGCTATGACAAGCTCTGTCTTGCCATGTTTTCGGGCATGACGTTCTGCCTGATCCTTTACATGATCTTTCCCAACGGGCTGGACATCCGCCCCACAGCGGAGCAGGTGGGCCGCAGCAACCCGGCCATGTGGATCATGCGGCTGCTCTGGAAAGCGGATGCCTCGGTCAATGTCTGCCCCTCCATCCACTGCCAGAGCACGGCCTGCATGGCCATGGTCTTTTCCGGCAGCAAGCTGGCAAAGGGCCATCCGGGGCGCAGGGCCGCCGCCTGGTGCTGGGCGGCGCTGATCTGCGCTTCCACCGTGTTCACCAAGCAGCATTCCATGATAGATGTCGTCTGCGGGCTGGCCGTGGCGGCCGTGTGGGCGGTGGTGCTGTACGGCCCCTCGGGCAGAAACCGGAAAAGCTGAGGAAAACCGCCCTTTTTCCCCGTTTCCTCTTGACGCAGACGGGCCCGGCGGGTAAAATGAGGATGATATCATTTTCTGATATATCAATTTGCCCGACGTTGGAACCGATGGAGTTCAAAAGGAGTAAAAAGGTATGGCAGTACGGAGCGCACGGGAGACTGCTTACGAAACGATCCGCAGCCGCATCATCACCATGGAGCTCAAGCCCGGCGATGAGCTGAACGACCACGAGCTGGCGCAGCAGCTGGGCATCAGCCGCACCCCCATGCGGGAAGCGCTGATCATGCTCAACATTGCCCACATGGTCACCATCAAGCCCCAAAGCGGCACCTACGTTGCCCCCATCGACCTGAAGCTGATGGAGATGGAGCAGTTTGCCCGTTTTACCCTGGAAAAAGAGATCCTGAACCGGGTGCGGGGGCAGTTGAACGCCGAGCAGGAGGCTGTGTACCGCCAGCTCATTGAGCAGTACCGGGTGCTGGAAAGCCAGCCGGGTGCCGAGAACCGTGAAACGCGGATGCTGGAACTGGACAACGCGTTCCACCGCCGTGCCTTTGAGCTGTGCGGTATGGAGGATCATTTTGACCACATGCTTTCCACGTTCCAGCACATTGAGCGGCTGCGCAAGTTCAGTTTGCAGACCGACGAGAATAAATCGGTGTGCGGGGCCCATACCCGCATCCTGGAAGCGGTGCTCCACGGCACCGAGGCGGATGTCAGCACGGCCTTGTCCGAGCACCTGAACCGGTATAAGCTCTCGGTGGAGCAGGCCCGCGCCCGGCACCCGGACTATTTTGTGGAAGGCTGAGACCTGCGGCAAACCGCAGAACAAACGATAGAAAATCGGACGGCTGTGCAGGGAAAATCTTCTTGTGCAGCCGTCATTTTGTATAAAGTATACAAGAAAAAATATAAAAACTTGTCAAAACGTCAATTGCCAAGTGCAAACTGATATATTAGAATATGAGTGAGAGAGCGCTCCGGCAATCTGCCGCTGTGCGGAGAAGCAACGCAACATAAGGAGGAACCCCCTATGCCTATGAAAATGGGTTGGCGCTGGTACGGTGAGGGCAACGATCCTGTCACCCTGAGCGACATCAAGCAGATCCCCGGCGTGACCAGCATCGTTTGGGCGCTGCACAACAAGATGCCCGGCGAGATCTGGGAGATCGACGAGATCCAGAAAGTGGCCGACCAGATCCACGCCTACGGTTTTGACATGGACGTGGTGGAGTCGGTCAATGTGCATGACGACATCAAGATCGGCCTGCCCACCCGCGACCAGTACATCGAGAACTATAAGCAGTGCATCCGCAACCTGTCCAAGTTCGGGGTCAAGGTCATCTGCTACAACTTCATGCCCATCTTCGACTGGACCCGCACCGACCTGTTCCATCCGGTGGGCGACGGCTCCACGGCACTGTTCTATGAAAAGGACAAGATCAAGGGCGACTACAAGGCCATGGCCGAGTACATCATGTCCTTTACCGAAAAATACAACATGACGTTTCCCGGCTGGGAGCCGGAGCGGATGGCAAAGCTCGACGAGCTGTTCAAGGCCTACGCCCCGGTCACCAAGGAAAAGCTGTGGGAGAACCTGAAATATTTCCTGGATGCCCTGATGCCCACCTGCCATGAGTGTGACATCAAGATGGCCATTCACATGGACGATCCCCCTTGGGATATCTTTGGCCTGCCCCGCCTGCTGGTGGACGAGCCCAGCATCGACCGCTTCCTGAAGATGGTGGACGATCCGTACAACTGCCTGACCCTGTGTACCGGCAGCTTGAACGCAAACCCCAACAACAACTGTGCTGAGATCGTGCGCAAGCACTGTGGCCGCATTGCCTTTGCCCACATCCGCAACATCCACCACTTCCCCAACGGCGATTTCTCGGAAGCCGCCCACCGCGATTGCTGCGGCGAGACCGGCATCATCGAGGTGCTGCGCGCCTACCACGACTGTGGATATGAGGGCTATATCCGCCCCGACCATGGCCGCCAGCTGTGGGAGGAAGGCCCCGGCAGCTGCCGCCCCGGCTATGGCAAATACGACCGTGCCCTGGGCATCCAGTATATGCTGGGTGTCTGGGATCTGCTGGACCGTCTGGATGAGGAGAAAAAGAAAGGCTGAGTTATGAAGCTGTCTGAGATCAAAAACGGCGCTCTGTCCGCCGAGTGGGCAGAAAAGGGCTACGAGCTGCCCAAATATGATGTGGAGGCCGTCAAGGCCAAGACGCACGCAGAACCCACCTGGGTACACTTTGGCGCGGGCAATATCTTCCGCGCATTCCCGGCGGCCATCCTGAACGAGGCCCTGAACAGCGGCAGGTATGACCGCGGTGTGATCGTGGCCGAAAGCTTTGATTATGAGATCATCGACAAGGCTTACCGCCCCTATGATAACCTGAGCCTGCTGGTCTGCCTGAAGTCCACCGGCGACATCGAGAAAAAGGTCATTGCCTCCGTCACCGAGAGCCTGAAGGCGGACTACTCCTTCGGCGAGGACTGGGCCCGCCTGGTGGAGATCTTCCGGGCACCCAGCCTGCAGATGATCTCGTTCACCATCACCGAAAAAGGCTACGGTGTGGCCCCGGCGGATCTGGAACGCGGCCTGACCCCCGTGCTGGCCATGGGCAAGGTCACCGCCCTGCTGTACGAGCGCTTCAAGGCGGGCAGCCTGCCCCTGACCGTGCAGAGCATGGACAACTGCTCCCACAATGGCGATAAGGTCAAGAGCGCCGTTCACGCCTATGCCGCAAAATGGGTGGAGCAGGGCCTGGTGCCTGCCGGGTTCCTGGAGTATGTGCAGGACGAGAGCAAGATCACGTTCCCCTGGAGTATGATCGACAAGATCACCCCGCGCCCCGATGCCAAGGTGCAGCAGATGCTGGCCGACGACGGCTTTGAGGACAACTACACCATCGTCACCGAGAAGCACACCTTTACCGCCCCCTTTGTCAACGCGGAGGAGACGCAGTATCTGTGCATCGAGGACCACTATACCAATGGCCGGCCCCCGCTGGAGCTGGGCGGCGTGCTCTACTGCGACCGTGAGACGGTGGACAAGATCGAAAAGATGAAGGTGTGTACCTGCCTGAACCCCCTGCACACGGCCATGTCCATCTATGGCTGTATGCTGGGCTACACCCTCATCAGCGCCGAGATGGCCGACGAGGATCTGCGCAGCTTTATCCAGAAGATCGGCTACATCGAGGCCATGCCGGTGGTGGTCGATCCCGGCGTACTGAACCCCTATGAGTTCATTGGCGCGGTCATCAACCGCCGCCTGCCCAACCCCTTTATGCCGGATGCACCCCAGCGCATTGCCACCGATACCTCCCAGAAGCTGGCCATCCGTTTTGGCGAGACGATCAAGGCCTATGAGGCCCGCGGCCTGGACAAGAGCAATCTGGTGCTGATCCCGCTGGTGCTGGCAGGTTATGCCCGCTACCTGAAAGGCATCGACGACAACGGCCAGCCTTTCGAGCCCTCCACCGACCCGCTGCTGACGGAGCTGCAGGCCATTGTGGCTCCGCTGGAAGTCAAAGAGGGCGAGCAGGACTTCAGCTGCCTGAAACAGCTGTACAGCCGCGTGGACGTGTTCGGCGTGGATCTGTATGCCGTCGGCCTGGGCGAGCAGATCGAGGGCATGGCCAAAGAGCTGTTTGCCGGCCCCGGTGCGGTGCGTAAGACCCTGCACAAGTACGTTGTGGCCCGCTGAGCGGCTGACGCAATCAAATAAGCTATCCTCATTCCCATGCTGCGTTTTGCTTTGCCGCAGCGTGGGATTTTTTTGTTAGACTCCGTGCTTTACAAAAATGTGCGGTTTTGCGATAATAGAAAAAACGATTTCAGGAGGAATGCGCGATGAAAGTCATGGTGTTTGATGTGGGCGGCACCGAGATCAAATATTCGGTGATAGACGAGCGGCTGGACCGCAGCCATGCGGGCAGCGTTCCGACCCCCGGTGATTGTCAGGAACACTTTCTCTCCACGCTGGCTGAGCTGTATGCGCCTCACAAGGCAGAGGTGGACGGCATTGCCCTGAGTCTGCCTGGTTTTATTGATGCCGAAAACGGCGTGGTGCGGGGCGGCGGTGCCCCCAGCATCGTGTACAACATCGGTACACCGGTGCGCGCGCTGCTGGAACGGGCCTGCGGCTGCCGGGTGTGGATCGAAAACGACGGCAAGGCGGCGGCCATTGCGGAGTTGGAACTGGGCGCACTGAAAGGCTGCAGCAATGCGGCGGTGTTCGTCATCGGCACCGGTGTGGGCGGAGGCCTGGTCATCAACGGCCGGCTGGTGCGCGGCCGGGACTGCACGGCGGGGGAGTACAGCTTTGTAAACACCAACGCGGACGAGTGGAGCGACGGCCGCAAGACCATGGCCTGCCAGTGCAGCACGCCTGCCCTGCTGGACGGCTACCGCGCCCGCAAAGGCCTGGCGGCCGATGCGCCGCTGGACGGCAGGCTCTTTTTTGAGGCGGCAAACGCCGGGGAGCCGCAGGCTATGGAAACGCTGCGGGCGTTCTGCAAGGCGGTGGATATCCAGATCTACAATCTGACTGCGCTGCTGGACCTGGAAGTGGTGGCCATCGGCGGGGGCATCAGCCGCCAGCCCCTCCTGATCGACACCCTGAACGCGGTGTATGAGGAGGAGATCCTGGCGGGCCACCCGTTCAGCGAAAAGCAGGCCCGCAGCCTGCCCCGGCCCCGCATCACGGCCTGCCGGTTCCGCAACGAAGCAAACCAGGTCGGCGCGCTGGTCAGCTACCGCAAGGCATTCGGGATCTGAAAACGGCATCTGCGAAACGGAACGCCCCGGCTGGAAAACCATGGGCCGTTCCTTGCTTTTTGCCGGGATGCATGGTATCATAAGCTCTGCGCTTTGGCGCAAGAACGACAAAGGAGCTTGAAGTGAATGAAATGCATGAATAAATTCGTATCCGTCCTTTTGAGCGCCGCCCTGGCGGCCAGCCTGCTGGCAGGCTGCGGTGCCGCTTCCGGCACGGCTTCGTCGGCGGCATCCCCGGCGGCTTCGTCGTCGGCAGCTTCCGGCGCTGCCGCATCGGCTGAGGCTGAGCAGAGCAAGGCCCAGGTGGAGTTCACCGTGACCGGTGCCGATGGCGAGAGCACGGTGTTCCCGCTGGAAGTCACCGACGGCGAGAAGCTGAGCGATGCCCTGGCCGAGGCCGGGCTCATCAGCGCCGAGGAAGCCGCGGCGGGTTTTGTGACCACCGTCAACGGCGAAACGGCCGATTGGGACAAGGAAAAGGCCTGGTGGTGTCTGACCGATGCCGCCGGCGAGATGACCACTGTGGGCGTGGGCGATATCGAGCTGCACGACGGCGACAGCTATGCATTTACCTACACAAAATAAGAGGCCCCGGCACGAGCGGGTGCTGCGGCTGGTTCTGGCCGGACTGATGGGCGCTTTGCTGGTGGTCAGCAAGCAGGCGATGAGCAGCCTGCCCAACATTGAGCCGGTGACGCTGCTCATCATCCTGTTTGCGCTGGAACTGCCGCGCGAAACGCCGGGGGCCATCACGGTGTTTTTGCTGCTGCAAGGCGTGCTGTACGGCTTTGGCATCTGGTGGGCCATGTACCTGTATATCTGGTATCTGCTGGCTTTTCTGGCCCGGCGGCTGCGCAGGATGGACAGCGCTTTTGGCTGGGCGGTGTTCAGCGGGCTGTATGGGCTGTGTTTTGGCGGGCTGTGCGCGGCCGTGTATCTGGCGGCCAGGACCCCGGCCTTTGCGCTGAGCTGGTGGCTCAGCGGCCTTTCCTACGATGCCATGCACGGCGTGGGCAATTTTGCCATCATGCTGCTGCTCTACCGCCCGCTGCGGCAGGCTCTGCAAACGGCCAAGCGGCAGATCCATTTGACGGACTGAAACACAAAAAGGAGCGTGCTCCCCATTGTTCCGGGAAGTGCGCTCCTTTTTTGTCCGCAGGTGCGGTTCAGCCAAACAGTTTGCCCAGGATCCACAGCAGGGCACTGGGGAGACCGGCCTGGCCCAGCAGCTTGAGCAGGGTCGAAACGAGAAACGACATGAGGATACTCCTTTTCCGTTGGTTTGGGAGCCGCCCGGAAAACGGGGCTCCGGTAAGAATACGGCCCGGATGCGGCCCGGATTGCTGGAAATGATTTCCGGCCCCGGCGTGCGGCTCTTTTTGCCGCCGGTCCTCTTGCTGAAATTGCGGAAAAAAGGTACAATAAAGATTGGAAAGAAGCTCCGGGCCGGACAGTCTGACCGGCGGAGCAAAAAGGAAAACTGCTTGTTTTCCAAAACCGAAAAAACAACGGGGAGTAAACACGGAATCTTTCATGCTGAAGATAGCTTTTTGTGATGATGACGATGCAGTGCTTGCCCAGGTGCAGGACCTGCTGGAACAATATAAGACCCGCCAGCCGCAGGAGCTGCGCAGCAGCGCATTCCACAGCTCCGTGGAGCTGGTGAACGGCATTGAGGGCGGGATGCGGTACGATGTGATCTTTCTGGATGTGATCATGCCCGGCGAAAACGGGATCGGCGCGGCCCGTCAGATCCGGCAGTATGATCCGGATGTCAAGATCATTTTTCTGACCGCCTCGCCCGAGTTTGCGGTGGAGTCCTACGCGGTGGGGGCCTATTATTACCAGCTCAAGCCCATCTGCCCCGAAAGCTTTTTCCGCCTGCTGGATTCGGTCACGGCGGCCTGCCTCCGGGAGCGGGAGCGCAGCCTGGTCCTGCGGTGCAAAAACGGCGTGACCCGCGTGGAACTGGAACAGCTGGAATACTGCGAGGTCATGGGCCGGACACTGGTGTTCCACCGGGCCGACGGCACCGTGGTGGAAAGCTCCGGCCGGCTGGATGATCTGTGTGCCCAGCTGGCAAAATACGAGAATTTCCTGCGGCCGCATCGGTCGTTTCTTGTCAACATGGAGTATATCCAGGGCGTTTCACGCCAAGCGGTAACCATGTGCAGCGGAGCCAAGGTGCCGGTGCCCCATGGCAGATACTCGGAGATCAAGAACCGGTATCTGGAATACGCATTCAGCCGGAAGCAGGTGGTGCTGCCATGAAGCTTTTATACCTGGCAAACGGCCTTGCCGTAGGCGTGTTTGGCATGGTGCTGTCCGCCTCGTTCTGCGAGGTGGTCTGGACCCGTGAAAAGCGCCGGGCGCTGGTGGGCAGCATGGTCTGCCTGCTGTTGCTGCAGGCGCTGGTGTATGCCGCCCTGGAGGAAGGCAGCCTGGAAGCGCTGTATCCGCTGGTGACCCATCTGCCGCTTGCCGTTGTTCTGTGCTGGCTCAGCGGCCAGCGGCTGTGGCCGGTGATCTCGGTGCTCACGGCCTATCTGTGCTGCCAGCTGCGCCGGTGGCTGGCGCTGCTGGTGGCGGCCATGGCGGGCGGCGGGATCGTTACGCAGGAGGTCGTGGAGCTGGTGGTCACCCTGCCTTTGCTGTGGGCGCTGGTGCGGTACGCCGCCCCTTCGGTGCGCGCGATCTCGCATTATCCCACCTCAGTGCAGTGGCAGTTTGCAGTGATCCCGGCGCTGAGCTACGGGTTTGATTACCTGACCCGCATTTACACCGATTGGCTCAACGAGGGCAGTCCGGCGGCCGTGGAGTTCATGCCCTTTGTCTGCTGCCTGGCCTACCTGCTTTTTGTGCTCCGCACCTCGGAGGAGGTGCAGGCGCGCACGGCGCTGGAACAGACCCAGAACAGTCTGAATCTGCAGGTGGATCAGGCCGTGCGGGAGATCGAGGCGCTGCGGGTGTCGCAGAAAACGGCCAGCACCTATCGCCACGACCTGCGCCATCACCTGCAATACCTTTCGGCCTGCATTGAAAATGGGCGGTCGGAACAGGCACAGGATTACATCCATACCATCTGCGCCGAGATCGACGCAGGCAAGGTGACGGTCTACTGCCAGAACGAGGCCGCCAACCTGATCCTCTCGGCCTTTGCAGGGCGGGCGGAAGCGCGTGGCATCCCCCTGAATCTTCAGGCTGTGATCCCGCAGGACCTTCCCGTTTCGGAAAGCGACCTGTGCGTGCTGCTGTCCAATGCGCTGGAAAACGCCCTGCACGCCTGCGCGGCCCTGCGCACGGCCGGGCAGCGGGCGGAGATCGCGCTTTCGGCCTACGAAAAGAACGCCCGGCTGTTCCTGGAGATCCGCAACCGCTGCGGCGATGCGGTGGCCTTTGATGAGGAGGGCATCCCGGTCA
This sequence comes from uncultured Faecalibacterium sp., assembly GCA_934547065.1. Lineage (GTDB taxonomy): Bacteria > Bacillota > Clostridia > Oscillospirales > Ruminococcaceae > Faecalibacterium. The sequence goes on from CAKTEF010000006.1 coordinate 61,018, forward strand.
CGGACCGTCCCGGCCACGGCATCGGGGTGCGCAGCATCTGCGCCATCGTGGAAAAATACGGCGGGGTCTGCTCGTTTTCCGCCCGGAATGGGTGGTTCGTGCTCCGCGTTTCCCTGTAAAAACACATCAGGAGGGATCAGCAATGTCCTATATCATGGCGCTGGATGCCGGTACCACCTCAAACCGCTGCATCCTGTTTGACAAGGCCGGGCGGATGTGCAGCGTGGCACAAAAGGAGTTCACCCAGTATTTCCCCAAACCCGGCTGGGTGGAGCACGACGCGAACGAGATCTGGGCCACCCAGCTGGGCGTGGCGCTTTCGGCCATGAACAAGATCGGGGCCGGCGCGGCCGAGATCGCGGCCATCGGCATCACCAACCAGCGGGAGACTACCATCGTCTGGGATCGGGAGACGGGGGAGCCGGTCTGCCATGCCATCGTCTGGCAGTGCCGCCGCACCAGCGCCCTGTGCGACGAGCTGAAAGCCAAGGGGCTGACCGAGACGTTCCGGCAGAAAACGGGCCTGGTCATCGACGCATACTTCTCGGCCACCAAGCTGAAATGGATCCTGGACAACGTGCCCGGCGTGCGGGCGCGGGCCGAGGCCGGGCAGCTGCTGTTTGGCACGGTGGAGACCTGGCTGATCTGGAAGCTGACCGGCGGCCGCGCCCATGTGACCGATTACACCAACGCCAGCCGCACCATGATGTTCAACATCCACACCTTGACGTGGGACGATGACATCCTCCGCATCCTGAACATCCCGCGCTGCATGCTGCCCACGCCCATGCCGTCCAGCTGCGTGTATGCCGTGGCAGATCCCATCCACTTTGGCAGCGCCATCCGCATTGCCGGGGCGGCGGGCGACCAGCAGGCGGCCCTGTTCGGCCAGACCTGCTTTGCCTCCGGCGAGGCGAAAAACACCTTTGGCACCGGCGGCTTTTTGCTGATGAACACCGGCGAGGCTCCGGTGCTCTCGCAGAATGGGCTGGTCACAACCATTGCCTGCGGGGCGGGCGGTAAGGTGCAGTATGCGCTGGAAGGCTCCATCTTTGTGGCCGGGGCCGCCATCCAGTGGCTGCGGGACGAGCTGCGCCTGCTGGACGATGCCCGCGACTCGGAGTACATGGCCCAGAAAGTGCCGGACACCAACGGCTGCTATGTGGTGCCTGCGTTCACCGGTTTGGGTGCGCCCCACTGGGATCAGTATGCGCGGGGGGCCATCGTGGGCCTGACCCGCGGCTGCAACAAATACCACATCATCCGTGCCACGCTGGACAGCCTGTGCTATCAGGTCAACGATGTCCTGCGTGCGATGCAGGCGGATTCCGGCATCCCGCTCAAAGCGCTGAAGGTGGACGGCGGGGCCTGCGCCAACAACTACCTGATGCAGACCATGGCGGACCTGAGCGGCCTGCCGGTCATGCGGCCCTGCTGCGTGGAGACCACGGCGCTGGGCGCAGCCTATCTGGCGGGCCTGGCGGTGGGGTACTGGTCCTCCACCGACGAGGTGATCCGCAACTGGGCCGTGGACCGCACCTTTGCCCCGCAGATCACCGAGCAGGAGCGCGCCAAGCGGATCAAAGGCTGGAACAAGGCCGTCCGCTGTTCCTACCACTGGGCAGAGGATGAAGAATAAAGCGAGAACAAACGGCAAAGCCCTTTCCCGGCGGAGGAAAGGGCTTTGCGCGTTTCAGGATCCAAATTGCAGATACTCCTGGGCGTAGCTGCGGGCCAGCTCGATGAAGCGCTGCATGGCCCGGCTGAGCTGGTAGCCCTTGGGGTAGGCGGCCCCGAAATGGAACCGGGGTGCGTGGGGCAGGTAGTACCAGGCAATGTTCGTGCGGTCATGCACCTGCGACTGCGGGATGATGGTGTTGCACAGCCCCATGGAGGCCGTCTGCTCCAAAAAGCTGTTGTAGCTGGATTCCGTTACAATGTTGGGGCGGAACCCGGCCCGCTGGAACAGCGGGTCGATCAGCTCGCTGCGCATGGTGGAGTTGGACAGGGCCGTGGAAAAATCGTCGTGTTCCAGCTGGCGCAGGTCGATGGCCTTGGCGGGCGGGTAGGTCGGCTCGTCCGGGTCCACCAGCGGGTGGGTGATGGGCAGGCCCAGCAGCAGGTTCTCCTGGCTGAAGTCAAGGTAGTCCACGTCCTGGTACAGCTGGGGATACCCGATCAGGATAAAGGCGATGTCCAGTCGGCCGTCCCGCAGCATGTCCAGCATGTCCTGGGTCATCAGCTGGCGGCAGTGGATGGAGATGCCGGGGTACTCGGCGTGGAACGCGGGGTAGACCTTGGCAAACATATCGCGCCCATGTTCAAAGGTCAGGCCGATCTCATAGCTGCCGATCTTCTGGTCTTTCAGGTCCTGCAGCAGGGTATAGGTCTGCTGGCGCACGGCCAGCATCTGACGGCAGCCGTTGATGTAAATTTCACCCGCCGGGGTGGGCGTGACCCGGTGATGGCTGCGGACGAACAGCTGCAGCCCCAGTTCCCGTTCCAGCTTGAGCAGCTGCTGGTTCAGCGCCGAGGGGGTCAGGTAGAGCTGCTCGGCCGCTTTGGTGATGTTTTCGCAATCGGCAATGGCGACAAGATATTCCTGCTGTTTCAGATCCATCGGGCACCTCCTGTGGCAAGTTGACGGTTTTTGAACGCTGGTTTTGTGCAGGTTTTGAAAACGAAAGCGTTTTTTGTGCAGACTCTACAAAGAAAAACGCCCTTTTTTGACAGAACGCGCTCCAATCCCTCAAACTGTTAGAAAAATTGTCGAATAAGCTCAATTTGAGTAACTTTACTTCCGATTATAACAGGATTAGAATAAAAAGCAAGAGAGGACACCCCGTGGAGGGTGCCAGAAAAAGATGGAGGACAACAACATGAAAAAGATCACGCGACGCAGTTTTCTGGCAGCAGCAGGTCTTGGCGCTGCCGCACTGGCTCTGACCGCCTGCGGCGGTTCCGGTTCTTCTCCGGCATCTTCCGGCAGCAGTGCTCCGGCGGCTTCGGCCAGCGCAGGCGCAGCGGCTGGGTATGCAGGCGGCAGCTACGCTTTGCAGATGGCCCACATCGGCGCGGGCGGCAGCATTGAAGAAACGGTGTCCAACCGTTTCAAGGAGCTGGTGGAAGAAGCCACCGGCGGCAAGGTGACCGTGGAGATCTTTGGCAACGGCCAGCTGGGCGGCCTGACCGACCTGGTGGACGGCATCCGCTACGATACCCTGGACATGGCCCTGTTTGCCGCAGGCAATATGGAGAGCTACGACCCCAAGGGCACCATCCTGGGCGTGCCGTACCTGTTCAGCAGCTACAAGCATGTGGAAAACTTCTACGGCAGCGATGCCTGGAAAAACGTCTGCGAGGAGCTGGCCGACGAGACCAACGCCCTTTCGCTGGGCGATTTCCACACCGGCTTCCGTGATATCCTTTCCAACGTCGAGATCCATACCGCTGCCGATATGAAAGGCCTGGTCATCCGCGTGCCGGAGGCCCCCAGCTTTGTCAAGACCTTTGGCGCTCTGGGCTGCAACACCACGGCCCTGCCCGCCAGCGACGTGTATCAGGCCCTGCAGACCGGCCTTGTGGAGGCAACGGAAGCAGCGCCCTCCTATATGCTGTCGATGAACTATCAGGATCAGTCCAAGTACTGCATCGTGACCAACCACATCTACACCGGCAACTCCATCTACATCTCCAAGTCCAAGCTGGAAGGCATGGATGCCGATGCCCAGGCTGCCATCAAGGCCGCCGGTGCGCAGGCCGCGAAAGAGGCATGGGACATCGTGGCCGATGAGGACCAGAAAGCGCTGGATGCATTCGAGGCCGCCGGCGTGACCCGGATCGACCCGGATCTGGATTCGTTCAAGGAAGCCATGACCGGTGTCTGGGGCGAGCTGTTCATTGATAACATTGAAAACGGTCAGGAGTTGGTGGATGCCGCCCTGGCCTGTGATATCTGATCTCCCCTTTATTTTTCTCTCCCCGGCGGGTGCGGCCTGGCCCGCGCCCGCCCTTTTGATTTGAAAGGAGGAAGCCTGCTTCATGAAATCCCTGAAAAAGATCTCGAAAGGATATGACCGGTTCCTGGAATTCTGGTTTTACATTCCGGCGATCATGATCCTTGGGCTGCTGGTCATCTGTGCCCTGATGGTCTGCCTGCGCAAAATTCTGGTGGGCGCGTTCAACTGGGCCGACGAAGCCATGCGCTTTTTGATGGTGTATGCCACGTTCATTGCCCTGCCGCTGCTGGTTTCGGGCAAGCGGAACATCACCATTGATATGACGGATATCATCTTTCCCCACAGCAAAAAAGGCCGCTGGGTGTTCCACCTGATCGCCGAGGTGCTGACGTTGGTGTGCTGTGTGGCCCTGATGCCCAGCATCCTGCTGTTCATGCAGAAAAACGCCACCGGCCTTTCCCCGGCCATGCAGATCCCCATGTGGGTGGTGTATTCCTGCCTGCCCATCGGGTTCGGGCTGTCGATCCTGTCCAGCCTGAACAATCTCATCAAACTGTTTACCGAGAAAGAGGAGGGCTGAACATGGGTATCATCCTGATCTTTGTCCTGTTCCTGGGCTTTGTGGTCTTAACGCTGCCCATTGCGTTCAGCATGGAGCTTTCCACCATCCTGACCATGGTGTTCAACGGCCAGGGCAATGCCCTGATCACCATTCTGACCAAAATGTTCTCCGGCACCAACTCCACCTCGTTCCTGGCCATTCCGTTTTTCATCCTGGCCGGTGCGCTGATGGAGCAGGGCGGCATCTCCGATAAGATCCTGGAATTTGCCAACGGCCTGGTGGGCCACCTGCGCGGCGGCCTGGCCATGGTCACCGTGGTGTACGCCACCCTGTTCAGCGCCGTGACCGGCTCGGCTGTGGCAGCCACCACCGCGGTGGGCGCGACCATGATGCCTGCCATGAACAAAAAGGGTTACGATAAAGGCTTTACCGCAGCGCTTCAGGCCAGCGCCGGGACCCTTGGCCCCATCATTCCGCCGTCGGTGTCCATGATCATGATCTCGGCCATGACGGGGGAATCGGTGGCCAACCTTTTCCTGGCCGGTTTCCTGCCCGGCTTCATGATCGCGGCCTTTCTGATGCTGGTGGGCTACCTCTATGCCCGCAGGCACAAGATCCCCAAGGAGCCAAAGCAGAGCGGAAAAGAGACCCTGAAAGCCTTTACCGGTGCCATCTGGGCCCTGCTGAGCCCGGTGATCATCATTGGCGGCATCCTGTCCGGCGTGTTCACCGCCACCGAGGCCGGTATGATCTCCTGCGTGTACAGCATCATCGTGGGCATGTTCGTCTATAAGGGCCTGACCGTGAAAAAGCTGGTGGAAGTGTTCAAAAAGAGCGTCATCGGCTCGGCTCAGATCATGTTCCTGGTGGCCATGGCCAACGTGTTTGCCTGGATCCTGACCCGCAACAGCTTTGGCACCCTGTGCGCCGAGCTGCTGGGCAACATTGCCTCCAACCGCGTGACCTTTATGCTGCTGATGGTGCTGTTCTTCCTGATCCTGGGCTGCTTTTTGGAGGGTGCGGCCATGTGTACCATCTTTGTGCCCATCTTCTACCCCATTGCACAGACCTACGGGGTCGGCTTCCCCCTGATGATCGTCATGCTGATGTGCGTGGCCCTGGGTCAGATCACCCCGCCGGTGGGCGTGCTGCTGAGCGTGACCAGCGAGATGCAGGGCATCAAGCTGACGGATACGTTCAAGTATCTGCCGTCGGTCCTGGGCGCATTGCTGGCCGCCACCGTGCTGTGCGCGGTGTTCCCGCAGATCATCACCATTCTGCCGCACCTGTTTGGCACCCTGTGATGCCGCCAAGGGAATTTACGGTTAAAGGAGCCGATATCTTTGGATTTTTTGATCAAAAACGGAACGCTCTATGACCCGGCGGTGGGGCAGCTGCGGCGCGGCGACCTTGCACTGGTCAACGGCAGTATCCGGCTGCCTGCTGCGGGGCAGACCTACCGCAGCGTGATCGACGCGGCCGGATGCATCGTCTGTCCGGGTCTGGTGGATTTCCATGTACACTATTTCAACGGCGGCATCGAGGGGGGCGTGAACCCGGATGCCAGCAGCTTTTGCTGCGGCGTGACCACCGCAGTGGATGCCGGAAGCGCCGGGGCCTGCAATTACCAGCTGTTCCACCGGGGCGTTGCTGCCCAGAGCGATGTGCGCCTGCTGGCCGATCTGCTGATTTCCGGCGAGGGGCAGGTGTCGTTCCGGGCACCGGAGAACATGGAGCCGGAGCTGTTCGACGAGCAGCGCATCCAGGCGCTGTTCCGCCGCTATCCGGGGGAGCTGGTGGGCCTCAAGGCACGGATCAGCAACGGTGTGGTCCCGCCGGGCCGCACCCCGGACATCCTCAGGCGGATGGTGGAGATCGCCGATGCCGTGGATACCCGCGTCGTCATCCATGTGACAGACCCGCCCATGCCTATTGAGGAGATGGCTGCCCTGCTGCGGCCGGGGGATGTGATCTGCCACATTTACCAGAAACGCGGCCAGAGCCCCACCTGCCTGGATGCAGAGGGCCGGGTGCGCCCCGGCCTGTGGGAGGCCCGGAAGCGCGGCATCGTGTTCGATGCCTGCAACGGGCGCGGCAACTTTGACCTGCCCACCGCCCGGACGGCTGTGCGGCAGGGCTTTGTGCCCGATGTGATCAGCAGCGACACCAACATCACCGGAAACTTCCTGCAGCCGCTGCACAGCCTGCCCCGCATCCTGTCCAAATTCGTGGACCTGGGCATGAGTCTGGAACAGGTGCTGGATTCCGCTACCCTGACCCCGGCAAAGCTCATCGGCCGCCCGGAGCTGGGCACCCTGGAACCGGGCACCCCGGCGGATGTCTGCATCCTGAAACAGAAGCAGAAGCCCATGCACTACGAGGATATCAACGGCAACACCTTTACCGGCACGCAGGTCCTTGTGCCGCAGATGACGTTCAAGGGCGGCCGGTGCATGTTCTGCCAGGCGGATTTCACCTGACGCGATTTGTTCTCTTTCCGTTTCTTCCGCATAAAAAGGCCCTTTCCCGGCTGGGAAGGGGCCTTTGTGCTGTGATTTGAGAGGAGTGCCGGGGGGCATCAGCCCATCACGACCTCGACTTCCACCGTGGTTCCGGCAGCGGCCAGCGGCAGGATCTGGCCGCAGAGAGCTTCGCCGTTCACGGTGATGCTCTTTACGCCTTTCTGCACGGCATCGGGGTTCGAGACGCGGATGTGATACACGGCCCCGCGATAGCGGCGGGTGACGGTGTAGCTGCCCAGGGTGTGGGGGATGCAGGGATCGACTTTCAGGCCGTCCAGCGTGGGCTGGATGCCCAGGATGGACTGGCTGATGTTGAAGAACGTCCAGGCGGCGGTGCCGGTCAGCCAGCTGTTCTTTGCCTCGCCAAAGGCGGGGGCATCCTTTCCGGCCACCATCTGGCTGTAAACATAGGGTTCGGTGCGGTGGATCTCGCTGATGTCCTCAAGGTAGGCGGGACAGGTCTTTTTGTACACCTCAAAGGCGCGGTCGCCGTGGCCCAGCACCGTTTCGGCGCAGCTGATCCAGGGGTTGTTGTGGCAGAAGATCCCGGCGTTCTCCTTGTATCCCGGAGGATAGCTGGAGATCTCGCCCAGGTTGAGGCGGTAGGTGGTGTAGGCAGGCTGGAGCAGCACGACACCATATTTGGTATCCAGCCGCTCCTCCACGCTTTTCAGCGCCTGGGCGGCCTGGCCGGTCTCTTTGCCGATACCGGCCATCACGCACATGCCCTGCGGCTCAATAAAGATCTGGCCCTCGTCGCACTCCTTACTGCCCACCGGGGCACCAAAGGCATCGTAGGCCCGGCGGAACCAGGCTCCGTCCCACCCGGCGGTCAGGGCGGCCTGCTCCACCTGCGCAATGGCGGCGCGGGCCTGGGCGGCCTCGTCCGGCAGGGCACGGTGGTCGCACAGGTCGGCGTACTCGCGGCCGTATTTCACGAACATGCCTGCAATGAACACGCTCTCGGCCACGGGGCCCTCGCTGGGGCCGGTGATCTGGAAGCTTTCACCCGGATGCTCCGAGAAGCAGTTCAGGTTCAGACAGTCGTTCCAGTCGGCCCGGCCGATCAAGGGCAGGCCGTGGGGGCCGAGGTGGGTGCGGGTGAAATGGAAGCTGCGGCGCAGGTGTTCCATCAGGGGCTGAGCCTTGCTTTCGTCGTTGTCAAAGGCCACCGGCTCGTCCAGGATGCTCCAATCGCCCGTCTCGCGCAGGTAGGCGGCGGTTCCGGCAATGAGCCAGAGCGGATCATCGTTGAAGCCGGTGCCCACATCGCGGTTGCCCTTTTTGGTCAGCGGCTGGTACTGATGGTAGGCGCTGCCGTCCTCAAACTGGGTGGCGGCAATGTCCAGGATGCGGCCCCGTGCCCGCTGCGGGATCATGTGGACAAAGCCCAGCAGATCCTGGCAACTGTCGCGGAAGCCCATGCCGCGGCCGATGCCGCTTTCGTAGTAGCTGGCGCTGCGGCTCATGTTGAACGTGACCATGCACTGGTACTGGTGCCACAGGTTCACCATCCGGTCCAGCTTTTCATCGCCGGAAGAAAGCTGCCAGCCGGACAGCAGCTGCTGCCAGTGGGCGGCCAGGGCTTCGCGGGCGGCATCCACCTGTTCATCGGTGGCGTAACGGGCCATCATAGCTTCGGCGCGGGTCTTGTTGAGGATGCCGGGGGCGGTGAACTTTTCGGCTGCCGGGTTTTCGAGATAGCCCAGGCCGAAGATGATGGTCTTTTTCTCGCCCGCTTCCAATGTGAGGTGGAAATGATGGGCACCCACCGGGGCCCAGCCGTGCGCGATGCTGTTGGAGCAGTGCCCGGCCAGAACGGCCTGCGGGGCTTCCGGCCCGCCGTACACCCCGCAGAACGCATCCCGCGCGGTGTCGAAGCCGGTGACCGGGGCGTTGGCCCAGAACACCGCGTAGTGATCGCGGCGCTCACGGTACTCGGTCTTATGGTAGATGGCGCTGCCCACCACCTCCACCTCGCCGGTGGAGAAGTTGCGCTGGAAGTTGGAGCTGTCGTCCATGGCATCCCACAGGCAGAACTCCACATAGCTGAACACATCCAGCGTGCGGGGGGCGGCGGTCCGGTTTTCCAGGGTCAGGCGGTCGATCTCGCAGGCATCGCCGCGGGGCACAAACAGTTCCTGCTGTGCCCGGATGCCGTTCTTGGTTCCCTGCACAACGGTGTAGCCCAGGCCGTGGCGGCAGGTGTAGGCATCCAGCTCCGTTTTGGTGGGCTGCCAGCCGGGGTTCCACACGGTGCCGCCATCGTTGATGTAGATGCGGTGGCCGTCCATGTCCAGCGGGGAGTTGTTGTAGCGGTAGCGGGTCAGCCGGCGCAGGCGCGCATCACGGTAAAAGCTGTAACCGCCGCCGGTGTTGGACACCAGGCTGAAGAAATCCTCACTGCCAAGGTAGTTGATCCACGGCAGGGGAGTGCGGGGCGTTTCGATCACATACTCCCGGTTCGCATCATCAAAATGTCCGAATTTCATAGTATCGTTCCTCCTTTGTGGAAAACCGGAAACGCTGGAAAAGCACAATTGGCGAAAACGATTAAGAAAACGCGGCCCCGGAAAAGAGAACGATTTCGTTACTTACAGAATAGTCGATTCGGATGCGAAATGCAAGAGCTTTTATGAAATATACAACAGGAACGGAGAACGGAGGGTCCGTGGAAAAGATGACAAAATAATGACAAAAAGAAAGAAGACAGGTGCTTTTTTGCACGGAGGCGGCTGCGGAGCCGGAGCGGAAGCGCCGCCGGACGGCGGAAAAAAAGCAAAACAGACGTGGGCAGACCCCATTTTAAAGTAATAATAACAGGAGGCGAAAAACGGGCCGGGATGGGTACGGGACGAAACGAAATTTTATTCGAAAAATGCCGAAATCCACCGAAAACGGGACGGAATGCACAATCGGGTTCGTTCAAAATCAATCAAACCGCCGAAATGCAGTGAATAGAGATAAAACTTTTGCATTCTGACTTGATTTTTGGTACAGAATGCGCTATATTGAACTTGCGAAAACGATTTAGAATTCGTTCGGGAGCCTCTGAGCGAGTTCCCCCGGAGGGAGGGCGACGAAATGTCATCCTTGAAAGATCTGGCGCAGGAATGCGGCGTCTCCGTGGCCACGGTGAGCAAGGCACTCAACGGCCAGCCGGACATTTCAGCTGCGACCCGTGACCGTGTCCGTGAGGCGGCACGCCGGATGGGTTATGTGCCCAATATGGCGGCCCGCTCCATGAAAACCAACCGTACCTACAACCTGGGCGTTCTGTTCGTGGACGAACGGCAGAGCGGCCTGGCCCACGAATATTTCTCCGCCGTGCTGGACAGCTTCAAGGTCCAGGTGGAGCGGCTGGGCTACGATATCACATTTATCAATCGCAACCTTGGCGGCAGGACGATGACCTATCTGGAGCATTGCCACTACCGCGGGGTGGACGGTGCCGTGATCGCCTGTGTGGATTTCAACGATCCGCAGGTGGTGGAACTGGTAAACAGTGATGTGCCGGTGGTAACGATCGACCATGTGTTCAACAACCGGATGGCGGTGCTTTCCGATAACGTCAGCGGCCTTTCGGCGCTGGTGCGCTGTGCATACGCAAACGGCCACCGCCGCATCGCTTTTATCCATGGCGAACATACCGCCGTGACCGAGAACCGCCTGGCGGGTTTTTACAAGACCTGCGATGAGCTGGGGCTGGAAGTGCCGGATGCGTATGTGCGGGAGGGCGTTTACCACGATGCCGATCGCTGCGCTGAGGAGACCAAAGCTCTGCTGGAGCTTCCGCATCCGCCCACCTGCATCATCTTCCCAGACGACTTTTCCGCCATGGGCGGCTATGGAGCCATCGACGAGGCGGGGCTGAGGATCCCGGAGGATCTCTCGGTGATGGGCTACGACGGCATCTACCTTTCGCGGGTGATGAAGCCAAGGCTGGTGACCTACCAGCAGAACACCAAGGTGCTGGGCCGCACCGCCGCAGATAAGCTGATCCAGATGATCGAGCATCCGCGGGTGACGCTGGCCGAGCAGATCCCCGTTACAGGCCGGCTGCTGGACGGTGATTCCGTCACAAAGCCGAAAACGATCTAGTCTCATTGGTTCCGGTGTTCCGGGGCTATTTAAGGAAACAGGACATTTTTTTCACGAAAACCATTGAAGGAGGGTTTTTATTATGAGAAAGATTTCGCGCCGTAATTTCCTGTTGGCTTCTGGTGCAGTTGCAGTGACCGCAGCCCTGTCCGCATGCGGCGGCAGCTCTTCTTCGTCCGCTCCGGCTTCCTCTGCCGCTCCGGCATCGTCCGCAGCCGCATCCGCAGCCGGTGGCAAGGTGCTGAACATCTGGTGCTGGAACGATGAGTTCCAGAGCCGCTTCAACGATTATTATCCGGAGGTCAAGGAGATCGCCGATGATAAGTCCACCACCACCCTGAAAGACGGCACCACCGTCAAGTGGACCATCAACCCCAACGACAACAACAACTACCAGAATAAGCTGGACGAGGGCCTGCTGGCGCAGGATTCCGCCGCCGATGACGATAAGATCGATATCTTCCTGGTGGAAGCCGACTACGCTTTGAAGTATGTGGATTCCGATTACGCGCTGGATGTCAAGGCAGACATCGGCCTGACCGATTCCGACCTGTCGCAGCAGTATCAGTACACCAAGGATATCGTCAGCGTGGACGGCAGCCAGCGCGGCACCACCTGGCAGGCAACGCCGGGCCTGTTCGCATACCGCCGCAGCATCGCAAAGGAGGTTCTGGGCACCGATGATCCCACGGAAGTGCAGACCTACCTGTCGGACTGGGATCGGTTCAACGATGTGGCCGCCAAGGCTTCCGCCAAGGGCTACAAGATGCTTTCCGGCTTCGATGATTCGTTCCGTACCTTCTCCAACAACATTGCGGCTCCCTGGGTGGATGGCACCACCATCAATGTGGACGAGAATATGATGAAGTGGGTGGACCAGACCAAGGAGTACACCGACAAGGGCTACAACAACAAGTCCAGCCTGTGGGACAGCCAGTGGGCTTCCGATCAGGGCCCCACCGGTAAGGTGTTCGGCTTCTTCTACTCCACCTGGGGCATCAACTTCACCCTGCTGGGCAACTCGCTGGCAACGCCCGTGGCGGATGGCGAAAAGCCGCAGGTGGGCAACGGCATCTACGGCGACTACGCCGTGTGCGAAGGCCCTCAGCCTTATTACTGGGGCGGCACCTGGATCTGCGGCGCAGCCGGCAGTGACAACATCGACCTGATCCGCGATGTCATGCAGAAGCTGACCTGCGACGAAGCCATCATGAAGCAGATCACCCTGGATACCGAGGACTACACCAACAACGAGAAAGCCATGAACGAGATCGCGAACAGCGATTACAAGTCGGACTTCCTGGGCGGCCAGAACCATATCGCTCTGTTTGCGGAAGCCGCAAAGAAGATCGACATGTCCAACGCCGGTCCTTACGATCAGGGCATCACCGAAAGCTTCCAGTCGGCATTCAAGGATTACTTTACCGGCAACGTGGACGAAGATACCGCCAAGGCAAACTTCGAGACGGCCATCAAGGAGAAGTATCCGGAGCTGACCGATGTGGTCTGGCCTGCATAACAGGCTGACCCGATCCGCTCAAACGGAAAAGAAAATACGCAGGGGCGGGCCGGACGCTGTTCCCGCCCGCCCCTGTTTTTTGCCGCAAAACGATCAGGAGGCGATCCTTATGGGAGAAAAAACGAGGAAGAAAGGGTCGATCAGCTACGCAAAATGGGGTTATATCTTCATTGCGCCGTTCTTCCTCATTTTTGCGCTGTTCCAGCTGATTCCGCTGGGCTCTACCATCTATTACAGCTTCTTTGAATATTACCGCAGCGGCCTGAAGATCATTGGCCCCAACTTTGTGGGCCTGAAAAATTACGTCACCCTGTTTGCAGCGGATCTGCCAAAATATTTTGGCAACACGCTGCTGCTGTGGATCATCGGCTTTATCCCGCAGATCGCAGTTTCACTGCTTCTGGCAGCCTGGTTCACGGATCTGCGCCTGAAACTGAAAGGCCAGACATTCTTCAAAACGGTCATCTACATGCCCAACCTGATCATGGCCTCGGCGTTTGCCATGCTGTTCTTTGCCCTGTTCTCGGACAATGGCCCGGTCAATGCAGTCCTGGTGAACATGGGCATCCTCAAACAGCCGTTCAGCTTTTTGAACACCGTTTGGGGCAACCGCGGGCTGATCGGCCTGATGAACTTTCTGATGTGGTTCGGCAACACCACCATCATGCTGATGGCAGCCATCATGGGCGTGGACCCCACCCTGTATGAGGCGGCTGAACTGGACGGATGCACCCCGAACCAGATGTTCTGGAAGATCACCATCCCCCTGATCCGGCCCATCCTGGTGTATGTGATGATCACCTCCATGATCGGCGGCCTGCAGATGTTTGATGTGCCGCAGATCCTGACCAACGGCAAGGGCGGCCCGGACCGTACCTCCACCACCATGATCATGTACCTGAACAACCACCTGTTCAGTAAGAATTACGGCATGGCCGGTGCGGTTTCCGTGGTGCTGTTCCTGGTGTGTGCGGTGCTGTGCGTGATCGTGTACATGGCCCTGACCAAAGAGGACGACGGCCTGAGCAAAGCCGAGCGCAAAGCCCGCAAGCAGGCGAAAGGAGGAACGAAGTAATGTCACACACAGCAAAAACGCAGTCGGAAAAAGCAACGCTGGCGGCCCGCCGGACCGTGTGCTATCTGGTGCTGATCCTGTTGAGCTTTCTGTGCCTGTTCTTCTTCTATGTGCTGATCGTCAACTCCACCCGCACTCATTTCGAGATCCAGAAAGGGTTCGCGGTGCTGCCGGGCGGATCGCTGATGACAAACCTGAAAAACGTGCTGTCGGATGCCAACATTCCGGTGCTGACCGGCGTGCGCAACAGCCTGATCGTGTCGGCCTGCTCGGCAGCTCTCAGCGTGTATTTCTCGGCCCTGACGGCCTACGGCATCTATGCTTATAACTTCAGGTTCAAAAAGGCCGCGTTCGCCCTGATCCTGCTCATCATGACCATGCCCACACAGGTGTCGGCTTTGGGCTTTTTGCAGCTGATCACCAAGATGGGTCTGAAAAACAGCTTTATCCCGCTGATCGTCCCCAGCATTGCGGCCCCGGCGGTGTTCTTCTTCATGAAGCAGTACCTGGACGCATCGCTGCCGATGGAGATCGTGGAAGCGGCCCGCATCGACGGTGCAGGCGAGTTCTACACCTTTAACAAGATCGTGCTGCCCATCATGAAACCGGCCCTGGCCGTGCAGGCGATCTTCTCGTTCGTGGCCAGCTGGAACAACTACTTCATCCCCGCGCTGGTGCTGGACACGACCGACAAAAAGACCCTGCCCATCCTCATTGCACAGCTGCGCAGTGCCGACTTCCTGAAGTTCGATATGGGCAAGGTGTACATGCTGGTGGCCATTGCCATCCTGCCGGTCATCATCGTTTACCTGCTGCTCTCCAAGTTCATTGTCCGTGGTGTTGCACTGGGAGGCGTCAAGGGCTAAAATCCCGACCGCCGCCTGCGAGCAAAGACTTCCCCCGGCCGGGGGAAGATGTCGCAACGCGACAAAAAGGGGCCGCAGGGAGGGATTTTTGGCGCAGCGGTCTGCAAGACGCGAGGCCCGCCCAAGGGCCGAAGCGGATGCAGGGCACCGCAAGAGGGCGTTGCTGCCGCTGCCCGAATGGAAAGCGTACAGAGCTTGATGTATAGAAATCAGCTTTTGGCGCGGCGGTCTGCAAGACGCGAGGCCCGCCCAAGGGCCGAAGCGGATGCAGGGCACCGCAAGAGGGCGCTGCTGCCGCTGCCCGGACGGAAGGCGTACAGAGCCTGCTCAATGATCTTTGCTATCGAACGGTTCTCCTTATACCATCAAAATGCAGAGCGCCCGGAGGCTGTACTGCCTCCGGGCGCTCTGCTGTCATAAAGAAAATCGAAACCCCGCATCACGTTTTTTCAATTTACAAACGTGAAGTGCTATATTATAATAAAGTGTATAAACCTTTGTGGACCAGGAGGAACGTTTTTTGCTGACACGACTGATTGAATTTGTTTACCGCCTGCTATGGGGCGATCTGTTTGTGCTTCCGGTGGCCGGGGGCGTGGGCATCTCGCTGATGGTGGTGCTTTTGCTGACGGCGGGGGGATTCTTTACCCTGCGGACCCGGCTGCTGCCGGTGCGGCTGTTCCGGGATATGATCTCGGCGGTCTGCGAGAAAAATCAGAGCACGGACAGCCTTTCGTCGTTCCAGACCCTGATCGTTTCCACGGCAACCCGCGTGGGCATGGGCAACCTGGTGGGCGTGGTGGCGGCGGTTTCCGCCGGAGGCGCGGGCGCGGTGTTCTGGATGTGGGTCACGGCACTGCTGGGAGCCTCTACTTCGTTTATCGAATCCACCCTGGCCCAGAAGTACCGGCAGCCCGATCCCCTGTATGGCGGCCAGCGGGGCGGCCCGGCATACTATCTCCACGTTCTGGCCGAGCGCAAACGCGGGAAAAAACTGCGGCACTCGGTGGTGGCGGTGCTGTTTGCACTGTCCGGGCTGATCTGCTGGTGCGGCATCAGCCAGGTCGTCAGCAACTCAGTCAGTTCAGCGTTTGTCAATGCATTCTCCATCCCGCCCATCGTGACCACAGTGGTGCTGGTGATAATCTCGGCAGGGATCGTGCTGCGGAAAGATGCCACTGTGAAAAGCCTGGACGTGATCGTGCCCATCATGGCAGGATGCTACTTTTTGATGACGCTGTACGTGATCGCACGGAACTTCGGCCAGCTCCCGGCGGTGATCGGGCAGATCTTCTCCGAAGCGTTTGGTCTGCGGCAGGCCGCAGCGGGCGGCTTTGGGGCCGTGCTGATGAACGGCATCAAGCGGGGCCTGTTCTCCAACGAGGCGGGCAGCGGCTCGGCCCCCTGCGCAGCGGCAGCTGCCTCCTGTGACGACCCGGTGAAGATGGGCTTTGTCCAGGCGCTGGGCGTGTTGATCGACACGGTGGTGATCTGCAGCTGCACGGCTTTTGTGATGCTGCTGGCCCCGCAGAGCGTGACCGCCGGGCTGACCGGAATGGATCTGCTTCAGGCGGCGGCGCAGTATCACCTGGGCAGCTTTGGCGTGGTGTTCATTGCCGTTACGCTGGCGCTGTTCAGCTTTTCTACGTTCATCGGCATCCTGTTTTATGCGCGCTGCAATGTGGCCTACCTCTTTGGGGACCGCTGGGGCTGGCAGACGGCCTATAAAGTGCTTGCGCTGGTCATGCTTCTGGTGGGCGGCCTGCAGACCTATACCGTGGTGTGGGACCTTGGCGATGTGGGCATCGGTCTGATGACGATCTTCAACCTGGCTGCTCTCTACCCCATGTCCGGGGAAGTACTGGATGCACTCAAGGATTATGAACGGCGCAAGCATCTGACCCGTTGACCGCCGCAGCAGAAAATGACAGCACCCACCCCGCCCGATGGACTTGCTCCGGAACGGCGGGCTTTTTTGTAAAAAAGCGGGGAGAAAACGCAAAAAACGGTTGACAAACGCAGAAGCATCTGATACAATAAACAAGTCGTCCGGGAACGGACGTTGAAATAGAATCTGGGCGTGTTCCCGAGTGGCCAATGGGGACAGACTGTAAATCTGCTGCTTTTCAGCTTCGGTGGTTCGAATCCACCCGCGCCCACCAAACAAGAAAAATCCGAACCTGTTTCCGATTGGAGAAGGGTTCGGATTTTTCGTTTTCTTCGGGTACAACAATGAAGGCTCCCGTGGACGGTGCAAAACTCCGATACCTTGCCATAGACCGTAAGCCGCTAACAAGATTTGGAGGATGCGATTATGAAGTACGATGAAAGAGCCTGCAAGTTTAATATGGACACTGGATGTGTTGAGCTGGTGCTCCGGGATGGGAGAAAAATCTCCATTGACTGCACCGGGGTCGAGGATGCACTAGATGTGACCATGGCACAGAGATCGGAGTTGGATTATCTCGTCTACAATGATCCATTGGGCTATGCGGACTTAATTTTGAACGGTGATCCGAAGGAGTATTTGAAAAATGTAGCTGGGAGCCATGGGCTAGAAGATTAAGGGCAAAAAAATAAGAGGTGTGCCCTACTGGACACACCTCGGTAAGATACATCTATATAAGGCAGGGCGTTCCCTTTACCGGGAGCGTCCTGCTGTTTTTATGCTGCAACAGGCAAGGCTTGTAGAGCTTCCTGCTCTTTCAGCCATTCCTCATATTCACGCTGGCCTTCCTCACTGTTGAAAAACTCAACCATGGAGGGATAAAAGCAACGTGCAAGGGTCTTGATTGCTTCATCCGGGTAGCCGGATTTGTTTGACTTCTTCTTTTTGTTCAAATGGTATCCTCCGAAAATCAAAGTTCCATATCCTGCCCACGCTTACGGTTTCGCTGCGGCACATTTATGGTGCGCGCCTGCTTGGGGGCAAGAATCTTTTCCAGGAAGTCGCGCACCAGTTCCGGCGCACGGTGGAGCGCATCCAGATAGGGCTTCACTTCGTACCAGAGTTCATGATACTTTTGACCCCAATGGGCTGCTTCCTTCTTGGCCGTGGAAAGTTCTTCTTTCAGGCGGCGGTTCTCCACATCCATCATATAGCCGTGGTCGGCTTGCTTTTTCAGCTTGGAAAACTCTTCTTCGGTCAGCGAATAGTTGCCGAGAAAGGTGCGCTTGCCAATATAATCTAGATCGCGCGCATGAATGAGGGCTTCTTTCGTGAGCATGGTCTTTTTCTGCACAGCGGCAAGCTCCTTCTCCTTTTTGGAGAGGGTTTGGCAGGTTTTAGCAAGCGACTGTGCTTGTTGGTCAGCTTGGGCAGTCAGGGTGTCCAGCCGTTCCTGCTCCCGCTGGACTTTGAATTGAGTGACGGTCAGGTGTTCTTCGGTACTGCCACGCTCACCGCGCTCTACATCCGTGTACCCGGCGTTGCGCATATAGCTGAAGAAATCGTCTTGCAGGACGCTGTACGACTTCTTCAGGACTGGCTTTCCGTTCTTTTGCAGGACAGGCTTTCCGGCATCGTCCAGCAGAGGCTTGGATGCCCATTTCTTGCTCCGGCTGACCTGCATGACAGTCTCCTTGACTGTGCCGACCAGTGCTTTGTCCTTGCAGCGTTTCGACCACAGGATTTGCTTTTCCACCACAGGCACATAAACCACATGAAGATGGTAGTGGTAGACTTCCCGGCCTAGTGCTTCAGTCATAGCACGGTTGATCTCATCGGCGTGCATGACAGCCGAGAGGATATACTGCTCACCGCCCACGATTTGCACAGCAGCTTTGTAGGCATCAGCATAGAACTGCTTGGCGAACTCATAGCCGCCGTGGTTGTCAAAGTAGGCCGAGTTGACATCAAAGACAAGTTCGCAGTAGTGGGTAGCATCCGGCTTCAGGCCGCGCGTAGAAATGGTTCTATCAGCTTCCAGTTGGGCGAACAGGTCGGTGTAGTCGGCAGCAGGCTTTTTGAAGTGGACATTCCATGCAGCGCGTTGGGGGATAATATCGGGGTTCCGATAGCTGTCCTTTTCGCGCTCGTTGTGCTGCTGGGTGTTGCCAACAGCCTTGTCTGAAACGGCGAGATTTCGGGCACTGGTGCGGTCAATACCATCGTTTCTTGCCAAAGGGCATCCCTCCTTTCAAGGGGTACTGTTTAACACTCTTACTCATAATGCAGATGGCTTTATTGATAAACGATAAAAATATATTGATTTTCAATTTAACGTGTGCTATTCTAAATGTGAAATCAAAGGGGGATGCAATATGGGTAAGAATGATTTTCGGGTTGATACAACTTCTTCCGAGAAAAAGACGTTTTTCAAAAAGAAACAAACACTTCTCGGACTGGCATTATTACTGACTGTTCCGCAAATGTTCAGTGCAGTGATTCTTCCTATTCAATGGCTTTTGGGTGCAAGGCAGGGAGTGGTTCTTAATATCACTTCCATTGCATCACAGGAACTGTATTTCCTTGTAATGACGATTGCCGGAATCTCTGTTTTGAAGATGATGCTTAGTGATAAAACTTTTTCTAAAACGCTGGTTCAATGCACTCGTCTTGAAGGCTATCTTATTGCGGCGGCATCTGTGATATTTCCACTTTTACCGGGATATCAAGTGTCTGGTTCGACCTTTTTCTTCTGTGATTCAGTATTGCTGTTGCCCGGAGTACTTTTGATCATCATGGCTGAGTTGTTGAAAGAAGCTGTTGCGATGCAGAAGGAATTGAACGAAGTTCTTTAAGGGGATAAGAATGGCAATCATACTACGATTAGACCGCATTATGGCAGACCGAAAGATTTCCTTGACAGAACTTTCTGAACGTGTTGGAATCTCTATGGCGAACCTCTCAAATCTAAAGACCGGAAAGGTTAGAGCAATTCGTTTTTCTACACTGGATGCAATTTGCCGAGAGCTTCATTGTCAGCCGGGAGACATTTTAGAATACGACGAAACATAGAAGGAGTCGGGAGAGGTACATTCCGTTATGCGGCTTGTCTTTAGGCGAACAGCCTGTTTGCAGTGGGGAGATGCACTTCTGCGGAAGTGTAATAACCCACTATGACACTTTCACCCCTGCGGTCTGCAAAGTGTAGTGGGCTCTTCGAGGACTCTCCGAGGGGGGAGCGTCTCCTACGGGAGAGCTACGATCAAGTTCGCACAATGCGAATTTGATTGCTCCGTACGCATCCGAAAAAATCGCGTACGGACTTCAAATAACCCGTACGGTCTGTACGGCGTACGGAAATCCAAAATATAAACGATACAACGTTTTAATCCGCTTCATTTTGCCGTACAGGTGCGTACAAGTACAGACCGTACAGGTTGTACGAACTTCTTCCGTGAAAAAATGCACTTTTTACGGGCAGGGGTGGACAAGCGGTTCGATGCCTACGAACCCCCGCACCCTGCGGCCACCGGGCAGGTAGATGTTGTTGGTGGCTTCAAGGTTGTAGCGGCGGTCATTCTGGCGCAGTTCTGCGCTGAAACGAATGGCCGATACGCTGTGACAGGCGTTGTCCTCACACCACTGCTTATAAATGTCGTAGAACTCCTTGGAGCTGATGGAGTAGTCCGCCTTGAATCGGAAATAGCCCTCGGATTCCATGAAGTCAATGACGTTGTTGCTGCTGCGCTTGATGGTGTCCACATTGGCGGCAGCACGTTCGCTGACCGTGAAGCGGAAATCGTTCTGCACCAGCCGATTCAGCCCTTCCAGACACCAGAGCAGGATGCCTTCCAATTCGGCGCACATCTTTTCGACAAGGAAGGGGTCATCCGTGCGGTCGGCAGGCTTGTCCTTGGTGGTCAGGATGAGCTGGCGGCGGAAGAAACCGTCCGAATGGTCGTACAGTGAAGTCAGCGCACCGTTGCCGAAGCAGAGGAACCGTGCGTAAATGTCGCGCTGGTAACTCTGGACACCCTTGCGTTCCAAGTCCAGCTTGGCTTCGGCGGTCACGATGGTCTTGATATAGTTGGTCTTGGGCAGGGCGTTCATGTCCATGTCATCGTCGATCATGAGCAGGCGGCGCTCCAGATCGGCGCGGGCAAAGCGATTGTTCTCGACTTTTTGGACGCTGCCATTGCTGGCGGCATCTCCCATGAGCCGCTTCAGCACCAGCCCAATGCGGGATTTGCCCTCGCCGCCCTTGCCAACAATGAGCATCATCTTCTGCCCCTTAGTGCTGGGGATCAGGCAGTAGCCCAGATATTCCTGTAAGGTAGGAATGTCGGCATCGTCCAGCAGCTCGTGCAGGAAGGTCAGCCAGCGGTCCGGGCTGGCAGCTTTCGGGTCGTACTTCACAGGCAGGCGGTTCTGGCAGAACAGCCGGCTCTCCTGAAAAGAGTCGTCCGGCAGATGGTACACGCCGTTCTGGAGATGGATACAGTCCTGTTCGATGGGAAACGGGTCAGAAAAAGCCAGCAGCTTGATGGTCTCCAGAATGTTGGTGACCTTTTTGGACAGGCCGGAGGTGACATATTCCTCGATGTTCTCCAAGATGCGCTGCTTGATCTCGCTCTCGTCCTCTACCGGGCCGTCCAGCGTGTACAGCGTACCGTTGACGCATTTCAGCGGCCACTGTTCCAGAAAGGCACGGCCAAACTGGACTTCATCAATTTTCTTGCCGTTGTACCAGTCCGGCCATAAGGGGTTGCGGGAAATGTTTTTCTTCATGTGGTGGTTCTCCTTTAGAAAAGTGAAGTGGTGCTTATCATTATGAGAAGCACCACTTCAGGTGAATAAATTATCAGGCACACTTTGCCAGAGCAAGGCGGTCGGTGCGCTCCTCCAACATCAGCAGGTACGACCCGGACAGCAGCCGTGCGGCGGCATCGGCCTTCTGCTGGGGCGTTCCAAATGAAACGCAGTCCGTCAGATGCTCGACGGTCTCGGTCATGTGGAGAGCTTCCACGAACCGCTCGTCCAGCGGTTCTTCCGGGCTGGCGGGCTTGTAACGCTTTCGCCAGTCATGCAAGAGGTCGAGATAGTCGGTCAGCACCCGCAGGCAGTAGGCGATGTCTGCCCACTGCTCGTCCGTCAGGCCACGCTTGGGCGGCGGCAAGGCGATGGCATTGGCGGGCGGTTTGTCTGGGTCAAGCCCGAAGTCGTGAGCAAGCTTCTCGGCGGCTTGCCGGGGATTCAGGTCAAACAGCTTGGCGGTGAGGTCGATGGCATCTCCGTTGGCTCCACAGCCAAAGCAGTAATAATAGGTGTCGTTCAGCTTCATGCTGGGGTCGCTGTCGGAATGGAACGGACAGCACACCATGCCATGGCGGTCGGGCTCCATGCCGTACATCTCTCCCACCTGCCGAACGGTGATGGCGGACTTGACAGTTTGATACAGGCTCAAGGGCATTCCTCCTTTGTGTTGTGTACTGCACCAGAGTACCCCGTGTGGGAACTCTGGTATTTTTGCTTCCTGCCTGAATATACGGGGAATTTTGCGGAAATGGCGAAAAAGCGGCAAAACTGCAACGGAAAAAGAAAAATGCCCTTGCTGGTTGCAGGGCTGCAACAGCAAGAGCAGAGAGGAAACCGTATATTGAACAAAACGGCAGAGCGTATTATAATGAGGAAAAAGCTCAAAAAGGAGGGCCGACCACATGGCACAGGAATATCTGCCCGCACCATCCAACATCCGTCTTGCGGACTTGATGAAAGAGCACAACATCAGCCAACCAGAACTTGCTAAGGAACTCGGCTGCTCCAAGAGCACCATCAACCGTTTTATCAGTGGCGCAAAAGGAACTCTGACCCATGAGCAGGTGCTGAAGATTGCAAGGCTGTTCAACGTGTCTACTGATTTTCTGCTGGGAGAAACCAACATCCCTGACCGCAAGAACTACGATATTGCTGAGCTGGGATTGTCCGTAGAAGCTGCAAAGAACCTCTACACAGGGCGTGTCAATACAGAGGTGGTCAATCTGCTGCTGGAAAATGCTCGCTTCGCAGAGCTTACTTACCGCATATCGCAGTATTTTGATGATACTTTTGCGTCTGGTATCGCAGCACAGAATGCCATGCTCACGACATTGAGCACCCTGCTGCGCACAAAGGTCAAGACCCCGGAAGCAGCCAAAGCCGCAAAGGACATCAGTCTTCGGAGAAAGCCAGTATACCAAGGTGACCTTGATGACATTGAAATGTACTTTATGGCGGCGGTCAAGGAAATCAAAAAGGGCATCGGGAGCCATTACGCCGAACAGGAAGCCATGAGCAAGAAAGTGGCAGAAAAAATGTTTACAGAACTGACCAAAGGGCAGGATGTGCAGCACCCAACGATCACGGCAGAGCAGTTGACGGATGCAATGTTGGACAGCGTTTCGGGTATGGAAGGAGCCACGCCGGAAGCACTGGAACAGCTGCGAAGCGGTCTGTTGGGAATCTTGCAGTCTGCCGCAGAGCAGGAAAACGCCCATGAAGCAGACGAATGAACGGCTTTGTGCGCTGGCACAGAAAGGCGATGCTGCCGCACTGGACAGCCTGATCGACAACAACAAGTCCTTTATCGGCAAGGTGGCAAATGACCTTTTCCGCAGCATGAATCTGGCACAGGCTGGCTTGAACCTTGACACGGACGATCTGAAACAGGCAGGGAATATGGGCTTGTGGAAGGCCGTGCCGAAGTTCGATGCAGCGCGCGGCATGAAGTTCCTGACCTACGCAGCTCCGGCCATCCGCAACGCCATGATGGATATGGTTCGAGATGCCTTTGCCGCTTTTGAGCAGCGGATGGTGACGGAGGATAAGGACGGTATCTGCTACCAGCGTATTTCATTGGACGATGTTCTGCCGGGAGAAGAGCAGTTGCGGCGCATCGAAGCCATAGCTGACCCCTACGCCATGCAGCCGCAGAGTATTATGGAAAAACAGGAATCACGCCGGGAACTGTACGATGCTCTGAAACGACTGACCCAGCGGGAGCAGACTTATCTGCTGTACCGCTATGGCTTCACCGATGGCGAGGAACATCCGCTGATCGGTACGGCGATATACTTTCACCTGACAAAAAGCCGCGCCAAAAAGACGGAGGAACAGGCCATGGATAACCTGTGGCTGGAACTGCCGTGGTGGTTTAACTGAAAAATCGTGATTGTGCTAGAATTTTTCTGGAAATTTATGTGCAGCTATACGATTTTGAAAAAATTTGTGGACAGAGAAAACAAACTAGGATTAAATCTAAGTATCTAAGGAACATTGATTT
>CAKTEF010000007.1 GCA_934547065.1 uncultured Faecalibacterium sp.
TTTTCCAAACACATAAAGGTTCCTTACAAGTTTTTCGATATTGTTCAATTTTCAAGGTCCTGTGCGCCTCAGCCAACCGGCTGACAGCTTGTTTATTTTACCACCGAAGTGGTTTTTTGTCAAGCTCTTTTTTTGAAGCTTTTGAACTTTTCTGAACTTGGAACGATTCAGGTTTCTCGGAACAAACCGGAACATTTGAACGTCTATTGGTTCTTTTCAAAGGCTTCCTGCCGGGCTTCCAGAAGTCATTCTTTCGCTCGGCGCTTGGCGCTCAAGTATAATACCATACTGCCGCCCATTTGGCAAGCCCTTTTTTCACTTTTTTCTCTCTTTTTTCCGCTTTGTCCTTTTTGAACAGTTTTTGACCGCATTTTTACGTCTCCGTTGTCGCCCATCCGTCACATTGCCCAGCTTCCACTTGACACACCCTTTTTCCTCCCGTATTATGAAGATATTGATTCTTATTTATAAAGTGAGGGATCTGTATGTCCTGTGTTTCCATCCGCAGCTGCCGCATTGGCGAGGGGCGGCCTAAAGTGATCGTTCCCATTGTGGAGTCAACGGAAGCTGCTGTTCTGCAAAAGGCAGCGGAGTTTTCCACGCTGCGTGCCGACTGCGTGGAATGGCGCGTTGATCTGTTTGCGCATCCGATGGACCTTTCGGCAGTGGCCCACTGCCTGGCAAAGCTCCGGATCGCATTAAAGGAGAAGCTGCTGCTCGTAACACTGCGCACAAAGGCCGAGGGCGGCAGCGCTGCGCCGGATCATGAGGCATATCTCCGCTTTCTCCATACGGTTCTCGCTACCGACTGTGCCGACCTGATCGACATCGAATTTTTCACGGCCGGTGCCGATCTGCCGAAACTGATCGAAGATGCCCACACCGCCGGGGCGTGCGTTGTCTGCTCCAGCCACGACTTCCAAAAGACCCCGCCCCGCGCGGAACTGGTGGCACGGATGGCAGCCATGCAGCGTGCCGGAGCCGACCTGCCCAAGCTGGCGGTCATGCCGCAGAGCCGCACCGATGTGTTGGAGCTGCTGGCCGCCACAGCCGAGATGGCAGACCGTCATCCGGAAACGCCGGTCATCACCATGAGCATGGGAGCGCTGGGCGCTGTGAGCCGCCTGTGCGGCGAAGCGTTTGGCTCGGCCATGACGTTTGCCAACCCCGGCACTGCCAGCGCCCCCGGCCAGGTCAGCCTGGAGGTCGTCAACGCGGTGCTGGACGACCTGAAACTCTGATCTTTCATCCCGCAAAAACGCCCCCGGAGAAGCAGCTGCTCTCCGGGGGCGTTTGTTTTTACGGATTACCGGTGGACCGATGTGCGGACAAGGGCACGCTTGAGGCGGGCCTGTGCCAACTCATAATCCCGCTTGTCCAGATTCTTGCGGGCCAGGATCTCCTCGGCACGCTTTTTGGAAGCTTCGGCGCGGGCCTGGTCGATCTCCTCGGCCCATTCCCAGGTGGTGGCGACCAGATGGACCTCGCCGTTCAGCACGGTGAGCATCCCGCCCATGCAGGCGGCACGGCGGCGCTGGCCATCGGCATCCACGATGTGTGCCTCGCCCATGCCCAGCGCGGTGCAGTAGTCCCCGTGCTTGGCCAGGATGGCAAGATCCCCGTCGATGGCGCGGCAGACCACCCGCTCCGCCTGGCCGTCAAACGCACAGCCGTCCGGCGTGACCACCGTCAGATGAAAGGTCATCATGGCTTACCCTTTCTTCGCCTTGGCGAACACATCATCGATGGTTCCGGCAAACAGGAATGCGCTTTCCGGCAGGTCATCGCACTCGCCGTTCAGGATCATCTTGAAGCCGCGCAGGGTCTCTTTCAGCGGCACATACTGGCCGGGCATTCCGGTGAACTGCTCCGCCACATGGAAGCTCTGGCTCAGGAAGCGCTGCACCTTGCGGGCGCGGCTGACGGTACGCTTATCTTCCTCGCTCAGCTCGTCCATGCCCATGATGGCGATGATGTCCTGCAGCTCTTTGTAACGCTGCAGCACTTTCTGGACGGCGCGGGCGATCTCGTAATGCTCCTGACCCACGACCTCCGGGCTGAGGATGCGGCTGGTGGAATCCAGCGGGTCCACAGCGGGGTAGATGCCCTGCGAAGCGATGTCACGGCTCAAAACCGTGGTGGCATCCAGATGGGTAAAGGTGGTGGCAGGGGCCGGGTCGGTCAGGTCATCGGCGGGCACGTAGACGGCCTGCACCGAGGTGATGGAACCCTTGCGGGTGGAGGTGATGCGCTCCTGCAGAGCGCCCATCTCGGTGGCCAGCGTGGGCTGGTAGCCAACGGCAGAGGGCATACGGCCCAGCAGCGCCGACACCTCAGAACCGGCCTGGGTAAAGCGGAAGATGTTGTCGATGAACAGCAGCACGTCCTGGTTTTTGACATCGCGGAAATATTCCGCCATGGTCAGGCCGGACAGCGCCACGCGCATACGGGCTCCTGGGGGTTCGTTCATCTGGCCGTAGACCAGCGCGGTTTTGTTGATAACGCCGCTCTCGGTCATTTCGCCGTAAAGGTCGTTGCCCTCACGGGTGCGCTCGCCAACGCCGGTGAACACCGAGTAGCCGTTGTGCTCGGTGGCGATGTTATAGATCAGCTCCTGGATCAGGACGGTCTTGCCGACACCGGCACCGCCGAACAGGCCGATCTTGCCGCCCTTGGCGTAGGGGCAGATCAGGTCCACGACCTTGATGCCGGTCTCCAGGATCTCGGTGGTGGACTGCTGCTCCTCGTAGCTGGGGGCAGGGCGGTGGATGGGCCAGTAAGCCTCCGGGGTGGGGGCAGGCTTGTTGTCCACCGGTTCGCCCAGCAGGTTGAACACGCGGCCCAGGCACTGGTCGCCCACGGGCACCTTGATGGACTCGCCGGTATCCACCGCCTCGGTGCCGCGCACCAGGCCGTCGGTGCTGCTCATGGCAATGCAGCGGGCCACATTGTCGCCGGTAAGCTGTGCGACCTCCACCACCAGCTTCTGGCCGTGGTTGTCGATCTCAATGGCGTTGAGCAGCTCCGGCAGCTGGCCATCCTCGAACTGGATGTCCAGCACCGGTCCAATAACCTGGATCACCTTGCCGATATGTTTTTCGGACATAGGCTACAACTCCTTCTTGATAATTTTCGTCTGAAGCCTTCCCCTCGGGGAAGGTGGCATTGCGCAAGCAATGACGGATGAGGGGCAGCCGTGGCAAGATTCCGTTGAGAAAAGCGGCTTCTAACGGTTGTTTCCCCTCATCAGGCTCGCCGCAAGCGTCTCGCCAGCTTCCCCCGAGGGGGAAGCCTTAAATCAGTTCCTAGATTTCCGCACCGGCCACGATCTCCGTGATCTCCTGGGTGATGGCAGCCTGACGGGCGCGGTTGTAATACAGATTCAGATGGTCGATCATCTCACCGGCATTCTTGGTGGCGGCATCCATGGCAGTGCGGCGGGCGGCCAGCTCACTGGCAACGCTCTCGCACACGGCACCGTAGATAATACCGGCCACATACTCCGGGATGATGGCGCGGAACACTTCCTCGCTGCTGGGCTTGTACAGGATCTGGCTGCGGCGGGCAGCGGCTTTCTGCTCCTCGGTGGGCTCAATGGAAAGCGGCAGCACCTCCATGGTGGCGGCGGTCTGGGTCATCATCGAGTCGAACCGGGTGTAGCAGATCTTCACCGCATCGTAGTCGCCGCGCAAAAAGCCCTCGGTGACCTGGCGGGAAAGCTGGAAGCACTCGCCCACCGTGATCTCCGCCGCCAGCAGCACGTTCTGCGTGAACAGGGGCACCTCGTGGTGGGCGAAATATTCCGCCGAGCGCTTGCCGATGGGCAGCACCGTGACCGGGCCCTGCTGCGCGTCGGCCTGCTTGAGCACATTGCTGTTGTATCCACCGGCCAGGCCGCGGTCGCCTGCAATGACGATGAGCAGGGTGCGCTTGATCTCCGCCCGGCGCAGGTAAGGGTTGCGGGCGCGGGGGTCTGCCGCCGCAATGTCCAGCAGCGTCTGGTGCAGCGTTTCAAAATAGGGGCGGCTGTGTTCCACCCGCTCCTTGGCACGGCGCATTTTGGAGGAAGCCACCAGCTCCATGGCCTTGGTGATCTGCATGGTACTCTCTACGCTTTTGATGCGCAGCTTGATGTCCTTCATGGAACCTGCCATGCGTTACGCCTCCTTCCCTCAGTGCGCCTTGACGAAGCTCTGGGTGTAAGTGGACAGAACCCCCTTGAGCGCTTCCTCGGCATCCTTGTCCAGATTGCCGGTGGTGCGGATGGTCTGCGCCACGGCGGCACCGGCGGCATCGTTGTCCAGATATTCGTACAGGCCTTTTTCGTACTCCGCCACGTCCTGCACCTTGACCTGCACCAGATAATCGTGGACGGTGGCATACAGGATGGCCACCTGCTTTTCCACGGGCACCGGAGCCGAGCGGTTCTGCTTGAGCACCTCCACGATGCGCTCGCCCTGGGCAAGGCGCGCCTTGGTATCGGCATCCAGATCGGAGCCGAACTGTGCAAAGCTTTGCAGCTCGCGGTACTGGGAGTAGATCAGCTTCAGGGTGCCGGCCACCTTTTTCATGGCCTTGATCTGGGCGTTGCCGCCCACGCGGGACACCGAGATGCCGGGGTTGACGGCCGGCATGACGCCGGAGTGGAACAGCTCCGTTTCCAGGAAGATCTGGCCGTCGGTGATGGAGATGACGTTCGTGGGGATGTACGCCGAAACGTCACCGGCCTGGGTCTCGATGATGGGCAGAGCCGTCAGGCTGCCGCCGCCCAGCTCATTGGAAAGCTTGGCGGCGCGCTCCAGCAGGCGGGAGTGCAGGTAGAACACGTCGCCGGGGTAGGCTTCGCGTCCCGGCGGGCGGCGGATCAGCAGCGACAGGGCGCGGTAGGCCACTGCGTGCTTGGAAAGGTCGTCGTAAATGATCAGAACATGCTTGCCCTGGTGCATGAAATACTCGCCCATGGCACAGCCGGAATAGGGGGCGATATACTGCAGGGGCGACAGCTCCGATGCCGTGGCCGACACCACGATGGTATAGCCCATGGCACCGGCCTGGGTCAGGCTTTGCACCAGGTTTGCCACGGTGGAACGCTTCTGACCAATGGCAACGTAGATGCAGATGACATCCTTGCCTTT
Organism: uncultured Faecalibacterium sp.; assembly: GCA_934547065.1. Classification (GTDB taxonomy): domain Bacteria; phylum Bacillota; class Clostridia; order Oscillospirales; family Ruminococcaceae; genus Faecalibacterium. The sequence continues at coordinate 5,136 of CAKTEF010000007.1, forward strand.
CTGGTTGATGATGGTATCGGCCGCAATGGTGGTCTTGCCGGTCTGGCGGTCGCCGATGATCAGCTCACGCTGGCCGCGGCCAATGGGGATCATGGAGTCGATGGCCTTGATACCGGTCTGCAGCGGCTCTTTGACGGGCTGACGCTCGATGATGCCGGGGGCCGGGCTTTCAATGGCGCGGAACTCGGTCGTTTCAATGGGGCCTGCACCGTCGATGGGCTGGCCCAGTGCGTTGACAACGCGGCCGATCAGCGCATCGCCCACCGGCACGGACACCACCTTGCCGGTGCGCTTGACGATGCTGCCCTCTTTGATGCCGACATCCGAGCCCAGCAGAACGATGGAAACGGTGTTTTCTTCCAGGTTCTGGGCCATGCCGTATTCGCCGTTGTCAAACTGGAGCAGTTCACCGGCCATGCATTTTTCCAGACCGCTGGCGCGGGCGATGCCGTCGCCCACCATGATGACCGTGCCGACTTCGCTCTGCTCGATCACATTTTCGTAATGCTTGATCTGCGCCCGGATGATCTTGGAGATTTCTTCAGGTTTCAATTGCATTGTCTTGTGTTCACCACTCAATCCTTATACTGTTATGGTTGCAATGCTGCGGCGGAGGGAAGCCAGGCGGTTCTTCACGGTGCCGTCCAGCTCGGTGCCTTCCAGATCCAGCCGGATGCCGCCCAGCACGGCGGGATCGACTTTGGTTTTCAGGTCGATCTGCCTGCCGGTCACGGCTTCCAGCTTTTCGTGCAGGCGGGCGGTCTGCTGTTCCGTCATGGGCACAGCGGACACCGCCACGGCCTCCAGGATGCCGTGGGCCTGGTTGTACCGCACGCGGTAGGCCCGCGCACAGCCGGGCAGCTCCCGCAGGGTGCCTTTTTCGCACAGAATTTTCAAAAAATTCAGCACATAGGGATGAACCTGCCCGCGCAGCGCCTGATCCAACAGGCCGCAGCGCTCCTTTTTGGGGATGCTGGGGATGCTGAGCAGGTGCAGATATTCGGGATCATCCCGCAGCAGGGCCGCCGCAGCGTCCAGCTCCTCCAGGATGCGGCTTTCCAGCCCTTCCTCGGCCGCCAGATCGTACAGGCTGCCGCCGTACATCTTTGCCGTCTCGGTCATGATGCTTCACCCACATTTTTGATGAATTCGTCGATCAGGTCTTTGTGGTCGGCTTCCTTGATCTCGCGCTCGACCACCTTGGAGGCGATCTCCATCGCCATGCCGCCGATCTCGTCCTTTGCATCGTTCACGGCCTTTTTGCGCTCCTGCGCAATGTCGGCCTCCGCTTTCTGCTTCAGGGCAGCAGCCTGGGCGCGGGCCTCGCCCAGCAGCTCCTCGCTGCGGGCAGCCGCCGTTTTCTGGGCGTTTGCCACGATCTGGTTGGCCTCGGTGCGGGCATTCTGCAGGTTCTGCTCATACTCCGCTTTCATGGCCTCGGCATCGGCGCGCAGCTTCTGCGCATCCGCGATCTGGCTGTCGGCCTTGGCCTTGCGCTCGGCGATCACCTGTTTGACCGGGTTCAGCAGCAGCTTTTTGAAGATCACCAGCTGGATCATCAGGTTGCAGATCTGGGCCAGGAACGTCCAGCCATCCAGCGTGATCAATGCCTGATAAAGTTGCATAAGCGTCTCCCTTCTTTCGTTTTGTTCGGTTCAGGGAGTGCTCAGCCCAGATAGTTCATGAACATGCCGGGTGCCAGGAAGATCAGCAGCAGGCCGGTGACAAAGCCGTAAATACCGGTGGTCTCCGAAAGGGCAACGCCCAGGATCAGGGTGCTGGTCACGTCGCTCTTGCATTCGGGCTGACGGCCAACGGCTTCACAGGCAGCGGCGGCGGCGTTGCCTTCGCCAATGCCGGGGCCGATGCCGGCGATCAGGGCAAGGCCTGCGCCGATGCCGCAGCCTGCCAGAGCGATACCACGAGCCAGAAGTTGAAAGTCAGTCATAATAGTGTCCTCCTGAAAAATTGTGTTGGGGGATGCCGGGTTCAGTCCTCACCGGCAGCACGCTTGATGAAAATGGTGGTCAGGGTACAGAAAATGAACGCCTGAATGCAGCCGCCGAACCAATCGAAATACAGGCCCGTAAAGGCCGGGATGCCGATCTGGAACAGCTGGAGCTGGCTCAGGAAGCCAGGCAGCCAGCCGAACACGACATGGCTCAGGCTTGCCAGCGCCCAGTACAGCAGCGTGGAGATGACCGTACCGGACAAAATGTTGCCAAAGTGACGGAACGCCATGCTGACGGGGGTGGAGATCTCCGAAAGCACATTGATGGGGGCCATGAGGAAGATGGGGTCCAGCAGGCCTTTCAGATAGGAAAGGATGCCGTTGGTCTTGATCTTGTAGTACAGGATCAGCACAAACACCACGATCGCCCAGGCGGCCTCGGTGTTGAGGTCGGCCGTGGGGCTCCACAGGCCCACCACGCTGATCAGGTTGCACCCGATGCTCAGGGCGAAGATCGCCCCCACCAGCGGGATGTACTGGTCAAAGTGGAAGCCCATGTTGTCGTGTACGAACTGATCCAGCCGCTCCACAATGAACTCCGCAGCGGCCTGCCGCTTGGAGACATGTTCCAGTTTCAGGTCATGCCCCAGCCAGAACGCCAGTGCGGTCAGCAGCGCCATCACGATCCAGGTACTGACAAGGGTCTGGGTGATCTTGAAATCGCCCAGAACAGGGATGTTGGTATGGATGGTATACAGGATCTTTGCGCCGTTCAATTCCATTTGTTACGTTTCACCCCCTTTTTCACCGGAGTTTTCGCCCTGCACGGGGGCCGGAGCCGGGGGGTCCTCCACCTGGACCTCCTGCGCCGGAGCGCCCTGTGCAAGGGGTTTGTACTTGCCCGTTATTTGCAGGTAATAAATGGTGATCCGGGGGAAAAACAGCGGCAGGACACTGGCAAACGGCTGGAAGCAGGGGGCCGTGATGGCCGCCACCACCCACAGCGCCTGCATCAGCATCCGTCCGTTGTGGGAAAGCTGAAGCTTGGCCTTGCGGCGCTTTTCGTCCGGCTCGTCAACGATCTTCTGCACCACAAGGCAGATGCCCGCAAAGTTGGCCACGGCCACCGCCGCGCCGCCCAGGCCGCCCAGCACCACGGTGGAGTCGAACCGGACCCACCCCACCAGATGCAGCGCTGCAAAGAGTACCCACATGGCCGCCGTACACACAGCGGTGCCGCCGGCGATGCGCAGAAGTTCCTTTTTGGATTCCGGCTGCAATTTCATAGCAAACCTCCAAACGATCATTGATGCGAATTGAACCCCACCCGGCGGGGGTGCTCCTGTTTGGCGCGGTCCAGCCGCTCCTTGGCAAACACCCAAAAGCTTTTGGCCCCGGCGGCCAGCCCCAGCACAATGCCGGGCAGGTACACCCACAGGGGCCAGCCCCAGCGGTTGGTGGCCCACCAGCACCCGCCCAGGCACAGCAGCAGCGGCAGCAGGATGGAAAGCCCCAGCTGGGTCAGCCAGACCAGGTCCTCCAACGCTTTGTACAGGCCCTTCATCCGGCATCCCCTCCTGTCTGCTCCTGCCGCCTGCCCCCGCAGGCCGTGGAGAATGTTTCGCAAAGATTTTCTTTGGCAAAAAATCTTATAACGCTAGTATAATTCAAATCGTCTTGTTTTTCAATCAATTCTCCACGGAATTCTGGTAAAATTTCATAATTTGTTCATGAGTCCGCCGCAGCGGCCCGCTCTGTGTGGAGTTTGTCCGCCCGCAGGCCCATCCATACCAAAAGTTTGCGCCATTCTTTGTGCAGGATGCAAAAAAGCCCCGGAGCGGGGCCGCAGGGGTCCTTGCTCCGGGGTCGATTGAACGGATGTGTAAAACGCGTTGTTATTTGTTCACGACCTTGGTCACAGCCACCAGGTAGTACCAGCCGTCCACCTGCTTCTCGGCCACGGTGACGGTCGTAGCCGTCTTGTTGGTGTAATCCAGTGCGTCGCAGATACCATCACCAAAATCATCCGCGACCTCATTCAGATCCTCCTGGATCGCAACCAGATCCTTGCTGCCTTTCGAGGCGTAGGCGCAGGCGATGTAATCTTCGCTCAGCTGCATTTCCTTTATGATGTCGTCAATTTCCGGTTCATTGTCGTACATGATGGGGTCGGTCTTGAGCCAGTTCTGGTATGCTGCCACCAGTTTGTCGCGCAGGGCAACCGCTTCCTGGCTGTATGCGCCGCCCTCGGTCAGTTTCAGGCTGCTTCCTGTCACATTCACGCCATCTTCCGTGATGTAGTAATACTGTGCCAGGTTCCGGTTGACCATATCAATAAACGCTTCGGTCATGACCACTTTCTGGCCGCAGCCGGTCAGAACGCCCAGTGCCAGCACCGCTGCCAGCGTGCAGGCCATCAGTTTTTTCCAAAGTTTCATCGTGTATTCCTCCTTGATTCCGATTTTATGTTTTTGTATTCATCGTGCAGAGTTATCACGGCCGCGGTTCCGGAACATTGACCTTGGACACCGCCACCAGGTAATACCAGCCGTTCACTTCTTTTTCTGCCACGGTGATCGTCTTTTCTGTGGTATCATCATAACGATACGCCGTCTTCCACAGAGCTTTTGCCATCCTGCGTGCTTTATCGTCCAAATCAAGCTGGATCGCGGTCAGATCGCTCTTGCCCTTGGAGGCATACGCCCGGATCACATATTCCCTGTCGCTCAAGCCCAGTTCATCCTGGATCTCATCGATGTCCGGTTCTGCATCCTTCAGCACCGGGTCCTCTGCGCGCCATGCCTCGTAGGCCTCCACATACTTGTTCAGCAGGGCATCGGCCTCCTTGCGGTAGTCCTCGCCTGCCTTGACCGTCAGGTTCAGGCCGGATTTTCCATCCGTTGACGGCACACTGACCTTCTGCAGGTTCCGCTGCACCATGTGTACAAAGTCCTCGGTCCGGACCATCTGCTGGCCGCAGGCCGTCAGAACGCCCAGCGCCAGCACCGCCGCCAGCAGAAAGGCCGAAAGTTTCTTCCAACGTTTCATCCGAAAACGCCTCCTTTTTTATTTTGGTCTTACGGAAGATTTACCAGTTCTGCCCTCAGTTTACAGGTTAAGCCCCCCCCCGTCAAGGGTTTCAAAAAAGTTCAGCTGCTTCCACAAATTCCGTTTTTTCCCATTGTGGATTCCGCCGAAAATAAAAAACAGGTGAAAGGATTTTCTTTCGCCTGTTTTTTGCTTGTTCGCAGATTTTCACATTTTTGGGCGCAAAAAGCCCCGGCGGGCTGCTGTGTGCAGGGCCCGCCGGGGCTTTGGGAGGGATTGCCGGTTTTTACTTACCAGAGGTTTGCGGTCTCGTTGTACAGGCCCTCGTAGCTCTTGGCCGAGAGGTCCCAGCTGAAATCGCACTCCATATCGTACTTGACCAGGTTGTTCCAGTCCTCCTTGTTGTAGTAGCGGTCCTGGGCACGGCAGCAGGCATCGTACAGCTCGTGGGCGCTGTAACCGGCAAAGGTAAAGCCGTTGCCCTCGCCCAGGGTGCAGTCGTGGATGGAGTCGCGCAGGCCGCCGGTCTCGCGGATGATGGGCGGCGTGCCGTAGCGGCAGGCCACCATCTGGGCCAGGCCGCAGGGTTCGCTCTTGGAAGGCATGATGAACGCATCGGCACCGGCGTAGATCTCCTGCGAGAGGGTCGGCTCAAAGCCGATGTAAGTGCCCACGCGGCCGGGGTGGCGGGCGCACAGGTCGGAGAAGAACGTCTCGTACTGCGTCTCGCCGCTGCCCAGGATCACCAGCTCGATGCCGCGGTCCACCAGGCCGTCGGCCACGCTCTGCACCAGGTCAAAGCCTTTCATGCCCACCATGCGGCTGACCATGGCAAACACGGGGCTTCCGTCCTTGTTCAGGCCGAACTTGTCCTGCAGGGCCTCCTTGCACTTGGCCTTGCCCTGCTCAAAGTTGGTGACATCGTAGTTGAACGGGATGTGCGGATCGGTGGCGGGGTTGTTGGCATCCATGTCGATGCCGTTCAGGATGCCGCACAGCTTATACTGCTTTTCCCGCAGCAGGGCATCCAGGCCGTAGCTGAACCAGGGGTCCAGGATCTCCTGTGCGTAGGTGGGGCTGACCGTGGTGATCTTGTCGGCCGTTTCGAACGCACCTTTCATGAAGTTGGCGCAGCCATCGTACTCCACAATGTGCTGATCGCGGCGGCCGATGCCGCAGGTATCTTCCAGGATATCGGTGCCGTACTTGCCCTGATAGGCGATGTTGTGGATGGTGAAGATGGTCTTGATGCGGTTGAACTTATCCAGGTGGCGGTAGTACAGGTTCAGGTAAACGGGCACCAGCGCGGTCTGCCAGTCGTTGCAGTTGATGATGTCGGGGGTAAAGTCGATGTAGAACAGCGTTTCCAGCACGGCGCGGGAGAAGAACGCAAAGCGCTCGCCGTCATCGTAAAAGCCGTACAGGCCGCGGCGCTTGAAGTAATACTCGTTGTCCAGGAAGTAGTAGGTCACGCCGTTGACCTCGGCCTTGAACAGGCCGCAGTACTGGCTGCGCCAGCCCACCGGAACCGAGTAGTTGGTCACATATTCCAGCTTGTCGCGCAGTTTCAGGTCGCCATACAGCGGCATGATCACGCGGGCATCCACGCCGTCCTTGACCAGGGCTTTGGGCAGGGAACCGGCCACATCGGCCAGGCCACCGGACTTTGCAAAGGGGGTCGCTTCCGAAGCGGCATACAGGATCTTCATAGAATTGCTCCTTTCCAGAAAAGCGGTTGAAGGACAAACGCAAAGAGCGGGCGGGGGCACAAACGGCCCCCGCCCCTCCTTGAGAGGGGCTACCGGGGAGGGAGCCGCCCCTGTGAAAATTTCAAACGATCCGGGCTTCCCGCCGGCATATCAGACGATGTGGTTTTTCTGGACATAAACGGGGAAGCTCTCGGTGCCGGACAGCTTTTTGCCTGCGGTCACGCGGACGTTCTTATCCGTTACAACGCAGTCCAGCTGTGCGCCCGGCTCCACGATGGTATCCTGCATCAGGACGCAGTGCTTGACCACAGCGCCTTTCTTGATGTGAACGCCGCGGAACAGCACGCAGTCCTCCACGGTGCCCTCGATCACACAGCCGTCTGCCAGCAGAGAGTTGGTCACGGCAGAGCCGGTGACATAGCGCACGGGGTTGTCGTCGCGGATCTTGGTGTAGACCGGGCTGTTTTTGGGGAACAGGGCATCCAGGTTCTTCTCGTCGATGAGCTTGAGGTTCTCGTCAAAGTAGCTCTTCATATCGCAGACATGAGCCACATAGCCGGTGTACTCCAGCGCACGGACGTTCAGGATGTTGACATTGTGGGCCAGGATATCGCGCTCAAAGTAGATCAGCCCGCGGGAGGTGGCATCCTTGACCAGCTTGATCAGGGTCTCACGCTCCAGCACATAGATGTTCAGATCCAGGTTCTGCACACCGGAGCGGTAATCGTTGAACAGCAGCTCAGTCACGCGGCCGTCGGCATCCACCGTCAGGGTGTAGTTGTCGTTCTTGCGGCCTTCCGGGATCTCGGTCTTCTGGTAGGCAACGGTCACATCGGCACCGCTTGCCTGGTGGGCTGCCAGCAGGGCGTTGAAATCGTAGTTGATGGCAATGTTGGCATCGCTCATCACAACGTAGCGCTCTTTCTGGTTTTCCAGATAGCTCAGGATGGAGCCCAGCGCCTCCACACGGCCGGAGTAGATGCGCACGCCCTTTTCCGCAAAGGGAGGCACGATGTTCAGGCCGCCATGGCGGCGGGCCATATCCCACTCACGGCCGGTGCCCAGATGATCCATCAGCGAGTGGTAGTTCTTGCGCACCACGATGGAAACGTTGGAGATGCCGCAGTTGGCCATGCTGGAAAGCACAAAGTCCACCATGCGGTAACGGCCTGCAAAGGGGATCGAAGCCATGGTGCGCTCAGTCACAAGCTCCGGTACGGTGTTATCATAGCTGTTGGGGAAAATGATGCCCAACGCATTGTTGTTCTGGCTCAGCATACTTCCTCGCCCTCCTTGACGGAATCAAATACTTTGGCACCCTCTTTAACGGTAGCGCCTGCGCCGACGGTCAGGCCGGTGCCCACATGTGCAATGGGGCCGTCGCCGCCGATCTTTGCACCGGCACCCACGACCACATCTTCAGCCAGGATGCAGCGCTTGACCACGGCACCTGCCTTGACCACGACACCATCCATCAGAACGGCATCCTCTACGGTTGCGCCTTCTTCCACAACCACGCCTGCGCTGAGCACCGAGTGACCGACGCGGCCGTAGATCTGGCAGCCCTCGGTGATGAGGGAATCCTGCACCACGGCACGGGGGCCGATCTTCTGGGCGGGCAGAACGGGGTTGCGGCTGTAAATCTTCCACTTTTTGTCAAAGATATCAATGCCGGAATTCTCCGGGTCCAGCACTTCCATGTTGGCTTCCCACAGGCTGTCGATGGTGCCAACGTCACGCCAGTAGCCGTTGAAGTGGTAGGCGTACATCTTGCGTCCGTCGCGCAGCAGGGCGGGGATGATGTTCATGCCAAAGTCGTTCTTGGAGTTGGGATCCGCCTCGTCCTCCTCCAGATACTTCTTCAGGACATCCCAGTTGAAAATGTAGATGCCCATGGAAGCCAGGTTGGACTTGGGCACCGGGGGCTTTTCCTGGAACTCGGTGATCTTGTCGTTCTCGTCGGCCACCATCAGGCCAAAACGGGAAGCCTCTTTCCAGTCCACCTCCATCACGGCCACCGAGAACTCGGCACCCTTTTCCTTGTGGAAGCGCAGGAAGTCCGCGTAATCCTGTTTGCAGATCTGGTCGCCGGACAGAATGATGACATACTCCGGGTCATAGCTGTCGATGAAGCTGATGTTCTGGTAAATGGCGTTTGCGGTGCCCTTGTACCAGTCGGTGCCCTTGGCCTGCTCATAGGGGGGCAGGGTGTGAACGCCGCCGTACAGGCGGTCCAGATCCCAGGGCTGGCCGTTGCCGATGTACTCGTTCAGCTTCTGGGGCTGATACTGGGTCGCAATGCCCACGGTATCAATGTTGGAGTTGACGCAGTTGGACAGCGGGAAATCCACGATGCGGTACTTGCCGCCAAAGCCCACTGCGGGTTTTGCCGTTTTCTGTGTCAGCGCATACAAGCGCGAGCCACGTCCGCCGGCAAGGATCATTGCCACAATTTCTTTTGCCATAGCTTTATTCTCCCCTTTTACACATTTCCTATTTGGATTGGGTTGGAAATGGTTCAACAATGTGATGAAAATGCGCCCAGCTTATTCTTTGGGCTTGCGGCCCCGCTTGGCGGGAGCCTTTTCCCCCGCTGCCGGAGCAGCTTCAGCCTTGGGCTTGCGGCCCCGCTTGGCGGGAGCCTTTTCCTCCGCCGCCGGAGCAGCTTCAGCCTTGGGCTTGCGGCCCCGCTTGGCGGGGGCCTTTTCCTCCGCTGCCGGAGCAGCTTCGGCCTTGGGCTTGCGGCCCCGCTTGGCGGGGGCCTTTTCCGCCTTATCGGCTTTCACGGTTTTTTCGGCCTTTGCCTTTGCGGTTTTGGCTGCGGTCTTTTTGGGTGCAGCCTTTTCCGCTTTTTCCTCCGCCGTTTTGCGGGTGCGCTTTACGGGCACCTCAAAATACAGGGTGCTCATGGGCGGCAGGGTCACGGTGATGCTCTGCTCAAAGCCGTGCAGCGGCTTTTTCTTGGTGCGGACCGCCTTGTTGTGGACCGCGCCGGAGCCGCCGAACGCCTCGTCGTCGCTGTTCAGCACCTCTTTATAAGTACCGGCCACCGGTGCGCCCAGGGTGTAGCCCTCGCGCAGGACGGGGTTGAAGTTGCAGACCACCAGAATCTGCCGGCCTGCGGCATCCTTGCGCAGGAATGCCACCACGCTCTGCTGCGAGTCGTCCGGGACGATCCACTGGAAGCCCTCCCAGCTGTAATCCACCTGCCAGAACGCGGGATGCTCCTTGTAGAACGCGTTCAGCGTCTTGACATAGGTCTGCAGCTCGGTGTGCTTATCGTAATCCAGCAGCATCCAGTCCAGCTGCTTTTCCTCGTTCCACTCGGTGAACTGGCCGAACTCCTGGCCCATGAACAACAGCTTTTTGCCGGGGTGGGCCAGCATGTAGCCAAAGAACGTGCGCAGGTTTGCAAACTTGGCATCGTACTCGCCGGGCATCTTGTTGATCAGGCTGCCCTTGCCATGCACGACTTCATCGTGGCTGATGGGCAGCACAAAGTTTTCGCTGAATGCGTAGAAAAAGCTGAACGTGACTTTGTTGTGGTTGCCCGCGCGGAACAGCGGGTCAGTCTTCATGTAGCTGAGCATGTCGTTCATCCAGCCCATGTTCCACTTGAAGTTGAAGCCCAGGCCGCCGTCCGAAGCAGGCTTTGTGACCATCGGCCACGCGGTGGACTCCTCCGCGATCATGTACTTGTGGGGGTGGCGGCCCAAAACGGTGTTGTTCAGCTTGCGCAGGAACGCCACCGCTTCCAGGTTCTCTTTGCCGCCTTCCTTGTTGGGCTCCCACTCGCCCTGCTTGCGGTTGTAGTCCAGATACAGCATCGAAGCCACGGCATCCACCCGCAGGCCGTCGATGTGGTACTGCTCGATCCAGTACAGGGCACTGGAGATCAGGAAGCTCTGTACCTCGCTGCGGCCAAAGTCGAACACCATGGTGCCCCACTCCTTGTGCTCGCCGCGCTTGGGGTTGGGGTCCTCGTAGCAGGGCTCGCCGTCAAAGCGGTACAGGCCAAAGGCATCCTTGGGGAAGTGGGCGGGCACCCAGTCCATGATGACACCGATCCCGGCGGCGTGGAGCTTGTCCACAAAAGCCATCAGATCCTTGGGGGTGCCGTAGCGGCTGGTGGGGGCAAAATAGCCCGTGACCTGGTAGCCCCAGCTGCCGTCGAACGGATATTCCATCACCGGCAGCAGCTCCACATGGGTATAGCCCATCTCCGTGATGTACGGGATGAGCTGATCGGCCAGCTCGGAGTAGTTGTAGGGCAGTTTCCCGTCTTTCATCTTCCAGCTGCCCGCATGCATTTCGTAAATGTTCATCGGGCCGTTGATCACATCGGCCTTTTTCTGGGCGGCCTGCCAGGCATCATCGTGCCATTCAAAGCCGTTGATGTCGTAGACCTTGCTGCCGTTGGAGGGCCGGGTCTCGGCATGGAATGCATAGGGGTCCGCCTTATAGACCAGATCGCCTGCACGGGTGGTCACGCAGTATTTGTAGACATCGTATTCCTTTACGCCGGGGATGAACAGCTCCCACACGGCTTCCCCATCCACCTTGTGCATCGGATGGCTGCCCGGCTTCCAGCTGTTAAAATCGCCCACCACGCTGATGGCGGCGGCATGGGGTGCCCACACGCGGAACACCACGCCGGCCTCCCCGGCGCGCGTTTCGATGTGCGCACCGAAATAGCGGTAGGCTTCACAGTTGTTGCCCTGCTTGAACAAATAAATTGGCAGATCCGAGGGATCCTTGCGGATCGCATCTTCCTTCGGTTTCATAAACAGCTCCTCCCCGTACAGGCCGCAGTGAGCCCATACCTTTTTACTCTCTTATATTAAAGAATTTTGTCTGATTTTTCAAGGCTTTTTCCGGAAAATGTACCATAATCTTTTCGTCGATATTTTTCTTATATATACAAGTTCGCTAATTTTATGCAAGAATTATAGGTAAACCTGACAGAACATGCGATAAAAAAGAAACATCCGCCCCATTTCCTGTGCAAAATGCAAAGAAAACAGAACGGATGTTTGTTCCGTGTGCTTTTTTCCGTTTTAACCTACAATTTTAACCTACAACGTAAACGTTGACCTGGATAGCTCCGTTGATGACCGACTCTGCGTAGGTCTCGTAGAACAGATCCACCAGGATCTGGCCTTTCTGCACCGCGATCCCGGTGTCTGTGGCAATGGCATAGCCATACACAAAGCTGCCGTCCGTGGAAGTGATGTACAGCAGCGTACCATAAGGGATCACACTGGGGTCCACGGCAACCGTGCCGTAGCCCAGCCCCAGGCCCGAAGACCCCTTGCCCGTGCGGGAGTAATATCCGGTGGCCTTGCCTGTCAGCACCTGGCTGTACGAGGCCGGGGCATTGGTGGTGCCGTCCGGGCCGGTCAGCGGGGAGACCGGAGCGCCCTCTCCATAGGTCTTGACGACATGGTCCGTGGGCTCCACTGTGGTGGTCACGTCCACCACCATGCTGTTTTCCAGCTCACCATCCACATAGCGTTCGCGGGTGGTCACGGTCTGCTGACCCTCTGCGCCGTGCTGCAAGGTGGTGGCGCGGTTGGTGTTGCGGAAATACAGGCTGGTGTAAACATACTGGGTATCGTAGGGGATGGCCTGGGTCTCTACCTTGTCCTGGTAGTCCACCCGATGCACCACGATCTGGCTGCCCGCCGTGACCAGCGAATCCAGAGCAGGCTCGGTGTAGTCCTCCTCGTCCAGGGTGATGCCTGCGCGCTCCAGGGCATCGGCAACGGTGCCGAACGCCATCCTGACCGGATACTCCTGGCCGTCGGCCTGGATGGTCACGCTGAACGCGCGCTCGATGTTCAGGGCAGCCAGGCTGCCGCTGAACGCAGTGTAATAAACATGATCGTCCTCCTCGGCCTGAATGCCGGACAGGCTCATCACGCGGGCCGGGTCAGTTTCTGAGCTGACCACCAGCTGCCGCGCACCATGGGAGTCTGTGACGTAGGTCAGCCGCAGATTCGCGGCGGTCACGGCCAAGGTGAGCATAAGGCACACAGCCATAACGCAGAACGCCAGCACACGGGGAGTGGCTGCACGGGTGCAGCCAGACAATGCTTTCTTAAATTTGACGGAAGCGATACGAGACAACTCCTCTCTTTTCAGTTTTGGGATCCTGTGCGGGATCTTCCTTTGCCCGCAGGTGCAGGCCGTAAAAACGCCTGCATAAAGGACACCGCAATTGCGGTTTTTCACTTCAACGTGATGTTTTTTCCGCTCAAAGGTCGTTTGAGCGGGCACTATTTTAGCAGACAGGAACCCGTTTGTCAAATTTGCGTTTTTGAATTTGACAATTCCTTGACATAGTTTTTTGTGCAATCTGCACATTGTTTTCCCGCTTTCGGAGTGATTTCGAGCGTTTCTTTCCGATTTTTTCTAAAAAATAAAGTCGATTGAGTTCATAATTTTTTAACATTTCAAAGCCGTTCCGGCCGGAGAAATCCGCTGGATTTTTTGCACATTTCGTCGCGGCAAACGGATTCTTCCTGCGGATCTCCGGCAGAAATTCCGCAGCGTTTCCGCCCCAAAAATGGGACGTTTTCCGCACGGAATTTGTGGTCGGAACAGCCTGCTGGCAAAATGCCGAAACGCAAAAAAGCACGATAAAAAAGTCCGCGCTTCCGCTGCCGCGCCAACGCCATTACAATGGAGCCACAGCACAAAAAGGAGGTACTTTTATGCAGATCAAGATCACCCCAAGGAGCCTGGGCGGCACCGAATTCACCGCCCAGCCCGCCCGGCTGCACCTGGGCGCACAGAACGCCGAGGGTGTGGACCGGCTGGCATTCCAGCTGCCCGCAGCCTGGGCCGGGTGTACCGTCACCCTTTACATCCGCCACAGCGACGGCACCCTGGCCGCCCCGCTGGTGCTGGATGCCGCCGGGCAGGTGGAGGTGGGCCGCAGCTTTACCGGCTGGCCCAGCGGCGAGTGGATGCTGGCAGCCGTCAGCGGCAGCGGTTACACCGCCTACACCCGCCCGGGCCGCTACGACGTGTACGGCATCCTGCCCACCAACGGCACCGAGGCCGAGCCCGAGCCCTCGGTCTACGAACAGTTCATCGCGCAGGTGACGGAGAGCGCGAACGCCGCGCTGGATGCCGCCAGACGGAGCGCTGCCAGCCAGACCCGCACGCAGGAGCAGGCCGAGGCTGCCGCCGCCTCGGCCCAGCGGGCAGCTTTGGCAAGCAGCCGGGCCTCCATCTCCTGTTCCCGCGCAGAGGATGCCGCCCTGCGTGCCGAATCGTTTGCCCCCACGGACGGCACGGTGCTCAGTGTCAACGGCAAGGGCGGGGCCGTGAAGCTGACCGCCGCAGAAGTCGGTGCCCTGCCCGCACCGGCCGCACCCCAGGCAGGCGCACTGCTCCGCGTGCTGGCCGTGGGCGAGGACGGCACCCTGACCGTGGACAGCATCTCCCCGGCTGCCCTCAAGACCCTGCTGGAGGGCTTGTGATGGCAGTCCACCGCATTGCCGATGTCTCCCGCTGGCAGGGCCGCATAGACTGGGATACCCTGTACCGCAGCGGCCGGATCGACGGCGTGATGCTGCGGGTGCTGGGCAGCAAAAACGGCAAGCCCTACTCAGACCCGCAGTTTGAGCGCAACTACGCTGCCTGCGCCCGGCTGGGCCTGCCCGTGGGCGGCTACTACTACACCTGTGCGGTCACACAGCGGCAGATGGAGGAGGAGCTGGCCGCCCTCAAAACAGCTCTCCGGGGCAAAACGCTCCAGCTGCCCCTTGCCATTGATGTGGAGGACCCCCGCCTGCGCTCCCTGGCCCCCGCAGCGCTTTCGGCCCTGGTGGCACAGGCCGCCGCCCGGATCGAGACCTGGAACCTCTACGCCATGGTCTATACTTACACGAACTTTGCAGACACCGCCCTGGCCGCCCAGCCGCTGGCCCCGTATGACCTCTGGCTGGCCGATTACCGCGGCAAGCGCCCCGCCCGCCGCCACGGCATGTGGCAGTACACCAGCCAAGGGGAGCTGCCCGGCATCTCCGGCCCCGTAGACCTGAGCTATGCCTACAAGGATTACCCGGCTGTCCTCAAAGCCGCAGGGCTCGGACACGCTCCATTTTGAACCAACCAGACAAGGAAAGGAGAACTTTTATGAACCACGAATACAAGATCGCCCCGGCCACCCTGGCCCGCACCGCCGCGCTGGCCCTGGCGCTGACCAACCAGGTGCTCAGCGCCACCGGTCATTCGGTGCTGCCCATCCAGTCGGCCGAGCTGGAACAGCTGATCTCCACCGGCCTGACCGTGACGGCTGCGCTGATCAGCTGGTGGAAGAACAACTCGTTCACCCCGGAAGCGCTGGAAGCCGACGATTTCCTGTGCAGGCTGAAAAAGCGCCCGTGACCGGCTGACCCGGCACCGGGCCAATAAAAAAGGGCGGCTGCATCCGGAGTTCCGGGCAGCCGCCTTGTTCTTTTGGCGGAGGCATTTTGGGCAAAGCTTCTTAATTTTTAGCTGATTTTTCGGCAGTTTTGTATCTTGTGTACAGGGTCTTTTTCCTTTACAATAAGGTTATGGAAAAGCTTGGAGCTGAAAGAGAGCGCAGCGGCAGGGGCCGCCGCGCTGTTTGTGTTTTCGGCCCCGGCGGGCCGGTCCCAGATCTTGATGAACAGGAGTGTTGCAGTTATGATCAACATGGTAAAGCTTCCCACCAACAAGAGCAGTCTGTTCCTGCGTGTGGCAAAGGGACATTTTGCAACCAGCCACAGCCACATCAACTATTACATTGACGTGACCACCCAGAAATCCCGCCTTTCGGAAGCAAAGGCCGTTGCAAAGGAGCTGGTGGCCGCCTACCAGCACAGCACCATCGTGGACACTGTGCTCTGCCTGGACGGCACGCAGGTCATTGGCACCTGCCTGGCCAACGAGCTGACCAAGGACGGATTTTCCAACATGAACGCGCACCAGACCATTTATGTCATCACGCCGGAGTACACCACCGGCAGCCAGATCATCCTGCGCGATAATCTGGCCCCCATGGTCAAGGGCAAGCATGTGCTGATCCTGGCCGCTTCCATCACCACCGGCTACACCGCCCAAGCTGCCATTGAGGCCGTGAATTATTACGGCGGCACCGTGGCCGGGCTTTCGGCCATCTTTGCCACCACCTCGGAGTGCCTGGGCATCCCGGTCACATCCATCTTTGACCCCGCCAGCCTGCCCGATTACGCCAGCTACGACAGCCGCAGCTGCCCGCTGTGCAAAGCCGGCCAGCACATCGACGCGCTGGTGAACAGCTTTGGCTATTCGGCGCTGTAACGCAAAAAAGCTGTCAAAGTGCATTTGCGCACTCTTGACAGTTCCGTTCCAAAAGATTATACTGTAAATAGAAAGGCGCTGGCCTGCAAACGGCTTGCTCCTTACTGAATCAGATCAAGAAAAATGACCGTTCGAGTTGGTAGCTGGAGGCGGTCATTTTTTCTTGTGTTTATCACTGTGAGAAACAGTCCATGTAATCTGAAACGTCACATAGATTGCCCCGCCGAGAAGCGTGAGCAACAGTACAACCTGTTCAAACGTCATGGTGCATCCCCCCTTTCTGCCCTCAAGCATCCGGGGGAGCGAGATTTCAAGAAAATCGCCTTGCCCGGCGCACTCAGGTGCCGGTAAGGAGAAAGCCGCCTGCGTTTGTGGCACAGCGCCCTGCCGCCAAAGCGGCAATTTTATGATAGCATATTCTTCGAGAAAACACAACAAGGCTTTGCAGCTTCTGATAAGCCTGCAAAGCCTTGTTGTTTTATTTCTTTTTCGGGAACGCAAACGGGTCATGCCGGTAAACGGCCACGAGATACACCGTCATGAAGCACCAGATGATCGGCTCACACAGGATGACGGCGTTGTATCCAAACTCCGGGATGAACACCAGCACAAAGATGATCTTGCCCACAAACTCGATCACGCTGGAAAACAGCGGCAGCACTTTCTGGCCCAGGCTCTGCAGCGCATAGCGGGTACACAGCAGCACACCCAGCACCGCATAGAACGGTGCGTTCCAGATCAGATACCGTGCGCCGTTTTCCAGCACGACCGGCTCCGTGGAACCGGAGATCAGCCGCACCATCCACTCGGCTCCCACGTTCATCAGCAGGATGGCCGCCAGCATGACCGCCACGCAGTACAGATACATCTCCCGCATGCCGCGGCGCACCCGCTCCGGCTGATTTGCGCCCCGGTTCTGGGACACAAAGGTGGAGCCCGCATTGGCCATGGAGATCAGCGGCATGTCCGTGAACGCAAACAGCTTGCGCGCCGCCGTGTGGCCCGCAATGGTCAACGTGCCCAGGCCGTTGATGCCGTATTGCAGCACCACTGAGCCCGCCGAGACGATGCTGCTCATCAGGCCCATGGAGATGCTCTGGCTGAACAGCTCCCAGTACAGATGGCTGCCCACGGCCAGGTGCTTTTTCTCCGGGATCAGGATGCGCACCCTGGCCAGCACATACAGGATGCAGAGCACCACCGAGATGCCCTGTGCGATCACGGTGGCCACCGCCGCCCCCCGAACGCCCATGCCGGCCCCGGCAATGAACCACAGGTCCAGCCCCACGTTCAGCACCGAGCTGATGAGCAGGAACACCAGCGGCATCACGCTGTTGCCAATGGCCCGCAGCAGGCCCGCGCACAGGTTGTACAGGAACATCACGATCACGCCCAGATCAATGACGATGATGTAGCTGTATGCATCTTCCAGGATCTCTGCCGGGGTATCCAGCAGCTGCAGCAGAGGCCGCAGCCCGAAAAAGCCCGCCGTGGTGATGACCAGCGAGGCGATCAGCCCGATGACGACGGAACCGGCCACCGTGCGCTTGAGCAGATCCTCGTCCTGCGCGCCGTAGGAGCGCGCTGCCACGATGGCCAGCCCATTGCCGATGCCGATGCCAAAGCCCACCAGCAGCTCATAGATGGAGCCGCAGGAACCAATGGCGGCAAGGGCCGTATCGCCCAGCACGTTGCCCACGATCATGGTATCCACGGTGTTGTACAGCTGCTGGAACAGGTTGGATACCAGGATGGGCAGCATAAACAGCAGCAGGCTTTTCAGGATGGGGCCGTGCATCAGGTCTACATTCATTTGGAACAGGTGGCTGCGCCGGGGTTCTGCCTGGGTCATAAATTCCTCCAAAGATGTTCGTTTTTTACGGCAAAACAACCCTCTCCGGTGCTGCAAACTGCCCCGGAGAGGGTCATTTTTCCTTCAGGATCTTGTTGTCAGGGCCTTACAGCTCCTGCGTTTCAAAGCCGTGGCCGGTCAGCACCTCCACGCTGGAAAAGCCCGCAGCCTTGATGGCGGCGGCGGCTTCGTCAAAGTCGAACGTCAGGCTGGCCGTGTCGTGTGCGTCCGAGGTGATGATGACCTTTCCGCCCATCTTGTGCCACTCCTCCAGCAGCCAGGGGCCGGGGTAGAAGTCCTTGCGGTAGCCGCGGTACACACCGCCGGTGTTGACCTCCAGCCGGCAGTCGTGCTCCTTTGCCACGGCCAGTGCTTTGAGGGCAGCGGCCTTGTAGCGGGGGTCCTCCTCGTCAAAGAACTCGCCCTCGGCGTTCAGCTTTTTGATCAGGTCGATGTGGGCCAGGATATCCGGGCCCTTGGCGGCCACCTTTTCCACCTCGGCAAAGTAAGCCTCCACAGCGGCCAGGGCATCGCCGCCAAAATCATCAAAAATGCAGTCGTGCAGGTCCTGCGGGCGGAAGTCGATCTCGTAATACTTGCCGGTGTTGCGGCCATACAGATGGTGTGCCGCACCGATCCAGTAATCGTAGCTTTCGGGCTTATCCTCGCTCAGGCTGTCCCACTCGATGCCGCACAGGATATCCACCTTGCCCCGGTACTCGGTCTTGAGCTTTGCAATGGTGGCCTTGTACTGAGCCGTGCGGCTGGGGCTCATGCAGTATTCCCGGTCGCGCTGGGTGTAGCTATGGCCGGAGAAGCCCAGTGTGGTCAGGCCCTGCGCACAGGCGGCGCTGGCCATTTCCTGCAAGGTATTTCTGCCGTCGCACATCGTCGAGTGGCAATGAACGCTGGACTTCCTGTAATCTGCCATAACTAAATCACTGCATCCTTTCCTGTTTGACCTTGTGGTCAATGACGTGACGTTTTTCCAGCTCACGGGTCACATCTTCCACCGTGATGCCTGCGCTGACCATCAGCACCAGAACATGGTAGGCAAGGTCGCTGATCTCGTAGATCGTTTCTTCCCTGTCCTCTTTTTCGCCTGCAATGATGACCTCGGTACACTCCTCGCCCACCTTTTTCAGGATCTTCTCCTTGCCCTTTTCAAACAGGTAGGTGGTGTAGCTGCCCTCTTTGGGGCTGTCCTTGCGGCCCTTGATGAGTTGGTACAGCCCCTGCCAGCTGAACTGCTTGAGCTCCGGCGAGACATATACCTCGTTGAAGAAGCAGCTCTCGGCACCGGTGTGGCAGGCGGGGCCTGCCTTGACCACTTCCACCACCAGTGCGTCCTTGTCGCAGTCGGCGGTGATGGACACCACCCGCTGGACATTGCCGCTGGTCTCGCCCTTGCGCCAGATCTCCTGGCGGCTGCGGCTCCAGAACACGGTGCGTCCCTCGGCAATGGTCAGCGCCAGCGTCTCGGCGTTCATGTAGGCAAGGGTCAGCACCTCTTTGGTATAGTGGTCCTGCACAATGGCAGGGATGAGGCCTTTTTCATCAAATTTCAGTTCCATGATCGTTCTCCCTCCCCGGAATGGGGATCACATACAGTTTATCCTAAAGTGCGCCGAAACGCAAGAGCTTACAGCCGCATTTCCACGCCATTTTCGTTCAGATATTCCTTGAGCCCGCGGATGGTCAGCAGTTTCTGGTGGAAGATGCCCGCCGCAAGGCCTGCGTCGATGCCCTTGTGGTGGAACAGTTCCAGAAAATCTTCCTTTTTGCCTGCGCCGCCGCTGGCGATGATGGGCACGCTCACCCGCGCGGCCACCACGTCCAGCATTTCCAGGTCAAAGCCGGTGCGCACGCCGTCGGTGTCGATGCTGTTCAGGCAGACTTCGCCTGCGCCGTGGTCCACGCACCAGCGGATCCATTCCAGCGCGTCGCGGCCGGTATCCTCGCGCCCGCCCTTGGCGAACACCCGGAACTGCCCGTTCACCCGCTTGACATCGGCCGAAAGCACCACGCACTGGTTGCCGTAGCGCTGGGCTGCCGCCGGGATCAGATCGGGGTGTCTGAGCGCACCGGAGTTGACGCTGACCTTATCGGCCCCGCATTTGAGCACCCGGTCAAAATCGTCCAGCGTGTTGATGCCGCCGCCCACGGTGAGCGGGATAAAAATTTCGCCGGCCACGCATGTCAGGATATCGGTAAACAGGGCGCGGCCCTCAAAGCTTGCGGTGATGTCGTAGAACACCAGCTCGTCGGCCCCGGCGGCATTGTACATCCGGGCCATCTCCACCGGGTCGGCCACGTCCCGGATGCCCTCAAAGTTGGTGCCCTTGACCACGCGGCCATTGCGGACATCCAGGCAGGGGATAATGCGTTTGGTGATCATCTCGGTTTTCCTCCGTTCACTTCTGCACCAGCTGCACGCAGCGGGCCAGATCCAGCGCGCCGGTGTACAGGCTCTTGCCCAGGATGGCGGCTGCCGTGCCCATCCGTTCCAGTTCCAGCAGCTCCGCCTCGGTGGAGATGCCGCCGCTGGCCGTAAAGGCCACGCCGGGCACTTCAGCCGCCAGCTGGCGGTAAAGGGCAAGGTTTGTGCCGTTCATCGCGCCGTCGCAGGCAATGTCGGTGTAGATGATGGCGGTGCAGCCCGCATCGGCCAGCCGCTTGCAGAAATCCACGCCCGGCTCGGCGCTGACCTCTTTCCAGCCGTGGATGGCCACAAAGCCGTCTTTGGCATCCACGCCCACGGCGATCCGATCGCCGTATTTTTGCAGCATCCGGGCGGTAAAGTCAAAATCCGTCACGGCCACGCTGCCCAGGATGCAGCGTCCCACGCCGAGGGAGAGGTAGGTTTCGATCCGCTCCTCGGTGCGGATGCCGCCGCCCACTTCAAGATACAAGCTGCCCTGTTTTGCCAGCGCGGCAACGGTGTCATAATTGGAAAGGGTGCCGTCCTTGGCACCGTCCAGATCCACAACGTGGAGGTTTTTGGCCCCCGCCGCCAGGAACTGCCGCGCCTGGGCGCAGGGGTCGGCCCCATAGACCGTCATGCGGTCATAGTCGCCCTGCGTCAGCCGCACCACCCGGCCGCCGCGCAGGTCAATGGCTGGAAATAGTTGCATCGTTGGATTTCCTCCTAAGGTCAGCTTTTTCTTCGTACAACCTCTCAGTCTCACTTCGTTCGACAGCTATCCTCCCTTTGTCGCTTACGCGACATCTCCCTCCGGCCGGAGGGAGTCTTTCCTAGTAGGGGAGCCCTTGGCATAAGATTTATTTTTTACTATCATCGCTGACGCTCCAAACTCAGCATCTGTCGCAAGGTTTTCACCTCATCAGTCGCCTGCGGCGACAGCTTCCCCGCTGGGGAAGCCTTTATGGGGCCTCACGCCAGCAGGGCCAAAGGGAGCGAAGCGTTTACGTTTGAAAACGTGATGGAATGCCAAGGCCTCTCCTACCAGGAGAGGTGGCAATGCGTCAGCATTGACGGAGAGGTTGTACAGAGCAGGGCCTGTCCGTTACAATTCACTGAACGCTTTCAAAATGCGCAGTCCGGTATCCCCGCTTTTTTCCGGGTGGAACTGGGTGCCGTACACCCGGCCTGCCCTGACCACGCCGGTGACCGGGATGGAGTAATCGCTCACGGCCAGCGTGCTTTCGGCGCAGTGCTTCCCATAGTAGCTGTGGACGTAGTAGACATATTCGCCCTCGCGGATGTACCGGAACAGCGGGTCGTCCTTTAAGAGGTGCAGGGCGTTCCAGCCGATCTGCGGCACCTTGAGGGCCGGGTCGGCCAGATCCGGCTCCAGCGGGCAGACTTCGCCTTTGACAAAGCCCAGGCCCGCGTGCTCGCCGTACTCATAACTTTTTTCAAACAGCAGCTGCATCCCCAGGCAGATGCCCAGCAGCGGCTTTTGTTCGGCTTCCTCCCGGATCACCGGGACAAGACCGGTGGCCGAGAGCTTTGCCATGGCATCGGCAAATGCGCCCACGCCGGGCAGGATCAGCCGGTCGGCCCGGCGGACGGTATCGGCATCGGCTGTGACTGCCGCGTCCAGCCCCAGCTGCTTCAGGCTGGACTTCAGGCTGAACAGATTGCCCACGCCGTAGTCAATGATCGCGATCATACCAGCAGTCCTTTCGTGGAGGGGATCTCATCCCGGTGGGCCTGGTCGATGGCCACAGCCGCCGCCAGAGCGTGCCCGGCCCCCTTAAAACAGGCTTCGAGGATGTGGTGGGTGTTCTCACCCGCAAACTGAACAAAGTGGACCGTGGCGGGCACGTTGCGGGCAAAACCCAGCCAGAACTCCGACGCGCATTCCACGTCAAAATCGCCCACCTTTTCGGTCTTGCAGCGGATGTCCCAGTTCAGGGTACACCGGCCCGAAAGGTCCACGGCGCAGAGCACCAGCGCCTCGTCCATGGGCAGGCAGAAGCTGCCATAGCGCCGGATGCCGCGCATCTCGCCCAGGGCGCGGGCAAACGCCTGGCCCAGCGCAATGCCGATGTCCTCCGCCGTGTGGTGATAATCCACCTCCACGTCGCCGTGGCAGGTCAGCACCAGATCAAAGCGGCCATGGCGGGCAAACAGTTCCAGCATGTGGTTCAAAAAGCCGCAGCCGGTGTCCACCTGATACCGCCCCGCGCCGTCCAGGTTCAGGGTCAGCTCGATCTGCGTCTCGTTGGTGTTGCGTTCCAGTGTTACTTCCCGCATAGGTCATTCCTCCAGGATGGTATCGAGGGTGTTCAGGAAACTCTGCATCTGCTCCGGGGTGCCGATGGTGATGCGCAGCCAGTTCGAGATGCGCGGCGCGTCAAAGTGGCGCACCAGGATCCCTTTTTCTTTCAGGGCGCGGTAGAGCGCACCGCCCTCTTTTTGATCCGATGCCGCAAACAGGAAGTTGGAGCGGCTGTCCGTCACCGAAAAACCGCGCCGGGCCAGCTGTTGTTTTGTCCACTCCCGCGTTTCGATGACGGCGGCACGGGTCTTTTCAAAATAGGCCGTGTCCTCCAACGCCGCCTGCCCGGCTTTCAGCGTCAGGCGGTTGATGTTATAGGGGTTCAGGCTGAACTTGACCCGGTTCAGGTCCGCGATCAGCTTTGCGTTGCCCATGGCCAGCCCCAGCCGGGCACCGGCCAGCTGGCGGGATTTGGAGAACGTCTGCACCACCAAAAGGTTCTCGTACCGGTCGATCAGGGGCACGCAGCTCTCGCCGCCAAAGTCCACATACGCTTCGTCCACGATGACCACATGGTTGGGGTTCGCCTTGAGGATGCCCTCAATGGCCGTGCGCGGCAGGGCAATGCCGGTGGGGGCGTTGGGGTTGGCAATCACGATCGTCTCGTTCAGGCCGTAATAATCGGCGGGGTCCAGCGTGAGATCCTCTTTCAGGGGGATGATATGGCTGGGAATGTGCGCAAGTGAGCACCACACGCCGTAGCAGCCGTAGGTGATATCGGCATAGGCAAGGGGGTGGCGTTCGTCGCAGAACGCCCGCAGCGCAAAGAACAGGTTCTCGTCGCTGCCGTTGCCGGGCATGATCTGGTCCGGCTGCAATCCAAAATGCACCGCCGCAGAGCGGAGCAGATCGGCACAGGCGGGGTCCGAATACAGGCGGAGCTTTTCCACCTCGGCCTCGCTCACAGCCGCCACCACCGCCGGGCTGGGCAGATAGGGGCTTTCGTTGGTGTTCAGCTTGATATACTGCTGGTCCTGCGGCTGCTCCCCCGGGGTGTAGGGGGTGAGGTCGGCCAGCTTTGGAGAAAGATACTTACTCATATAGAACCCTCTCAACTCAGGCTTCCCCCTCGGGGGAAGCTGTCGCGTCAGCGACTGATGAGGGGAAGCAGCGTTCAGAACCCGCTCCTGGGGAACGGAATCAAGCGATCACTGCCCCTCATCCGGCACTTCGTGCCACCTTCCCCCGAGGGGGAAGGCTTTTGCCTTCGCGCTTACTTCTCGTACCGGATCGTCACACTCTTTGCGTGGGCATGCAGGCCCTCGCGCTCGGCAAAATCGGCGATGCGGGGGGCCACCTCGCCCAGCGCCTCGCGGGTGTAGTAAAGGAAGCTGGATTTCTTGACGAAATCATCCACGCCCAGCGGGCTGGAAAAACGGGCCGTGCCGCTGGTGGGCAGGGTATGGTTTGGCCCGGCGAAGTAATCGCCCAGCGCCTCCGGCACATTGCGGCCCAGGAAGATGCTGCCCGCGTTCCGGATCTCATTCAGCACGCCGAACGGATCCTCCACGCAGACTTCCAGATGCTCCGGCGCAATGATGTTGCAGGCTTCGATGGCCTTGTGCAGGTCGGTGCAGACGATGATCTTGCCGTTGTCGTCCACGCTGGCGCGGGCAATGGCGGCGCGGGGCAGCTGGGGGATCTGCACTTCCAGCTCGGCCTGCACGGCCTTGGCCAGTTCCGGGCTGTCGGTGACCAGCACCGGGCTGGCCAGCTTGTCGTGTTCGGCCTGGCTCAGCAGGTCGGCTGCCACCCAGGCCGGGTTGCAGCCGCCGTCGGCCAGCACCAGGATCTCGCTGGGGCCTGCGATCATATCAATGCCCACCTTGCCGAACACCTTGCGCTTGGCCGTGGCAACGTAGATGTTGCCGGGGCCGACGATCTTGTCCACGGCCGGGATGCTCTGGGTGCCGTAGGCCAGGGCCGCCACGGCCTGTGCGCCGCCGGTCTTGAAGATCTTGGTCACACCGGCGGTGGCGGCGGCAGCCAGGAT
Source organism: uncultured Faecalibacterium sp. (assembly GCA_934547065.1). Taxonomy (GTDB): domain Bacteria; phylum Bacillota; class Clostridia; order Oscillospirales; family Ruminococcaceae; genus Faecalibacterium. The sequence continues at coordinate 29,755 of CAKTEF010000007.1, forward strand.
CACCGGGTTCACCCTGCCGTCTTTCCCGGCGGGGGTGGTCATGACGATCTCCGACACGCCCGCCACCTTGGCCGGGATCACGTCCATCAGCACCGTGGAGGGGTAGGCCGCCGTGCCGCCCGGCACATAGACACCGGCCTTTTCAATGGGGGTGTATTTCTGGCCCAGCACGATGCCGGGCTTGTCGTTCACCACAAAATTCTTGTGTACCTGCCGGCGGTGGAAGCTCTCGATGTTGGCGGCGGCTTCCCGCAGCGTTTCGAGGAAATAGGGGTCCATGCCCGCAAAGGCTTCGTCGATCTCCGCCTGCGTGACTTGCAGCGCGTCGATCTTTGCGCCGTCGAACTTCAGGGCATATTCTTTCAACGCCTCGTCGCCCCGTGTGCGCACGTCGGCGATGATGGCATCCACCACATCTTCCACGTTCTTCTCCGCGCGGATGTCGCGGTTCAGAATTTCTTCCGGCTTGAGCTCGTCAAAATTATACAGCTTGATCATTTTGCAGCCTCCTGTAAGGGATCGCGCAGCTTTTCCAGCATGGCATCCATTTCGCGGTGCTTGAACTGGTAGCTGGCCTTGTTGGCAATGAACCGGGCCGAGATGGGCATGAACTCGGTGACTACTTTCAGGCCGTTCTCCCGCAGCGTGGTCCCGGTTTCCACAATGTCCACGATCACATCCGAAAGCCCCAGGATGGGGGCCAGCTCAATGGAGCCGTTCAGCTTGATGATGTCGATATCCCGGCCAATGGATGCATAATAGCGCTTGGCGATGTTCACGAATTTGGTGGCCACCCGCACCGGGCGGCTGGGGTCGTCCCGATAGTCCGCCGGGGCGGCCACGCACATCCGGCACCTGCCAAGGCCGGTGTCCAGCAGCTCGTAGACATCCGCGGAAGCTTCTGTCAGGATATCCTTGCCCACGATGCCCACATCGGCGGCACCGTGCTCCACATAAATGGCCACATCGCTGGGTTTTACCAGAAAATAGCGGATGCCCGCTTCCGGGTTTTCCACCACCAGCCTGCGGGTGGCGTTGTAGTCCTCAGTGCAGCCGTAGCCGATGCGGGCCAGCAGGCCATAAACCTGATCGCCCAGCCGCCCCTTGGGCAGAGCCACGTTCAGCATGGTCTTTTCCGGGGCGGACTGCCGCACCGGCGGCAGAGGAGCGCTGAGGCGGTCCAGCTCGTCCAGATAGACCGCAAAGCCGATGGCCCCCGCACCGGGCGTGAATTTCTGCATCAGCAGGTCGTACCGGCCGCCCTTGAGCAGCGGACGGGGCAGCCCCCGCAGGTAGCCCTGAAAGATCAGGCCGTTGTAGTACTCCATCTCGCCGGTCAGCGAGAGATCCAGCCGGATGCTGCCGCCCGCCGGGGCCAGCGTTTCGGCCAGAACCCGCAGCTCCGCAGCGGCCTCTTTCATCCGCCGGTTGCGGCAGAGCGCTTCGGCCTTTTCCAGCGTTTCGGGGGAACTGCCGCTGAGGGTCAGCAGCTGGGCCAGGGCATCGGCCCCGGCGGCATCCAGCCCGGCCGCAGCGGCGGCGGCTTTCAGCTCGTGGGCGTTTTTCTCCCGCAGCAGCTTCAGCAGGCCGGGGCGGGCGGCGGCAGGCACGTCCAGCGCATCCAGCAGGCCGAACAGATACCCCATGTGGCTGAGTTCCAGCACCCAGGCGCTGCCCAGCTGCTCCAGCGACTCCGCCGCCAGCCGGACGGTCTGCCGCACCTGCGCTTCGCCCACCGCGCCCAGAACTTCCAGGCCCATCTGGCCGATCTCCTTGAACGTGTGGCTCTCGGCCGAGGGGCGGTAGACATTTTCGTGGTAGTAGTATTTCAGCGTTTCGCCCGGTGCCGGCTGGGCCGTTTTGGCAATGGAAAGGGTCACATCCGGCTTGAGCGCCAGCAGCCGCCCGTCCAGGTCCGTAAAGGTGATGACCTGCTCCGAGGACAAAAAGCTCCGGTTCTCCTGATACAGGCCGTACTCCTCAAAGCGGCCCATGTGATATTTGCGGCAGCCCGCCGCCTCATACAAGGCCCGCAGCGCAAAGGAGGCGCGCTCCTTGGGCTGCAGGTTTGCAATGCTGAATTCCATGGTGGTTTCCTCGTTTCTGACTCGCATTCGCTTTGCCCGGTGGTTGGTTTCCGCTTTTATTTTACTTTATCAAGCTAAAGTTGTAAAGCATGAAAGTGACAGCTTTTCAGTTCTATCTTACATTTTTTCTGTGCGTTTGTACAGAAACGCGAAATCATTTCATGGTTTTGTCAAAACAGATGATGGGGAGCGAAAACAAAGCAGGCAGATACGCAAAAAGCCCCCGCTCCTGGACCGGAGCAGGGGCTTTGCACACGGTCACCCCCGTGTTGGGTTTGCATGGCCTGCATTTTTGGGAACAAACACAAGTTTCAGGTCCATCCCCATCCCATCGGCCAGACGCTTCAGCAGCTTCAGGGAGGGATTCCGCGTTCCATTTTCCAGCTTGCTGATATCCGCCTGGTTGATGCCGGTGCGCTCGGCCAATTCTTTTTGGGTCAGGTTCTGGGAGATGCGTGCATCAGCCATTGCACGGATGATCTCCATTTCCGGCTGATTTTCTTCCCATTCCTTGCGGAATTCTTCATTTTTCATCTGTTCATCCAGATACATATTCAGCGTTTTCATCTCATTCACCCGCTCTTTCCATAAAGTCTTTCCGATACCGCTTTGCCCGCTCGATCTCATTGCGGGGTGTCTTTTGGGTTTTCTTGATAAATCCGTTCGTCAGGATGATTCTCCCGCCATAGTAAAAGAAATACAGCACGCGCGAGATATCTGTCCCGACCTTTCCTCGGATCTCAAAGATCCCGTCTTCCAGGTGCTTGCTGTACGGTTCCCGCAAGCGGCTCCCCTGTTCCTGCAAAACGTTCAGTGTCATCAACAGCTTGCTCCGCATTTTGATATCCAGTGTATCCAAAAATTCCTCTGCCGGGCGCTGTCCTTCTTTTGTTTCGTAGAACTCAACGATGAATTGTTCCATTTTTCCAGCTCCCTGCTTCTTTCTAATTTCAGTATATGGCGGATATGCCATATTGTCAAGCAGAAAATGCCGCTCGTCCTGCCCTCAAAGCGATTGCTTCTCCGCACGCTTTGCGGCAATTTTGTACACTTCATCTTCCGCGCGGGCGCCAATGACCACGATCAGCATTTCCGTCTCGGTGCGGATCAGGCGATACACCACCCGCAGGCCCGACGCTTTCAGTTTGATCTTGAACAGCCCGGAAAGGTCTGTTCCGCCCTTGTTGCCAAGCGGTTTTCCGTATCCGCCCTCATAGATGGACACCGGGTTCTGCTGAACCTTTTTCAGGGCCTTGGCAACCAGAAGCCGCTGGTTGCCCGCCAGCGCTTCAAATTCTTTTTGTGCTTCCGGGAGGAACACCAGCTTCCAGTTCATTCCAGCTCCACCTCGTCATATCCGGCAAGGTCTGCATCCGAAATGCCCGCTTTCCGGTAAACCTCCTCGGCGGGGACGGCATCCTGCACATTGGCATGTTCCAGCCGCTCCTGCGCCATGACGCAGAGCCGGGCATTTTCCAGCTCCTCCATCAGATCCAGATACTCCTCCGGGGACATCAGCACACACTCCGGGGCATTGTTTTTCATCACCACTTTTGCCCCCTGCTGCCGGACATCCTCAAAAATTTTTCCCGCATAGCCGCGGTTGAACTGCGTGATCGGCACGGTATTCTTGATCGCATTGACCAAAGAGCTCATTCTGTCCACCTCCTGCTTCTTCTGCTTTCAGTATAGTATTCTTTCATTTTTATGTCAATTCTTTTCTCAGCGAATTCACTGATATTTTTATCAGCATATCTAAAACGGAGCCGCTGCGCCGGGATCTTTCCTCAGCGCAGCGGCTCCGTTTTTTGGTTTCATGGTTCGGTTCAGCCCAGAAGCTCCAGCACACCGGCTTTGGGGCGGGCACCCACGGCCTGGCGTACCAGCTTGCCCTGCTCAAACACCAGCAGGGTGGGGATGCTCATTACGCCAAAGCGTTCGGCCAGCTCCGGCTGCTCGTCCACATTCACCTTGCCCACCTTGACATCGGAGCGTTCCTCCGCCACCTCGTCCACAATGGGGCTCAGCATCCGGCAGGGGCCGCACCAGGCAGCCCAGAAATCCAGCAGCACGGGCTGGGCGCTGCGCAGCACTTCGGCTTCAAAATTTTCTTTGGTGATCTCGATCACGGCCATCGTCGTTTCCTCCCTTATTTGGATCCGTGTTCCGGCGGCGGCCCGCCAAAACCAGATTGATTCTTACTTACAAGCACAGTATACCCCGATCTGCGCCCATTTTCCAGAGATAAATTGTGAACAAAACAAAAAAGGCGGCGGCCCGCCCACAGTGGGGAGAGCCGCCGCCCGTCAATTGTTCTTTGGAGTACTCCGCATCAACCGGTCAGAACGATCAGGCCGTGACCCAAGCGATTGCGGTAACAGGCCACCAGCTGATCAGGTTCAGGGTGGTGTAGATGCCGACGATGGCGTTGCCAACGGACTGGCCCATGAAAGTCACGACATCATCAATGCCCTTGCTTGCCAGGTCGGTCACGTTCTGGCCTTCCTTCTTGTTGGCCTTGATCCAGTTACGGCTCTCATTGATGCCCCAGATCATATTGCCGATGGAGAGGACTGCGCCGATGGTCCAGCCGGCGTAATAGCTGGTGAGATATGCGCTGACAGCATCACCGCCGTAGGTGTAGGTCATTTCCTCATCGTTCATGACGTTGTAGTTCGCAGGCATCATAAATTTCTTTTCCATAATAACACTCCTTTGAAAGCAATCATATCCCTTACGGTGTGTCCCTCACACCGTGAGTTCCTCAGATAAACATCAGCGCCGCACTCAGAGGTGCAAGGCCGACCACCATCACGCCGGAAACCGCAACGCGCAGGAAGTTGGAACGGAGACTTCTTTCCCGCAAGCACTCCGGCTTCCAGCTTCATATTACTACGACGGCCGAAAAATTGCAATGGATTTTGTTCACAATCATCAAAAATCGGAAAGTCGCATGAAAAAAGCTATGAAAGTTTGGTGAAAACCACTGCAATTTTTACCATTTCAACCTGCCACACCGGCCCGGTAAAGGTAGGGATCGGTGGTAAAGCTTGCGTAGCTGTACAGCACCAGGATCTGGTCATAGCCATTGTCCGCGATCAGCTGATCCAGCCCGTAATTGTAATTGCGGAAATCCACCACGTCGATCACGGCGTAGTTTGCGGCCAGGTAAGGCACAAAGCTGTTGGCGTAGCTGTCCTTGATGACCAGGATCTTGCCCGCACCGTCGCCGGAGATGCGGCTCAGGCCGTTGTTGCCGTGCAGGAACATGGCGTACTTATCATACACGTTCAGCTTGTCGGTGTCGTACAGGCCGGTGGTAGTGCCCTGGGTGGGCTGGCCCGGGCCGGTGACGTTCCAAATGGTCAGGCGGTTCTGCAGATCGTACCAGGTGATGGTGTCCGGCTCCGCGTTCCAGGTGCGCGCCTTGGAGTAGTGGGTGCCGTAGAAATCTTCCGCCGTTTCCGCCGTGTGGGCCGTGCGGTCAAAGGGGGTCAGGCCCAGCGTTTTGCAGAACTGCTCATACGCATAGTAGGCCCCCAGCGTGGTCCAATGGTGGTCGGTGCGGTAATAAAGGTACTCGTCCTTGTGCTCGGCCAGGGTGCCGGTCACGTTCAGGAAATGGCCGCCCTGCACGGCATTTCCCGCCTCGGCGATCCGCGCTTCCTCGTCCACCTGGGGCACGCCTGCGGGCAGGTCCTCCGGGTAGAGGACGGCTGCCGACGGCACCAGCATGAAGTTCACCTTGCCGGGATAGCGCTGGCACAGCGACTGCACCGCCGCCAGGTTCCGGCCAAACGTCTTTTGGTCCGAAGCCAGGGTCTGATACCGGCGGACGAACATCCGGTGCTCCTTGCCCAGCAGGATGCCGCCGCTCTGCGTTTTCTGGAACAGGGTCGTCTCCGCCAGGCTCTGCAGGCCGATCCACTGATCCCGCCCGAACACCTGATCCTTGACGTATCGGGTGTAGGTGGTAAAGTAGTCGTTCAGCCCGTCCACCGTAACGGCCGAAAGCTTGGGCTTCTGGGTCAGGGTGGTGTTTTCCAGCTCACTGTATGCCCGGTCCGGGGTCACCAGGTCCAGCACGAACAGGGCCGCAAAAAACAGGGTGAATGCCGCCAGCACCGGGTACTGCCGCAGGGAGACGCTGTGTTTGGAATGCTTGTCCATTGGTTTGCTGCCTCCCTCAGAAATTGAAATACAGGAACGGGCTGTTGGTGCTGCCCACCACATATGCCGTGGAGAGCACCAGCAGCGCCAGCACCGTGGCCACCCGTGTCAGGGTGCGGCGGCGCAGCCGATTCCACAGCGTTTCGATGAGCGGGGTGCAGCAGACCGCACTGACGGCCAGCAGCACACCGTAATTGCGCAGGAAATACACCGGCGAAGCTCCGCCGGAGGGGACAAAGAGCTTTTGGAACAGCAGCCCGAAGCCCACGCCCGGCTCGTTGCCCACAAACATGGCCCAGCCCACCACCACCAGGAACATGGTGTAAAGGTGGGGCCACACCCGGCCTTTTTCCAGGTGCTTGAGCAGGAACAGCTTTTCCACGGCCAGCAGCACAAAATAGTACAGGCCCCAGCAGATGAAGTTCCAGTTGGCACCGTGCCAGATGCCGGTGAGCAGCTCCACCACGAACAGGTTGAAGATCTGCCGTTTCAGGCCCCGGCGGTTGCCGCCCAGCGGGATATACACATACTCCCGGAACCAGCCCGAAAGCGTGATGTGCCAGCGCCGCCAGAACTCGGTGATGGAGCGGGAAATATAGGGGAAATTGAAGTTCTGGGGGAACTCAAAGCCCAGCATTTTGCCCATGCCAATGGCCATCATCGAGTAGCCGGAAAAATCAAAGTACAGCTGCAGCGAGTAGGCGATCACGCCCAGCCAGACCAGCGGGGTGGAGGCGTTGGCCAGCCCGACACAGGTCGTGGACGGGCTGGATGCCACGCCGATGATGTCGGTCCACAGTGCGCCCACGGCATCGGCCAGCAGCACCTTTTTGGCCAGGCCAAAGGTGAACAGGGTCATGCCCTCCTCGATCCGGGCCGGGCTGTACCGGCCCTTGTAGACGTGCAGCTGGGCCGCAACGTCGCGGTATTTGACGATGGGGCCTGCGATCAGCTGGGGGAACATGACCACATACGCGCCAAAATCAATGATGTTGTGTTCGGTTTTCACGTCCCGGCGGTACACGTCGATGGTGTAGGAAAGGGTCTGGAACGTGTAAAAGCTGATGCCCAGCGGCAGGGTCCCGATGCCCTGGATGGAAGCAAAGCTTGTCCCCAGCAGGCTGTTCAGGCTGGAAAGGACAAAGTTTGCATACTTGAAATAGAACAGCATCCCCAGGCTGCCCGCCAGCGCGGCCAGCAGAAAGCCCTTGCGGGCGGCAGGGGTTGCATCCCATTTTTCCAGCCCCAGCCCGCACAGATAGTTGAGCAGGATCAAAGCCAGCATGACCGGGAAGAACCGCACCTCGCCCCAGCAGTAGAACACCAGGCTGCACACGAACAGCACGGTGTTCTTGAGCTTTGCGGGCGCAAGGTAATACAGCGCCAGCGTGATGGGCAGGAAGCGGAACAGGAAGATGATGGTGCTGAAAACCAAAGGGTCTGCCTCCTTCAAAAAAGAGCCGTTGCAGCGCACTCTCAGACTCGCGTTGCAACAGCCCCGGTTCGTTTTATTTTATTCGCTCAGGGCGCTGTCCACGGCGCTGTCCAGATCGGCGGTACACTCGTTGGAGGCGATGGCCATGACCACCATGTTGTCCTTGAACGCGATCACGGCGTTCTCCACGTTGTCCTGGGCCTGGGCAAACTCGGCATAGTTGCCATAGAACGCCACCTGATCCTGCTGGTAAGCGGCCAGCAGGTTGGCCACATCCTCGGCTTTGCCGTCGGCGGCCTCGATCACCAGCACCAGACCGGCATCGCCGTTGTCGTTGCTCTTGACCCCCTTGTAGCTCACCACGTCCTCCGCCGGCAGATTGAAGTCATACTCGATGTTCATGGCGGCGATCTCAAACGGGTTGGAGATGGGGTTTGCATCCAGCAGGGTCTGGAACGGAGCGTTCAGCACATCGCTGCTGTTGTCCTCGCCCAGCTGGGCGCTGGAAGCCTGGCTCAGCACGGTGGAGCTGGGCGCTGCCTCGGCCGAAGAAGCCGTGGAAGATGCCGGGCTGCCGCACCCGGCCAGAACGGCGCAGCTCAAAGCCAGAGCGGCAGCCGATCCCATCATTTTTGCAGAAAGTTTCATGGAATATTCCCTCTTTGTCACTAGATTACACCTGGCCTGCGGGGGCAGAAGTTTCCCGATGGCAGGCCATTCTTATCTTATCATATCGCTTCCGGAATTGCAAACGGCAAGCCGAAACTTTTACGGTTTCTTCACCGGTGTGCCCCGCTCAGCCCGCAATGGCCTGCAGCTGGGCCGCATACTCCTCAAAGCACAGGCCGCTGGCGTTGATCCGGGCGGCATTCTCCCTGCCCACATAGCGCCAGTGCCACGGCTCATAGGTGATCTCGGTGATGTCCTCGGCCCCCTTGGGGTAGCGCAGGATAAAACCGTAATCCCCGGCGTGCTCACACAGCCAGCGGAACGCGGCGGTGTTCTCAAAGCCCTCGTCCAGGCCCGTGTGCTCCGGGCTGTTCAGGTCCGCCGCCAGGCCGCAGTTGTGCTCCGAGTAGCCCGGCGGGTTGACCACGGCTGCCGCCATCTCCTTGGCCGTGGCCGTGTCGTAGCCCTTGTCCTGATAGAACTTTGTTTTCCGCTCGTACAGGCCAGTCTGGTACTTCACGCTGCGGTAGCCGCTCTGCATCCAGACGGTCACGCCGTCGGCCGCAGCGGCTTTCTGCATCTCTAAAAATGCGTCGCAGGCCGCCGTTTGCAGCGTTTTGTTCACAGCCGTGGCCGAGCCGCATTCTTTCGTCTCAAACGTGTAGTCGTCCGGCATCTTGTTGGTGTGGTTCACCAGCACCATGAACGGGTCGGCCAGCATGGCGGCGGCCTCGCTCCGGGTCAGGCCCAGGGCGTTCTCGGCGCTTTCCTGCACGGCGGCACTCCCGGCACCGGGGGCCGCCGAGGAAACCGATGCCGCCGGGGAAACCGATGCCGCCGGGGAAGCCGGAGCACCGGCGGCATCGGCGGCAGGCACCGGGGCCGGACGGCGGGAAAGCAGGAATGCAGCCCCGCCCACCATCAGGCAGGCCGCCGCAGTCAGTCCGGCCACCCGGCGGATGGCGCGGTTCCGGCGGCGGCGGCGCACCTCGGCACGGGTCATGCGGCGGCGCGGGGGATAGGGATTCTGGTTCATAGGAGCCTTCTTTCTTCAGATCATGGCATGATTCAGGGATAGTCTGGGCATTTTCCGGGCATTCTAACCCCTGAGGTGACAGCAATGAAGCTTTCTGCACAGGAATATGCCCGGCGGGTCAAAAAAGTCAGCCCGCCCTCGCCCCTTGGCACCGACTGCCTGTGGGCGTTTGGCACCGGGGGCGGCATCTGCCTTTTGGGCGAGGTGCTGCGCCAGCGGTATCTTGCCCTGGGGCTGGAAACCGATCTGGCCGGCACCCTGACCAGCTGCAGCCTGATCGTTCTCTCTGCGCTTCTGACCACCTTTGGTCTGTACCAGAAGCTGGCCGCGCGGGCGGGGGCCGGGTCGCTGGTGCCCATCACCGGCTTTGCCAACGCCGTGGTCAGCGCGGCGCTGGAGTTCAAGACCGAGGGCCGCGTCTGCGGCACCGGAGCCAAGATGTTCACCATCGCGGGGCCGGTCATCGTGTACGGCACGCTGGCCGCCGTGATCTACGGCGGGGTGCTCTGGCTGCTGGGCTGAACACCTTATTTACAATACGCACGTCCGGGCGCAAAAATTGCAGCTTCCCGGCGAGGCACACGTTCCGACCGCGTGCGGCGATATTATACCACAAAATCCAAAGAATAGCATCCCTGAAAGGGGGAATTTTTCATGGCGATCCGCCACGGCGACACCCTGGTGTTCGCCCACAGCCCGGTCATCGCGGCCCACGCCGCCATCGGCGGCAAAAAGGAGGGCGAAAGCCCCCTTGCCGCCGAGTTTGACGAGCTGAGCACCGACAACCGTTTCGGCCAGACCAGCTGGGAAGCCGCCGAAGCGCAGCTGCAGCTGCGGGCTGCGCGGCTCTGCCTGAAAAAGGCCGACACCGCCGAGCAGGAAGTCAGCCTGGTGCTGGCCGGGGACCTGCAGGCCCAGTGTACGGCCTCCGGCTACGCGCTGCGCACCCTGGGCCTGCCCTTTGCGGGGCTGTTCGGGGCTTGCAGCACCATGGCCGAGGCCCTGGGCCTGGGGGCGGCCCTGTGCAGTGCCGGGCTGGCCGAAAACCTGCTGGCCATGACATCCAGCCATTTCTGCGCGGCAGAGCGCCAGTTCCGCACCCCGCTGAGCTACGGGGCCGTGCGCACTCCCACCGCCCAGTGGACCGCCACGGCAGCGGGAGCCTGCCTGCTCCGCCCGGCCGGGCAGGGGGCAGCCATCCGGGCCGTGACCTTTGGCCGGGTGCAGGACCTGGGCATCCGGGACATCAACAACATGGGCGCGGCCATGGCCCCGGCGGCCGCCGCCACCCTGCTGCGCTATTTTGCCGACACCCATTCCGGCCCGCAGGACGTGGATGCCATTTACACCGGGGACCTGGGCCATGTGGGCAGCCAGCTGTTCCGGGAGCTGCTGGCCGCCGAGGGGCTGCTGGTCAAGAACCATGTGGACTGCGGCTCCATCCTCTACGACCCCGAAGATCCCGGCATCAAAAGCGGCAGTTCCGGTCCGGGCTGCTCGGCTGCCGTGCTCTGCGGGCACATCCTGCCCCGGCTGGAGCGGGGCAGCCAGCGGCGGGTGCTGTTTTTGGCAACCGGTGCCCTGATGAGCCAGACCACTTTTTTGCAAAAGGAGAGCATCCCCGCCATTGCCCACCTGGTGGAGCTTGCCGCGCCCGGCGCACAGAACGGAGGTGCCGCATGAATTATTTCTGGGCCTTTGTCGTCGGCGGCGCGATCTGTGGGATCGGCCAGCTGTTCATCGACCTGACCGGCCTGACCCCCGCCCGCATCCTGACAGGCTATGTGGTGGCGGGGGTGGTGCTCTCGGCGCTGGGATGGTATGCCCCGCTGGCCGAGTTTGCGGGCTGCGGGGCCACCGTGCCCCTGCTGGGCTTCGGCCACCTGCTGGCCAAAGGCGTGCAGACGGCCCTGGCCGAGGAGGGTGCCATCGGCATCCTGACCGGCGGCCTGACCGCAGCCGCCGCCGGCATCACCACCAGCCTTGTCTGCGGCGTTTTATGTTCGCTGATCGGGAAAAGCCACGATCAGAACTAGGCGCGCCGCTGCCAGGCATAACAAAAACCCCTGTACCGGAACGGCACAGGGGTTTTGTTCGTCAATCAGAAAGCGATCAAGCGTTCTTGTTAGCACGCTTTGCCATACGGCTGATCTTGCGGCTTGCGGTGTTCTTCTTGATGACACCCTTAGCGCGAGCCTTGTCGATCGCGGAAACAGCAGCCAGGACGGTTGCGTCCTTGTCAGCGGCATTCGCATCGATGGCAGCGTCTGCCTTCTTGACGACTGTTTTCAGGTTGGTCTTAATGGCCTTGTTGTGAGCCTGCTCTGCAGCAGCCTGCACGACGCGGTCCTTCTGAGATTTGATGTTAGGCATTCGTTCCACCTCCTTGGCTACCTATAACAGCGCACCTTATGATACCATATTTGCCGTACCAGCGCAAGCCTTTTTTGAATTTTTGTTTAGAAAAGTTTTGCTTTTCCCATACTCAGGGCAGGGTTTTGGGCAAAACGCCGCCCAAAACCGGGAAATCCTGTCTGGGAGGGGTTTTGGATGCGTTTTACCGACCTTGCCGACGAACTGTTTGCGCCCGGCAGCACGCCGCCCGCCGGGGTGCGGGTGGCCACCGCCCGTCAGGGCAGCGTGACCGTGACCCGCGTGGAGGTGGCGCGGGAGGGGCTGGCCCGCCCACGCGGGCGGTATGTCACGCTGGAAGTGCCTAATGTCAGCCTGCTGGACGAGCGGGACCCCGCCGTGATCGAGACCGCTGCCCATGAGCTGCGGGCCCTGCTGCCCCCGGCCGGGCCGGTGCTGGTGCTGGGGGTGGGCAACCGCCGGGTCACTGCCGATGCCCTGGGCCCCCGCACGGTGCAGAAGATCTTTGTCACGCTGGGGCAGCGGGCCGTTCCGGTGCCGGGCATCCGCCCGGTGGCCGCCGTGGCCCCCGGCGTTTCGGCTGCCACCGGGCTGAGCTTGCAGCAGCTGGCCGGGGCGCTGGTGCGGGAGATGCGCCCCTGTGTCCTGCTGTGCGTGGACAGCCTTTGCTCCGCCGAGCCGGAGCGCCTGGGCCGCACGCTCCAGTTTTCCGACACCGGCCTGTGCCCGGCCCGGCCCGACAGCTCCCGCCATCTGGATGCCGCCCGGCTGGGGGTTCCGGTGGTGGCCGCAGGCATCCCCACCCTGATGCAGGCAGAGGAGGGCAAAGACCTTGTGGTCACCCCGCGCGATCTGGACGGAGTTATTTCCCACGGGGCGGCGCTGCTGGCAGCCGCCGTCAACCGGGCGCTGCAGCCCCGGCTCAGCATCGCCCAGCTGTGCTGGCTGGTGGGGTGAGGTCACTTCTAAATCGTCAGCCCGGCTCATACAGTAGCACCGAGAGGGGAGGGGACTGCCATGCGCCGAGATTCCGGGAGCACCGGGGTGGGACACGCCCTGGCCTTTGCGGCCGCCGCCGGGGCGGCCCTGGCGCTGGCCCTGGCCGCCCACGGGCTGCTGCTGACGCTGGCCGCCGTCCTCATCGGGCCGCTGCCCGCCGCCCAGACGGCCCTTTCCCTGAGCCGGAGCCGTCCCAGCGCCGAAGCCCCGGCCCCGGCGGAGCCGGAATCTTCTGCCGTGCCGGAGGAGCCTGCCGCCGCATCCGGCGCACCGCAGGCCCCCGCAGCCGTGGAGCTGACGGATTATCTTGTCACGCCGGAACCCGATGAGGCCCGCCCGGCCGATGCCGGGACCGTGATCGAAAAGACCTACCCCCAGGGCAGCGGCGAAAAGTACATTGCCTGCGGCAGCGGCAGCATCAAGAACAATACCCGCGTCGCTGCCGCCGACATCGCAGCCGAGATCGCAAACCCCATTCCCTTTGCCGTGGAGTGGGACAGCCCCGATCCCCAGGTGCTCATCCTGCACACCCACGCCACCGAGGACTACCGCCTTTCGGCCGGGCTGTGGTTCCCCGCCGGGGACGGGGCACGCACCACCGACCGCAGCCTGAACATGTGCGCCGTGGGCCGGATCATGGCCGACACGCTGAACGCCGCCGGGCTGAACACCCTGCACGACGAGAGCCTGAACGATTACCCCAGCTACACCGGCAGCTACGAGAACAGCCGGGCCGTGGCCCAGCAGTACCTGGCCCGGTACCCCAGCATCAAGATCATCCTGGACGTTCACCGGGATGCCATCGAGACGGAAAGCGGTTCCCGCATGGCTCCCGTCTGCACCGTGAACGGCCGGCAGAGCGCCCAGGTCATGATCATCTGCGGGTGCGACAACGGCACCACCGTCTCCCTGCCCGCCTGGCGGCAGAACCTGCGCTTTGCCGCCGCGTGGGAGCGCAGCATGGAGGGGCTGTTCCCCGGCCTGACCCGGCCGGTGCTGTTCAGCTACCGCTTTTATAATCAGGACCTTCTGCCCGGCAGCCTGCTCATTGAGATCGGCGGCCACGGCAACAACCTCAACGAGGCTCTTGCCGCCGGTCAGCTGGCCGCACAGGGGCTGGCGGAGGCGCTGCGCCGTGCCGGAGCCTGAAATATGGATTGACAAATCCGCCGTCCGGTGTTATTTTTAATATCACTGAAAAGCGATGATCGGGAAAAGTAGCGCATCCCGGCCGCCCCAGAGAGCACGGCACTTGCTGGAAGCCGTGTGCGGACGCTGCGTGAACGAACACCCGGAAGCTGCAATCTGAACCCCGGCGGGGCACTCCCGCCGCCAGTAGGTGCGCCGCAGGTCCTGCGTTATGGGGACAGCGCTTGGTTTGAGCGCGTGAGCGACCGGATCGTTCCGGTAATTCAGGTGGCACCGCGGACATTACAAGACAGCTTGTTCGCCCTGAACTTTCAGGGCAAAGCTGTCTTTTTCTTTTATTTCATCATTTTCGGAGGGAAACATTATGGAACGCACTGAGATCGTTTCGCTGTTCAAAAACACCCCCGCCGACGGTGCCGAGATCACCGTCTGCGGCTGGGCCAAGAACATCCGCGACTCCAAGAACATCGGCTTCATCGCCCTGTCGGACGGCGGCTGCTTCAAGACCCTGCAGGTCGTGCTGGAAGCCGGCAAGCTGGCAAACTACGACGAAGTCATCCACACCGGTCTGTACAGCAGCCTGCGCATCAAGGGCAAGCTGGTGCTCACCCCGCAGGCAAAGCAGCCCTTTGAGCTGAACGCCGACAGCGTGGAGATCCTGGGCGACTGCCCCGCCGACGAGTACCCCCTGCAGAAAAAGAAGATGAGCATGGAGTATCTGCGCACCATGCCCACCCTGCGCCCCCGCACCAACACGTTCAACGCGGCATTCCGCGTGCGCAGCGTGGCCGCCTACGCCATCCACAAGTTCTTCCAGGAGAACGGCTTTGTCTACGCTCACTCCCCGCTGCTGACCGCCTCCGACTGCGAGGGTGCCGGTGAAATGTTCCAGGTCACCACGCTGGATCTGCAGAACGTGCCGAAAACCGAGGACGGCGCTGTGGATTACACCCAGGACTTTTTTGAAAAGCCCGTCAACCTGACCGTTTCCGGCCAGCTGGAAGCCGAGGCCATGGCCATGGCCTTTGGCAAGGTGTACACCTTTGGCCCCACGTTCCGTGCGGAAAAGAGCTTTACCACCCGCCATGCTGCCGAGTTCTGGATGATCGAGCCCGAAATGGCGTTCTGCGACCTGAACGGCTACATGGACACCGCCGAGGCCATGACCAAATTCGTCATCCGCTACGTGCTGGACAACTGCCCGGACGAGATGGCGTTCTTCAACCAGTTCATCGACAAGGGCCTGATCGAGCGGCTGGAGCTGGTGGCGGGCAGCGAGTTCGGCCGCATCACCTACACCGATGCCATCGAGATCCTGAAGAAGAACAACAAAAAGTTCCAGTTCCCTGTGGAGTGGGGCGTGGATATCCAGACCGAGCACGAGCGCTACCTGACCGAGGTGGTCTTCAAGAAGCCCGTGTTTGTCACCGACTACCCCAAGGAGATCAAGAGCTTCTATATGAAGATGAATGCCGACGGCAAGACCGTGGCCGCTGCGGATATGCTGGTGCCCGGCATCGGCGAACTGATCGGCGGCAGCCAGCGTGAAGAAAACTACGACAAGCTGGTGGCCCGCATGGACGAGCTTGGCATGGACAAGACCAACTACGAATGGTATCTGAACCTGCGCAAGTTCGGCGGCGTGGAGCACGCCGGTTACGGCCTGGGCTTTGAGCGGATGATCATGTACCTCACGGGCATCCAGAACATCCGTGACGTGCTGCCGTTCCCCCGCACTGCTTACGGTTTCTGATCCCGGTTTCCGAAAAGTCGCCGCCTCTGGCGGCGGCTTTTTTGACTCCTCCAAAGGCTTCTCCTTGAGGAGAAGCTGTCTGCGCAGCAGACTGATGAGGTGGCTCTCCCGCTTTCTGCGCCCGATCTGTCCGGCGCTTTTCTCCAATTTTCAACAACGAGGTAACATTCCGTGGAAAACATCTCTCCCGCACTGCTGAATTGGTTCTACGCAAACCAGCGCGTGCTGCCGTTCCGCACCGACCCAAGCCCCTATCATGTCTGGCTGAGCGAGATCATGCTCCAGCAGACCCGCGTTTCGGCTGCGCTGCCCTATTACGAGCGCTTTCTGGCCGCGCTGCCGGACATTCCCGCTCTGGCCGCCTGTGAGGAGGAAAAGCTCCACAAACTGTGGGAGGGCCTGGGTTATTACAGCCGGGTGCGCAACCTGCAAAAGGCGGCCCGCATCGTCTGCGAGCAGTACGGCGGCCGGCTGCCCGCCGATTACGATGCCCTGCGGGCCCTGCCCGGCATCGGGGACTACACCGCCGGGGCCATTGCGTCCATCAGCTTCGGCATCCCGGTCCCGGCCGTGGACGGCAACGTGCTCCGGGTGTTCTCCCGCCTGTACAACGACAGCCGCCTGGTCACTGACCCCGCCGTCAAACGGGAGTTCACGGCCCGCGTGATTGAGCACCAGCCGCCCGCCGCCCCCGGCGATTACAACCAGGCCCTGATGGAGCTGGGCGCGCTGGTCTGTGTGCCCAACGGTGCCCCCCTGTGCGGGCAGTGCCCGCTGGCCGGCCTGTGTGCCGCCCGCGCGGCCGGCACCGCCCTTTCGCTGCCCCAGAAAACCGCCCCCAAAGCCCGGCGCATCACGCCGGTCACGGTGGCTCTGGTGGAAAGCGAGGCGGGCATCCTGCTCCAGCAGAGGCCGGAAAAGGGCCTGCTGGCCGGTCTGTGGCAGCCGGTGCTCTGGGAAGATGCCGCCCTTTCGGCGGATCAGCTGCTCCGGCAGCTGGCGGTGCTGGGCGTGGACTGCACCGGGGCCAAGCCCGCCGCCCTGCCCCCCGCCAAGCATATCTTCAGCCACATCGAGTGGAGGATGCAGGGGTTTGTGCTGACCGTGCCTGCGCAGCCCGCCCCGGCAGGCTGCGTGTGGGCCAGCCGCGCCCAGCTGGAAGCCGAGTACACCCTGCCCGGCGCGTTCAAGTCTTACAAAAAGCATCTGTCGGCCCGGCTGCCCTGATTTCACCCGGAACCATGAAATTTCCGCATTTCCGGTTGTAATTTTTCGTTTTTCCGGGTATAATATTTCAAAAGACCGGTTGATCGGCTCTGCCACAGGGCCGCCCCGACACGGAGGATGCTGCGGATGATCTTTCTGGTAAAACTTTCGCTCCACATGCTCTCGGCATTGTGGAAAGCAGCAGAGCTTCTGCTGCGGGTTTCCCGCTGGAAAAACAAGCTGAAACATCGTTTCGACCGAAAAAAGGAGTGTGCTGATCCTATGAAGAAATCCTACTTGATCGCTGTGATCGCAACGCTGGCCGCCATTGCCGGTGCGCTGGCCGCCGCAGCCGTTTACCTGCGCCGCCGCGAAAAGGAGCTTGATGAATACGAGCGCCTGCTGTTTGGCGAAGATCAGGCTGAGACCGTGGATGCCCCCGCTGCCGAGACCCCGGCTGAGGATGCTGCGGAATAAATCGGATCCCATTGGGCGCACCCGGCTCGTCATTTTTGACTGGCCAGGTGCGTTTTTTGTTAGGAGTACATCATGAAACGTTTTCTACTCTGGATCATCGGCGTGCTGCTGGGCGTGGCAGTGCTGCTGGGGGCCGTGATGGCCGTAAGCTATTCCTTTACCACCGAGGGCTCCCGCCCGGCAGCCGAAACGCAGTTTGGCGGGCAGGCGCTGGAAGTGAACGGTTCCTGCTGGCAGGTGCCGCTGCTGGGCGGCGTGCTGGACAAGGTGTTCACCAGCCCGGAAACGCTCACCGTGCAGAAGCTGGGCGTGCTGTACGACGCACACCCCGCCCTCACCCTGCCCGATTGGGCCCGCTACACCACCCTGACCATCCAAACCGACGGCGGCAGCATCGTGTTTGCGGGGTCGGCTGACCAGTATGCGGAGTTCCTGTTCCCCGCAAACGGCAATTACAAGGCCCGGCTGACGGTCTGGCGGCTGCCGCAGGACTACCTTGCCACCCAGTTTGAGGGCGGCACCACCGGAGCCATCCGGAAGAACCCGGGCGTGGAGCACCCGGCCAGGCCCACCGGCTGGTACAGCTTTTCGTTCCGGTTCACGCTGCAGGCCAGCGCCGACATCGCATTCTCGGCCGACCGGGTGGAGCAGGGCGGCGTGGTGGGCCTTGCCGTCACCGGCCTGACCGGCGACAATGCCCCCACCGTGGAAACCGACCTTGGCAGTGTCCACTGCGTGCGCAGCGCCGGCGGCTGGCGGGCCTACATTCCCGCCGCCTACAACGCTTCGGCGGGCGGGCATGAGGTGGCTGTGACCGTCAACGGCGAAACGTTCACCCGGACGCTGACCGTCCTGCCCAAAGATTTCGGCACCGTGGAAGTTGAAGCAGAGCCAGCCCCCACCGAGACAGCCAACGCCGAGTTCCGGAACAACATCTGGCCCCTGTATGAGCTGCCCGTGCGGGAAAAGCTCTGGTCCGGCGGCTTTGTCTGCCCGGCCGAAAACTACATGACGCTGGTGGATTTCGGGCAGGTCAAGGTGACGAACGGCCAGCAGGGCAGCCGTTCCAACTCCACCAAGCTCTACACCATCCCCGGTGAGCCCTGCCGCGCCCCGGCCCATGGCGTGGTGGTATTTGCGGGCGATCTGGCCCTGACCGGCAGCACGGTGGTCATCGACCACGGCTGCGGGATGCGCAGCTACCTGTACGGCCTGCAGGAGATCTCCGTCACCCGCGGCCAGACCGTGGAAAAAGGCCAGGCCGTCGGCTCCCTGGGCGAGGAGCTGACCATGGACTTCAAGCTTGGCAGCAAGAGCGTGAACCCATGGCTCCTGTTCCAGACCAGCGGCGGGCTGTTCTGGCAGGAGAATGGGTAACAGAGCATAAAAACCGGGAGCGGATGCCGCGTTACAGCATCCGCTCCCGGTTTTTCTTAGGATTCGTTTTCTTCCGGATGCAATGCATCCTCAAACAAAATTTTCAGATAATCCCTGCCGCCGTAAAGAACACGGTCGATAAAGATGTCTTTCTCAAGCACATGGTAGAAAATCAGGTATTTCCCGCTGACCAAAAAGCGTTCTTCTCGATAAACTTCTGCAAATGCAGTCACGATCTCGCCGCTCTCCGCGAAGATTTCCAGTTGGTCTACCGTATCCATGATCCGGTTCAACGTCTTCTCCGCAGAATCCTGATTCTGAAGCTCAACTGCAATGTAAGCCCAGATATCATCCATATCACGTCGGGATTGTGACGTGTAGTTAATTTTATTTTTCATTGGCCTTTACGCGGAAATGCGCCCTCATATCTTCCGGAGAATACAATTTTTCTGTTTCCGCCGATCGTCTCCCTTTTGTGATCTCATTCATCAGGCGGATGGTCGCCTGTGCTTTCTCGTAGTCGTGCATATCAAGGATGGCATATTTCCCGCGCCCGTTCTTTGTCAGAAAAACCGGCGAACCTTCTTCTACGTCCCGCAGGACCTCCGTATAATTGCGCAGGTCAGAGATTGGTTTGATGTTCGGCATAAAATCAGCTCCTTTCGTTTTTAGTATAGCGTATTCTGCTGTAAAATTCAACAGCAAATTTGCAGCGCTTTTACAAAAAAGGACCTGACAACGCCTGTCAGGTCCTTTTGACCAACTCAAGAAATGCTGTCCACATCCCACTTCATGCGCACGGCATCGGCACCGTCCAGCCGCAGCTCCATGGCACCGGCATTGTCCAGCACCTGCTCCGGGGTGCGGGCCCCGCACAGCACATGCAGGCCGGGGATCATCCGGGCCGTCAGCGCGATCACCAGCTGGGCCGGGGTGCAGTGGTACTTTTCGGTCAGGTCGCTCCACTTGGCCAGCAGATCCAGCGCCTGGGCGCGGCGGGCAGGCTGGAAGCAGGGGTTCGCGTTCCGGGTGCTACCCTCCGGGTAGGTGGTATCCATGGTCACCTTGCCGGTCAGCAGGCCCTGCTCCAACGGGGAGTAGGCCTGCACCGAAACGCCCAGCTCTTTGCAGGTGGGCAGCAGCTGCTTTTCCACCCGGCGGGTCAGCAGGCTGTATTTTTCCTGGATGACATCCAGCTGGCCGTATTTGCAGTAGCCCCGGATGATATCCGCCGTCACGTTGGCTGCGCCGATGGCGCGCACCTTGCCCTGTGCTTTCAGCTGCATCATGGCTTCCACCGTGGCTTCCAGCGGATACAGCCCCAGGTCCGGGCTCTGCCAGTGGGTGTACAGCACATCCAGGTGGTCGGTGCCCAGGCGGCGCAGGCTGTCCTCCACATCGTCAATGATGCTCTGGGCCGAAAGGTCGCGGTAGACGCTCACGCCGTCCACCACCTTGTGCAGCACGGGGGTGTTATGCCGCCATTCCAGCCCGCACTTGGTGGAGAGCACCACCTTGTCGCGGTCGATGTGGCGCAGCGCCTCGCCCACCACGTTCTCGCTGTGGTACAGCCCGTAGACGGGGGCCGTGTCGATCCACCGGATGCCCTGCTCCACGGCGGTCCGGATGGCCCGGACCGACAGCGCATCGTCGTTGTCGCCCCACCATGCACCGCCGCCAATGGCCCAGGTGCCCAGCCCCAGGAACGGCACCTCGATGCCGCTTTTGCCAATGTTGATGTTTTGCATATACGTTCCCTCCATGTCAGCAGTGTTCCCCGCAATGGGAGCATCTCATTCCGTAGCTGACATTTTTCGTTGTATTTTTTGTGTTTTATGAAAAAAGAGCCGCCATGCCGGGGGTCGCCCCGCACAGCAGCTCTCTTTCAACTCAGATATTGCCGAACTCGCTCAGTTCCAGCGTCTCGTTGTGGGTCTCGGCCCAGCGCACCGCCCAATCGGAGGTGAACAGCAGCAGGCGGTTTCCCCTCATATCCTCCACCGCCTTGGTGTCGCTGGTCAGATCCAGGTCGCGCAGGTTGTAGGTGTCGGGGTCGTTCTTCACCCAGCGCAGCTGCTCAAAGGGCAGCTGCTGCATCCGGATCTCCACGTTGTATTCGGTGTTCAGGCGGTACTCCAGCACTTCCAGCTGCAGCACGCCGACCACGCCGACCACCACTTCTTCCATGCCGCCGCCCACTTCGCGGAAGATCTGGATGGCACCCTCCTGGGCGATCTGCTCCATGCCTTTCACGAACTGCTTGCGCTTCATGGTATCTTTCTGCTCAATGCGGGCAAAGTGCTCCGGCGAGAATGTCGGGATGCCCGCAAACTGCACCTTTTTCTTGCCGGTACACAGGGTGTCGCCGATGGAGAAGATGCCCGGATCGAACAGGCCGATGATATCGCCCGCATAGGCTTCGTCCACAATGGCGCGGTCCTGGGCCATCAGCTGGGTGCCGGTGGCCAGCTTGATGTTCTTGCCCTCCTGCACATGATAGGCCTCCATGCCGCGCTCAAACTTGCCGGAGCAGATGCGCATGAAAGCGATGCGGTCGCGGTGGGCCTTGTTCATGTTGGCCTGAATCTTGAAGATAAAGGCCGAGAATTCGTCGCGGCAGGGGTCCACGGCCTCGCCGGTCAGGCTGTCCACGCGGGCCAGCGGGGTGGGGGTCAGGCGCAGGAAGTTTTCCAGGAACGGCTCCACGCCAAAGTTGGTCAGAGCAGAACCGAAGAACACCGGGCTCAGCTCACCGCGCAGCACCTTGTCCAGGTCAAACTCCTCCGCAGCGCCGTCCAGCAGCTCGATCTCATCCACCAGCTGCTGATGCAGGTAGGGGGTGAGCAGCTCGTCCAGAGCCGGATCGCCCAGCTCGGCTTCGGTCTCCTCCACCTTTTTCACGCCGTTGGCGCGGCCGTCGCTGGAAAAGGCCAGCACCTTGCGGGTGTTGCGGTCGAACACGCCCTTGAACGCCTTGCCGCAGCCGATGGGCCAGTTCATCGGGTAGGTCTTGATGCCCAGGATCTCCTCGATGTTCTCCATCAGCTCAAACGGATCGCGGGCTTCGCGGTCCATCTTGTTGATAAAGGTAAAAATGGGGATGTGGCGCAGGGTACACACCTTGAACAGCTTGATGGTCTGGGCCTCAACGCCCTTGGCTGCGTCGATGACCATAACGGCCGAGTCCGCTGCCATCAGGGTGCGGTAGGTATCCTCCGAGAAGTCCTGGTGGCCCGGCGTGTCCAGGATGTTGACGCACTTGCCCGCATAGTTGAACTGCAGCACAGAGGAAGTAACGGAAATACCGCGCTGTTTTTCAATGTCCATCCAGTCGGACACGGCATGCTTGGCGCTCTGCTTGCCCTTGACGGAGCCCGCCTGGTTGATGGCTCCACCGTACAGCAGCAGCTTTTCGGTCAGTGTGGTTTTGCCGGCATCGGGATGGCTGATGATCGCAAACGTCCGGCGGCGCTCGATTTCTTCACGATTTGTCATATATGATTTCTCCTGAATTGATAAGGGGATCGTTCTTTCTTCCAAGCAGAGTGATTTACATGGGTGCGTCTCCTGTACTTCTGCTTCACAGGGAAGCGGCTGCTCTGTACAACCTCTCCGTCATCATCGCTGACGCTCGATGCCACCTCCCCTAGTAGGGGAGGCTTTGGCATGAGATTCATTTTTCGCTAAAATCGCCTGCGGCTCCAAAACCAACATCTGCCGCAAGGTTTTCACCTCATCAGTCTGCTGCGCAGACAGCTTCCCCGCCGGGGAAGCCTTTTGAAAGGACCTTACGCCAGCAGGACCAAATGGAGCGAAGCGTTTACGTTCGAAAACGCGACGGCCTGCCAAGGGCTCCCCTACTAGGGGAGCTGTCACGGCAAAGCCCGTGACTGAGAGGTTGTACAGAGCAGGGCCTGCCCATTAAAATTTACACACAAACTGTATTTTACCAGCAAATCCACCTAGATGCAAGACTTTTTGTTATTTTTTCAGCACAAAGCAGGGCAGCGGGGCGGTTTGGGCCCAGTTGGCAAACTCACAGACCAGCACGGTGCAGGCACTCAGCGGCAGACTGCGCAGCCAGTGCAGCACCTGCTCCTTTTCGTCGGAGCCGATCACGGCCCCGCTGTACAGGATGGCGCTGAGCACGCCGCCGGGGCGCAGGGCGGTCAGGGCCGCTTCCAGCGCGGGGATGCTGCTCTGTGCGCTGGAAAACACGGCGTGGTCCGCACCGGGCAGCCAGCCAAAGTTGAACATCACCACATCCGCCGTGCCGGGCTGCACATGGTGCAGCAGATGGGCGTGGCTGTCGCAGTGCAGCTCCGCGCTCAGGCCCCGGCGCGCCAGCCGGGCACGGGTGGAGGCAATGGCCTCCGGCTGGATGTCGAATCCCAGCACCCGCCCCTGCGGCCCGGCCAGGCGGCAGAGGAACTCGGTATCTCCGCCGTTGCCGCAGGTCGCGTCGATGCACAGCTGCGCCGCCGGGAGCCGGGCCGTCAGGAAGTCCTGCACAAAGCGCACCGCCGTCAGGTCCGGCGTGCGGCGGCGGACAAGGCCCCCGCCCTGCACCGCAAAGCCGAATTTCTGCCAGAACGCTTCCTCGCCCGGCGCGGGCAGCGGGGCGGTGAACACGGTGGCTTTTTCTTTGTCGTAGCCGCCAAAGGCGCGCAGCACTTCTTTTAACAGGTAGGAGCCATAGCCTTTTCGCCGCCATTCTGGTACAATGGTAAAGGCGGCGATGGCCGCGCCCTGGGCCGCCGGTTCCACGGTACACCAGCCGATGCGGTCTTTCTCTTTGTACAGTGCAAATCCCGTGGGTGTCGCTTCGATTTTCATGGCATTTCTCCTTGTTTGATACGACCTTATTTCACATATTCTTCACCCGGTCAGCGATTCCTTTTCACAATTAGCGGATACAATAAGGACAGTTCAAAGGAACGCGGTCCCATCGCCCTTTGTACAGTCCCTCAAGAAAGGAAGTACCAGTATGGACAATGAAAACAAATGGGAATATGATTATTCCTCTGCAAATAATTCTTCCGGCGAGACCGGATACCCCAATGTCGGCTCGTCCGGCATGAACACCGCCAACACGGCTTCCACCTTTGGCGACACCGCTTCTGCGCAGACCGGCACCGCAGGCGGCGGTACCACACCGCCCCCGGCGGACCCCCAGCCCGCAGCCGCAGCGCCCCGGAAACCGGAAAAGAAGCGCCGCAAGGCAAACGGCGGCAAAGTGGCCCGCAGCGCCGTGGCGCTGGTTCTGGCTGCCGCCATGGGCTTTGCGGGCGGCTTTGTGGGTGCCCGCTTTGGCAATGCAGGCAATAAGGTGGTCCTCCAGCAGGTGGAGCGTTCCGGCTCTGCGGACAGCAGCTCCGCTTCGGGCACGAACGTTTCTGCCGGCGGCATGACCACGGCCCAGGTCTCGGAGATGGTCAGCCCCAGCGTGGTGGTCATCACCACCGAGCAGGTGGTCTACTCCCAGTGGTCCTGGTACGGCCAGAACCAGGTGGAAAGCGGCGCAGGCAGCGGTGTCATCATCAGCTCTGACGGCTACATCCTGACCTGTGCGCATGTGGTGTCCGGTGCATCCAACATCACCGTGACCATCGGCGATACCGATTACCCCGCCACCGTGGTGGGCGAGGATGACACCAGCGATGTGGCCGTGATCAAGATCGACGCAGACGGCCTGACCCCCGCCACCATCGGCAACAGCGACGACCTGGCCGTGGGCGAGGATGTGCTGGCCGTGGGCAACCCGCTGGGTGAGCTGGGCGGCACCGTGACCAGCGGCATCATCAGCGCACTGAACCGCAGCGTGACCATCCAGGGCACCAGTTCCACCAACACCATGTCCCTGATCCAGATGGATGCCTCCGTCAGCCCCGGCAACTCCGGCGGCGGCCTGTTCAATAGGAACGGCGAGCTGATCGGCCTGGTCAACGCCAAATCCTCCAGCAGCGATGCCGAGGGTCTGGGCTTTGCCATCCCCATCAACGATGCCATCTCCGTGGCACAGGACCTGCTGGAAAACGGCTATGTCTCCGGCCGCCCCTACATGGGCATCACTTATCTGGCCGTGACCGATGCGCAGACCGCAGCCCAGCTGAATGTCAATGCCTACGGTGTCTACGTTGTGGACGTGGTGCAGGGCGGCCCCGCCGACAAGGCCGGGCTGCAGGCCGGTGACCGCATCGTGAGCATCGACGGCACCGAGATCGCCCAGAAAGACGATCTTGGCACCCTGATCCAGCAGCATGCGGCCGGTGACACCCTTTCCATCACCGTGGCCCGCGACGGCCAGATGCAGACCGTCAGCCTGACTCTGGGCGAAAAGAACGCCGCCACTGCGCAGGCTCAGAAAAACTCCTGATCCCGCGCCCTGCGCAGCGATCAAAGCTTAAAACAATGCGATCCCCGGTTTGCAGCTGCAGGCCGGGGATCGCTTTTTTATTCCACCTGGCCGAACACGGTGGCGCTCCACGGCAGCAGAACCGTCCGCCCGGTGCAGACCCGGCTCTCGCCCCGCCACAGGCTGGAGGAAACGCCGTCGCTCAGCAGCTTCCAGCGGCCCTGCGGCAGGCAGACCACCTGTGCCGTTTCGGTGGGATTATAATAAACGCACAGCGCACCCCAGGCCGCACCGTCGCCCCAGGCGGCGGGCAGCCGCCAGCCCACCAGCGGCGGTTCCAGCGCAAAGAACTCGATGGCCTGCGGGCTGGCCGCGTCCAGTGCGCCCAGCCGGGGGAACGCGGCACGCAGCCCGAGCAGCCCCCGGTAATAGTCCACCAGCCCGTGGAACCGGGCCGCCCGCTTCCAGTCCAGCCGGTTGAGCGCCGGGGAGGAGCGGTAGCTGTTGCCCCGGCCCTTTTTGGTGCGGGCGAACTCCTCGCCCGCCTGCCAGAACGGCAGGCCCATCCCGGTCAGATAGATGCCCGCCGCCAGCCGGTTCTGGGCCAGCGCCGTTGTGTCCATGGCCGCAAACTCCGGCCGGGCATAACGCACCATCAACAGCTTATCCCACAGGGTAAAGTTGTCGTGAGCCGAAACATAGCTCACGATCTGCCCCGGCTTGTGGGGCGGCAGGACGCTGCTGCGGCACCAGGCCGCCACCGCGCCGCCAATGTCCCAGAAGCTGCCGGGTCTGCCCTCCACATAACCCGGCTCCCGCGCGTCAAAGCAGCCGCCCTTGATGGCATCGCGGGTGTTGTCGCAGAAAATGCCGATGCGGTCGTTGAGCATGGCCAGATTGTTTTTGTTGGCCTCGTACCGGCGCAGGGCGCTGGCCCCGCCCTGCCAGGGTTCGCCGTACATCAGGATCTCCCGCCCGCCGGGCAGTTTGTCCAGCTCGGCCCGGAGCAGGTTCATCGTCTCCACATCGTACAGGCCCATCAGGTCGAACCGGAAGCCGTCGATGTGGTATTCCCGCGCCCAGTACAGCACCGAATCGATGAGATACCGCCGCGCCATGGGCCGCTCGCTGGCAAACTCGTTGCCGCAGCCGCTGCCGTTGGAAAGGCCGCCATCCTCGTTCTGGCGGAAATAATACAGCGGCACCACCCGGTTCAGCACATTGTCTGCGCGGTACATGTGGTTGTACACCACATCCATCACCACGCCGATGCCCGCCGCATGGAGCGCTGCGATCATCTGCTTGCACTCCCGCACCCGCACCTCGCCGCGGGTGGGGTCGGTGGAGTAGCTGCCCTCCGGCACATTGAAGTTGGCGGGGTCGTAGCCCCAGTTGTACTGCCGTGTCAGGGGGCGGCTCTCGTCCACGCTGCCAAAGTCAAATATGGGCATCAGCTGCACATAGCCCACCCCCAGCCGCTTGAGGTAGTTCAGGCAGGTGGGGTGGATGCCGTCGCTGCTCAGGGTGGTGCCTTTCTGGGTAAAGGCCAGGAATTTGCCCCGCCAGGCCGTGTGTACGCCGCTGGCCGGATCCTGCGAAAAATCCCGGACGCTGACCTCCCACACCGTGCGGCGGGCGGGGGGGATCACCGGGCGCAGATCCTGCGCCCAGCCCTGCGGGTCGGCGCGGGCAGGGTCCAGGATCATGCTCCGCTCCCCGTTCACCCCGGCTGCGCGGGCGTAGGGGTCGGCGGCTTCGCAACTGCCCCAGTCCGTTTCCACCGTAAACGTATAATAGGTTCCGTGCTGGTCGCCGGGCAGATAAAGCTCCCACACGCTGCCCCGCCGTGTCAGCGGCAGGGTGGCCAGGCAGCTGCCGCCGTCGCCCCGGCGGTAAAGGTTCACGGCCACCCGGTGCGCCGTGGGGGCCCACAGCCGCAGATGCGTCCCCGCCGGGGAATACTCCGCCCCCAGCGGGCCGTGGTATTCCGTCTGGCGGGCAAAGGCCTCGCTCTCAAAGCGGTTTTTCCATTCTGCAGCTGTCATGGCATCTCATCCTTTCTCTGGGAATAGTGTAACGGACTTTGCCCCTTATTTCAAGACTTTCCTTGCAAAACCGGCGCAAGTACACTATACTGAAAAAAATACAACAGCACGGAGGGAACTCTTATGGCATATACCGACGATTGGGAAAGCCTGATGAACGGCGTGTTCGGCCCCGGTGGAAAATTCAAGACTTCCCCCACGGCCGCCCAGAAGCCGAAAACGTCCGGCTCCGGCCCCCTGCCGGACCTGAACGCCGCTTTGCTGGAGCAGCAAAAGCGTCTGGATGAACTGCTGCGCCAGCAGTCGGCCCAGATCCGGCAGCAGCCTGACCCCTCAGCCGCCCTGGCCGACAGCCGCCGGATGCTGCGGGACATGGAGGCCGACGGCCTGCTGGCCAAGGGCACGGCGGAGACAAAGCCGGAGCACCTGGGCAGCTTTGAGGGCCTGGCCGCAGAGGTCAAGCAGACCGTTCTGGGCCAGGATGCCTTTGTGGATGAGGTAGTGCGGGCCATGCGCCGTCCCTTTGTGCTGGGCACCGAAGCTCCGGCCGCCCGCAACGTGATCCTGATCTGCGGCGGCAGCGGCACCGGACGGCATTTTGCGCTGGAAGAAACCGCCCGCTGCATGGCCGCGCGGGGCCTGCTGCAAAACGACAGGATCGCCGTGCTGGATCTGGCGCTTTACCCGAACGCCGGGGCAGAAAAGCTGTTTTTGCAGGACCTGTACGCCGCGCTCCACGCGCCGGGCGAGATCCTGGCCTTTGAGCACTACGAGAGCTGCCACCCCGGCTTTCTCAAAACGCTTTCCGATCTGGCGGTCAAGGGCAGTGCGCCCCTGTCCAGCCGGTATCTGGTGAACAAGGAGGGCATCTTAGTGGATGCCGGCACCGCCCTGGCCCCCGGTGCCGTGAGCCGGATCGACCCCTGCGGCAAATATCTGGTGTTCTTCTCGGTCCGCGGGCGGGAGGCGCTGGCCGACCGGTTCGGGGCCGCGTTCGTCTCGGCCCTGGGCGATGTCTGCCAGACCAGCGCCTACACGCGGGAGGATCTGGCCGCCCTGGCCGCCCAGCAGCTGAACGCACTGTCCCAAAAGGTAAAGACCCGGCTGGGGCTGACCCTGGCCGCCGGGGCCGACGTGCGGGACTATGTTGCCGCCCAGTGTACGCCCCAGAAAGGGGCTGCCGGGCTGGCCGCCTGCTGTGACCGCATCTTCCGCGCCCTGAGCGAATACTGCCTGCAAACGGACACAACGCTTTCCGGCACCGTCACCCTGACCGCCGCGCCGGAGGGGCTGCTGTTCCGGCTGGGGGATGCCGCCCCCGCTCCGCTGTTCGACCTGCTGCCCGCCGCCTACACCGGCGCGCTGGACGAGATCCGGGCCGAGATCTCGGAGCTGGTGGGCCTTGCCCCCGTCAAGGAGTATGTGTTCGGCCTGGCCGACAACCTGCAGGTGCAGCAGCGCCGCGCTGCCGCCGGGCTCAAAACGGCCAGCCTTTCCATGCACATGATCTTTACCGGCAACCCCGGCACCGGCAAGACCACCATTGCCCGGCTGGTGGCAAAGTACCTCAAGGCCATCGGGGCGCTGCGGGGCGGCCAGCTGATCGAGGTGAGCCGGGGCGATCTGGTGGGCCGCTACACCGGCCACACCGCCCCCCTGACCACCAGCGTGATCGAAAGCGCACTGGGCGGCGTGCTGTTCATTGACGAAGCATACAGCCTGTACCGGGGCGAGCAGGACAGCTTTGGGCTGGAAGCCATCGACACCCTGGTAAAGGGGATGGAGGACCACCGCGACGATCTGGTGGTGATCCTGGCGGGCTATACCCAGGAGATGGAAACGTTCCTGACCGCCAACAGCGGCCTGGCCAGCCGTTTCCCCAACAAGATCGAGTTCCCGGATTACACCGCCGAGGAGCTGATGCAGATCACCCAGGTGCTGGCCAAAAACAAGGGCTATCAGCTGGCCGAAAGCTGCACCGGGCCTCTGCTCCATTATTATGCCCGCTGGCAGGCTGCCGACAGCCGCACCGCAGGCAACGGCCGCCTGGCCCGCAACACGCTGGAAAAAGCCATCTTCCGCCAGAGCCGCCGCCTGGTGGCCGAGCCCGCCGCCGCGCTGGACGTGATCCTGCCCAGCGACCTGGAACTGCCGGAGCCGGAGGAACCTTAAAATCGACCCAAGCAAAAAACGGGCAGCACTGCTGTCCGTTTTTTGCTGCTCTTATCCGTGCTGCTCTGCCAGCCGGCCGGTCAGTGCGCGGAACTGTTGGCGCACCGGCTCCGGGCCGGTGATCTCCACCTTGCCGCCAAAGCCGCACACCCAGCCAAAGAACCGGTCGCTGACGCATACCGGCACCGTGAAATGGAAGCTGCCGTCGGCTTCCGGCAGGAACACCGGCGCGGGGCCAAACCGCTCCCGCATGGCCACTTCCAGCTCCCCGGCACAGCGCAGGGTAACGCTGTGCTCCGGGCCGCCGTACATCTCAAAATGCTTGCGCAGATAGGCGGGCAGGTCAAAGCGTTCAAACTGCTCGCTGCCCTGGCGGGGCGCATCCAGCGCCCGAACGCCGCTCATCCGATCCACCCGGTAGTGGCGGATGCCTTTTTCCTCTGAATAAGCGATCAGGTAATAGCAGCCGTTCTCCCACGCCAGGTGCCACGGGCTGATGAGCCGCTTTTCCGGGCGGCCCGTCTTTTTGTAGTGGAACTCCACCATCTTGCCGGTATTGATAGCCTCGTGCAGCGCGTCGATGCTGTACAGCAGGCTCTTGCTGTCCGTTTTGGGGCGGCCCTCCACATACACCTGGCGCTGCAGCTGGCCGCCCTCGTAATCGGAGCAGAGCTTTTCCAGCTTGCGGATCAGGCGGCGGCTGGTATTGCCGGAGACCACCCGGCTGGCCTGCACGGCATCCACCAGCAGCTTGAGCTCGGCCAGGTCAAAGGTGCGGCTGGCCAGAAAATAGCCGCCGCCCCGGCCCCGCTGCAGCCGGATGTCATAGCCCAGGGCTCCCAGTGCCTCGATGTCGCTGTACACGCTCTTGCGCTCGCAGCGGATGCCCTGGCGTTCCAGCAGCTCCACCAGCTGCGGCACGTTCAGCAGGTGGTTTTCGTCGGTTTTCTGCTCCAGGATGCGCAGCAGCGCCAGCAGTTTGGATTTCTGACCTTCCTGTTTGGGCATTCCATGCACCTCATCTTTTTATGTTGGGTGGTCCTTTGCACAACCTCTCTGTCATCTCCGCCTACGGTACCAAAATCAGCATCTGCCGCAAGGCATCCACCTCATCAGTCTGCTGCGCAGACAGCTGTCCTCCCTTTATCGCTTGCGCGATATCTCCCTCCGGCCGGAGGGAGTCTGTCCTCAAGGGGAAGCCTTGGCAGGCCGGGCAGGACCAAGTATTTTCTTGTCAGGCGGCGGGCCCTGTGTTCTCTGGCAGCGTCAGCCTCTGGTCATTCCGGCAGCTTTTTGTCAAACGCTGCGCGGCGCTGGGTGGACAGGCGGAACATTTCTTCCAGTTTCTCCCGGTCCCCGGCCACAAGGGCGTTGCGCAGGGCATCCAGCGCGGTGTCGAACTGATCGATCTCGCTGATGAGGTTCTCCCGGTTCCACAAAAACAGCTCCGCCCACATTTTATCGTTGATGCGTGCAATGCGGGTCAGGTCACGGAACGAATCGCCGGTGTACTCGCACAGCGAGGTGTTGTCGTTGGCGCACATCAGGCTGACGGCGATGGCATGGCACAGCTGGCTGACGTAGCCGATCATTTTGTCGTGCTCCTGCACCGTCAGGGTGCAGATGTGCTTAAAGCCCAGCACCCCGGCCAGCTCTTTGGCCCAGGCGACGGCCTCCGGCGTGTTTTTTTCGGTGGGGGTCACAATGAAGTTGGCCGGGGCAAAGTTCACCTCGGCTGCGTGCTCCACGCTGGAAGTCTCGCGCCCGGCCATGGGGTGGCTGGCAATGAACTCCACGCCCGGCTTGCACATGGCCTGCACCGGCTCCACCAGCCCGGTCTTGACACCGGACACATCGGTGAAGATGCAGCCCTCTTTCAGCAGATGGCCGTAGGTTTTGAACCACTCGATCAGGGCCGTGGGGTACAAACCGAAGATGATATGGTCGGCCTGGCTCACAAGGTCCTCAAAATCGCGGGTCTTGCCGCCGGCAATGTAGCCGTGGTCCAGCGCATACTGCAAGTGGCCCTCGCTGCGGTTGATGCCGTCCACATGGAACCCGGCTTTGGTCAGCTCCAGGGCGTACTTGCCGCCCAGAAGGCCCAGGCCCACCACGAGATACCGTTTTGTTTTATCCAGCATATTCCACCTCCGCGCCCAATGGCTTGATGGCTGTAAAGAAATTCGGCCAGCTCTTTTCCACGGCCTCGGCCCCGGCAATGGGCAGCGGCAGACCCGCCGCCAGCGCCAGCACCGCAAGGCTCATGACCACACGGTGGTCGTTGTGGCCGGAAAGGGGAGCCGCCGGGGCATGGAGCGCCCCGGCGCAGCCCGTGACGGTAATGGTGCCGCCCTCGCTTTCCAGGATGCCGCCGCAGGCCCGCAGCTCCGTTTCCATGGCCGCGATGCGGTCGCTCTCCTTGATGCGGAGCCGCTCGGCATTGCGGATGACTGTGGTGCCCTCGCACAGCAGGCCCAGCACCATCAGCACGGGGCCCAGGTCCGGGCAGTCGGCAAGGTCGATGTCCACCCCATGGAGCGGGGCCTTTTCAAAGGTGATGCCCTGTTCCGTGCGGGCAAAGCGTGCCCCGCACCGGCGCAGGATGTCCAGGATGACGGCATCGCCCTGTAAGGTCTGTTCCGCCAGGCCGGTCAGGGTCACGCCCCCGGCCACAGCCCCCAGCACGGCAGGGAACGCCGCCTGGCTGTAATCGCCCTCCACGGTGTAATCGCAGGGGGTATAGTGCTGGCCGCCGGGGATCTCCAGCGTCGTCCCGTCCAGCCAGCGGCTGGTGATGCCAAACGCCGCCTGCACCGCACGGGTCATGTCGATGTAGCTCCGGCTCTCCACCGGAGGGATCAGGTGCAGGGTGCTGGTGCCGGGCAGCAGGGGCAGCGCAAACAGCAGCCCGCTGATGAATTGGCTGGACACATTGCCCGCCAGCTCGTATTCCCCGGCGCGCAGTGCGCCCTCCACGGTCAGGCCGCCGGGCGTAGGTTCAAACCGCAGCCCCTGCGCCCTGTAAAGCGTCTGATACACCGACTGCGGCCGCTCCATCAGCCGCCCGCGGCCGGTAAAGGTCACTTCCCGGCCGGTCAGGCTGGCCAGCGGGATCAGAAACCGCAGCGTGCTTCCGCTTTCGCAGCAGTCCACCGGGGCATCCACCGGCAGAAACCGGCCCAGCCCCTCCACCACGGCATCGTCCGCTCCGGCGGCCACGCGGGCGCACAGCTGCCCGGCCGCGCCCAGCGTGGCGGAGATATCCTTGCTGAATTCCAGATTCTGGATGCGGGAGGTGCCTTTGGCCAGCGCCGCGCAGAGCACCGCCCGGTGCGCCATGCTTTTGCTGGGGGGCGCTGTGATGCTGCCGCCCACCGTCCGGCTTGGTTTCATCGTAATGTTCATTGTCTTACATATCCCGCCCAATGGCCCATGCCACCTGGCGGCACTTCGCCATGGCCTGTGCAAAGGAATCCGGGGTCAGGCACTGGGCACCGTCGCTCCAGGCGTGGCGGGGGTCGTAGTGGACCTCCACCTCCAGGCCGTCGGCACCGGCAGCCACAGCGGCGATCATCATCGGCTCCACCAGGTTTGCCTTGCCGGTGGCATGGCTGGGGTCCACGATCACGGGCAGGTGGGTCTTTTCGTGGATGATGGGCACCGCCGAGAGGTCCAGCGTGTTGCGGGTGTACTTTTCAAAGGTGCGGATGCCGCGCTCACACAGGATGACCTGCTCGTTGCCGCCTGCCATGATGTACTCGGCGCTCATGATCCACTCCTCGATGGTGTTGCACAGGCCGCGCTTGAGCAGCACGGGCTTGTGCATCTTGCCCACCGCCTTGAGCAGCTGGAAGTTCTGCATGTTGCGGGCACCGATCTGGACCACGTCCACGTACTCCTCAAACTCCGGGATGCGGTCTTCGCTCATCAGCTCGGACACGATGGGCAGGCCGGTGGCCTCGCGGGCCTTGACCATGTCCAGGATGCCCTCGGTCTCCAGGCCCTGGAACGAGTAGGGGGAGGTGCGGGGCTTGTAGGCACCGCCGCGGAACAGGGCCGCGCCGCCCGCCTTGACGCTCTGGGCAATGCGCAGGGCCTGCTCCTCGTTCTCGATGCTGCACGGACCGGCCATCACGGCGATCTTCTCCTTACCGCCGATCTTCACGCCGCCGCAGTCGATCACGGAATCGGCCGGGTGGAACAGGCGGTTGGCCCGCTTATAAGGGGCCGAAACGCGGGTCACGTTGTCGATCCAGGGGTTGGCCAGCACATCGCGCTCGTCGATCTTGGTGGTGTCGCCCACCAGGCCGAACACGTTATAATCCTTGCCGGTGATCAGGGTCACGTCCAGGCCCTGCTTTTCAAACCGATCCACGATCTTTTCCAGTTCTTCTTTCGGGGTCCCTTTTTTGGTTGAAATGATCATCTCTTTGCGTTCCTTTCTTTTTCAGCATCCTCGCCTTCTCAGGCGCTTGCGCGCCGGGCTTTGACCGAGAGGGTATTACTGCACCAGATGGCTCTGGGCACCGCCGTCCAGGCGGAGCAGCTGCACCAGATAGGCGCAGGCGTGCAGGTATCCGCTGACACCCTCGCCTGCAAAGCGGCCCTGGCAGCCGAACGAGACCACATCCACGCTCCGGAACGGCTCCTTGCCGCTGGGGTCAGCCGAAAGCATCACTTCCACAGCCGGAACGCTGCATCCCTGAAGCGCTTCCAGGATGGCCACGCTGTAATAGGCGTAGCCGCCGGGGTTCAGGATGATGCCGTCGGCCCGGCCTGCCGCCGACTGGATCTCGTCGATCAGGTCGCCCTCGTGGTTCGATTGGAAAAAGTCCGTTTCAATGCCCATCTGGGCGCAGCAGCTCTCGATCGAATCCAGCAGGGTGTCGTAGTCGATGGTTCCCTCCACCCCCGGTTCCGAAAACTGCATCCGGTTGATGTTGGGGCCGTTAATCACTAAAAATTTCATCCAGTGCCTCCAGCGCCGCATCCACGGCCTGCGCAACGGTGGTCCGGTTGAGAACAACAGCATCCGCCGCCGCAAGGTAGAGCGGGCGGCGCTCTTTCTCCATCTGCCTCAGTGCCTCCGGGCTGCTGGAAAGGGGCCTGCCGCCGCCCACGGTCAGTTCTTCCAGCGGCCGGTCAAGGAACAGCACCACGCCGTTCTGGCGCAGCACACGCAGATTTTCCGGCTTTTTCAGGATGCCGCCCCCGCAGGAGATCACCTGCCGCCCCTCTTTGGAAAAGCGGGCCGTCTGCTCGCTTTCGCGGCGGCGGAACCCCTCCTCGCCCTCGGCGGCAAAGATATCCGGGATGCTGCGGCCGTCGGCCTTGACGATCTCCTCGTCCAGATCCACAAAGGTGCGGCCCAGCTGCTTTGCCAGCAGCCTGCCCAGCGTGGATTTTCCGCAGGAGGGCATCCCCACCAGCACCACGTTCAGCTGCTCCTTGCGCAGGGCGGCTGTGATCCGGCGGATCCGGGCCGGGGCATCCCCGAACTTCCGGTCCAGGAAATATTCGGCCGCATACACGGCCTGTGCCACCAGCATTTCCAGGCCGCCCACGGCCACGGGCACCCCGGCCTCCTCGGCGCGGAGCACCAGTTCGGTCTTGTCCGGGTTATACACCACGTCCACCACGGCCTCCAGCCCCGGCATGGCGGCCACATCCAGGCTGCACACGCCCACGTTGGGGTACATGCCCGCCGGGGTGGTATTGACCACGATCTGCGCCCCGCTGGAAACGGCTTCGGTGTAGCTCAGCTCGCCCTTTGCCCTGTCCGGCGTGCGGCTGACCGTGAGCACCCGGGCCGCGCCCCGGTCCAGCGCCACCGCGCGGGTGGTGTTGTGGGTGCCGCCGGTGCCCAGGATCAGCACCGTGCGGCCCGCAAAGTCCACCCCGTGGGCCGCGCACAGATGGGCAAAGCCCAGATAATCGGTGTTGTAGCCATAGAGCAGGCCGTTTTTGTTCACCACGGTGTTCACGGCCCCGATGGCCTTGGCGCGGGGGTCGAGATAGGTGCAATATTCCATCACCAGCCGCTTATACGGGATGGTGACGTTGATGGCCTTGAACGCCCGCTTTTCCAGAAATGCGCGGGCCTCGGCCTCGGTGGGCAGGGGGCACAGCTCGTACCGGTAGCCGCAGAGCATCTCGTGGATGATCTTGGAGTAGGAGTGGCCCAGCTTTCCGCCAATGAGTCCGTATTCCATTTATTGTTCCTCCCTGCGGTATTCGGTGGGGTTTTCCATCCAGGCCGTGCCGTAGCGGGCCGTGAGCAGATCGCCCACCGCCAGCGCTGCCGCGCAGGTCTGCACGATGGCAGCTCTGGGCACGATGCAAGGGTCGTGCCGGCCCTGAATGGACAGCTTCGCGTCTTTTTTTGCGATATAATCCACGGTGTCCTGCTGTTTATAGATGCTGGGCGTAGGCTTGACCACGGTGCGGAACACCACAGGCATCCCGTTGGAGATGCCGCCGTTCAGGCCCGCATTGTGATTGGTGGCCGTGACCACACGCCCATTCTGCATCCGGAACGCATCGTTGGCCTCGGAGCCTTTCTGATCGGCAAAGCCGAACCCGGTGCCGAACTCGATGCCCTTGACCGCCGGAATGGAAAAGGCCAGGTGGGCCAGCGTGCTTTCCATGCTGTCAAAATACGGCTCGCCCACCCCGGCGGGCAGGCCGAGGATGGCCGTTTCCAGCACGCCGCCCACGCTGTCGCCCTCGGCACCGGCGGCGCGGATGGCCGCTTTCATCGGTTCTTCCACCGCCGGGTCCAGCAGGGCAAAGCCCTCGGTTTTGGCCAGCAGCCGTTCGGCCTGGGCGGCCAGGGCGGCGGAGTCATCCAGCGCAAAGGGGGTGTCGGCCACCCCGGCACACCGCCCGATGTGGGTCGCAATGTTGATGCCGGCCCGGTCCAGCGCCCCCAGCACGATGGCACCGCCCGCCACCAGCGCCGCCGTGACCCGGCCCGAAAAATGCCCGCCGCCGCGTGCATCCTGGAAGCCGTGATATTTGGCGTAGGCCGTATAATCCGCGTGGCCGGGGCGGAGCAGGTCCGCCGTTTTGGCGTAGTCGGCGCTGCGGGTGTTCCGGTTTTCGATCATCAGGGCAATGGCGGTGCCGGTGGTGCGGCCATTGACCACACCGGACAGCAGCTGCACCGCGTCGGCTTCCACGCGGGGGGTGGAAAGTCCGTCGCCCCGTGCGCGGCGCTTGTCCATGCAGGCGGCCAGGAACGCCTCATCCACCGGCACCCCGGCGGCCATGCCGTCCAGCACAGCGCCCACCGCGCGGCCGTGGCTCTCGCCGAAGATGGTCAGGGCAAGGTCTGCGCCGAATGTGTTTTTCATACCGTGTTACTCCTCCATGCCCAGCAGGGGCCGCAGGCCCTCCACCGGGATCGTCTCGGCTTTCCAGCAGCCCAGGCCCGGCACCTTGATCACGGTGATCTGCCCGCCCTGGGCCTTTTTGTCGTGCAGCATCTCCGCCAGCACGTTTTCCTTGTTATAGGTCGTGCGCAGGGGCAGCCCCAGGCGGCGGTAGACCGCCCGCACCCGCTTTTGCAGTGCCTTGGATTCGATCATGGGCAGCATGCCCAGCGCCACGCACTCGCCATGGAACAGGCCCACGGTGCGGCGGCCCTTGATGCCCTTGACGGCCTCGATGCCGTGGCCGATGGTGTGGCCGAAGTTCAGAGCCTTGCGCATCCCGCGCTCCGTCTCGTCCTGCTCCACGATGTTCTTTTTGAACCGCAGGCTGCGGCAGATGATCTCGTTGATCTGGCCGTCGATATCGCCCTTTTCAAAGATGGCGAACAGCTCCGGGTCGGCCAGCAGGCCCGCCTTGACCGCCTCGGCCAGGCCGTTGATGTAGTGGCGGCGGGGCAGGGTGGAAAGGGTATCCGGGTCCACGATCACCAGCTTGGGCTGCCAGAACGCGCCCACGATGTTCTTGGTGTCGCCCAGATCCACGGCTGTTTTGCCGCCGATGGAGGAATCGATCATGGAAAGGGTGGTGGTCGGGCAGTTGATGAAATCAATGCCGCGCATATAGATGGAGGCGGCAAATCCGGCCAGATCGCCGACCACGCCGCCGCCCACGGCCACCACCAGGTCACCGCGGCCCATGCCGAACTCCAGCATCTGCCGGAGCACGGATTCCAGGATCTTAAAGCTCTTGCTGCCCTCGCCCTGGGGCACGGTGATGATCTTTGCCTCACGGCACTGGTCGGCCACCCGCTGGGCATACTGGGCCGGAACGCCGCTGTCGGTGACGACTGCCACCCGGCGGTCCAGCCGGGCAAACTGGTACAGGTTTTCCAGTGCGCCGTTCTTCAGGATGATGTCATAGCTTCGCTCGCCCAGGTTCATGGTAAGCTTGGTTCCGATCAAATCGCTCATTTTGTATACACTCCTAACAGCCGTACCGTGCGGCAGGTATGGTTCAGCTCGCGCAGCAGCGCGGCAGTCTCGTCGGCGGTGGGGTCGCCCACCAGCTCAACATAAAAATAATATTCAAAGGGCACATGGGGCATGGGCCGGCTCTTGATGGATTCCATATTGAAGCCGCTGGCACCGATGATCTGGATCACTTCGCCCAGCTTGCCGGGCTTGTTGTCCACCGTGAACAGCAGCGAGAACCGGTTGCCCGCCGTGGGCTTTTCGCGGCTGAGCACGATAAAGCGGGTGGTGTTGTCGCCGTCGGTGTTGATGCGGGGCACCAGCACTTCCAGCCCGTACAGCGCCGCCGTTTCCACGCTGGCAATGGCCGCCTTGGTCCGATCGCCCGTTTCGGCCACATATTTTGCGGCCATGGCCGTGTTTGGCATGGCCGTGGCCGGCAGGCGGAACTGCTTTAAGAACGTCTCGCTCTGGGCGATGGCCTGCTGGTGGCTGTACACATGGGTCAGATCCGCCAGCTGGGTGCCGGGCAGCACCAGCAGGTTCTGGGAGATGGGCAGGTCGTAGACATCCACCACCCACAGATCCGGGTGGTTGTAGCACAGATCCAGCACGGCGGAAACATCGCCCGCGTGGCTGTTTTCAAACGGCACCACACCGTGGGCGGCATCGCCCTGTTCCACGGCATCGAACACCTCGTCCCAGGTGGCGTAGCTCACGGCCTCGGCGTGGGGGAACAATGCCCTGAGCGCAATGTGGGCAAAGGCCCCCTCCACGCCCTGGTAGGCGGCGCGGCCGCGCCCCAGCACCTCGGCTTCGTACTGCTTGGCCACGTCCATCAGGTTCTGCACATGGTCCCGGTAATAGGGCCGCAGGGCCGGTTCCCGGATCCGGGCCTCGGCCCTGTCCAGCACCACCTTTTCCCGCGCGGCATCAAAGATGGGCAGCCCGTGCTCCTTTTTGTATTCCGCCACGGCCAGCACGGCGGCCATCCGCCGCTCAAACAGGGCGGCCAGCTGGGCATCCACCGCGTCGATCTCCCGGCGGGCGTTCTCCAGTGCGTCCATCGTTCCACTTCCTTTGCACTCTGATTTTTCGGTGATTCTGAATTAGTATACCATAACCCGGACACGGAAACAACAAAGCCCGCATCCTTTCCAAGCGGACAATTTTTCAAACACCGACCCCATAAA
Organism: uncultured Faecalibacterium sp.; assembly: GCA_934547065.1. Lineage (GTDB taxonomy): Bacteria > Bacillota > Clostridia > Oscillospirales > Ruminococcaceae > Faecalibacterium. The sequence continues at coordinate 68,656 of CAKTEF010000007.1, forward strand.
GCGAAAAAAATTGCAAAGAAAATGCCCCGCGCCGTTCCGGGTGCAGGGCATCGCGCTTTACGGTTTTTTCAGTTCTTCCCGGCTGCGGGCGCGGCCATAGTAGCGGCCGTAGGGGTTTTCCAGCTCCGCCGCACGGGGCGGGGCGGGGGAAGCGGGCGCAGCCGCCGGGGCCGCCGGGCGGCGGGGGGCACCCTTGCCGCGGCACTTCACACGGAACCGCATGGCCTTACGCCTCCGGCTCCACGGTGGAGACTGCCCCGGCCGTCAGGGCCTGCCACAGCTCCTCGCCGCCGGCAAGGTTTTCGGCTGTGCCGGAGTTCCATGCGCCGCGCATCCCGACATAGAACCCCGCAAGGTACTCCTGGCTGCTGCCGCCCTGGGCGTGGGTGGTGTCGGCCTGGTAATCGCCCAGGTCCAGCCCGGCCAGCACGGGGCAGTCGGTCCAGCGGTAGACCATGTTCCACCAGTCGCCGTCGTTTCCGGCTTCCGGCAGGCTGCCGTCCAGATACCGCAGGGTGCCGGTGCTCTCCTCGAACCCGGCGGGATCATACAGCAAAAACACCGCGCTCAGGCCGCCCTGCACGTCGGCGGCCAGCTTGGTGGTGCCCGCCATGGTCAGGTAGGCCTGGGTGTCGGTCTGGGTGTCGCCGCCGGAATAATCCAGCGTGTAGACGTTCAGGGTCACCGCCACCCTGCCGTCGCCGTTCAAATCTTCGCCATAGGCGGCCAGCTGCTCCTGCAGGGCGGTCACGGTGTCGTCCGGCAGATAATAGGGGGCCACCACGGCCACGTTGTAATCCGCCTTGACGGTAAAGAAATACTGTCCGATGAAATTGTAGGCCACAAAGGCCGCCGCAATGCCGATCACGATCACCCATTTCAGGTTGTAATCCCACCAGTTGGCCCACCGCTGGCGGCGGGTATACTGCTTTTCGGCGCGGGGCGCAAGATCCTTGGGGTCGATGTCGCGTTCGTAACGATAGCTTGCCATAGTTCTCCTTACAACTGTGCCAGGATGGTCTGCCGCACGGCATCCGGCAGTTGTTTCTGCTCCGCCTTGCTCATGCCGGCGGTGCGGATGGGCGGCAGCACCCGGATATGCACCGGGCCGGGCACGGCACGGTTGCCGTGGGCCTCAAACAGAGCCCGCGCACCGGAAATGGCCACCGGCACCACCGGGGCTTCGGTTTTGACCGCGATGCGGAACGCGCCGTTCTTGAACTCCCCGGCACCGCCTTCCTCGCCCTTGTAGCGGGTGCCCTCCGGGAAGATGATAAAGCTCTTGCCGCTCTGGACGATGGCCGTGGCATCGTTCAGCGCCTTGACCGAGGCGCGCACATCGTCCCGCTTGACGAACACGCAGCCCAGCAGCTTCATCCAGCGGCTGAGCAGGGGGATCTTTCCCAGCTCCTCCTTGGCCAGGATGCCGTGGGGTGCGTCCAGCCCGGCCAGCAGCAGCGGGATATCATAATAGCTGCGGTGATTGCCCACAAACACGCAGGGGGTGTCCTTGGGGATGTTCTCCAGCCCCTCCACCACCAGCTGAACGCCGGTCACCTTCAGCACGCCCCGGCTCCAGCGGGGGATGTTCTCGGCCACGATCCGTTCCACGGTGTCCGTGTCTCCGGCGGCCAGGGCGCGTTCGCCCCGGCGCAGGACCCCGTAATGAACGATCATGTACCCGAACAGATAAACGAATAACGCAATGGTGCGCAGAATACTCACAGGTTTTCCTCCTTCCGGCTCAAAAAGCCATTGTCATTGTAACACACTTTCGCGCAAAATGGGAGAGAACACACTTTTTTTACAAATGAGGGTCTTTGCGGCTTGCAAATTCCACAAATTCCGGGTATATTTATAAGCAGAAAGACAGCACAATGGTATCCCCGGCCCTGCCGGGCTGCCGTGCCGCAAGAAAGGTTTTTTGAACAAATGGGTCTGTTTCCGTCTTCCAAAGATTTCAAAGCGGGGCCGGGTGTCGAGAAAGATGCTCCCCGCAAAACCGGTATCGGCCGCTTTTTTGAGCTGGTCGGCCGCGATATGAACGGGATGTTCCTGGCAAACCTGCTCACCTGCATCGGGTTTTTGCCGGTGATCTGCCTGGTGTACATCGGTTTTCTCATGAACAACCTGCCCGTGATGCTGGTCAGCGCCGCTGCGGGCGGCATCCTGGCCGGGCCTGCGCTGGCCGGCATGTACGATACCGTGCTGCGCGCTCTGCGTGACGAGGCCGGGTACTGGTGGGTCACTTACCGCAAGGCGTTCAAGCGCAACTTCAAGGCCAGCATCCTGCCGGGCGTGCTGTACTGCGTGGTGGTCACCACCCAGATCTTCCTGGTGTATTTCTGCTTCAACCTGCTGTACCACGGCACCAATGTCGGCGTGCCCATGTGGGTGCTCACCGTGCTGAACCTGGTGCTGCTGCACATGCTGTTTTCCTACCTGTGGCCGCAGATCGTGCTGCTGGACCAGCCGTTGGGCCAGACGCTGAAAAACAGCCTGAACTGCATGATCGCGTTCCTGCCCCATGCGCTGGCAGCCGCCCTGGTCACCATCCTGTTCTGGGGGCTTGTGATCCTGTGCATGCCGCTGGGCCTTTTGCTCATGCTGGTATTCGGCTTCTGGTTCCAGTGCGAAGTCTGCTGCCAGATCGTTTACGGCGACCTGGACCGGGTGTTCCACATTGAGGAGAACATCAAAAAACTCCACGATGCGGAACTGGAAGATGCCCTGCGGGCTGAGCGCGGCACCCCGCACGACGAAACATGATACACCGCCCGCAGCGCGGAAAGGAGAGAAGTGCGGATGGAACAACGGAACAATCTGGTTCTGCAGGGCACTGAGACCTTTTCCCGCGGGGCACTGGACAATGTGGCGCTGGACAGCGGCTCTCTGGTGCTGGATACGGCCGGCGGACGCTACCTGCCCTACGGCAGCTACACCACGCCGGAGTTTGCCATGCCCGCGTTCTGCAACCTGAACGTCAGCTGGAACGCCATGGCACCCCGCAACACCCTGGTGGAAGTGCGCTGCCGCGTGTATGCCGGGAACAGCTGGACCGGCTGGATGAGCTTTGGCAAGTGGGCTCCGGATTACCCCCGGCGCAGCATCCATGCCCAAAGCGAGGACGGCCTGGTCTTTCTGATGGGCGACACCGTAACGGTGGCCACCCCCGGCGGCGGCACCGGGATCCAGCTGCAGGTCAATCTGTCCACCAACGACGACAAAACCACCCCGGCGGTCCGGCTGCTGGCGGCGGCGGTGCGCCCCCTGACGTGGGAAAAGCACACCGGCCATGCGCTGAACCGGCGGCTCTACCTGCCGGAATACTGCCTGAACGCCCACGACCCCAGCTTTGGCCGGGAGATGGATCTGCCCCTTGTCATGGCGGCGCTGATGAACCGCTGGGGCGAGGACATCCTGCCCGAGGAAGTGGCCTATGCCATGGAGGACAGCGCCAGCAGCAGCACCGGCAACGCCGCCTTTGCGGCGGCGGCGGCGGGCAGCTGCGGGTTCCCGTGCTGGCAGGCCTGGATGGACCTGGCTGATCTGCGCACCCAGATCCACGACGGCTGCTCCGTGGCCGTGCGGGTGGAGCGGCGGATCCGCGGCCAGCGCGACCCCGTGGGCGTGTGGATGGGTCTGCGCGGCTTTGGCCACGACGATGCCGTGCTGGCGGATTTTGTGCTGTTGAATGACCCCACCGCCGACACCGACGGAGCCGTGAACTGCACCATGGCCCTGACGGATTTCCTGCGTTACTTCACCGGGCGGGCCATTGCACTGCGGGCCAAGCCCCGCGATATCCCCACCACCCGGCCTGCCCGCATCCGCTGTGAGCTGACACGGGCCGAGGACGGCAGCTATTTCTTTGAGCAGCGGGGTCGGCGCGATGCCCTGCCGGAGGATTTTTCCGGCTGGGTGGCCTACACCCTGCACGACGGCGTGGCCCACGCCACCACCGCCCACCGGACGTTCCGCCGGATGGAGCGCACCCCGGACGGCGGCATCCTGTTCCCGCCCGACCAGCTGGCCGCAGGCGGGCGGTGCAGCGTGTACGCCGTGGACCAGACCGGCCAGATGCGGGTAGCCGAGGTCCGGCTTCCCGCACCGCCCAAACCGGCTCCCGCGCCGGAAAACGATCACCAAAGCTCCGCGCAGCCCGGCTGACAGGGCCGGACGCGCCAAGCGGCTTTCGGGATAAATTTATCACCATAGGAGGAACACATTATGGCAAAGACGATCATTACGATTGGACGTGAGTACTGCACCGGCGGCAACTACATTGCAGAGGACGTTGCCAACGCACTGGGCATCAAGCTCTACGACAAGGAACTGATCACCATGGCCGCAAAACACTCCGGCCTTTCGGAAGAAGCCGTGGCTGCCAGTGAAAAGCGCCATACCCACAGCCTGCTGTACAGCCTGTATACCATGGGCAACGAGCTTCCGCTGGGCGATCAGGTGTTCATCCTGCAGAGCCGGATCATCAAGCAGCTGGCCGAGGAAGGCCCCTGTGTCATCCTGGGCCGCTGCGGCGATTATGTGCTGCGGGAGCGTAAGGATGTGCTGCGCGTGTTCATTTACGCACCGGTGGAGTGGCGGCGTGAGCTGGCCAAGACCGACCCGCTGGTCAAGGCACACGACGAAAAGGGCATCAAGGAGGAGATCGAAAAGACCGACCGCAACCGTGCTGCCTACTACAACTACTACACCCAGAACCGCTGGGGCGATGCCCACAACTACGACCTGGCCATCAACGCCGCCTTGGGCCGCGAGACCTGCGTGAAGATGATCCTGGACGCTGTGGCCGCCAAGGAAAAGACGACGGAGAAGTAACGCTTCTCCGCCTGCGGGCCGCAGGGCCCTAAAAAACAATGATGCTGCGTGGGTAGGGCGCTTTTGCGCTCTGCCCATGTTTTGGGCAACGGCGACGACCGCGGCCTGCGGCCGATACAGGGAGGAGCTGTTGGCGCAGCGGTCAGCAAAGCGCAAGTGCTGCTTGCAGCACGAAGCGATTGCTGGGCACCGCAAGAGGGAGTCGTTCCCTCAAGCCCTACGCATCGATAAACCCGCCATTCTATCCAAACCATCAAAAAAGGAGTTCCCGTGGAAACCAAGCAACCCAAAACCGCCCCTGCCGCGCAGGAAAACATCATGGGCACCATGGCCATCAACCCGCTGCTGGTCAAGCTCAGTGTGCCGATGATGGTCTCCATGCTGGTGCAGGCTTTGTACAATGTGGTAGACTCGATCTTTGTCTCCCACGTCAGCGAAAACGCCCTGACCGCCGTTTCGCTGGCCTTTTCTCTGCAGAATCTCATGATCGCCGTAGGCGTGGGCACCGGTGTCGGTGTCAACGCCCTGCTTTCCAAGAGCCTGGGCGAAAAGAACCAGGACCGCGCCAATCAGACCGCCGAAAACGGCATTTTCCTGGCGCTGTGCAGCTTTGCCGTGTTCTTTGTCATCGGCCTGACCTGCATGAAACCCTATTTCTACGCCCAGACCCAGGATGCGGACATTGCCCGGCAGGGCATCCGCTACCTGACCGTGTGCTGCGTGTTCAGCCTGGGCCTGTTTTTGCAGACCATGAGCGAAAAGCTGCTGGCCGCCACCGGCCGCACCAACCTGAGCATGGTCAGCCAGCTGGTCGGTGCCATCGTCAACATCGTGCTGGACCCCATCTTTATCTTTGGCTACTGCGGCGAGGCGCTTTCCGGCACCACCGGCGCAGCCGTGGCCACTGTCATCGGCCAGTTCTGCGGCGCAGGCATGGCCATCTTCTTCAACATCAAGAAAAACCCGGACATCCAGTTCTCCTGGCGCGGGTTCCGCCCCAGCCCGGAAGCCATCAGGCGGATCTACCTTGTGGGCCTGCCCAGCATCGCCATGCAGTGTGTGGGCAGCGTCATGACGTTCTTCATGAACCGGATCCTCATGGCGTTCTCGGCCACGGCCGTTGCGGTGTTCGGTGTCTACTTCAAGCTGCAAAGCTTTGTGTTCATGCCCATCTTCGGCATGAACAACGGCATGGTGCCCATCATCAGCTACAACTACGGTGCCCGCAGACCGGACCGCGTCCGGCAGACCATCCGGTGCGCCATGTGCTATGCCGAGGGCATCATGCTCATCGGCTTCTGCCTGTTCCAGTTTGCGCCGGACAAGCTGCTGGGCCTGTTTGCCGCCAGCGATGCCATGCTGGCCATCGGCATCCCGGCGCTGCACATCATCTGCCTGCACTTTTTGCTGGCGGGCATGAGCGTCGTGCTGTCCTCGTCGTTCCAGGCGCTGGGCAACGGCGTGTTCAGCCTGATCGTTTCGGTCTGCCGCCAGCTGTTCGTGCTGCTGCCGGCCGCTTACTTTCTCTCGCTGAGTGGGAACATCCAGCTGGTCTGGTGGGCCTTCCTGATCGCCGAAGTGGTCAGTGTGCTGCTGAGCTTTGCGTTCTATGCCCGCCTGAACAAAACCGTCATTGCTCCGCTGTACGACAACGTACCGTAAGGAGCTGTGGAAATATCCTGCAACGGAAAGGAACGTGACCCATGATGGGAAAAAAGTTGAAATGGAACCTGATCCTGATGAGCGTGCTCTATCTGGGGCTGGGCGTTTTTCTGCTCCTGGTCCCCGGCACGGCGCTGAACGTGGTGTGCTACGCGCTGGGGGCCGTGGTGCTGGCCTGCGCCGTCGTGCAGCTGGTGCGCTATTTTGCCGTGGAGCGCGGCGTATTCCAGAGTCAGCTCACCCTGATCTCCGGCCTGGTGTGCCTGGGGCTGGGTGCGTTCCTCATCATCCGCAGTGACATCGTGGTGCGCATCCTGCCCATCGTGTTCGGCCTGTTCGTCATCTTTGACAGCCTGGGCCGCATCCAGAACGCCTTAGAGCTGCGCCGCTGCCAGTATTCCAGCTGGAAAGGCTTTTTGCTGCTGGCCCTGCTCAGCATCGCGCTGGGTGTCGTGATGATCGTGGACCCGTTCGGGGCCATGGAAACGCTGGTGATGGCCATTGGCATCATCCTCATCGTTGAGGGTGCGCTGAACCTGCTCAGTGCCCTGTACACCGCCATTGCGGTGCGGCGCTTTATCAAGCTGCATCCGGAAACGCAGTCCATGCTGGAAGCCGTGACCGGCCAGGATCTGAACGGCGACGGCGTGATCGCCCCCGATGTGACCCCCGCCGATATCGAAGCCACTGCCGTGGAGCTGGACCATGTGGATGAGAGCGCCGAAGTGGAGCAGGAAGATCCCGAGGACGACTAAAGCCCTCCCCTTGAGGGGAGGGTGCTGAACGAAGTGAAGCAGGTGAGGTGGAAGCCGTGGTCCGATGCTGCCTTGACCGGGCGGGATCGGAAAATGACGTTCCCTCATCCGTCGCTGACGCGACAGCTTCCCCCACGGGGAAGCCTTTCCATCGAACAACAAAGGATAAAAGGAAAAAGAGAACATGGAAACGTACGATCTGATCATCGTGGGTGCCGGCCCGGCCGGCATCTTTACCGCTGTGGAGCTGCTGCGCCGGGGCAGCAAAAAGAAGATCCTGCTGGTCGAAAAGGGCAAGCCGGTGGAACAGCGCCACTGCCCCAAGGCCGAGCTGGGCCACTGCGTCAACTGCCGCCCCACCTGCGCCATCACCACCGGCTTTTCCGGTGCGGGCGCGTTCTCGGACGGCAAGCTGAGCCTTTCCTACGAGGTGGGCGGCGACCTGCCCACCCTGATCGGCGAGGAGTTTGCCCAGGAGCTGATCGACTACACCGACAAGATCTACCTGGAATTTGGTGCCGACCCCCATGTGGAGGGCATCTACACCGGCGAGGACATCAAGGAGATCCGCAAGAACGCCATCCATGCCGGCCTGAAGCTGGTGGACTGCCCCATCCGCCACCTGGGCACCGAGAAAGCCCAGCAGCTGTACCTGGCCATCCAGAACTATCTGGCCGACAACGGCGTGGAGATGCTGTTCGGCACCGAGTGCGAGAACATCCTCCTGGAAAACGAGGAGTGCAAGGGCGTACTGATCCGGGGCAGGCACGATGCGGAGCCCATCCCCGTTTACGCGGACACCGTGGTCATCGGCACGGGCCGCCGTGGGGCCGACTGGCTGGAAAAGATCTGTGCCGAACACCACATTGCCCACAAGCCCGGCACCGTGGACATCGGCGTGCGCGTGGAGTGCCGCAACGAGGTCATGGAAAAGGTGAACAAGGTGCTGTA
>CAKTEF010000008.1 GCA_934547065.1 uncultured Faecalibacterium sp.
AGAGCCTTTGAACAGATCGCCGGCAACCTGTGATTTTCGACGTATGAAGCGGAATTGCTTACGCCGAAACTTACGCCGAAACTTACGCCAATCACCCGGTAAGTGGCGTAGATTTGCGTAGAAAAGCGTGGATCGTGCAAAAACGGAGAATCTGGAAAAATCGGCTTGTGGCCTTGATAATTCTACAAAAGTCTAAGTTTCCCGATATTCGTGATTCGGCTCCAAAAGTGTGGTTTGGAAGGGCGGCATGTACTAAGCTGTACTTCGCGCAAAACCAAATCAAGCACGTCGCAAGAGGCGGAGCTTCCTGTTTGGGAGGCTCCGCCTCTTTTTTGAACGTTTGAAAAAGTTGCCCTCCCCCGCGAGAATGTGGTATAATAGAAACACTTCATCAAAATAAAGAGGGAAACTGTTATGGAACTTGCAGCATTTACCGCCTACCGGAACAAGGTAGTCTCCAACTGCGCCCGCATCATTGTGGGCAAGGACGATGTGATTGAAAAGATCCTGGTCTGTTTTTTGTGCGGCGGTCATGTGCTGCTGGAAGATAAGCCAGGCACCGGCAAGACGATGCTGCTGCGGGCCTTTGCGCGCACGCTGGGCGGGGATTTCCGGCGGGTGCAGTTCACACCCGATCTGCTCCCCTCGGACCTGACGGGCATCAATTTCTATAACCAGAAAACCGGCGACTTTGAGTTCCGCCCCGGCCCGCTGTTCACCAGTTTTGTATTGGCGGACGAGATCAACCGCGCCACGCCCCGCACCCAGTCGGCCCTGCTGGAAGCCATGGAGGAAAAGCAGATCACGGTGGACGGTGTGACCAGCCGCCTGGCAGAGCCGTTTATGGTGCTGGCGACCCAGAACCCGCAGGAATCCTTTGGCACGTTCCCGCTGCCGGATGCGCAGATGGACCGCTTTTTCATGCGGCTCTCGCTGGGGTATATGACCCGGCAGCAGGAACTGGAAGTGATGGCCCGGCCCGCAGCCCAGACCATGCTGGACCAGCTGGAACCGGTGGTCACGCCGGACGAGACTACCTATGTCCGCGCCGCGTACCATGAGGTGCGTGTCTCTGATGATGTGAAAAACTACCTGATGGACATTGTGGAAGCCACCCGCACCCAGGGCGGCTTTGTCAGCGGGGTGTCCACGCGCGGCACGCTGGCGCTGTATCAGGCCGCTCAGGCCTGGGCCGCGCTGCAGGGCCGGGATTATGTGATCCCGGAAGATGTCAAGGGACTGGCCCCGGCGGTGCTGTGCCACCGCGTGGTCCTGGGCAGTAGTATGAACGCGGAAGCCGCCGCCCAGCGGATGCGCAAGCTGCTTTCGGGGATCACTGTCCCGCTGGAGAACGTCTGATGGCGGCGGTGGTATTTGCGCTGGCGCTGGCCGTTCTGCTGTTCTGGCTGGAACAGTACTCCTGCGTCCACAGCCTGGACGATGTGCAGGGGCGGCTGGAAACGGAAGATCACCTTATTGAAGCGGGCCAGCCGGTGCAGCTGACGCTGACCATCCGGAATATTGGGCCGCATTGGAAGACGTTTTTGGCTCTGCGGCTCCACCTGGGCCGGGAATTCGTCCCCTGCAAGATGGAAAATCTGACCAAAGATCGAGTGGGACTGGGGCACACCGTGCGGCGCACCACCTGGCTGCGGCCGCACCAGGAAGCATCGTTTGAGGTGCCGGTCTGCATCCAGCAGCGGGGCCGCTATGTGTTGGAACCGCTTCAGGTCATTGGCGGTGACTTCCTCGGCCTGAAAGAGCAGTCCCACACCGAGCGGGGGTTCCATGAGCTCATCGTCCCGCCCAGGGAGTGCGAGGCTCCGGAGCTGGGGGACCTTGTGGGCGGCTTTCTGGGCAGTGTCTCAGTGAACCGCTACCTCTACGAGGATCCCGTTCTGACAGCGGGCTACCGGGAATATGCCAGCGGCGACCCCATGCGGGCCATCTCGTGGAAGCAAAGTGCCCGCGGTCTTGGCCTGATGGTAAAAAAGTTCGATTACACCACCGAGCCGCGCGTGGTGGTGCTGGTCCACGCGGACACAGAGCGCTATACCCAGCCGGAGCGGGTGGAGCAGTGCTATTCCATGGCGCGGACAGTCTGCCGCATCCTGGAGGACCGGGCAGTGTCCTACCGTTTTGCCCTGAATGCAACGTTTGACCTGCTGATGAACGCGACCGTGACCGCAGGCGACGAGTGGAAACGGCCGCTGGAAGTGCCGCAGGGGTATGGCCCGGAGCATTACCGCCGGGTGCTGGAAATGCTGGGCCGCGCGACTGGCCAGGCCGCCCAGCCGTGTGCGGAGTTCTGCGCCCGGTACTACCACCCGCAGGAGCAGACGAGCTGCATCTTTTTGACCACGGAGCCGGAAGAAACGGCCAGCGCCTGCCTGAACCCCATGCCGGGCATGGAGCTCCTGCTCCTGACACCGGAGAGCTGGAATACTGCTGCAAAGGGGGAAACTGCCTTATGATGGCACTGCATGGACTCCGGATGCTGGGAGACCTGGCATTCTACTACGCCTTTGCAGGCTTTTTTGCGGTGCAGTTCGGCGGGCAGCCGGGGCCGCTGGTACTGCTCTGGCCTGCGGCCTGCTTTGCGGCGGCATCCCATTTTCAGAAAAATCGGGTGCTCTGCACGGCACTGGCGCTGGCAAGCGCAGCAGCCTTTCTGGGGCTGCCCACAGCGGCGGACAAAGCGGCCTATCTCCCGGCTGTGTGCTATGTGGTGCTGCTGGCGGTGCGCGGGGAGTTCGGCCTTTCGGCGGTGCAGCAGGGTGAGCGGTTCCGCTGGCTGCTGCGGGCCTGGCCGCTGTTCGGTGTCTTTATGCTGCTTTGGAATGTGGATGCCGTGCTGACAACGGCGCTTCCCATGGCCATTACGGCGGCACTGGCGCTGATCTGGTTTGCCCGCACGGCCCGGCAGGACCTGGCCGTGTCCACCGCGCCGGGGGATCTGTTGGTGTCCGGCGGCCTGCTGGCGGCGCTGGGCGGCATTGCATTTCTGCTCAGCCGCAGTGCGGTGATGGATGGCGTGAAAACCGTTGTTTCAGCGGTCTATTTCAAGTTGTTGGCACCGGTGCTGCAATGGATTCTGAACCGCGTGGTGGCGCATGGCATCGTGGTGATCTTCCAAAAGCTCTGGTATGCCATTGCGTGGGTGCTGGCGCTTTTTGCAAACCGGCAGGTCGCCATGGGCGACCTGTACGAAGCCAGAGGGGCAGACATGCGGGATGCCATCGGGGAGGAGACCGGACTCCTCATGGACGGCCCGCAGGTGTTGGCGGTCGTCGCGATGCTTGTGGCGGCAGCGGTTCTGGTCTGGGTGGTATGGCGCATCCTGCGCCGGGGCCGCTCTGCTTTGGAACCCAGTGCCTCTGCACTCCAAAAACAGCGGACCACGCTCCGTGTCCGCCGCCGCTGGCCTGCCTTTTTCCTCAGCCCGGAGGCCCGTGTCCGGCAGGAGTACCGCCGATACCTGGCTTACTGCGAGACGCACGGACTGACCATCCTGCCCGGCGACACCAGCCAGGACCTGACCGGCCGCGCTTCCGGTGTGGATTACGCGGCGGAGGCCGAACTGCGCCAGATCTATCTCCGCGCCCGCTATGCCGGAACGGCAACGGCCAAAGATGCCGCCCGCGCGGCAGAGCTTGTCCGGAAAATCTGCGGCTGAACGCATCAACGCCTCCTTTCCTGCCCAACCTAAGCAGGAAAGGGGGCGTTTTGATGTCCGGTAAACGGGTGCTGGCGCTGTATGCACTGCTGGTGGGCTGCTTTGCGGTGGTGCTTTGCCGGTTATACTGGCTCTGCTCCAACCCCTTGTATGCTGCCCGTGCGGCGGCGCAAAGTGTGGTCACATTGAGCTTTCCGGCCCGGCGGGGCAATTTTTACGACCACCAGGGCCGCCTGCTCACAGGGGGTTCCAGCCGCTGGATGGCGCTGTGCGTGCCGGGGGAGGAAAGCTATGCGACGCTGTTTTCCGATACCGATGCGGCCGGGCAGGCGGAGCTTTACCGCAGGCGGAATGCAGCCGTGCCCTTTTTGCTGGAAGTGGAACGGGATGTTTCTGCGCTGGGGGTGGCTTGCTGGCCGGTGGCCCGGCGCTATGGCGCGGCACCGCTGGCCGCGCAGCTCGTCGGGTATCTCGACGGCGAGGGCCGGGGAGCCGCCGGGCTGGAAGCGGCGCTGGACGCAGAGCTTTCCGGCAGCGGGCAGGCAGACAGCCTGACGTGCATCATCAACGCGCAGGGCAGGCTGCGGAGCACCCCGGAACGGACCCCGGCGGACAGCGGCGCGGTGGGCGTGCGGCTGACCCTCTCCCGCGATATCCAGCAAGCGGTGGAGGCCGTGGCGGCGCAGACGATGGAACAGGGCTGTATTTTGGTGCTGGAAACGGCCACGGGCAAGCTGCGCGCCGCCGCCAGTGTGCCGGGCTATGACCCGGAGCAGGTGGCGGACAGCCTGGATGCCCCCGGCAGCCCGCTGTTGGAACGGGCCTTTGCGGCCTACGCGGTGGGCTCGGTGTTCAAGCCGGTGCTGGCGGCGGCTGCGCTGGAAAGCGGGCAGACGAACCTGGTCTACACCTGCCCCGGCTGGTGTGCGGTGGACGGTCAGGTGTTCCGCTGCGCCGGAGGTGCGGCGCACGGGGAGGTGGACCTTGCAGCGGCGCTGGAAAAAAGCTGCAACGGCTATTTCATTCGGCTGGGGCAGCTGCTGGGCCCGGAAACGATCTGCGCCATGGCCCGGCGGCTGGGCTTTGGGCAGGCTGCGGTACTGGCGGGCCGGATGCAGAGTGCGGCGGGCAATCTGCCCCGGCCGGAAAATTTGACTTCCAGCGGAGCGTGCGCGAACTTCAGCTTCGGGCAGGGGGAGCTGCTGGCCACACCGCTGCAGATCGCCGGGATGATGAACACCATTGCCTGCGGCGGCGTGTTCCATACCCCGATCCTGGTCGAGTGTACGCTGGACGAAACGACCGGGGAGGAGCTGACCACCCTGGCCCACCCACGGGCCAGCCGGGGGATGAAGCAGACCACGGCGCAGGTGCTGCAAACATTGCTGGCCGGGGTGGTGGAGCAGGGAACCGGCCAGGAGGCCGCCAGTCTGGGGCAGAGCGCAGCGGGCAAGACCGGCACAGCTCAGACGGGCCAGTTCCAAAATGGTGCAGAGCTCAAGAACTTCTGGTTCGCGGGCTTTTTTCCGGCAAAGGAACCAAGGTACACCATTGTGGTGCTGCAGGACGCACAGCAGAGTCCGGCTGTTTCCAGCGCGGCCATTTTTGCCCGCACGGCCGCCGGGCTGGAAGCTTTTTTGCTCTGAACCACGGTTTTTCTTGCATTTTGCGGATTTCTGTGCTATATTATTCTCGTATTTGTATGCAGACGCAATGAATCTAATATAAAAGGAGCGTTCCATCCATGTCTGTCATTGAAATCGTCGGCGGCGCAATCCTGCTGGTCGTCTCGGTCGTTATCGTGATCCTCACCCTGATGCAGCACACCCACGGTCAGGGCCTTTCCGGTGCGATCAACGGCAGTGCATACGGCGCAAACAGTGCTCGTCTGACCCCTGCTGACCAGATGCTGGCCAAAGTGACCCGCATCGCAGGCATCGTGTTCTTTGTGGTGGCCATCCTGGCTTGCGTGTTTGCCAGCCGTCTGGCCTGAGCAGCCGCGTACAGCCCCGTGTAAGGCGGGGCTGTTTTTCTGTCTATGAGGAGTAAAAAAAGATCTATGGCATTACGAGAAAAAATTGAGCGTGCAGTCCAGAACCAGCCCTGCACGGTAAAAGAGCTGAAAGCAAAGTTCGGCGGCGACCGTGGAGCGGACCGCAAGGTGATGGAGGCTCTGGACGAGCTGGTACACGATGCCGTGCTCTGCCAGCGTTCCGGCGTGTTCTTCACCGTCCGTTCCGGCCGTGCCGAAAAGGCACTGCCGTGCAAGGTGGTCAAACTGGGCAAGAACTTTGCCTTTGTCATGCTGGAGGACGGCACCAGCGATATCTTTATCCCCGGCCGTTTTACCCGCGGTGCCATGCCGGGCGATGATGTTCTGGTGGAAAAGTTTGCCCATCCCCGTGTGGAGGGCAGCGACGAGGGCGAGATCCTGGCCATCCTGAACGAGAAGAACGACCTGGTGGGCACGGCCCGCCGCATCGACGGTCGGCTGAAGTTCGTGCCCGACGACTGCCCCGCCATTTCCATGCAGCTGATGCGTGACTGCGAGGGCGGCGCAAAGGACGGCGATAAGGTGGCTGTGGAGATCCTGCTGCGCGGAAACCGCCAGGAGGATCACCGCGTGGGCGTGGCAATGCGCTTTGGCAGCTCGGACGAAGCCAAGCGCTGCGCCAAGGCCCTGCTTTATGCCAAAGACATCCACACCCGTTTCCCGGACAAGGTGCGGGAGGAAGCCAAAAAGTTTGAGGGCATGGCCGTTTCAGAGGCTGACTGCAAGGGACGTATGGACCTGCGCGCCCTGCCGATCTTCACCATCGACAGCGCCGAGACCAAGGACATTGATGATGCCATCAGCCTGACCCGTACCTCCGAGGGCGGCTACGAACTGGGCGTACACATCGCGGATGTTTCCCACTACGTCAAGCCCGGCAGCGAACTGAACGAGGAAGCGTTCAACCGCGCCACCTCGGTGTACTATGCGGACCAGGTGGTGCCCATGCTGCCCAAGAGCCTGTCCAACGGCATCTGCTCGCTGAACGAAAAAGAGCTGCGCCTGGCATTCTCCTGTCTGATGCGGTTGGACAAGGACGGCAATCTGACCGATTACCGCTTTGTCAAATCCATCATCTGCAGCCGGGTCAAGGGCGTGTACGCGGAGATCAACGCCCTGCTGGCCGGGACGGCGGATGCCGAGATCCAGGCTAAGTACGCCGAGGTGCTGGATCAGCTGCCCGCGATGAAAGAGCTGTACGCCCACCGCGCCCGCCTGCGCACCGAGCGCGGCTGCATCGACTTTGAAAGCGGTGAAGTGAAGCTGATCCTGGATGAGGACGGCCACTGCATCGACGTGAAAAAGCGCACCTCCGGCGAGAGCGAATCCATGATCGAGGAGTTCATGCTGCTGGCCAACCAGTGCGCGGCCCATTTTGCCCGTGTCAAGCAGATCCCCTTTGTGTACCGTGTGCATGAGGAACCCAACGGCGAAAAGCTGGAGCGTCTGCACAGCCTGCTGCAGGCCTGCGGCATCAACGATCACTTTGCCAAGGAAGTGCCCACCCCCAAGGAGCTGAGTGCGATTTTGGAGGGCGTGCGCGGTACGCCGTTTGAGCAGATCATCAACACCGGCATGCTGCGCTGCATGTCCAAGGCGTGCTACGAGGAAAAGCCCAAGGGCCATTATGGTCTGGTGCTGAAGGATTACGCCCACTTCACCAGCCCCATCCGCCGTTATCCGGATCTGGCTATCCACCGCATCATGACCGACCTGCTCAGCGGCACCGATAAGGAGACCATGATCGTCCGCTACACCGACTTTGCCGTGCAGGCTTCCAAGCAGTCCAGCGAGCGGGAAGTGGTGGCCATGCAGATCGAGCGCAAGGCGGAGGATTACTACAAGGCCGAGTATGCCCGCCGCCACTTGGGCGAGTGCTACGAGGGCACCATTTCCGGTGTGACCCAGCGCGGCGTGTTCGTGGAGCTGGAAAATGGCGTGGAGGGCTTTGTGCCTGCTTCCAGCCTGACGGCCACCGGCACCACCCTGACCGAGGGCATCCGCCTTTCGGACCCGGTGTCCGGCAAAAACTGGAGCCTGGGCGATGCCATGATGATCACCATTGTCCGTGCTGATGTCAACCTGGGCAAGGTCGATTTTGAGGTGGCCCCCGAAACCAAGCAGTAAGCCGCTTCTTCGTTCTGAATTGTGAAGCACAAAGGACCTCCGGTCTGCCCCTGAAAAGGGCAGGCCGGAGGTCTTGTTGCTTTCCCGGGAAAAATTCTGTGCCGATCCGACGAGACCGCTTTGCAGAGCGGATGCCGCGTTTCATCCGCTCACCTGCGGCCATCGGCTGGGCCGGACATAAAAAATCCACATTTCCGACAAACGTCTGGAAATGTATAAATTTTATACACTGCCCCGGTTTTGTTGATTGTTCTGCGAACATTGTCGGGGTATACTAAGGTCAATGAAAAGCCGGGCGGTCAGAACCCCCGGCCAACAGCCTACAAACAACAACCAGGAGGTCTGTGGTATGTATTATTCCAGTGGTAACTACGAAGCGTTTGCAACCCCCAAAAAGCCGGAGGGCGTTGACAATAAATCTGCCTATCTCATCGGTTCCGGCCTGGCAGCCCTGACGGCGGCTTGCTACCTGGTGCGCGACGGCCAGATGAAAGGCGAGCGCATCCATGTGTTTGAAAAGGACCCGCTGCCCGGCGGTGCCTGTGACGGCTACAAGTATGACATCGGTTATGTCATGCGCGGCGGCCGGGAGATGGACAACCATTTCGAGGTCATGTGGGACCTGCTGCGTTCCATCCCCTCGCTGGAGACCGAGGGGGTCAGCGTGCTGGATGAGTATTACTGGCTGAACAAGGAGGACCCCAACAAGTCCCTCTGCCGTGCGACCGAGAAGTGCGGCCAGGATGCCCACACCGACGGCAAGTTTGCCATCTCCGACAAGGGTGCCATGGAGATCATGAAGCTGTTCTTTACCCCGGATGAGCAGCTGCAGGATAAAAAGATCACCGACATCTTTGACGATGAGGTGTTCTCCTCCAACTTCTGGCTCTACTGGCGCACCATGTTCGCCTTTGAAAACTGGCACAGCGCCCTGGAGATGAAGCTTTACCTCAAGCGCTATATCCACCACATCGGCGGCCTGCCGGATTTCACGGCGCTGCGCTTTACCCGCTATAACCAGTATGAGTCCGTCATCCTGCCCATGGTCACGTACCTCAAGGACCACGGCGTGCAGTTCCACTACGAGACCAAGGTCACCGATGTCCACTTTACCATCCAGGATGGCAAAAAGCAGGCCAGCAGCGTGACCGTGGAGCACAAGGGCGAGACCGAAGTGGTGGACCTGACCGAGAACGACCTGCTGTTCATCACCAACGGCGGCTGCGTGGAGAGCTGCACCATCGGCTCCCAGGACAAGGCTGCCGGGTTTGATCCCACCATCAAGCCGGGCAACGGCTGGGATCTGTGGAAGAAGATCGCTGCCCAGGATCCCTCGTTTGGCCATCCGGAAAAGTTCTGCTCGCAGCCGGAACTGTCCAACTGGGAGAGCGCGACCATCACGACCCTGGACGACAAGATCCCGCAGTATATCAAGAAGATCTGCAAGCGCGATCCGTTCAGCGGCCACACCGTTACCGGCGGTATCGTTACGGTCAAGGATTCCAGCTGGCTGCTCAGCTGGACGCTGAACCGTCAGCAGCAGTTCCGTGACCAGCCCAAGAACCAGCTCTGTGTCTGGGTCTATGGCCTGTTCAGCGACAAACCCGGCGACTATGTCAAAAAGCCGATGCGGGAATGCACCGGCCGCGAGATCTGCATGGAGTGGCTGTATCACATCGGCGTTCCCACCGAGGACATTGCCGAGCTGGCGGAGCACAGCGCCAACACCGTGCCGGTGATGATGCCCTATATCGACGCTTTCTTCATGCCGCGTGCCTTTGGCGACCGGCCCGATATTGTGCCCGAGGGCGCTGTCAACTTTGCATTCCTGGGCCAGTTTGCCGAGACGGGCCGCGACACCATCTTCACCACCGAGTATTCCATGCGCACGGGCATGGAGGCTGTGTACACCCTGCTGAACATCGACCGCGGCGTGCCGGAGGTCTGGGGCAGCACCTACGATGTCCGCAGCCTGATCGACGCGACGGTTAAGCTGCGTGACGGCAAGAAAATCACCGATATGGACCTGCCGTTCGTTCAGCGTGTAGCGCTGAAAGAGGTGCTCAAGAAGATCGAGGGCACGGACCTGGAAAAATTCCTGAAAGAATATCACGCGATCTGAGCGCGTTCTCATGGCATCTCCGAGCCATGTTGGGATCTCCCCTTGAATGCGGCCGGGCTCTGCACCCTGAGACAGGATGCGGGGCCCGGCCCTTTTTGCGTAAAAATTGATAAAATGACCAGAATACACCGCTGCCGTGAAAAGTTTTGCGCAGATTTTGCACTTTTCTCTTGCGGCGGCAAAGATTCTGTGTTAAGCTTGAAGCAGGAATACGGCGCAGGGGAGAGTCTGCGCCGTGCAAACGGAAAAATCAAAGGAGGTCATTTCCTGTGAAACAGTTCGTTACCCGCCGCAGCTTTTTGAAAGCTGCCGGTGCTGCCACGGCGCTGACCGCGGTTTCCGTAGGGGCACCTGCCGCATTTGCCGAAGAAACCAATTGCTTTTTTGGCGATAAGGCCGATGTGACCATCCTCTACACCAACGATGTCCATACCTACATCGACAACAAATCCCCCAAGCCCACCTATGCCGCCATTGCCGCCCTGAAAAAGAGCATCCAGGACACCGGCAGGGATGTCCTACTGGTGGATGCCGGTGACCATATCCAGGGTACGGCCTACGGCTCCATGGACGATGGTGCCACCATCATCGAGCTGATGAATGAGGCGGGCTACGATCTGGCCACCCCCGGCAACCATGAGTTCGACTACGGCATGGCCCGCGCCAAGGCGGTCCTCCGGGAAGCAAAGTTCCCTTACATCTCCTGCAACTGGATCGACCTGCGCACCGGGTTCCGGGTGCTGTCCTCGGTCAAATTCTTCTGCGTGGGCGGCCGCAGGATCGCCTTTGTGGGCGTGACCACCCCGGAAACATTCACCAAATCGACCCCGGCCTACTTCATGGACGAATCCCAGAGCCGCTACATCTATGATATCCTGGGCGGCGAGGACGGCCGGAAGCTGTACGATGCGGTGCAGAAAGCCATCGACAAGGCCGAGTTCTGGGGTGCCGATACCATCATCGGCCTGGGCCATCTGGGCGTGGACCCCTCGTCCTCTCCCTGGACCAGCGAGGAGGTCATTGCCCACACCCACGGCTTTACGGCGTTCATCGACGGCCATTCCCACACGGTGATGGAGAACAAGCAGGTGCTGGATGCTTCCGGCAAGGCCGTCACCCTGACCCAGACCGGTTCCTATTTCAAGAACATTGGTAAGATGACCGTGGCCGCAGACGGCACCATCCGCACGGAGCTGATCGACACCTGTGAGGCACTGGATGCTGCCGTGGCAGCCACCACCACCGAGTGGATCAGCGCTGTGGATGATATGCTGGGCGAGGAGATCGCTGTGGGCGACTCCAATTTCTATATCAACGATCCCGCTACCGGCAAGCGCCGCATCCGCATGGCCGAGACGAATCTGGGCGACTTTGTGGCCGACGGCATCTATACTTACTTCAATGAGATCGAGGAGCTGCACTGTGATCTCGCCATCATGAACGGCGGCGGCATCCGGACGGACGTTCCCGCCGGTGCCTGGAGCTTCAAGACCTGCAAGACCGTCAGCCCCTTTGGCAACGTGGCCTGCCTGATGTCCGTGACCGGCCGGCAGATCCAGGATGCACTGGAGTTCGGTGCCCGCTTTGTGGGCTCCGACGGCAAGGAGAACGGCGGCTTCCTGCATGTGGCAGGTGCCAAGTACGAGATCCACGCCATGATCCCCAACACCGTCCAGACCGACGACAAGAACGTCTGGCAGGGCAGCGCCGCAACGCCCCGCGTGTGCAATGTGGAGATCTACGACAAGGCCTCCGGCACCTATAAGCCGCTGGACCCGAACGCTACCTATGCGCTGGCCGGCATGAACTACACCCTGCGCAACCTGGGCGATGGGTTTGCGATGTTTGACGGCGCGACCCTCATCAAGGACTATGTGGCAGAGGATTACCTGGTCATGGCCAGCTATGCAGCCATGTTTGGCGGCGTGGATGCCAACGGTCTGCCGCATCTGGCAAGTGCCAACAGCCCGCTGGCCGATTACCCCGGCTATCTGCTCAACTACGAGGATCCCAACGGCGCAGGCCGTATCCAGGAGATCTGGTAAGCGCAGAAACCGCAACTTGAACCACTGAAAAAGGCCATGCGGCTTTGCTCGTTCGGAGCAGGCCACATGGCCTTTTTGTGCGCTGAAATGATTCGCTCAACACCGTTTCGTCCGCCAGGGTGATGGTGTGCCCATTGAAGTGGATGGTGCCGTTGTTCGTCAGGCTGGTCAGGGTGCAGTCGCCGGTCAGGGTCCAGGTGGAGCCTTTTTCCAGGGTGACGACGGCGTTATCGTCCACGGCGGTGCCGCCTGCGGCGTTTTCCACGATGTTGATGGTTCCGGTAAAGGCGGAGCCGTTTTTCAGGGTCAGGTCCAGCGTGGAGATGGTATCTACCGTGATATCACCGGAAAGGGTCTGGCCATCGGCTGTGAACGTGACCTGCGCACCGTTTTCCCCGGCGGTGCCCCAGCCGTGGGAGGCGGAGTTGCCTGCAATGGTCATCAGGGCACCGGTGCTGTCCTCGTTGCTCAGGGTCACACCGGAAAGCGAAAGGACCGCGTGGGTGTTGGTGATGTAGAATAGGTCGCCATGCTTGCCCGTCAGGGAGCCGCCGGTCATGGAAAAGCTGGAAGTGCCCACCTCGGCATCGCCGGACATGGACTGGTAGATCATGACGTTGTGCAGATTTTCATCGGCACTGGTGCCGCTGCTGCTCATGTTTCCGGTCACGGTGCAGTTTTCCAGCGCAATGGAGTTGCTGCCCTCGATCACCAGGGCCTCGGAGTTGTTGGCCGTCAGTTCGGCGTTTTTCACGGTGATATCCGCCGTGGAGTAAACGGCAGGGGAGTTGACCCCGTTGGAGGTGTAACTGCCGCCGTCCACATTCACGGTTCCGCCGCCGCGGTCCGAGCGGATAGCAGCGGCTGAGTTGCCGGAAGTTTCCACCGTCAGATCAGAGGCGTTGGTGGTGCCGCCGCCGGTGGTCTGAATGCCGCCGGAGTTATCGGCTGAGGTCCGGATCGTGGAGTTGGAAATGTTGACCGTAGTGCCTGTGCCGTAGCTGAACACACCGTTGCCATTCTGGGCGTTGGAGGTGATGCGGGCACCGGAGATGGTCACGGTGGCCCCGTTGGTGGCCAGCAAGGCGGCATTCTGGCCGTAAAAGTCGCCATCCTCCGTGTTGGAGGAACTGCCGGCGCTCTTGTTGACGGTGATATCGTTCAGTGTCACCGTTGCGCCGTCCACCCGCAGGGCGTTTTCGTCGCTGCCGGTAGATTCGTACGTTTCGGAGTAAACGGTGGAGTCGCTGTCAATGGTGTTGGCACTGGTGCCCTGCGTGACAGTACCGGAGCCGCCAAACCCGCCGCCGGGGCCGCCGGGGCCGCCCTGCCCATCCGGGGCACCGTCCGGCTTTTCCGGGGGCTGGCCGTCCGGCGGGGTGCCCTCGCCGGGGGCGCTCATGCTGGGCGCATCGGTGCTTTCGGCACTGCTGGCCGAGGATGCGGAGCAGGCCGCCAGCGAGAGCATCAGCGCAGCCGCACAGGTCAGGGAAGCAAGGCGTTTGGTTGCAAGTCTCATTACAAAAATCTCCTTCCGATTTTAGAAGAACAGGTCTGTTTTGTGGGAAGCGTTCCGGATCGCTTCCGGTGGTTTCAGTCTAGTTCTTATTTGTGGAAACAAAAGGAAGAAAATGTGATAAAATCGCAAAAATCAAGGCAGGAAGCCGATTTTCTGAACATTTCATGAACGAAATTCCGTCCGTTTATGAACAATAAAAATCTCCCGGCCCTGTCTGGGAGCCGGGAGCGGAATGGGTTCAGATAAGGTGGTGCGCAAGGCAGTAGTGATAGATGCCATCCTCGGCAACGTGGCCGCAGGTATCGCTGGCGATGGCTTTGAGTTCGTCGGACGCATTGCCCATGGCGACACCGCAGCCCACGGCGTTCAGCATCTCAAGGTCGTTGTTGCCGTCGCCAAAAGCCATGGCCTGGGCCGGGGTCAGGCCGAAATAGTCCAGCGTTTTCCGGACTCCGATGCCCTTGCCGCCGCTGGCCGGAATGATATCCACGGCCCGGTCCCACCAGCCCGCGATCTTTGCGTTGACGGTATCCTGCAGGATACGGGGATAATCTGCCTTCCGGCATCCCATCAGGAGCTGGAACACCTCGCCGTCGGCCAGCTGAGTGAAATCATCGGAGATGCTCAGGGGCTCCTTGGCAATGGCAAAGTAGTCCAGCAGGTCCTGATCGGCTCCGTTAGCAGCCAGCCGGGTGGAGGTGGCCAACGCGACCGGACGGCCCAGCGCCGTGGCGTTCCGGATCAGGGTATGCACATCTTCGCGGAGCAAAGGGCTGGAAAAAATGACTTCCTTGCTGCTGTAACAATAGGAGCCGTTGTAGGTCAGGGTTGCATCAAGTTCTACTCCGTCGAAGCGGGGCACCAGCATGGGGGCGCGCCCGGTGGCAATGCAGATCTTGATGCCGTTTGCCTGCAGCCGGGCCAGCGTTTCCAGCATTTGGGGGGAGATATGCTTTTTCTCCATGTCGATCAGGGTGCCGTCGATGTCAAAAAAGATGATCTTGGTTTCGTTCATGTTCGTTTCCTCACGGTGGGTGTTTGGGCAAAAAAGCGGGGGACTCTGGCACCAGTATACCAGATTTCCCCGGAAATACAAAGAAAAAAGCCATCCGAACTTCGGATGGCTTCTGGTTGGGGATGAGAGAATCGAACTCCCACAAGTAGAGTCAGAGTCTACCGCACTACCACTATGCAAATCCCCAGGATCTGCTCTGTTGTTTGGCTGCGTGAGCCGCTCAACGTGTGCTATTATACGCACAAAACAGGTGCTTGTCAAGCACATTTTTGAAAAAAAGTTGTACTTTTTTGGAAATTGACGCACCAGCGTGGGGTGCCCTGTTTTGGCATCCTTTTTGCTCGTTTTGCATATACTGGAGATCAGTAGAAGCAAAGATGCACAAAAAGGAGGATACCCTATGACCCGGATGCCGCAAAAAGAAAAGACCCTGCTTTCGTCCCGCATCCCACGGGATACCGAACACGAGCGCTACCACCCGGAGCTGGAAGCGGAGCTGCGCGAGTGTCTGTTCTGCCTGCGCCAGAATGAGATGCTGTTTGACCTGGAAGTGAACACGGATCTGATCGAGCAGCACATCTACGAGCGGCAGGCGCTTTTGTGCCGCTACCGGTACTTACTGGCCCGTGCGCGGGAGCTGGGCCTGCACACGATCCTGAGCCGCTACCAGCCGATGGAATAAAAGCGGCAGTCCGCCGCATCTCCGGGAGCTTTCTCCGCGAACAGCCCGGAACCCACGGTTCCGCCCCAGTACGCAATCCACTGGAATGCGTACTGGGGCCCCACTTCCCGGACATTCGCCGGAGAAACTCCCCTCGTGCGGCAGTCACGGCTTTCTGTTACAAAAATCTTGACAAGCCTTTTTTTCCGTGCTATTATACCTAAAGATAACATCCTGTGCGGGTGGTTCCGCGCATCAATCTTATGGAGCTAGAGAGGTTTTCTATTATGGAACGTATTAAGACGATCGCTACCCGTGACCTGACCAAGAGCGTTGTGACCGGTGGCTGCGGCGAGTGCCAGACTTCCTGCCAGTCCGCATGCAAGACTTCCTGCGGCGTGGCAAACCAGAAGTGCGAGAACAGCAACAAGTAATTTCTGCAAATCGGAATGCCGCCTTTGCCGGGCGGCATTTTTTTATGGAACAAGGGAATGGAGTAAAACATGGTACATCAGTATCAATTGAACGGCTATAACATCGTACTGGACACCTGCAGCGGCTCGGTGCATGTGGTGGATGACGTTGCGTATGACGTGATCGCCCTGTACAAGGAGCATTCGGCAGACGAGATCGTGGCGGCCATGCTGGAAAAATACGGCTCCCGCCCGGACGTGACGGAGGCGGATCTGCGCCAGTGCCTGGAGGATGTGGCCGCTCTGGAAAAGGCCGGCAAGCTCTGGAACCCGGACGTATACGAGAATATGGCGTTCGATTTCAAAAACCGCAACACGGTGGTCAAGGCGCTGTGCCTGCATGTGGCCCACACCTGCAACCTGAACTGCTCCTACTGCTTTGCATCCCAGGGCCGCTACCAGGGCGACCGTGCCCTGATGAGCCTGGAAGTGGGCAAGCGTGCCATGGATTTCCTCATTGAAAACAGCGGCACCCGCCGCAACCTGGAAGTGGATTTCTTTGGCGGCGAGCCGCTGATGAACTTTGACATGGTCAAGCAGCTGGTGGCATACTGCCGCGAGCAGGAAAAGATCCACAACAAGAACTTCCGCTTTACCATGACCACCAACGGTGTGCTGATCGACGACGATGTGATCGACTTCTGCAACAAGGAGTGCTACAACGTGGTGCTCAGCCTGGATGGCCGCAAAGAGGTCAACGACCGCTTCCGCAAGGATTATGCGGGCCATGGCAGCTACGACACCATCGTGCCCAAGTTCCAGGAGTTTGTCAAAAAGCGCGGGGATAAGGGCTACTACATGCGCGGCACCTACACCCACTACAACACCGATTTCACCAACGATATCTTCCACATGGCTGACCTGGGCTTTACGGAGCTGAGCATGGAGCCGGTGGTGTCCAAGCCCGGCGACCCCAGCGCTCTGACCGAGGAGGATCTGCCCATCCTGAAAGAACAGTATGAGATCCTGGCCAAGGAAATGATCCGGCGTGACCGTGAAGGCCGGGGCTTTACGTTCTATCATTATATGATCGACCTGACCGGCGGCCCCTGCATCTACAAGCGTATTTCGGGCTGCGGCTCCGGCACCGAGTACATGGCCGTGACCCCCTGGGGCGATTTGTACCCCTGCCACCAGTTTGTGGGCGACCCCAAGTACCGGATGGGCGATATCTGGAAAGGCGTGACCAACACCGCCGTGCGCGATGAGTTCAAGCACTGCAACGCCTATGCCCGCAAGGAGTGCCAGGACTGCTGGGCCAAGCTCTACTGCTCCGGCGGCTGCGCCGCAAACTCTTACCACGCAACCGGAAGCATCACCGGGGTGTATGAGTACGGCTGTGAGCTGTTCCGCAAGCGGATGGAGTGTGCCATCATGATCAAGGTGGCCGAGAACCAGGAGCTGGCCGCTCAGGGCATTGAGGTCCCCATTGAGATCGGCGGCAGCTGCAACGCCTGCGCCGACGGCGAAGCCTGCGAATGAGCATGACGACCCCCATTGTGGATTTTGTCCGCCGCTATGCGCAGTCCGGCACGGCCCGGCTGCACATGCCGGGCCACAAGGGCCGGCCCCTGCTGGGCTTTGAGCCCTGGGACATCACCGAGATCCAGGGCGCGGACGAGCTGTATGAGGCCGAGGGCATCATTGCCCGGAGCGAGGCCAATGCCACGCAGCTGTTCGGCACCCGGCACACCTATTACAGCACGGAGGGCTCGTCCCAGTGCATCCGGGCGATGCTCTGGCTGGCGATGCAGGGAGCGGCTCCGGCGCAGCACAGGCCGGTGCTGCTGGCGGCCCGCAATGCCCACAAAGCCCTGCTGTATGCGGCGGCCCTGCTGGATTTTGATATTGAGTGGCTCTGGCCTGCGCCGGAAGCGCAGGGTGCGCTGTGCAGCTGCCCGGTTTCGGCGCAGCAGCTTGCGGATGCCCTGGCCCGGCTGGCAGAACAGGGCAGCAGTCCGTTCGGGGTCTATGTCACCAGCCCGGACTACCTGGGCGGGCTGCAGGACATCGCGGCCCTTTCTGCGGTCTGTGCAGGGCAGGGAGTCCCGCTTTTGGTGGATAACGCCCACGGGGCCTATCTGCATTTTCTGCCGGAGGGCAGCCGCCACCCCATCCGGCTGGGGGCGGCGATGTGCTGCGATTCCGGCCACAAGACGCTGCCGGTGGTCACCGGCGGTGCTTATCTGCACCTGGGGCCGGGCGCTCCGGTGCAAAGTGAGGCAGCCGTGCGCAATGCGCTGGCATTGTTTGGCTCCACCAGCCCGTCGTACCTGATCCTGCAGTCGCTGGACGCGTGCAACCGGATGTTGGCCGGGGAATATCCCCGTCAGGTGGGAGCATGCTGCCGCCGGCTGGAAGTGCTGCGCAGCCGCCTGAATGCGGCTTCCGCCGCTGCGGGCTGCGGCCTGCCGCTGGCCCGCAGCGGGCCGGATCAGGAACCGATGAAGCTGACGCTGGACGCGGCGGCGCTGGGGCTTTCCGGTCAGGCGCTGGCCCAGAAGCTGCGTCAGGCGGGCATCGAGTGCGAATACGCTGACCCGCGTTATCTTGTGCTGATGCCCACCCCGCTGAACCCACCGCAGGACCTCCAAAAACTGGAAGCCGTGCTGCTGGAACTCTGCGCGGCAGACCGGGCACCGGTCTGTGCCGGTTTGGCAGACGAAGCCGAAGCGTTCCGCGCCTTGGCACAGCAGGCTGTGTGCCGCTGCACCGTGCGGCAGGCAGTGTTCGCGGCACAGGAAACGCTGCCTGCACGGGAGGCGCTGGGCCGGGTCTGTGCGATGCCCACGGTGTCCTGCCCGCCCGCGATCCCCATTGTGGTCAGCGGCGAGGGGATCGGCCCGGCAGCACTGGAATTGTTGGAACGGTATGGTGTCACAGCCGTCTCGGTTCTGCGCTGAGAGAGGGCTGGAAGCACGGAAAAGGCGGCGATCCCCCTTTTTTCCGTGCTTTTTTCGGCAGAACACTTGACCTTGGCGGGTGGGCAGGGTATAAATATAAGTGTCTGAGTTTAAGTACTCGAGTTTCGTTCTTGAGTTTCGTTAAAAAATTCCCCAAAATTTCTGGAATGTGCAGGATTTTGGGACTTTGAATCGTATATAGGACAGAGTAGAAAAAACAACCTTTTTTGTGTGGTATTCTGAGGTGTTCTGATGAAAATTCTTCTTGCAACGGATACATGGTCGCCGGTGGTCAATGGTGTCGTGCGTTCGGTAGAGCTGCTGTACCACCAGCTGCTGGCACTGGGCCATGAGGTGCGGGTGGTGACGCTTTCTTCCAGTGGGCATTCCTATGAAGAAAACGGCATCCTGTACGTGGGCAGCCTGAGCGCTGAGAGAGTCTATCCGGGTGTCCGGATCAGCGCTGCGGGCGCTTTGCCGGTCTCCCGGTGGCTGGATGAGCTGGAAGCCTGGGGACCGGAGGTCATCCATACCCAGAGTGAATTTTCTACCTTTGTGATGGCCTGCCGCCTGGCAAAGCGCTGTCACTGCCCGCTGGTGCATACCTATCATACGGTCTATGAGGATTATACCCAGTATCTGTTCCCCAGCGAGCGCCTGGGCAAGGCGACGGTGGAGCATGCCACCCGCCTTGTGGCAGGGCATTGTGCGCTGCTGCTGGCCCCCACCGATAAGGTGCGCGCCCTGCTGAACAGCTACGGCGTGGGCTGCCCGGTGGTCACGGTGCCCACCGGCATCGACCTCAAGGCCTTTGGCCCGGTGCAAGACGGCGGCGTGGAGCGTGCGGAAATGCGCCGCAGCCTGGGCATCCCGGAAGATGCTCCGGTGCTGCTCTCGCTGGGGCGGCTGGCAGCGGAGAAAAACCACGCCCGCCTGCTGGATCTGCTGGCTGCTGAACCCGCTGAGACCCGCCCCTGGCTGGTGTTTGTGGGCGATGGCCCGGCCCGCCCGGATCTGGAAGAAAAGACAAAACAGCTGGGCTTGCAGGAGCGGGTGCGCTTTGCAGGCATGGTCAAGCCTGACGAGGTGGCCAAGTGGTACCGTGTCGGGGATCTCTTTGTCAGCGCCTCCCAGAGCGAAACGCAGGGGCTGACCTATTTCGAGGCCATGGCCTGCGGCCTGCCGGTGCTCTGCCGCGCCGATCCCTGCCTGGACGGCGTGGTGGAAAATGGGGTCAACGGCTGGCAATGGAAGGACGAGAACGAGTTCTCGGAAGCGCTGCACACCATGACGGCGGACTCCGCCCTGCGCGAGAAAATGAAGCAGAACGCGCTGGAAACAGCGGCCCGCTACTCGG
The DNA here is from genome assembly GCA_934547065.1 of uncultured Faecalibacterium sp. Lineage (GTDB taxonomy): Bacteria > Bacillota > Clostridia > Oscillospirales > Ruminococcaceae > Faecalibacterium. Next base: position 19,952 of record CAKTEF010000008.1, read on the forward strand.
CCGAGCATTTTGCCCGGCAGGTGCTGGATGCGTACCGTTTTGCCATTGATTCGTACGGCGGCGGCCATCCCTCCCCGAAAAGCCGGAACAGCCTGACCAATGTAACAGGCGCGGCAACGGCACTTGGTTTTTTTCTCTGTCTCTGGCTGGCGGTGTGGGCCTGGCGAGCCGGATTGTTGACGGATATGCAGGCCTTGCAGGGTTACGTTAGGACCCTGGGCTGGTGGGCACCGTCGGTGTTCGTCCTGTTCCAGGCGGTCCAGGTGATCGTTCCCATCCTGCCGGGCGGCATCGGCTGCCTTGCGGGGGCGGTGCTGTTTGGCCCATGGCTTGGCTTTTTGTACAATTACCTGGGCATCTGCTTTGGTTCACTGGCCGCGTTTGCGGTGGCCCGCCACTGCGGCAGACCGCTTTTGGAGAAGATGTTCTCCCAAAAATTGCTTGTAAAATACCAGAAATGGACCGGCAAGGGCAGCCACTTCAACCGCTGGTTTGCGCTGGCCATCTTTTCCCCGGTGGCACCGGACGATTTCCTGTGCTATCTGGCGGGGACTACGGCTATGGAGTGGCGCACCTTTACGGCGATCATTTTCACCTGCAAACCGTTTGCGATTGCGGCATACAGCACGGGCCTGACGGTGGCTATGAATGCGCTGCTGGCGATGTAAGAGAGGAAGAAGCAACATCATGGGTGTATGTATCTATATGGGTGGATATGACACTGTGAAAACAAGCGGTGTGGGCAAAGCGCTGGAACACCAGCGGGCAGCACTGCAGGCGGTGGGCATCCCGCTGGTGGAGGATATCCCGCCCGCAGGCCCGAAAGCAAAAAATTGTGTGGTACACCTGAACACCGTGCTGCCGGTCACCCGCTTTGCCGCAGTCCGTGCCCATGCCCGGGGCTGCAAGATCATCTACTACGGCCACTCGACGATGGAGGATTTCAAAAACAGCTTTACCGGCTCCAATCTGGTGGCTCCATTGTTCAAAAGGTGGATCTGCGGCTGTTATAACAATGGGGATGTGATCATCACCCCCAGCGAGTACTCCAAGAACATTTTGCAGGGCTATGGTCTGAAAAAGCCGATCTATGCCCTGTCCAACGGCATCGACACCCGTTTTTTCCACCCCAGTGCCGAGCGTGCCGCCCGTTTCCGTGCCCGGTATGAACTGGCCCCGGGGCAGAAATGCGTGATCTCGGTCGGGCACTGGATGGTGCGCAAAGGCCTGCCGGACTTTGTGGAGCTGGCCCGCCGGATGCCGGGGGTGCGGTTCCTCTGGTTCGGCCACACCGATGCGGCCCTGCTCACGGTGGAGATCCGTGCTGCCATGGCCCATGCGCCCGGCAATGTGACCTTTGCCGGGTTTGCGGATGCGGAACAGATCTGCGATGCCTACTGCGGGGCCGATGCCTTTGCGTTCCTCAGCCACGAGGAAACGGAGGGGATCGTGGTGCTGGAAGCGCTGGCCTGCGGCACCCCGACGCTGGTGCGGGACATTCCGGTGTACAGCACCTGGCTCAAGCACGGCGAGTCGGTCTACATGGACACCGATCTGGATGGCTTTGAGCGTCAGCTCCGGGGCATGCTGGATGGCAGCCTGCCCTCGTTGAAAGAGGGCGGCCACGCCGTGGCCGACAGCCGCAGCCTGCGTGCCATCGGCGAAAGCCTTTGCCGTATTTATGAGGAAAACGGCTTCCTTGCCCAGGCAAGAGCCTGAAAAAATGCATAAAAAGAAGTCCTGCTTCTCGTTGTTCCGGGAAGCAGGACTTCTTTTGCGTGGGAGCTTATTCGATGCCGGTGACGTTGTAATCCTGGTCCTCAACGGCTTTCTTGAGCGCTGTGTCGGAAACCTCAGCGCTCAGGGTGACGATGGCGGTGCCGGCCTCGTGGCTGACAACGGCCTCGGTCACGCCGGGCAGGGCTTCCAGCGCTTTCTTGACGCGGGCCTCGCAGTGGCCGCACATCATCCCCTCAACATGCAGTGTCTTTTTCATGGCAGTGTCCTCCTTGACAATGGATTCTGTTGTATTTTCTTCTGCGGGCCGTTCGGAAACAGCGGGCAGGGAAGAACCGTTTTTGATCTTGTGGTCATGCTTGGTGCTGTGCAGATCGAACAGATTCAACCGCAGTGCGTTGCTGACCACACAAAAGCTGGAAAGGCTCATGGCCGCCGCACCGAACATGGGGTTCAGCGTCAGGCCCAAGGGAATGAACACACCGGCGGCCAGCGGGATGCCGATGATGTTGTAAATAAAGGCCCAGAACAGGTTTTCGTGGATGTTGCGCAGGGTGGCGCGGCTCAGGCGGATGGCGGCGGGCACATCCGAAAGCCTGGAGTTCATCAGCACGACATCGGCTGCGTCGATGGCAACATCGGTGCCTGCGCCAATGGCAATGCCGGTATCGGCGCGGGTCAGGGCCGGGGCATCGTTGATGCCATCGCCCACCATGGCTACCTTGCCGGCCTTTTGCAGCCTGCGGATGACCGCTTCCTTGCCGTCGGGCAGGACCCCTGCGATCACCTCGTCCACACCGGCCTGTTTGCCGATGGCATCGGCGGTGCGCTGGTTATCACCGGTCAGCATGACCACGCGGATGCCCATGTTCTGCAGCTCGCGGATGGCGCGGGGGCTGTCCTCTTTGAGGGTGTCGGCCACGGCGATCACGCCCAGCAGACGGCCCGCCCCGCCAAAGAACAGGGGTGTTTTGCCCTGGGCGGCCAGGGCTGCGGCCTGCTGCTGCAAGGCGGCGGGCACGGTGACATGGCGGGCAATGAACGAACCGCTGCCGGCATAGACCGCCGTGCCGTCCAGCTTGGCCGAAAGACCGTTGCCGGGCAGGGCGGCAAACTCGGTGACTTCCGGGGCAGAGATGGACTGTGCGTCGGCGTAGGCCAGCACCGCCTTGGCCAGCGGATGCTCGCTCTTGCGTTCCAGCGCAGCGGCCAGGGTCAGCAGCTCCGTCCCGGTCACCCCGTCGGCAGGCAGCAGATCGGTGACCCTGGGTTCGCCGCTGGTGATGGTGCCGGTCTTGTCCAACGCCACGATCTGGGTGCGCCCGGCGGCCTCCAGCGAAGCGGCCGTCTTGAACAGGATGCCGTTCTTGGCTCCCAGACCGTTGCCCACCATGATGGCAACGGGGGTGGCCAGGCCCAGCGCACAGGGGCAGCTGATGACCAGGACCGAGATGCCGCGGGCCAGTGCATAGCCGAACTCCCGGCCCAGCAGCAGCCAGACGATGGTGGTCAGCACGGCAATGGAGATGACTGCGGGCACAAAGAAGCCGGACACGGTATCGGCGATCTTGGCAATGGGGGCTTTGGTGGCGGCCGCGTCGCTGACCATCCGGATGATCTGGGCCAGGGTGGTGTCCTCGCCCACGCGGGCAGCCTCACACCTCAAAAAGCCGGACTGATTGGTGGTGGCGGCGCTGACGTGATCGCCAACGGCCTTGTCCACCGGGATGCTCTCGCCGGTCAGGGCGCTCTCGTTCACGGCGCTGGTGCCTTCCAGCACGATGCCGTCCACGGGGATATTCTCACCGGGGCGCACCACAAACTGGTCGCCCTTTTTCACTTCGGCAATGGGCACGCTGACTTCCACACCGTCCCGCAGCAGGGTGGCGGTCTTGGGGGCCAGCTTCATCAGGCTCTTGAGCGCATCGGTGGTCTTGCCCTTGGAACGGGCTTCCAGCATCTTGCCTACCGTGATCAGGGTCAGGATCATGGCGGCGGACTCGAAGTAGAACTCCATCATATAGTGCATGACCAGCTCGTCGTTGCCGTCCACCTGGGCGCGGGTCATGGCAAACAGGGCATAGGTGCTCCAGAGGAAGCTGGCCGAGGAACCCAGGGCCACCAGCGTGTCCATGTTGGGGGCGCGGTGGATCAGCCCCTTGAAGCCGCTGATGAAGAACTTCTGGTTGATGACCATGACGATCCCGGCCAGCAGCAGCTGGACCAGGCCCATGGCAATGTGGTTGCCGTCGAACCAGTGGGGCAGGGGCCAGCCCCACATCATGTGGCCCATAGAAAAGTACATCAGCACGGCCAGAACGATCAGCGAGGCGATCAGCCGTTTTTTCAGCTTGGGCGTTTCGTGGTCGGCCAGGGCATCCAGGTCGGCGCTGGCGGTGCCGGAAGCGGCTGCCGCAGCCTTGGGGCTGGCCCCATAGCCTGCATCCTGCACGGCCTTGACGATGGCGGAGGCGCTTGCGGTACCCTCTACCCCCATTGAGTTGGTGAGCAGGCTCACCGAGCAGCCGGTCACGCCGGGCACGGCTTTTACGGCCTTTTCCACACGGGCAGAGCAGGCCGCGCAGCTCATGCCGGTTACATTGTATTGTTCCATTGGTTCCCTCCCAGGATCAGCATTGCCGCAAACGGCTCATTTCATGAGTTTTGGCAGCAATTTCAGCAGCTCCTCCAGCTTTTCGTCCCCACCGGCCCGCAGGTTGTCGGCCACACAGGTGCGGATGTGCTGGCTGAGCAGCTCTTTGGTAAAACCGTTCAGGGCAGAGTTGGCGGCTGCCACCTGCACCAGAATGTCGGCACAGTAAACGTCTTTTTCCACCATCCCGCGGATGCCCCGGATCTGCCCCTCGATCCGGCTCAGCCGGTTGATCAGGGCTTTGTATTCTTCCGGGCTGCGGTCTTTATGGCGGCAGCAGCAGGCATGCGGCTCCTCGGCGGGTTCCACCGGGGCGGGGGATCCGGGCTGCGCTTCCATCGGCTCACGGCATGTTGGCTCGTCCGGGGCGCAGCAGGGGCAGCGTTCCCTTGTCTCGTTCATGGTCAGACTCCTTTCAATTACCCCTTGGGGGTATCTGTCTTACGCTATGATTCTAGCACGGTTTGTCCGACTGGACAAGTAGGAAATGCAAATTCAAATGTTAATTTTTTGTGAACAAAAAACGGACTGCCGCAGGATGGCACGAATACCATCCGCAGCAGTCCGTTCCGGATCGTTGAAAAAACCTCAGCGGGCAAACTGTTTCATGAATGCGATGTCGCTGGCAGCGCGGGCGGGCACAGCCTCCTCACGCAGGACAGGCAGAACTGCCTGCGGCAGCTGGCGCAGCATGGCAAAGCCGCCCTCGTAGTCTACGCAGGAATCTTCCAGCGAGGTGGAGTACAGCGTGCCGTCGGGCTTGAAGTTCTGGCCCTTGAAGTGGACGGCGGCGATCTTGTCGCCGTACCAGGTGCCGATCTTGTCCCACAGGCGGCGCTGTGCGTCCAGCGAAGCATCCTCCGGGCTGACGTAGTTGGCCAGATCGCACAGGACGCGCAGGTTGGGGCTGGCAATGGTGTCCAACACCATCTTCACGGCTTCAGGGGTGTTCATGGCGTGGTAGTAGACGCACTCCACGGCAAACAGCACCCCCTGCTCCTCGCACAGGGGCATGATCTCGCCCAGGCTCCGCAGCAAAGCCTCCTGGGCCTCCTTGCGGGTCACGCCCGGCTGCTGCTTGTTCATGTTGGTGGTCTCGCTGCCCATGCAGCCGGCACCCAGGGCCTTGGCGACCGGGATCTGGCTGATGGCCTTGGCGACCTCGGCCTTGCGGCGGTCCTCGTCGGCATAGCTCAGTTCCACATAGGTGCCGTTCACGGCAATGGAAACGCCGGAAGCGGCGGCAGCAGCCTTGGTGCGCTCCACCAGCTCCGGGGTCACGTCGGCGTAGCTCTTAACGCCCTCCACAGCCTTGAGGAACGCCAGCTGGGTGCAGGAAAATCCGGCATTGCCCATGGCAGAGAACAGATCCTCCGGGGTAAAGCGGCCAAAATCGTGGCCGCGTGCTCCAATGATAAATTCAGGCATTGTGATTCCTCCTATTTTTAACCGAACACGCGCTCGGCAAACAGATTCAGTTCTTTGCCCCACCAGTACCAGTCGTGGGAGACATCACTGCCCCAGATCTCCAGGTGGACGGGCAGGCCGGTATCGGTCAGGGCATCGGCCAGGGTCTGGGTATCGACCAGGGCATCGCCCTCGTAGCCGCCCTGTCCGGCGCACAGGATCAGGCTGCTTTCCTCCGCCTTGGCCAGGGCTTTTTTGTCTGCGATGGAGTCCAGCCGCAGATAGGCCAGGGGAGAATTGCGAAGCACCAGGTCGTCCTCCGCATTGCCCAGGAAACGCCCCATGTCATACAGGCCCGAAAGCCCGATGGCACCGGCAAACACTTCCGGGCGGCGCAGGCGGCAGTTGACCGCCTGGTAAGCGCCGGTGTCCACACCCACGCACCATACGGCGGGGGCATCCCCGGCCTTGGCGGCGTTCAGTGCCCGGATGCGCGGGACCAGTTCCCCGGTCAGGTAGTTGAAGTAGGCCTCCTGCATCTCGGCCCGGCGGCGGGGCGCAGCGTCCCCGGCCAGCAGGCTCTCGGTGTCGATGCTGTCGGCGGTGAACAGCTGGATCTTCCCGGCGTTCAGCAGCCCGGCCACGGCATCGGGCATCCCGTTGTTCTCCCAGTCGTAAAAGCGGCCGCCCCGTGCGGGCAGGGCCAGCACCGGAACCCCGGCGCGGCCGTAGACCTTGAACTCCATCTCACGGCCGAGCATCCGGCTCCATTCCTTATAATAGGTCCCTTGGATCATGGCAGCATCCTCCTGCTATCATACGAATTGATTGCGCTGGGGGTCATAAGCATACCCCACAGCCGAAAGCTTGGCGCACAGGGCTTCTTTGTCCGCATCCAGGTCGTCGCACAGGGCATCCAGGGTAGGGTAGAAGTCGCGCAGCTTCAGGTTGACCATGCTCAGCAGCATGATCGGATCGTTTGGCAGAGCCATGGGAAAAAACCTCCTCACGGATAACAAAAAAGCCGGTCACTCGACAAAGTGACCGGCAACATGCATCAGCTTAGACAGCGCGGGTGACTTTGCCAGCGCGCAGGCAACGGGAGCATGCGTAGATATACTTGGGAGAACCCTCCACGACCGCCTTGACACGACGGACATTCGGCTTCCAGGTACGGTTGGAACGGCGATGGGAGTGAGAGACCTTAATACCAAAGGTAACGCCCTTGCCGCAGCATTCACACTTAGCCATGATACTTGCACCTCCTAGCAGTGAAGTAAGGAATCAAAATAATCAGCTTGACTATTTTACCAGAGATACGGAAAAAATGCAAGTCCCTTTTTGATTTTTTTGCAAGCTTTTTCAAAGCAGGGCCGCAGCTCTTGCCGGAACGGTGAAAAAATAGTACAATAAAAGAAGCTTTCCGCGCCCAAACGGCGCAAAAATACCATTTTAGGAGTAGGTACATGACCGCACAAGGCATTTATTATCTGATCCGGGCCCTGGTAACGCTGGTGGCGATCCCGTTCCATGAGGCCGGCCATGCTCTGGCGGCCTGGCTGCTGGGGGACCCCACTGCCAAGCGCGAGGGCCGCATCTCGCTGAACCCGTTCCGTCATTTTGACCTGGTGGGCACCCTTTGCATGGTGTTTGCGGGGGTGGGCTGGGCAAAGCCTGTGAACACCGACCCGCGCAATTTCAAAAACCCCAAGTGGGGCATGGCGCTCACCGCGCTGGCGGGGCCGGTGGCAAACCTGGTGCTGGCCTATCTTGCCATGGTGGTCTGGAAACTGGTCTATTATTGGGCCCCGGTCACCGGAGCGACGGTTTTTGCGGCTCGGTTTCTCCAATACTTGGTGATGATGGATGTCAGCCTGGCGGTGTTCAACCTGCTGCCGGTGCCGCCGCTGGACGGCAGCCGCATCCTGCTGGCCGTGCTGCCGCAGCGCCTTTACTTTGGCATCATGAAATATGAGCGGGTGATCTTTGTCATCCTGCTGGCGGCCGTGTGGGCCGGGGTGCTGGACGGCCCGCTGAGCCTGTTCAACGATGTCGTGTGGGACCTGCTGGACCTTGGCACCGGCTACATCGACCAGATGGCCTACGCGGCATACTATGCCATGATCGGGACGGTGATCTGAGTGGCGGAGGAAATGACGTTCCATCTGGAAACATTCGATGGCCCGCTGGAGCTGCTGCTGACCCTGGCGGCAAAGCACAAGATGGACCTGCACAACATCCCCATCCTGGAGCTGATCGACCAGTACACCCACGCGGTGGAAACGGCCGAAGCGGCTGACCCGGAGGTGTCCAGCGCATTCATTGAGATGGCCGCCCATCTGGTGGAGATGAAAAGCTATCTGCTGCTGCCCCGCAGCGAGGAGGGCGAGCGGATGAAGCAGGAACTGACCGGCCAGCTCATTGAATACGACCAGTGCCGCCGGATGGCCGCCCGGCTGCGCCAGCGGGCCGAGGAGCACCCGGTGTTCGTCCGCCGCCCGGTGGAGCTGGAATGGGATAAAACGTATGATCTGTTCCATTCGCCCCAGGTGCTGGCAGACTGCTGGCAGGCATTGGCGGGGCGTACCAAAGTGCATCGCCAGCCGACACAGGAGCAGTTTGAGCCGCTGGTGTCTGCACCGCAGGTATCGGTGAGCAGCCGGGTAGTCTATATCCTGCGCCAGCTCATTGCAGGCAGTGCTGCCCGGATGGAACAGCTGTTCTCCTGCCGTCAGACGCGCGGAGCCAACGTGGCCACATTCCTGGCGCTGCTGGAACTGGTGCGCGGCGGCCGGGTGCAGCTGGGCACGCAGGGAGAACTGGCCATGAAACGCGGCCATCTGGACCGGACAAAGGAGAAGCTATGAATCAGAAACAGATCCGGGCTGCCGTGGAGGCAATGCTGTTTGCCTACGCGGAACCCATTGGAGCCGATAAGCTGGCACAGGCGCTTCAGTTGCCGCAGGCCAGTGTGGAGCCTGCGCTGGAAGAACTGCATGCCCGTTATGCGCGGGAGGACAGCGGCCTGTGCCTGCTCCGCCTGAACACCCACTGGCAGCTGGCGACCAAGACCGAGTTTTCGGAGTGCGTCCGCCGGGTGATGGATACCCGCCGCTCGGTGCCGCTGGGCCCGGCTGCCATGGAGACGCTGACCGTGATCGCCTATAACCAGCCTGTGTCCCGTGCATTCATCGAGCAGGTGCGCGGCGTGGACTCCTCGTCCAGCGTGTCCGGTCTGTTGGAAAAGGGTCTGATCGAAGAAGCCGGGCGGCTGGATCTGCCGGGGCGGCCGGTGGCGTTCCGCACCACTGATGTGTTCCTGCGCTGCTTTGGGCTTTCCAGCCTGGAGGACCTGCCCCCGGTGCGGGCAGAGGAAAGCGAGGCCGCGCAATGAGCCTTTTGTGGAGCATTCTCGCAGCCCTGGGTGCGGTGCTGCTGTTTCTGCTGAAAGTGGTCGGCATTTTGCTGTTGATCGTGCTGGGTTTGCTGGCCGTGCTGCTGCTCTGCCCGTTCTGTGCGGATGTGGCGTGGGAAAAGGGGGCCCTGACCATCCGGGCCGGTGCGCTGGGGATGACCTTCCCGGTGTTCCGGTACCCGCAGCCGGAGGGCGGACCCAAAAAGGAAAAAAAGAAAAAGCCCAAAAAGAAAGCAGAACCCAAAGAACCCAAAAAGGAGACACCGCCCCGCCAGAAAGCAAAGCTGACGCTGAACATCCTCTGTACCATCCTGCGGGGAGCGGGCAGCCTGACCAGGGCGGTCATCGGCTCGCTGCGCTTCACCCACATCCGGGTCCGGCTGGGGGTCCGGGGCGATGATCCGGCGGAAGCCGCCCGCACTTACGGGAAGCTGAACGCCTGGCTGTACAGTGCGCTTGGCGTTCTGGACCGGTTCGTGTATCTGGATTTTGAGCAGCTGCAGCTGCTGCCGGATTTCGGCACGCCGGAGCCCACGGTGCAGGACAGCGTCTCGTTCCGGGTGTCGGCACAGCTGTATGCCGTCGTTTTCACGGCGCTGCGCGTTCTTTACGAATTCTGGCGCGAAAAGGTACTGGACGTTTTTCTTTGATTCCGGTATAATAAATACTGTATGGTTTGTCTGCTTTTCTGCCGCAGGGCAGGGGAGCGGCTGCGGGAGCGCTGAGGCGCTTCTGAGAATGAAATAAGGAGGCCGATTTTATGGCTGAGCATCCGATCCAGGGTTTGATGAACGTTACGATGGACAAGATCCGTCAGATGGTGGATTCCAACACCATCGTCGGCAAGGCCATCACCACGGAGGATGGCACGACCATCCTGCCGGTGTCCAAGGTGAGCTTTGGCTTTGCCTCGGCGGGCACGGATTTTGACGGCAAGAATGCCGCCAACAAGGACCTGTTCGGCGGCGGCTCCGGTGCGGGGGTCAACATCCAGCCGGTAGCGTTCCTTGTGGTCAAGGATGGCTGCGTGCGCACCATCCAGCTGGCCGACAGCTCCAACACGGTGGACCGCGCCCTGACCATGATCCCCGAACTGGTGGACAAGGTCAGCGCTCTGCTGAAAAAGGACGAGCCTGCCGCAGCACCTGCTGCCCCCGCGTCGGAACCGAAAGCGGAGTAAAATTTTTAAGTCGTAACTGCAAGCTTCCAACTTGCAGTTTTTTCAGCGCACGCCAACGCGTGCGCTTTTGAGCGCCGGGAGGCGCACAAAGGAGGATCAATTATGGCAGAAGAACGGATTCAAAAGATCATGAGCGAGCAGGGGCTGTGCTCCCGCCGCGCCGCCGAACAGATCATTGCAGAGGGCCGCGTCAAGGTCAACGGCCACCCGGTCAAGGTGGGCGACAAGATGGACCCCAACCGGGATGTGCTGCATGTGGACGACGAGCGGATCTATATCCAGAAGAACCAGCAGCTTTATTACCTGGCCCTGTACAAGCCCCGCGGCTATGTGACTACGGCCAGCGATGAGCTGGGCCGCAAGACCGTGATGGAGCTGGTCAGCGACATCCCCGCCCGCCTGTACCCGGTGGGCCGCCTGGATAAGGACAGCGAGGGCCTGCTGCTGATGACCAACGACGGTGCCTTTGCGCAGGCCGTCACCCATCCGTCGGGCGGCATCTCCAAGCTGTACCGCGTCACGGTCCAGCCCCGTGCCGACGAGGCCCAGATCCTCAAAATGAGCAGCGGCGTGGTGCTGGACGATGGCACCAAGACCCTGCCCTGCGCCATCAACGTGGTCACGGACGAGCCGGGCCGCACCGTGATGGAAATGACCCTGAAAGAGGGCAAAAACCGTGAGATCCGCCGGATGTGCGAAGCCGTCGGCCTGGAAGTGGTGCGCCTGAAGCGGAACGCTGAGGGCGTGGTCAAGCTGGGCATGCTCAAGCCCGGCACCTACCGGGAGCTGACCAAAGCCGAGGTCAACGGCCTGCGTGCTGCCGCCGCCAAGGGCCGCGCCCAGACCCGCAGCGCTGCGCTGCAGTCCCGCGCCGCCCAGCGCCGCCCCCGCGGCCCGGTGGGCAAGGGGAGCGCCGCCCCGGCAAAGCACAAAAAGTAAGCGTACCCGGCGCACTTTGCGGCCCGGAACCGCCCCAAAGACGGGCGGAATGGAAAAGTTTGTGAAAAAATTCCTTAAAATAGGGTGCGCGGTACTTGAGAACTTTGCAGAAATCTGTTACAATAAACCTAATTTTGAAAGCTCAAAATAGACAAGCAGGAGGTCTTACCATGGCTTCAAAGAGTAACAAAGGAGAAATCCTCGCCAAGTTTTTCGATGACGGGGAATATACCGCACTGTTTGCGGACGGCGCGGTGAGCGCTGCCTGCGGCTATGCGGCCGGTCAGCAGGCTTACGCTGTGTATCAGAACGGCGAGGCTGTCACCGTCAAGGACGTTGAGAAGAATATCAAGGTCCTGGAGATGGCTGCTCAGACGGGCTGCCCGGTGGTCACGTTCTATCACTCTGTGGGCGCAAAGCTGGCAGAGGGCCTGGACGTTCTGACGGCCTGCGCCAAGCTGAACGCCACGATCGCCAAGGTTTCCGGTGTGGTCCCGCAGGTGGCTGTTGTCACTGGCGTGTGCGGCGGCACCAGCGCCCTGAGCGCTGCAAATGCAGATGTCTGTGTGATGGCAAAGGACGCGGAGCTGTTCTTTACCGCTCCGTTCACCTCTGCCGCCAAGGGCGATAAGGTCCCCGGCGCAGGCAGTGCCGAGGCTGCCGCCAAGGCCGGCGTGGCTGCCATTGTGGCTGCCGATGCCGCTGAGGCTGCGGAAAAGGCTGCCCACATCGTGGGTCTGCTGCCCGCCAACAACCTGACCGGCCCGGCCATCTTCGAGTTCGAGCAGCCCACCGCAGTGCTGTCTGCCGGTGCGGCCCCCGAAAAGGCTGCCGCTGCCCTGATCGACAAGGACAGCGCTGTGGAGCTGTACGCAGGCTTTGGCAAGAACGTTTACACCGCATTTGCTACCATCGGCGGCAACGCTGTGGGCGTTGTGGCTACCGGCGAAAGCCTGTGCCACAATTGTGTGGCCAAGGCTTCCCGCTTTGTCCGCCTGTGCGATGCATTCAGCGTTCCTGTGCTGACCATCGTGGACACCAAGGGCTTTGTGCCCAGCGCTTCCGATGACATTGCCGGCGGCATCCGTGAGGCTGCCCGCCTGGCTGCCACCTACGCCGATGCCACCACCGCCAAGGTCTGCCTGCTGGCAGGCAAGGCGGTCGGCCCTGTCTATACCGCTCTGGCCAACGCCGACCTGAAGATCGCCGTCAACGGCTGCACCATCAGCGCACTGGAGCCCAATGCGGCGGTCAGCGTGCTGTACAAGAGCGAGATCGACGCTTCCGACAATATCATTGCCGCAACCAACGCCAAGGCTGCTCAGTATGCCGCTGAGGTGTGCAGTGCTGCCAACGCCGTGGCCTGCGGCGCTGCCGACATGACCTGCGAGGCTGCCAATGCCCGCGCAAGCGTTGTGGCTGCCTTTGAGCTGCTGAGCACCAAGCGCGCAGCCCGCCTGCCCAAAAAGCACGGCAACATGGCTCTGTAAGCCTGGAACGTAAACGTACATAGAATAAAACGAATCGATTTTGTTCAGGAGGATTCTTCCATGAAGTACTACAATATTACCGTGAATGGCGTTGCTTACAGCGTCTCCGTTGAGGAGACCGCCGCAGGTGCTGCTCCTGTTGCAGCAGCTGCTCCCGCTGCTCCCAAGGCCCCGGCTGCTCCTGCTGCCGCTCCTAAGGCTGCCGCCCCCGCCGGTGCTGCCGGTGCAGTTGCCGTCAAGGCTCCTATGCCCGGCAACATCCTGGATGTCAAGGTCGCTGCCGGTGCTTCCGTCAAGGCCGGTGACGTGCTGGTGATCCTGGAGGCCATGAAGATGGAGAACGAGATCGTTGCTCCGCAGGATGGCACGGTGGCTTCCATCAACGTCAACAAGGGCGACACCGTCAACTCCGGTGACGTTCTGGTTTCCATGAACTAAGGGAGAGGTGACAACCATGGCCAAAAAGCCGATCAAGATTACGGAAGTTGTCCTGCGTGATGCCCACCAGTCCCTGCTGGCCACCCGTATGACGATGGATGAGATGCGTCCCATCCTGCCCGAAATGGATAAGATCCCCTACTTCTCCGTGGAGTGCTGGGGCGGTGCAACGTTTGACAGCTGCATCCGCTTCCTGGACGAGGATCCCTGGGAGCGCCTGCGCATCCTGCGCAAGGAGCTGCCCCATCAGAAACTGCAGATGCTGTTCCGCGGCCAGAACATGCTGGGCTACCGCCCCTATGCAGACGATGCCGTGGAATACTTTGTGCAGAAGTCTGTGGCAAACGGCATTGATGTCATCCGCATTTTCGACGCACTGAACGACCCCCGCAACCTGCAGACTGCCATCAAGGCAGCCAACAAGGAAGGCGCTCATGTGCAGGGCTGCATCAGCTACACGCTGAGCCCCGTGCATAACAACGAGTACTTTGCAGCCTACGCCAAGACCCTGGAGGAGATGGGTGCAAACTCCATCTGCATCAAGGATATGGCCGGTCTGCTGACCCCCTATACCTGCTACGACCTGGTCAAGAAGCTGAAAGAGACCGTCAGCATCCCGGTGGACATCCACAGCCACTACACTGCCGGTCTGGCTTCCATGTCCATCCTCAAGGGCATTGAGGCAGGTGCCGACATCGTCGATACCGCCATGAGCCCCCTGAGCCTGGGCACCAGCCACATGCCCACCGAGAGCCTGGTCGCTGCCCTGCAGGGCACCGATTACGACACCGGCCTGGATCTCAAGCAGCTGAACGTTGTCCGTGCTTATTTCGCAAAGCTGCGTGAAAAGTACATTGCCAACGGCCAGATCAGCCCCAAGAGCCTGGGCGTGGATGCCAACACCCTGCTGTATCAGGTGCCGGGCGGTATGTTCTCCAACATGCTCAAGCAGCTGAAAGATGCCGGCAAGGAGGACAAGCTGGACGAAGTGCTGGCGGAGATCCCCCGTGTGCGTGAGGATGCAGGCTATCCTCCGCTGGTCACCCCCACCAGCCAGATCGTTGGCACCCAGGCGGTGTTCAACGTCATCATGGGCGAGCGCTACAAGATGGTCACCAAGGAGTTCAAGGGCCTGGTCCACGGCGATTACGGCAAGACTCCCGCTCCCATCAGCGCCGAGTTCACCAAGAAGATCCTGGGCGACGAGCAGCCCATCACCTGCCGCTTTGCCGACACCCTGGCTCCCGAGATGGACAAGCTGAAAGCCGAGGCCGCTAAGTGGGCAACCCAGGAGGAAGATGTCCTGACTTACGCCATGTTCCCGCAGGTCGCACCCAAGTTCTTTGAAAAGCGCAATGCCAAGAAGCAGGGCGTGGACGCTGACCACGCTGATTACACCAATCAGTCTCACCCTGTTTGATCAAATCGTTCCGGCCCCTCGCAGAAGCTCTGCGGGGGGCCTTTTGCATCGCTGCAAAAGGGCAGGACAGAGTTTGTGTGATTTTTTCATGTACAGGGCTGGTTTTTTTCCGCATTGCTTGCAAAAAAAGGGGCAGCAGAGTAAAATATAGAATATATGTATCGTAACATGGGCCTGTGTGCCCCAAAGCGGATACCTATACGAAGAATGTTCGCAGAAAAACCTTTGTGATATGAGGAAAAAAGCATGATTTTGAGTATGACCGGTTTTGGCCGGGGAACTGCCGTGCGCAACGGCCGTGAGATCACGGTGGAGCTGCGCAGCGTCAATTCCCGCTACTTTGAGTATTCCTCCCGGATGCCCCGGACCTGCAGTTACATGGACAGCCGCCTGAAGAAACAGCTGAACGAGCGTGTGACCCGCGGCAAGGTGGAGTTGAGCCTGACGGTGCAGAATGTGGATGCCGCTGATACTGTGGTGGCTGTGAATCAGGAACTGGCAAAGAGCTACCAGCAGGCACTGCGCGATCTTTCGGAGGCGCTGGAAGTCAAGAACGACACCACCGCCAGCCTGATCGCACGCTTTCCGGACGTGCTGACCACCCGCCACGCCGATGTGGACGAGGAGCAGCTGTGGGAGGATGTCTCCGCTGTCACGGCCCAGGCACTGGACCGCTTTGTGGAGATGCGCGCCGCTGAGGGGGCCAAGATGAAAGCGGACGTGGAGAACCGTCTGCACTTCCTGGAGGAGTGTGTGGGCAGGGTGGAGACACTGAGCGCAGGCCGCGTGGAAGCCTACACCAAGCGTCTGTATGAAAAGCTCAAGGTCATCCTGGAAGACCGCGGCATCGACGATGCCCGTGTGCTGACCGAGGCCGCCATCTTTGGTGATAAGACTGCCGTGGACGAGGAGACGGTCCGCCTGCGCAGCCACATTGCACAGTACCGCTCCATTTTGGAGCTGGATGAGCCGGTGGGCCGCAAGCTGGATTTTCTGACCCAGGAGCTGAACCGTGAAACGAACACCATCGGTTCCAAGTGCCAGGATCTGGACATCACCCGCATCGTGGTGGATATGAAAGCCGAGATCGAAAAGATCCGGGAGCAGATCCAGAACCTGGAATAATGCGGAAGCCGCATCGGATCGGAGGAGCGTATGAAGCTTATCAATATCGGCTTTGGCAACCTGGTCAATGCCGGGCGGGTGGTGGCTGTGGTCAGCCCGGATTCCGCCCCGGTCAAGCGTCTGGTCAAGGAAGCACGGGAGCGCGGGATGCTGATCGACGCATCCTATGGCCGCAGCACCCGCGCGGTGCTCATCATGGACTCCGATCATGTGGTCCTTTCGGCCCTCCAGCCGGAGACGGTGGCCGGCCGTTCTGCCGGGCAGGCTGAGGGAAAAGTGACGGAGGAGGAACAGGAAAATGGAAAATGAAAAGTATCTGTTTGTGGTGTCCGGTGCAGCCGGCACCGGCAAGGACAGCGTGGTAAAGGCCCTGCGCACGGCGCACCCGGAGATCGAAAAGACCGTTTCGGCCACCACCCGTGCCCCGCGCCCCGGCGAACAGGAGGGCGTGGATTATTACTACCGTACTCCGGAGCAGTTCCGGGAACTGCTGGCTGAGGACCAGGTGGTGGAGTCCAATTTTTACAACGGCAATTACTACGGCACCCTGCGTGCCGAGGTGAACAAGCGCCTGGAGGCCGGCAAGGTCGTGGTGCTGGTCATCGACGTGCATGGTGCCGCCAACATCCGCCGGATGTATCCCGGCGCGACCACCGTATTCCTGCTGCCGCCCTCGGTGGAGGAGCTGGAACGCCGCCTGCGCGGCCGCGGCACCGAAACAGAGGAAAGCATCCGGGAGCGCCTTGCTACGGCCCGGAAAGAGCTGGCTGAGCAGGACAAGTTCACCCTGAAGCTGGTCAACCACGAGGTGGATGCCTGCGCCGCAGAGCTGTATGATGTCATCTGCCAGCGTGCTGGGCTCAACGCCTGATGCCGGAGGAACTGCCTGAATGCCAAAAACGGTGGGTGTTGCAGTAAGCAACGCGACCTTCCATTTCGATAAACTCTATACCTACGCGGTCATGCCCGATCAGCAGGCGGCGGTGCGGCTGGGCAGCATGGTGTTGGTGCCATTCGGGCGGGGGAGCCGCCCCCGGATGGGCGTGGTGCTGGCCTGCGATGCAGAGCCGGAGAGCGCAAAGCTCAAATACCTGTTCGATGTGGCCCCGGCTTCCGCCTGCCTGACCCCGGAACTGCTGCGGCTGGTCTACTTTTTGAAAGAGCGGACGTTCTGCACCTATTACGAGGCCGTCAAGGCCGTGATCCCCTACGGTGCGCAGTACAAGCCCGCCCTGGCGGCCGACGGCGTGACCCCGGTGCTGCAAAAGCAGCTCACCCGCCACACCGAAAATGCCTACCAGCTGGTGGGCACGCTGCCCGCAAAGCCCAAGCCCACGGCGAAACAACTGGCTGCCGTGGCCCTGCTGGGCGGGGGCGAACGCACCCTGACGGAGCTGGAAGAAAAGGGCATCAGCCGGGCGGTGCTGGAGAACCTCTGCACCAAGGGGGTGCTGAAATGCAGCAAGGTGAACAAATCCATCGACCTGTATTCTTCCATCCCGCTCACAAACGAACCGATCGTCCTCACCGAGGAGCAGCAGGCCGCCTACGAGACTCTGCTGCCGAACCTGGAGGATGATGCCCCGCACTCGGCTCTGCTGTACGGCGTGACCGGCAGCGGAAAAACGCTGGTGTTCCTGAAGCTGATCGAGCGCTGCCTGCAGCTGGGCCGCCGGGCGCTGGTGCTGGTGCCGGAGATCAGCCTGACCCCGCAGATGATCCTGCGGCTGAAAAGCCGGTTCGGCAAGCGGGTGGCCGTGCAGCATTCGGCCCTGAATCACACCGAGCGGCTGCTGCAATGGCAGATGATCCAGGACGGCGGTGCGGATATCGTGGTGGGGACCCGCAGCGCGGTGTTTGCACCGCTGGAAAACATCGGCCTGGTCATCATCGACGAGGAACAGGAGCACACCTACCGTTCGGAATCCGCGCCCCGCTATTCCGCCCACGAGGCGGCCCGGCAGCGCGCCGCCGAAAATGGGGCGCTGCTCCTGCTGGCCAGCGCCACCCCCAGCACCGAGAGCTACTACGCGGCCCGGCATGGCCGCACCCAGCTGGTGCGGCTGACCCGGCGCTACGGCGGAAACCCGCTGCCCAAAGTTCAGATCGTGGATATGCGGGCAGAGCTGGCGGCGGGCAACCCGCGGGAGATCAGCCTTGCATTGGAGGATGCGATCCGGGGCAACCTGGAAGCGGGCAGGCAGACCATTCTGCTGCTCAACCGCCGGGGATACCAGACCATGGCCCAGTGCGAGGACTGCCGCGAGGTGCTCAAGTGCCCCAAGTGCAGCGTGCCGATGGTCTACCACAAATCGGCACACAAGCTCCTGTGCCATTACTGCGGCAGCCAGATGGACCCGCCGCCCCAGAAATGCCCCACCTGCGGCGGGACGCTGCAATACCGGGGCTTTGGCACCCAGAAAGCCGAGGAGGAGCTGGCAAAGCTGTTCCCCACGGCCCGCGTTCTGCGGATGGATCAGGATTCCACCGCCGCCAAGGATGCCCATGAAAAGCTGCTGGCCCAGTTTGCCCGCCATGAGTATGATATCATGGTGGGCACCCAGATGGTGGCCAAGGGGCTCGACTTTGAGGCCGTGACCCTGGTGGGCGTGCTGGGCATCGACTCGCTGCTGTTTGCGCAGGGCTTCCGCGCCTACGAAAATGTGTTCAGCCTTATCACCCAGGTGGTGGGGCGCAGCGGCCGGGCCAGGGACCCCGGCTTTGCCCTGATCCAGACCACCGACCCGGACAACCCCGTGCTCAACCTGGCCGCCGCGCAGGATTACGATGCCTTTTTTGAGCAGGAGATCGCCTACCGGAAGCTGGGGCTCTATCCGCCGTTCTGCGGGCTGTGTGTCATCGGCTTTTCCGGGCCAAAGGAGAGCGAGGTGGCCCGGGCCGCGGCCCGCTTCTCGGCGCTTTTGGGCCAGCAGGCGGCCCGGCAGCCGGACCTGCCGCTGCGCGTGCTGGGGCCTACCCCCGGCAGCATTGAAAAGATCAACGAAAATTACCGCTATAAGCTCACAGTCAAGTGCCGCAATGACCGCCGCTTCCGCGACCTGGTCCGCAGCACGCTGGAGTGTTACGAAAAAGAAAAGCTCCCGTCCAAGGCCACCGTTGCGGTGGATCTGCATTCGGACGGCGAGATCTGATTAGGAGGTACCATTATGGCTATCCGCAACATCGTAAAAGAGGGCGACCCCATCCTGAACAAGGTCTGCCGCCCCGTGACCAATTTTGATGATCGTCTGGCCATCCTGCTGGATGATATGCGCGAGACGATGATCGCCGCCGACGGCGTGGGCCTGGCCGGCCCGCAGGTGGGCATGCTCCGCCGCCTGTTCGTGGTGTGGGACACCACCGATGCCCCGGAGGAGATCCCCGAAGACTACGAGTACAAGTTCATTGATTTCGTCAACCCGGAGATCCTGGCCGTTTCGGAGGACGAGGAGACCGCCTACGAGGGCTGCCTGTCGTTCCCAGGCCACAACGGTGCCGTGACCCGGCCCGCCGCCGTCAAGGTACGCGCCCAGGATCGCAGCGGCAGCTGGTTTGAGCTGGAAGCCGAGGGCCTGCTGGCCCGCTGCATCCAGCACGAGAACGACCACCTGGACGGCATCACCATCATGCAGTCCAGCGAGTATTTCTACGAGGATACGGAAGAAGGCAAAAAGGCCGCCCGCGAAGCGAAAGGAAACAACTGATGCGCATTTTGTTTATGGGCACCCCGGACATTGCAGCCGAATGTCTGAAAGCGCTGTATGCAGCCGGGCATGAGATCTGCGGCGTGTACACCCGGCGCGATAAGCCGGTGGGGCGGAAGCAGGTGCTGACCGCACCGCCGGTCAAAGAGGTGGCGCTGGAACACGGCACCCCGGTGTTCCAGCCCCGCACCCTGCGGGACGGCAGCGAGGATGCCAACATCCGTGCCCTGGCTCCGGAGCTCATCGTGGTGGTGGCCTATGGCTGCATCCTGCCCAAATCGGTGCTGGGAGCGCCGAACTATGGCTGTATCAACCTGCATGTCTCGCTGCTGCCAAAGTACCGCGGCAGCGCCCCGGTGCAGTGGGCCGTGCTGAACGGCGATGCCGAGACGGGCGTTTCCATCATGCAGATGGACGAGGGGCTGGACACCGGCGATGTGCTGGTATGCGAAAAAATCGCCATCGGCCCGGAGGAGACCAGCGGCGAGCTGTTCGACCGGGTGACCGCCGTGGGTGCCCGCGTGCTGTGCGAGACCGTGCCGCAGATCGCGGCCGGTACGCTTACCCCGCAGCCGCAGGAGCACGCAAACGCCACGCTGGCCCCCATGCTGAGCAAAGAGCTGGCTGAGTTCAAACTGACCGATCCCGCGGACCACATCCACAACTGGGTGCGCGGCATGAACCCCTGGCCCATGGCCTGGTTCCTGACCTCCGGCGGCAAAAAGGTCAAGGTGACCGAGTGCCGCGCCGTGGCATCCAACGGAGAAGCCCCCGGCACCGTGCTGGCCGCCAAGCCCCTGACCGTGGCCTGCGGCACCGGTGCCATCCAGCTGCTGCATGTGGTGCCGGAGGGCAAAAAGCCCATGGACGGCACCGCGTTTGCGGCGGGTCTGCGGCTCAAAGCGGGGGACACCCTGTGAGCGGCCCGAATCCCCGCGCGGCGGCGGTGGCGGCCCTGGTGCGGCAGGAGCAGGATGGCTTTTCCAACCTGGTGCTGGATGCAGAGCTCCGCCGCCAGAAGCTGGAAGGCCGCGACAAGGCCTTTGCCGGTGCCATCTTTTACACGGTGCTGGAACATCAGGGGACGCTGGATTTTATCCTGGAGCAGTTCCTGCCCAAAGGGCTGGCAAAGCTGGACCCGCCTGTGCGCGAAATTCTGCGTGCAGCCCTGGCGCAGGCCCGCTTTATGCAGGTGCCGGTGTCGGCGGCGGTCAACGAAGCCGTCAAGCTGACCCGAACGTTCAAAAAGGCCAGCGCATCGGGGCTGGTGAACGCCGTTTTGCGCAAGGCCTGCAATTATGACCTGAGCACAGCCGTTTTCAAGGATGAAACACAGCGGCTGATGGTCCTGGGCTCGGCCGGGCGGGATGTGGCAGAGTTTCTGCGCACGCAGTACCCGGACGAAGCGCTGGAAATTCTGACCCACACCGCCGACGACGGCCTGACCAGCCTGCGTGCGAACCCTTTGAAAGCAGCACCGGACACTCTGTGCCGGCTGCTGGCAGAGCAGGGGGCAGGGAACGTCCGGCCCGGTCTTGTGCCCGGCAGTGTGCTGGCCCGGTTTGAGGGCAGCCCGGCAGAGCATCCGCTGTTCCGGCAGGGGTATTTCCATGTGGAGGGCCAGGCCAGCCAGCTGGCGGCCCTGTGCGTGGAAGCAAAGCCCGGCGAAACCGTCGTGGACCTGTGCGCAGCCCCCGGCGGAAAAACGCTGCTTCTGGCAGAAGAAATGCAGGGCACGGGCCGCCTGGTCAGCTGCGATGCAGCCGAGAACCGGGTCCGGCTCATCCGGGCCGCTGTGGAGCGGATGGGCTTTGCCAACGTGGAGCCGCTGTGCAACGATGCTACGGTGTTCAACCCCGCTCTGCCCGCTGCGGACCGCATCCTGGTGGATGCCCCGTGCAGCGGCCTGGGCATCCTGGCAAAAAAACCGGATCTGCGCTATAAAAAACTGGAACCGGCCCGCAAGGCTGAATTATTGGCGACCCAATCGGCCATTCTGGACACAGCGGCACGGCTGCTGAAGCCCGGCGGACGGCTGGTTTACTCCACTTGCACCATCGACCCTGCTGAAAATCAGGAGCAGGTGGCGGCATTCCTTGCCCGCCACCCGGAGTTTGCGGTGGTCACGCCCGGCCCGGCGTTCCCGGCCGGGATGACGGTGGGGGAGCATGGGGCGCTTTCGGTGCCCACCCGCACCGGGATGGATGGCTTTTTCCTCTGCGCGATGCAGAAACAGGAAGCCTGCCGCCCGGCTTGGATCAATTCATAGGAGAATACCATGGAACAAAAACGCTGCATTTCCTCCCTGACGCTGGCCCAGCTGACGGCAGAGCTGAAAGCGATGGGTCAACCCGGTTTCCGGGCAAAGCAGATCTTCCACTGGGTGCATCAGAAGCTGGTCACCGAGTTTTCGGCCATGACCGATCAGCCCAAGACCCTGCTGGCGAAACTGGAAGAATGTTTTTACATCGCGTCCCCCAAGATCGAGCGCCGTCAGGAAGCAAAGGACGGCACCGTGAAATATCTGCTGCGGATGGCGGACGGAAACTGCATCGAGACCGTCGTTATGCGCTACCACTACGGCAACACGGTCTGTGTGTCCACGCAGGTGGGCTGCCGGATGGGCTGCCGTTTCTGCGCCTCCACCCAGGCGGGCCGGGTGCGTGATCTGGAAGCAGGCGAGATCTGCTCTGAGATCTATACCGCCCAAAAGGATATCGGGGAGCGTGTTTCCCATATCGTGCTCATGGGCATCGGCGAGCCGCTGGATAATTTTGACGAAGTGATGCGCTTCCTGGAAAATATCACCTCTCCGGAGGGGGTAAACATCGGGATGCGCAACATCAGCCTTTCCACCTGCGGCCTGGTGCCCAAGATCGACCGGCTGGCCGAGAAAAAGCTGCAGCTGACCCTTTCGGTCTCGCTGCACGCGCCCAACAATGCCATCCGCAGCGGGATGATGCCGGTGAACGATGCTTACCCTGTGGAGCAGCTGATGCCGGCCGTGCGCCGCTATCAGGAAACGACCGGCCGCCGTGTCAGCTTTGAATACTCCATGGTGCGCGGGGTCAATGATTCCGATGCCTGCGCAAAGCAGCTGGCCGACCTGATCCGGGGCATGGGGGCCCATGTGAACTTAATCCCCATCAACCCGGTGGACGGCAGCCCGTATTCCGCTACCGATGCCGCCAATGTCCACCGCTTTCAGCAAAAGCTGGAAAGTCTGGGGGTCAATGCGACCATCCGCCGCCGCCTGGGCAGCGAGATCAGCGCGGCCTGCGGGCAGCTGCGCCGGGATGAAATGAACGGAAAAGCCTGAACGCTTTGCATCTCAAGAGGAGAAGCTTATGAAATTAGCAGGAAAAACGGATGTTGGCCGCGTCCGTCAGGAAAATCAGGATGATTACCGCGCCGGGGAGCTGCCCGGCGGTGCCGCGTGGGCGTTGGTCTGCGACGGCATGGGCGGCGCAAAGGGAGGCCGCGAGGCCTCGCAGGGGGCCTGCAATGTCATCGAGACGGTGTTTCAGGAGCAGTACGCCCAATGCGGGGCCGGACAGGAGGAGACATTCCTCAAAAAGGCTCTGATCAGCGCCAACCGCTATGTGTTCCATAAGGCCGCGCATGAGGAGTCGCTGGCCGGGATGGGCACCACGGCGGTGTGCGCATTGGTGCGGGGCGGCACGGCCTACCTGTGCCACGCAGGCGACTCCCGTGCGTATCTGTTCCGGGGCGGCAGGCTGGCCCAGCTCACGCACGACCATTCCTATGTGCAGGAGCTGGTGGACTGCGGCACCATTACGGTGGAGGAAGCCGAGCATCACCCCCAGAAAAACATCATCACCAGGGCGCTGGGCGTGGATTACCGGCTGGAGCCGGAGTTCACCAGCGCAGAGCTGCGGGCAGGGGACCTGCTGCTGCTCTGCACCGACGGCCTGACCAATATGGTACCGCTGCCCCGGCTGGAACAGATCCTGGGGCAGGGGGCGTTTTACGATATGCCGGACCGCCTGATCGAGGCCGCCAATGAGAACGGCGGCTCCGATAACATCACGGCGCTGCTGCTGGCCGTTGAGCCAACGGAGGTACACCATGGATAATCTGATCGGCAAAACGCTGGACGGTCTGTATACGGTGCGGGAACTCATTGGCACCGGCGGTATGGCCAACGTCTACAAGGCCGTTGTCGGGCCGGGCGGCCCGGTGCCGGAGGGGACGGTTGTGGCCGTCAAAGTGCTGCGGCAGGAGCTGATGCACGACCCGGACCTTGTCCGCCGGTTCAAAAATGAATCCAAGGCCATCTCGCTGCTCAACCACCCCAACATCGTCAAGGTGTATGATGTTTCGGTCAGCGAGCATCTGCAGTATATCGTGATGGAGTATGTGGACGGGATGACCCTGCGCGAATACCTGAACGAGCGCGGCGGCAAGCTGACCAACCGGGAGACCGTACACTTCATCTCCCAGATCCTGAAAGCGCTGGACCACGCGCACCGCAACGGGGTGGTGCATCGGGACATCAAGCCCCAGAACATCATGCTGCTGGACAACGGCCAGCTCCGGATGATGGATTTTGGCATTGCCCGGATCTCCCGCGCCGAAAACCAGCTGACCGGCGGCAAGGCCATGGGCAGCGTACACTATATCAGCCCGGAGCAGGCCAAAGGAGACGAGACGGATTTCACCAGCGACCTGTACTCGGTGGGCGTGATGATGTACGAGATGCTGTCCGGCCACCTGCCGTTTGACGCAGACGATGTGGTGGAAGTGGCCATCAAGCAGATCTCCGACAAGCCCAAGAGCCTGCGGGAGCTGGCTCCCAGCGTACCGCCGGGCCTTGCGGAGATCACGGAAAAGGCCATGGCCAAGCGTCCGGAAAACCGCTATGCCAGCGCGGCCGAAATGCTGGAAGCGCTGAACGCCTATGTAGAAAACCCGGCGATCGTTTTCCATTACACATATCTTCCCGATGAAATTCCTGAAAAGGTGGTGGAACGCCCCATGAGTCCCAGAAAAGAGAATCGGCCGGAGCGCGGCACAGCCGCTGCCCCCCGCAAACCCAAGAAAAAGCGCAGCGTGTTCCTGCCGGTGCTCTTTGGCATCACGGTGGCCTTTGCGCTGGCCTGTGCGGCACTGTGCTGGACCATCCTCAATGATTCCAGCACCCTGATGAGCGAAAAGGCCGATATCGTCCTGGCGGATTACCTGGGCATGACCCAGGATGAAGTGAACACCTCGGCCCAGGTGTCGGCCGGGCAGATCAAGGTGGAGTGGGAGCAGTCCTATAATAACGACTATGCGGCGGGCTATGTCTACAAGCAGTCGCCGGTTTCGGGCCGCACCGTCCGCGAGGGCCAGACCGTGACCCTGACGGTCAGTCTGGGCACCCAGTACGTCACCGTGCCGGATGTGACAAATTACGTGCAGGCGGATGCGGAACAGCAGCTGAAGAATCTGGGCGTGTCCGTTCTGGTCACCCAGGCGGTGGATACCGGTGTGGCGGCAGGTTCGGTCATCCGTACCGACCCGGCCGCCGGCAGCCAGGTGGCAGCCGGGACCACGGTGGTGGTCTATGTCAGCCGCCCGCAGGTCAACACCACGGCAAAGGTGCCTTCCCTGGTGGGCCTTTCCAGTGTGGACGATGCCCGCACCCTGCTGGTGCAGAACAAGCTGGGCCTGGGCAGCACAACGGAGCAGTACAGCGATCAGCCCGCAGGCACGATCATTGAGCAGAGCCCCTCGGCCGGTTCGACGGTCAAGGTCAACAGCCGGGTCAGTGTAACGGTCAGCGCAGGGCCGGAGCCGGAACCGGAGGCCCCTGCAGAAGAACCGGGTTCTTCGGGCGGCGATTGGTGGAGCGGCCTGTGGGGCGGCTCGTCGTCCGGCAGTGACACATCGGGCGGAGCATCTGCATCCGGCAGTGATGGCACAACGCTGACGGACTGGTGGACCTCGCTGATCTCGTAACGGAGGAACGGATGAAAGGCTATATTGTAAAAGGCATTGGCGGGTTCTATTACGTCAAAACGGAGCAGGGACTCATGGAGTGCAAGCCGCGCGGCATCTTCCGCAAACAGAAGATCACCCCTGTGGCAGGCGACGAGGTGACGCTGGAAACCGAGAACGGGGCAGCCGTGATCGCGCAGATCGCACCGCGCAAAAACGTGTTCGTCCGCCCGCCGGTGGCCAACCTGGATGTGCTGTTCCTGGTGGCCAGCACCACCCAGCCCACGCCCAGCACCTTGGTGTTGGA
This sequence comes from uncultured Faecalibacterium sp., assembly GCA_934547065.1. Lineage (GTDB taxonomy): Bacteria > Bacillota > Clostridia > Oscillospirales > Ruminococcaceae > Faecalibacterium. The sequence goes on from CAKTEF010000008.1 coordinate 45,710, forward strand.
TAAGCTTTCGGCCATTGCGGTGGACAAGGGGGTGCAGCCGGTCATCGTCTGCACCAAGGCAGACCTGGCGGAGGAACGGTTCCTCCGCAGTGCCTACGAAAAATCGACCCTGCCCTTTATCGCCATCCACTATGACAGCGGTGCGGGCCTGGACGAGGTGAAGCAGTGGATCACCGGGCGGCTTTGCGCGTTCTGCGGAAACTCCGGCGTGGGCAAATCCACGCTGCTCAATGCGCTGCTGCCGCAGGCCGAGCGCGAGACCAGTGCCATCAGCCAGAAGCTGGGGCGCGGCCGCCACACCACCCGCGAGGTGACGATCTTTGAAGCATTCGGCGGCCGTATTGCGGACACGCCGGGCTTTGCCAGCCTGGAAGCCAACCGCGCCGGCTTTATCCCAAAGGAGAACCTGGAACACGCGTTCCCGGAATTCGGGCCGTATCTGGGGCAGTGCCAGTTTACCGGCTGTTCCCACCGCACGGAAAAAGGCTGTGCCGTCCGTGCCGCCCTGGCGGAGGGAATGCTCTCCCAGACCCGGTACGACAGCTATTGCGCCATGTACGAAGAAGTCAAGGATGTCAAGGACTGGCAGCGGCCGAAAGGATAATGCCGCCGCTTGGCTCCTCTGCCAGGGGGCGCGACACTCCCGCAACAGCAGGATGGAGCGGTGAGAAGCTTGATCTCTGATAGAAAAAGGAACGATTTATGTCACGCTGTGTGATCCTTTCGGCCTGCCCGGTGCAGCCGGAACTGAAGCGCCTGCTGCGGCCGGATGATTTTGTCATCGCCTGTGACGCGGGCTACCGTAATTGTGCCCCGCTGGGGTGCAGGCCCAACATCATTGTGGGGGATTTTGATACCGCGCCTTGTCCGGAGCAGCAAGGCGATGACATCATCGTGCTGCCCCACGTCAAGGACGATACCGATACCGAGTATGCTGCCCGCCTTGCAGCGGAAAAAGGCTTTGAGGAGGTGCTGCTCCTGGGCGCACTGGGCGGAAAGCGGATGGAACATACCCTTTCCAACCTCTGTACCGGCCTGGGACTGGAGCAGAAAGGGGTGCGGGCCACACTGCAGAACGAGCGCAGCCGCATCACCTTTGTCCGCCCCGGCGAGACCCGGCACTACCCCAAAGAGGAGTTTTTCTATTTTTCGGTGTTCCCGATGGAGGGAACGGCGGAGGGAGTCTGGGAGCGCGGCTCGTACTATGAGCTGACGGATGCCGACCTGACGGCAGGCTACCCGCTGGGGGTCAGCAATGAATATGCAGCCGGGTCGGACTGCATCACCATTTCGGTGCGCAGGGGCGCGCTGGTGGTGGTGGAGACCGTGCCGGATACGCCGATCCTGACCTGAAAAGGCGGCAAACCGGAACATTTCCGGCACGTTCCGCTTATAGTGTGGTAACTACACCACGAAAGGCGGGAGCATGATGCAGGTAGTTGTGATCAAAAGCCCGAAGTGTCTGCGCGGGATCCTGCGCCGGTTGTTCGGCATCAAAAAAGGATAAACAAAAAATGCCGGAGCAGCCGCTCCGGCATTTTTGATGGAAGATCGTGTTATTCTTTGACGGCATAGGTCAGATCCAGCACCGGGCCGAAAGGGTCGAAGATCAGGTTCTGGATCCCGTCGGCGATCAGCAGCCGCTTTTGCTGGGCAAACAGCGGAACCACAACGGCATCGTTCAGCAGCTGGCGCTCACAATCGGCCAGCAGGCGGCAGCGGGCCGTTCCGGTGGCGTGGGTGCTGGCTTCCAGCTGGGTAGCAAACAGCGAGTCCGTATAGCTGCACAGCCCGCCGCCCGTGGCAGTGAACTGAGAGAGCGTCTGATAGACACTGCCGCTTTCCGCGCTGATGGGGGCCAGCGCAAGGGTGTAGTCCCCCTCGGCCAGCCGCTTGGCAAAGGTGTCGGCATCCACTTCCTCCACCGAGAGGAACAACGAGAACTGCTTCTGCCAGATGCCGTTGATTTGCTCGGCTATGGCCAGCAGCGCACTGTCGGAGGGGACCAGCAGGCGGACCTTGCTCAGATCCGAAGCGGAAAGGCTTTGCCGCGCTTCCAGATAGAGCGCGTAGGCATCCACGGCAGCGGGGGAGACATCCCCGGCGGCATCCCGGTAGTTGATGCCGTCCACGGTCAGTCCATCCGGGATCAGGCCGCTGACGGCGCGGTACAGGCCGCTGTCCGGCAAAGCGTCGGCCTGGCGGGCGGCAGCAGCCAGCGCCTGCCGCAGCTCCCGGGAGGAGAATACGGAATTGCAGTTGAACAGCAGGCTCCAGGTGGTGTCGGAGTAGGGGATCGAATTCAGCGAGGTGGCGGTTCCTGTTTCGTCCAGCGCGGCCGAGCATTTTTCGTTGGCGATCAATTCGGCAGCCGATCGTCCGGCATTGTTGGTGTTCTGTACCAGCCGCAGGCTGTCGATCAGATTGCCGGAAGAAGCACGGCGGAGGAACAACCCGCCGGAAGTCCAGTTATAAAGATAGAAGCTGCCGCTGGAAAGGGTGGTGGCAGCCGTCAGCCCATAGGTGCCGCGGGTGGAGTTGAAAAAGTCCTCGTCACAGGGCATGGCACCGGGCAGCGTGAGCTTGGAAAGGAACGTGTCGTCGGCGCTGCTCAGGTGGAACACCAGGGTCAGCGGGCCGGAGGCACTGACCCCCAATGCGCTTTCCGGCATCTGACCGGTCAACACGGCGGCACTGTTTTCCAGCGCAGAAAACTCTACCGCATAAGGGGAGCTCGTCTCAGCACGGAACATGCGCCGGAATGCAAACACAAAGTCCTCAGCCGTGATGGCGTACTCGGTGGCGGCACCCTTGGCGGCGGTGTAGGTCAGGCCGTCTTTCAGGGTGAATGTATAGGTGCGCCTGTCTGCGGAGATCTCCCACCGCTCGCACAGCGCAGGCACCAGCGTACCGCTGGGGTCTTTGCGTACAAGGCCGCTGTAAAGGTTTTCGCAGGCAATGACATCCGGCGCATCCGAAGCCACCTGCGGGTCCAGATTTGCCGGGATGCTGTCCACGAACCAGGTAAAGCTGCCGGAGCCGGAACCACAGCCGGTCAAGGCAAAAACAAACGCAGCGGCCAGAGCCGCCGCAGTCAGACGGAACAGGGAATGTTTCAAGAAAATGCGCTCCTTCATCGTAATCAAATTGAGTTTAGCAGAAAGCGTCAAAAAAGACAATGATCTTTTTGTGAATTTCAATGGGGTTTCGGTGCATTTTGAGCGGCGGTGCGGTTTTCCGTTGCCAATTGAGAGGAAATGGTGTAAAATGGAGTGCGGTAAGAAAAGTGCTCCTGCATTTGCCCCGGATGGGGCGGCGGTACGCAGAAGAAACTTTCATCCATAGAATCAGAACGGGAAATAAGATGAAATAGAGGAGGTCCTGTATTTATGCAGAAAGACCAGCAGAAGCTTGCGCAGCTGATCCGGGGCAAAAAGGTGGCGTTCATCGGTGCCGGTGTCAGCCACAAGACCCTGATCCGGGAGTTTGTGGAGCTGGGGGCGCAGGTGACCCTGTGCGACCAGAAAAAGAGCGTGGAGGAGTTTGGCGATTATGCCGCAACCATCCGGGAGCTGGGCATCCGTTTGAGCCTGGGCGAAAACTACCTGGACGGCTTCAAGGGCCAGGATCTCATCATGCGCACGCCGGGCTTTGTGGGCTATTTTGAAAAGCCCCTGCAGGATGCCATGGCGGCGGGCACCATGGTCACCAGCGAGGTGGAGCTGTTCTTTGACCTGTGCCCCTGCGAGATCGTGGCCGTGACCGGCTCCGACGGCAAGACCACCACCACCACCCTGATCTCCAAATTCTACGAAGCGGCGGGACGCAAGGTACACCTGGGCGGCAACATCGGTGCCGCCCTGCTGCCCATGCTGCCCGAAGTGCAGCCCGACGATGTGGCTGTGGTGGAGCTTTCCAGCTTCCAGCTCATCAGCATGCACACCAGCCCCAGGATCGCGGTGGTGACCAATGTGACCCCCAACCATCTGGATCACCATAAGGATATGCAGGAGTATATCGACGCAAAACGGAACATCCTGCTTTACCAGAACCCGCCCTGCCGCGCGGTGCTGGGCTACGAAAACGAGATCACCCGCAAGATGCAGGCCGACTGCAAGGGCAAACAGGTGTGGTTCACCCGCCTGCACGAGACCGACAACGGCGCATTCCTGCGCGGGGATGGGATGCTCTGCATGGCGGAGGACGGCGTTGTGACTCCATTCCTGGCCCAGAAAGAGATCAAGCTGCGGGGCCTGCACAACATCGAAAACCTGCTGGCGGCTGCGGCGGCTGTCTGGGGCGAGGTGCCTGTGGAAGCCATCCGGCTGGTGGGCAGCACCTTTACCGGGGTGGAGCACCGCATTGAGCCGGTGCGCGTGCTGGACGGCGTGACCTATTACAACGATTCCATCGGCACCAGCCCCACCCGCACCATTGCAGGTCTGCGCAGCTTTGACCAGAAAGTGATCCTGATCGCAGGCGGCTACGATAAGCACATCCCCTACGAGCCTCTGGCTCCGGAAGTGGTCCGGCACGTCAAGCACCTGGTGCTGATGGGCGCGACCGGCCCCCGCATCGAAAAGGCGGTCAAGGAGGATGCAGGCTATGCTGCCAGCGGCCTGACGATGGAATATGCCGACAACATGCAGCACGCCGTGGAGCGTGCCCGTGCGGCAGCCCGGCCCGGCGATATCATCATCCTGTCGCCGGCCAGCGCATCGTTTGATCTTTACCCCAACTTTGAGGTGCGTGGGCACGAGTTCAAACGCATCGTCAATGCGCTGAAATGATCGCGCAGGTCCGGACACCCCGCCAAAGACAGCGCTTTTTGAACGCCTGCCGGGGCAGGCTCTGCCTGGGCGTTACCATGCCGCAGGCGTTGGAGCTGTTTGGCAAAAGCCAGCCGGGCCGTTTTTTTGCCGGGCCGACCTTGGCGCTGGACCTTGGCGGCCAAACGGCCTGGCTGGCAGGCCACGCAAACCCGGAGGAGCTGGCGGGCTTTCTGAACTTCTGCGGCTGCAAAGCCGTTGTGCTGGACGAAGCCGAGTGTCCGCCGCCCGCCGGGTGGAGCCGGGCAAAAACGCTCAGCGTCTTTGGTCTTGCACCGGGAAAACAGCTGCCGCTGCCCTCCGCGGACGAAGCGCTGTGGCAGAGCCTGACCTTTGACCCGGAACCCCCGGCCGGGGCGGTGGCAGACGTTCTGTTCCCGGACCGCCCCGCCCGGCGGGATGATTTTTACTCCGAACTCTGCACCAAACGCAACCGCGGCAAAGCGGTGGTCTGGGCGCTGGAACAGCAGGGGAGCATCGCCTGCACCGTGGGGGCTTATGCCATGGCAAACGGCCAGGCGTATATGGCCTGCGGGGAAACGGTGGAGCCGCTGCGCGGCAAAGGCATCGGCGGGCGGCTGATCGTCCGGCTGGCAAACAGCCTTTCGGCACAGGGACTATGGCCCCTCTGGCTCTGCTCCCCGGAACGCGTACCCTTTTATACCCGCCTCGGCTTTGCAAAACTGGGCGAATATGCCCGGTATGAAGCGCCGTGAGCCCTCCCCTTGAGGGGAGGGTGGCATTGCGTATGCAATGACGGGTGAGGTGTGTTTTCAGCGGCTTATCCCATTACGCTTTCACCTCATCAGTCGCTGACGCGACAGCTTCCCCTCAAGGGGAAGCCTTTACCAACCACAGGAAGGAAGCACAAAACCAGAATGTCAATGTTAAACCACTTTTTCGATTACAAACCCGAAGTCCTGGCGCTGGATGAAAAAGCCATGGAGCTTTGCCAGCCCTATTTCCGCCACATGGAGGAGATCCGGGACTATAACCAGCTCAAAATGCTGAAAGCCTTTGCCGACACCCAAATGTCCTCCACCGATATGCTGGGCACCACCGGATACGGCCTGTGGGATACCGGCCGCGCCAAGCTGGAACAGATCTTTGCTGAGGTGATGGGGGCTGAGGACGCTCTGGTGCGCAGCCAGTTCCAGAGCGGCACCCATACGCTGGCCGTGGCACTGTTCGGCCTGCTGCACACGGGGGACACCCTGCTGGCCGCTACCGGCCGCCCCTACGATACGCTGGAGGGCGTGATCGGCCTGGACGGCAAGGGAAAAGGCACCGGCACGCTGATGGATTACGGCGTGAAGTATGACGAAGCACCCCTCAAGGCCGATTTTACCCCGGACTACGATCTCATTGCAAAAAAGGCCCCGGGGGCCAAAGTATGCCATATCCAGCGCAGCCGGGGCTATCTGCAGCGCACGGCCTTTGACCTGGACACCATCCAAAAGATCGCCGATACCGCCCGCGCAGCCAACCCGGAGATCATCATCTTTGTGGACAACTGCTATGGCGAGTTCACCCAGACGCAGGAGCCCTGCCAGGTGGGAGCCGACCTTGTGGTAGGCAGCCTGATCAAGAACCCCGGCGGCGGCATTGCCCCCACCGGCGGCTACATCGCAGGTCGGAAAGACCTGGTGGAGCTGTGCGCCTACCGCCTGAACGCACCGGGTCTTGGCAAGGAGCTGGGCTGCACGCTGGAAACGCCCCGCGATATGTATCTGGGCTTCTACTATGCCCCCGGCGTGGTCTGCGAGGCCATCAAAACGGCCATCTACGCCCAGTGCCTGCTGGAACTGGTGGGCAAAAAGCCCATCCCGCGCTACTGCGAGGATCACAACGATATCGTGACCTGCTTTGACGCAGGCACTGCCGATGCGCTGATCGGGTTCTGCCGCGGCGTGCAGGCGGCAAGCCCGGTGGACAGCTACGCGGCCCCGGAACCCAGCCCGGAACCGGGCTATACCGATGAGGTCATCATGGCCAGCGGCAGCTTTACGCAGGGCAGCACCATCGAGCTTTCGTGCGACGGCCCCCTGCGCGAGCCCTATACCTGCTATTTACAGGGCGGCCTGAACTTTGCCGCCAGCCGTGCCGGTGTGCTGCTGGCCGTGCAGAACGCGTATTTCAAATAACCCTCTCAGTCTCGCTTTGCTCGCCAGCTCTCCCAAAGGGAGAGCCATTGGCAAGCCGGTTTTGAGTCTGGAAATCGCCTGCGGCTCCCAAGGCTTTGGGGCCCTGTGGCCACAGGCAGGGCTTTCATTTATCGGAGGTAGAGATGCCACAGTTAAGTGATCGTGTCGGCACGTTTACCGATTCGGTCATCCGCCGGATGACCCGCATCAACAATCAGTACGACTCCATCAACCTTTCCCAGGGGTTCCCGGATTTTGACCCGCCCAAAGAGCTTACGGATGCACTGGCCGCAGCGGCCCACAATGGCCCCCACCAGTACGCCGTGACCTTTGGTGCGCAGAATTTCCGCGAGGCGCTGGCCCAAAAGACCAGCCCCGCTCTGCACCACGCCGTGGATCCGAACACCGAGATCTGTGTGACCTGCGGCGGCACCGAAGCCATGATGGCGGCGATGATGACCATTTGCAACCCCGGGGATAAGGTGATGATCTTCTCACCGTTTTACGAGAACTACGGGGCCGATGCCATCCTTTCCGGGGCGGAGCCTATTTATATCCCGCTGGTTCCGCCGACGTATGAGTTTGATCTGTCGCGGATCGAAAAGGGCTTTGCCGAGGGGGCCAAGGCGCTGATCCTCTGCAACCCCTCCAACCCCTGCGGCAAGGTGTTCCGCCGTGAGGAGCTGGAAGCCATTGCAAAGCTTGCCATCCGGTATGATGCCTTTGTGGTCACGGATGAGGTGTATGAGCACATCGTCTACGCCCCCGCAGAGCACATCTGCATGGCCAGCCTGCCCGGCATGTTCGAACACACCATCACCTGCAACTCGCTGTCCAAGACCTATTCCATCACGGGCTGGCGGCTTGGCTACCTGATCGGCCCGGCCTGGGTCATTGAGGGAGCCCGCAAGGTACATGATTTCCTGACAGTGGGGGCCGCCGCACCCCTGCAGGAAGCCGCCGTGGCCGGGCTGACCCTGCCCGCCGGCTATTACGAAAGCCTGCGCACGCTCTATACCGAAAAGCGGGACCGCTTTCTGGCCGGGCTGGACCGGATCGGGCTCAAGCACAATGTGCCGCAGGGCACCTATTTTGTCCTGATCGACATTTCGGATTTTCTGGCCCTGCCGCAGTTTGCGGGCTGGACGGATCTGCAGTTCTGCGAGTGGATGATCCGGAACATCGGCGTGGCCGCCGTGCCGGGTTCCAGCTTCTTCCGGGAGCCGGTGAACCACCTGATCCGGATGCATTTTGCCCGCGGCAATGAAGTGTTGGATGAAGCGGTTCGTCGGTTGGAAAAACTGACCGCGATGTTAAAATAAAGAAAGTGTGATATCCATGAACCATGTAACTCCCATTGATGCCAGGATGCTGGCCCGCTTTGAGCGGGGTTATGATGCCCGCCCGGAGCTGCAGGTGATGTCCAATGCCATCTCCCGCACCGCTCTGCCGGATGCCGCCTTTGTGCCTGCCGCAGCAGCCAGGCTGCAAATGGATTTCTCGGTGCTGGTCAAGACCGACAACATCACCAACCAGAAGCAGAGCGGCCGCTGCTGGATGTTCTCCACCCTGAACATGCTGCGTCAGCGTGTGATCGAGAAGTGCAATCTGGAAGATTTCTCGTTTTCGCCCACCTATCTGGCGTTCTATGATAAGCTGGAAAAGGCCAACCTGTTCTTTGAGAATGTCATCCACTTTGCAGACCAGGAACTGGATGACCGCGAGACCTTTACCCTGATGGGGAATCCGCTGCCGGATGGCGGCCAGTGGGATATGGCCATCAGCCTGATCAAAAAGTATGGTCTGGTGCCGTCCTGGGTCATGCCGGAAACGGTGCATTCCACCGGAACGGCCAAGTATCTGCCCATCCTGTGCCGGAAAATGCGCGAGGATGCGCTGGAACTGCGGGCGCTGGTCCGGGCGGGCAAAGACCCCGCAGTGCGCCGTGAGGAGATGCTGGCCGAGATCTACAACGCCCTGCGCATCCTCTACGGCCAGCCGCCCAAGACGTTTGATTTTGAGTACACCGACAAGGATCGGGCCTACCACCGCGACTGCGGCATGACCCCGCACAGCTTCCTGGAAACGTATGTGGGCAACGATTTTGATGACTATGCCGTGATCATTTCTTCGCCCATCCATGAGGTCAATCGTACGTACTGCCAGCCGTTCATGGGCGACGTGGTGGAGGAAAACATGTTCTGGCTCAACCTCTCGCAGGAGGAATTGGAGGATCTGACCATCCGCCAGCTTCAGGCAGGCGAGGGCGTGATGTTCAGCTGCGACTGCCACCCGGACGGCGACCGCGCCAACGGTTACTGGGATCCGGACAGCTTCCAGTACGGCGAGGTGCTGGGCGGCCTGACGTTCCACATGACCAAGGCCGAGCGGATGCTTACCCGTGACAGCACCATGAACCACTGCATGATGTTCTGCGGCGTGAATCTGGACGAAAACGGCCAGCCCAACCGCTGGAAGATCGAAAACAGCTGGGGCGAAACCGCTGGCCAAAAAGGCTATTACATTGGCAGCGAGAAATGGTTCCAGGCCAATGTCTATCAGGTCACGGTGCGTAAGAGCCTGCTGACCGATGCCCAGCGCGCCCTGCTGGACCAGGAGCCTCTGCCCATGAAGCTGTGGGATCCGCTGGGTTGATTTTGGAATAAAAGAATAGCCCTCTCAGTCACGCTGACGCGTGCCAGCTCCCCCAAAGGGGAGCCAATGCATCTGACAGGAAAAAGGCATTGAATTTTGCACGGCCTTATCTTGAAAGTGCGATTGTCTCTCCCCTTTGGGAGAGGTGGCATTGCGAAGCAATGACGGAGAGGGCGTTTTCGTTTTATAATAACGGCAGCTTCAGCGTAAAGCAGCTGCCTTTGCCCACTTCGCTTTCCAGCAGGATCTCTCCATGGTGGAGGCGAGCCAGCTCCTGGGCGATGGTGAGTCCCAGGCCGGTGGAGTCGTGTTTGGAGTTGGCGGTGGTGTGGAAATAGCGATCAAACACGGCTGCCTGATCTTCCGGCGCAATGCCGCAGCCGGTGTCCCGTACCCGTACCAGAGCAAAGCCGCTGTCCGCAGCACAGCTCACGGTGATCTGCCCGCCTGCCGGAGTGTAGTGGATGGCGTTGGTCACAAGGTTCTGCACGATCTGCTGCAAGCGGATGGCATCGCCCCAGACAGGCAGGAGGGCGGCTGTGTCGGCTTGTAGGACAACGCCCTTTTTCTCCGCTTCGCTGCGACAGCCGCCGCACACGGCGGTGATGACAGCGTTCAGGAATACCCGGTCCTCGTTCAGCAGCACCTGCTTCTGTTCCAGCTTGGCAGCAAGGAACAGGTCCTCGGTCAGATGCCGCAAAAATTCCACCCGCTGCTGCAAGGCAGGCAGCAGGGCAGGCAGGGCTTCCGGAACGGCCTCCAGCGTTTCCAGCCCGCTGCTGACGGCAAACAGGGGGCTGCGCAGGTCGTGGAAGATGTTCAGCATCATGCTCTTGCGGGCCTCCGTCTCCTCGGTCAGGGCGCGGGTGCGTTCCATGACCCGTGCGTCCAGCTCGCGGGCCAGCTGCTCCGTGCGGTCGAACTGCAGGGCGAACCGGCGGCAGACATAGGTCATGCAGCCCAGTGTGAACGGGATATCGTAGATGCGGGCGCAGCGCAGCAGGTAGAACCAGATGCTTTCCTGGAAAAACGGGACGTTCAGCCCCGGCAGCAGCACCCAGATCCGCAGCCCGGACGTAACAGCACAGGGGAACAACAGCAGCAAAGCCGAGCCGGAGCCGTTCCAGCAGGCGGCCAGGAGCAGCATCAGGCAGTAGGCCATGCCGCCCGCCAGCGCAATGGCCCGGAGCCAGGCAGAGGAGTGGAGTGACAGCAGAAGATACCCGGCTGTCAGCGCCAGTGCAAGGAGCTTCTGCTTCCGGTTTTCCGGGGCCTGGCCGGTCAGGGCGGCGCAGAGTCCGATGGGGGCCAGGACCGTCAGCGCGAAAAAGCTGCGCCGCAAGGCGACAACCATGGGATCTGTGCTGAGGGGCAAAAGGACGATCACTACGCCCCAGGCAATGAGCACCGCCAGGTAGAGCAGAAAATATCCCAGCTCCTGCTGCGGCTTGTAGCGGTAGAGCGCCAGAACCACGGCCGCCAGGGTGCAGAACACGGTGATCGCCAGCCATTGCAGGGTGGTCCGGAGGGTGAGGGCGGTTTGCCCCAGCTCCGGGTGGCTCCCGGCCCAGGCGATGAACAGGACCTCGGCTTCCTGGCGGCTCGCCAAGGCCGTGGTGCTCAGCGGCTGGCACCGGGCGTTGAGCCAGATGCCGACAAGCACGATGCCAAACGTCAGCAGCACGGCCGCAAGGGCGAGAAAGAGCTTTTTATCGTTTGAATGATCCATGGACAGCCTCCCTGGAAGAACAGTTGAGAAATGAGCCGGAATACGGTATACTAATCATCAGTATATCAAATTTATGCCGAAAAGGGGAGAGCAAAACCGCATGATCCGTGTTTTGTTGGTGGAGGACGACCCGGTGATCCGGGATACGACCTGCTATTTCTTGAAAAGCCAGCAGAATTTTGAGGTAGTCTGTGCCGACACCGGCGGCGAGGCCCTGAGCCACGCCCGCGAAAAGTTCGACGTGATCCTGATGGACATTCTTTTGCCGGACACCAACGGCATGGATCTGTGCCAGCGCCTGCGCAGCTGGCACCACTGCCCCATCATCTTTACCTCCTGCCTGGACGACACCGATACGGTGGTGCGGGCACTGGAACTGGGCGGCGACGATTTCCTTGCAAAGCCCTACAACCACAAGGTCCTGCTGGCCCGCATCATGGCAAACATCCGCCGGGTCCAGATGGATGCTGCAGAGCCCCGCGTCAACGGCTACCACTGCGCGGCCTTTACGCTGGATGCCGACAGCCATTGCGTGGAAAAAAGCGGTCAGCGCATCCATCTGGCCGATATGGAGTACCGCATCCTCACCCTGTTTGTGCGCTATCCCAACACGTTTTTTACGGCCAACGAGCTCTACCAGAAGATCTGGGGCAAAGAGAGCCTGGGAGATGTGCGCACGGTGCAGGTGCATATCCACAACCTGCGCAGCAAGATCGAACCGGACCCGGCCAAGCCCGTGTACCTGAAAAATGTCTGGGGCAAGGGCTATGTGTTCCGCCCGGAGGGGGAAGCCGAAAGCTGATCTTTTGGTGCAAACATGAAGAAACGTTAAACCGCGAGTGCCGGATTTTTAAGAAAATTTAAGCAGATGGCGCTTTTTGACCTCTAAATTGACCGTTATTTATCAAACAAAGTGCAAAAAACAGCGGTCTGCGGCAAAGAACCGGAAAAGATGCTTAAGAATCCTTAAGGGACAACTTGCAAAAAATGTGTTAAATTATTATCGAACGAAGTGCGCGCTGCACTGTGGCAGCGCGTTTCGGATGAATTGAGAAGATGAATGAAGAACACAAGTGAACTCATAGAAGAAAGGACGTTCCGATCCATGAACAAGATCTCCCGCAAAGGTTTCCTGAAGATCGCCGCTGCTGCTGCCATGTCCGGTGTCACCGCCGGTGCATTGGCCGCTTGCAACACTGCAAATTCCTCTGCCGCTTCTTCCGGCGCAGCCGGAAGCTACATTCCCGGTACCTACACCGGTACCGCCGAGGGCATTTCCTCCACCGTCAAGGTCACCATGACGTTCTCCGAGAGCGCTGTGACCGATGTGGTCGTTGATACCTCCGGCGAGACCGCTTCCTACGGTGCAGCCGCAGCCGACGAGCTGAAGAACCAGCTGCTGAACTCCGCTTCTGCCGAGATCGACGGCGTGTCCGGCTCCACCATCACCTCCGATGCCGTCATCAAGGCCGCCAAGAGCTGCTATGCACAGGCCAAGGGCGAGGCGACCGTTTCCTCTGTTCAGCTGCCGACCGGCGACGAGACCGACTGGCTGGGCAAGGAGCCTGACATCGACGAGGCTGCCATCACCGAGACCGTGGACACCGACATTGTGATCGTTGGCGCAGGCAACGGCGGCATGTTCGCTGCTGCCTATGCTGCTGCCAACGGCCTGAACTTCCGTGTCATCGAGCAGAACGGCAATGTGCAGGACACCCGCCACTGGTACGGTGCCATCGACTCTGCTGCCGCCAAAGCCGCCGGTGCTCCCGCCACCGATAAGGCCAAGCTGCTGAGCGAGATCAGCCGCTACGCCTCCGGCAAGTGCGACCAGCGCGTGGTCAAGACCTGGATCAACGAGTCTGCCGCGATGCACGACTTCATGCGCAGCATTCTGGAAGATAAGTACGGCTGGGTGTGCGATTTCACCTCTGGCAGCGAGGCTGCATGGCCCGCAGAGAATGCCGAGCACAACACCGATTATCTCTACCCCGTGCAGGAGCACAACTACATGGCCAGTGAGGCCGCTTCCGGCAAGCCCCGGAACGAGCTGCTGCTGGACTACATCCGCGAGCTGGGCTACGACGTGGACTTCAAGGTAAGCCTGGCCAAGCTGGAAAAGAACAGTGATGGCCGCATTACCGGCATCATCGCCCAGAGCACCGAGGATGATCACTTCATCCGCTACAACGCCAACCAGGGCGTGCTGCTGGCCTGCGGCGGTTTCCCCGGCAACCCCTACATGATGGAGCAGCTGGACCCCCTGGGCACCAGTGTGACCACCGCCTGCTCTTACTCCCCGGCAGACAAGGGCTACGGCATCCGTGCCGCTGTCTGGGCCGGTGCAAACCTGGACAAGGAAGCCGCCCCCATGCTGTTTGACCGCGGCATTGTTGCCCCCGGCGTGGATGGCGGCTACGTGGACAGTGACTCCGCCTTTGGCGGCAAGGCGTTCCCCGGCAAGATCCGTCAGTACAACCCCGGCACCCAGCCGTTCCTGAAGGTGAACCGCAACGGCGAGCGCTTTGCCAACGAGAGCTGCCCCTACAACGATATCGTCTACGCCGCTGCCCACCAGCCGGGCCGCGTCTACGCCCAGATCTGCGATTCCAACATTCTGGAGGACGCAAAGCGTTTCCATACCATCGGCTGCTCTGCCCAGACCCGCAACGGCGGCGAGAAGTACATTCAGGGCAAGATGGACGAGGCCATCGAGGCCGGTGCATTGTTCAAGTGCGATACGCTGGACGAGCTGGCGGACAAGATGGGCTTTACCGGTGCTGCCAAGGACACGTTCCTTGCTACCGTGGAGCGTTACAACGAGCTGTATGACAAGCAGAACGATGAGGATTTCGGCAAGCCCGCTTACCGCCTGAGCGCGATCCGCACCGCTCCGTTCTATGGCTGCTGGCTGGGTGCCTCTCTGCTGTGTACCGAGCAGGGCATTGCCATCAACGAAAAGGGCCAGGCTCTGGACAACAACAACCAGCCTATGGAGGGCCTGTACATCACCGGCGACATGTCCGGCAGCTTCTTTGCCAACAACTATCCCTGCCTGATGGCCGGTGTCGCCATGGGCCGCACCCTGACCTTTGCCATGAAAGCCGTCAAGCAGATGGCCGGTCTGGAAGAAGCGTAATCACTACTAAAATCAACGGATAAAAATGCAGCGCCGCAGAAGCCAAAAGCCTCTGCGGCGCTGTTTTACGTTCCCTCTATACACAAAAGAAAAGCAGCTCTGCCTCAGCACACGGCGCGGCGGGGCGCACGGATCGGCTCTACCACAGGCGGATGCATTCCATCGCGGTAGTCCAGATCTCCCTGATCCAGTCCGCGCAGCAGCACCTCGGCAGTTGCAATGTTGGTGGCAATGGGCACACTGTGCATATCACACAGCCGCAGCAGATTCTGCTCCGAAGAACTGCCGCTGTCGGCCTTGAGCGGGTCGCGGAAGAACAGCACCAGGTCTACCTCGTCGCAGGCAACGCGGGCCGTGATCTGCTGGATGCCGCCCAGCCGTCCGGAGAGGTAGCAATGCACAGGAAGGCCGGTGGCCTGGCTGAGCATCCGGCCGGTGGTACCGGTGGCAATGACAGTGTTCCGGGACAGGATACCACTGTATGCGGTGCAGAATTGGAGCGCAAGCTCCTTGCGGGAATCGTGTGCAAGAATCGCGATCGTCATAAAGCTCTCTCTCCTTTTTTCTGCTAGTCGTAGTTCGGACAGGAAACATCGAATCCAAAAATGCAGTTGCGGGGTGGACAGTTCCGGCCGCGGCCAATCCTACCCACGAACCCGGTGCCAAACTTTCCAATATAGTTTTACCGCGTCGAAACAGGACTTGTCAAGAGGATTTTCAAGGTTTTTGACCGGAATAGCGGGGAAAGTATGACCTTTTATTTGTGCAGAACCACAAAAAGAAAAATACATCTTGAGATTCAAAGGAAAACTGTTTCAGATAGAACTCCCGAAACTGTGTTTCGAGAAAAAACAGTCCATCCCGGTAAAACAAAAATACAGACCGGTGCATCCTTTGCGCCGGTCTGTATCAGGATCAAGGGAAAATGTTTTCAAATCCTCAGCGGGTCTGGCCGCAGCCGTGGATAATGTATTTGTAGCTGCACAGCTCCTCCAGTCCCATGGGGCCGCGGGCGTGGAGCTTTTGGGTGGAAATGCCCATTTCACACCCCAGCCCAAACTCACCGCCATCGGTAAAGCGGGTAGAGCAGTTGACGTAAACTGCTGCGCTGTCCACCGCAGCGGTAAAGAGGGCGGCGTTTGCCTCGTTCCGGGTCAGGATGGCCTCGCTGTGGCCGGTGGAATGCTCCGCAATGTGCCCGATGGCCTGCTCCACATCGTCCACGACCTTGACAGCCAGGATGTAGTCCAGAAATTCGGTGTCAAAATCCTGCGGTCCGGCAGGAGTGCCCGGGATCAGGGCCGCAGCCCGCTCGTCCAGCCGGAGCTCTACCGGATGCAGCCCTTTGGCGGTGCGGTCCGGGCCCAGTCTTTTTGCAAGCTTTGGAAGAAACTCAGCCGCAATGGCAGTGTGTACCAGGCAAACCTCCTCCGCGTTGCAGACGCTGGGGCGGCTGGCCTTGGCGTTTTCAATGATCTCCAGTGCGTCGGCTTGGTCGGCGCTTTCGTCCACAAAGATGTGGCAGATGCCCGTTCCGGTCTGGATGCAGGGGACCTTGGCGTTTTCCACGCAGGCATGGATCAGCCCGGCCCCGCCGCGCGGGATCAGCAGATCCACAGAACCGACGGCGGTCATCAGGGCATTGGCGGAGGCGTGGGTGGTGTCCTCGATCAGGCAGACCGCGGTTTCCGGCAGGCCGCCTGCCCGCAGACCCTGCCGCAGGGCTTCCACGATAGCGTGGGCACTGCGCCAGGCTTCCTTGCCGCAGCGCAGGATGCAGGCGTTGCCGCTTTTGATGGCCAGGGCGGCGGCATCGCTGGTCACATTGGGGCGGCTCTCGTAAATAATGGCGATCACGCCCATGGGTACGGCCGTTTTTTCAATGACCAGACCGTTGGGGCGCTCCACCCGGCGCAGAACCCGGCCCACCGGGTCCGGCAGGGCAGCCACTTCCCGGATGCCGTCGGCCATGGCCTGCACCCGCTGTTCCGTCAGGGCCAGACGGTCCAGCATGACCTCCGAGATATGGTCTTTTGCCGCTTCCATGTCCTCGGCGTTGGCGGCCAGGATGGCTTCCAGGCTGGCGGGGGAGCACAGGGCATCCGCCATGCCCAGCAAAGCCTGCTTCCGGGTCTTGCCGTCGGCCAGGGCCAGAGTGTGTTTCGCCGCTTTTGCGGCTTCCAGGATCTCCTGTGTCGTCATTTCGCTGCCTCCTTATGCTGCCCCAAAAAACGGGTGCCTGCGGGCTTGCCGTCCGCAATGTCGTAAAGAAGCTCCGGATGGGAGCCGTTGGCAATGACCATATCTGCACCGTCGGCCGTGACCATCCGGGCGGCACGGAGCTTGGTGGACATGCCGCCGGTGCCCAGCGCCGAACCGGCACCGTCGGCCAGAGCAAGGATGTCCGGCGTGATCTCGGCTACCTGCGGGATCAGCCTGGCATCGGGATGGGTGTGAGGGTTGGCGGTATACAGGCCGTCGATGTCGCTCAGCAGCACCAGCAGGTCCGCCCGGATGCAGTGGGAGACGATGGCCGCCAGCGTATCGTTGTCGCCAATGGAGGTGATCTCATCGGTGGAAACGGTGTCGTTTTCATTGATGATGGGCAGCGCTCCCATTTCCAGCAGACGGGTGAGGGTGTTCTGGAAATTCTGCCGCCGGTCCGGGGTGTCCATGTCGGCCCCTGTCAGCAGCAGCTGGGCCACCGTGTGGTTGTAAACGGTGAACAGCCGGTCGTAGGTGTACATCAGTTCACACTGGCCCACAGCGGCACAGGCCTGTTTGACCGAAAGCTCCGTGGGACGGGCGGGGAGAAGCAGCTTGCCAAACCCCACGGCAATGGCACCGGAAGAAACTAAAATGATCTCGTGACCGGCGTTTCTCAGGTCGCTGAGGACCTTGACCAGGTTCTCGGTCAGGCGGATGTTCAGCCGCCCGGTGGGGTAGGCCAGAGTGGAGGTGCCTACTTTGACGACAATGCGCATGAAATCAACCCTTTCCCATTTCTTTGGTTTTGTTGTAGGCCGCGATCACGGCATCGGTCACAGCGCCGCGCAGGCCGTGTTCTTCCAGCACGCGGACCCCCTGGATGGTGCTGCCGCCGGGGCTGCACACGGCATCCTTGAGTTCGCCGGGGTGTTTGCCGCTTTCCAGCACCAGCTTGGCGCTGCCCAGCACCATCTGGGCGGCATACTCCTGGGCCTTGGCGCGGGGCAGGCCGCAGGCCACACCGCCATCGGCCAGCGCTTCAATAAACTGATAGACCCAGGCCGGGCCGCAGCCGGACACGCAGCTGGCCGCATCGATCAGGGGTTCGGGCACGGAATCCAGCCGCCCGGCGGGGGCCATCAGGCGCAAAAACTCCCGTTCTTCCTCGGCTGTCACGTTGGAGGAGCAATACTGGATCATACCGGCCCCCACCGAGGCCGGAGTGTTGGGCATGATGCGGATCACGGGGAAATCCTCGCCCGCCATCTCCTGGATGCGGGCAATTGGCAGTCCGGCTGCCATGCTGCACAGGATGAACCGGTCCGGCCGCTCGGCCAGCGTAAACTTCAGCGGGGCCAGCAGGGCCTCCATCATCTGCGGCTTGACCGCCAGAAAGATCAGGTCACAGCGGCCCGCCACCTCATCGTTCACGGTGGTCTGGCAGCCCAGCTCGGCCGCCAGAGCCTCGGCTTTGGCGGCGGTGCGGTTGGCAAGATAGACGTTCTGTGGATCAACGGCTTTGCACACTGCCCGTGCAATGGCACCGCCCATGTTGCCGCAGCCTAAAAATCCAATGGTCTTGATCATACAAACCCTTTCCTCTCTACTCAAAAAGCCCGGAACGCATGCGCGTTCCCTGCCACCCATTGTAAGCATATCGGGGGAGAAAATCAAGAGCAAAAGCCGGCAGAATGCTTCCTGCATCGTTGCTATCCATAAAAAGTTCATCGAAAATACAGAAAAATCGCTTGCAAATCCGGCTGCCGATGCGGTATTATTATAAAGGAAAGATTCTTACTTCGGAAGCGCTTTTGCTTCACCGGCCGCAAGAGGCCGGCCACCACGCACGACAGGGGGGACTGCCCCGGCCGGGAAAGGATGGAGGTTGTGTCACAGACGACAAAACGGGCGCTGGAAGCATCCCTGAAAAGGCTGCTGCTCCAGAAGCCGCTGAATAAGATCACGATCAACGATATCACCGAGGACTGCGGTGTGAACCGGATGACGTTCTACTACCATTTCAAGGATATCTATGACCTGGTGGACTGGATCCTGGCAGAGGACGCGGCCAAAGCACTGGAAAATAAGCGGAACTTTGAGACCTGGACAGAAGCGTTTCTGGACATTCTGCGCCAGGTGCAGGAAAACAAGGTCCTGGTCATGAACGTTTACCGTTCGGTCAGCCGGGAGCAGGTGGAACAGTACTTGTATAAACAGCTGGACCCCATGCTGCGGGATTTCATCGAGCGCAAAGCTGCCGAGATCTCCGTGCAGGATGCCGACAAACAGTTCATCGTGGATTTTTACAAGTATGCTCTGGTGGGCATGGTCCTGGAATGGATCCGCAAGGATATGAAAGAGGATCCGGTCCGGATGACGGACCGCCTGAACGTGCTTCTGCACGGCGATTTGGAGCGTGCGCTCTGCCGTTTCCGCACCGGCAGCGATCCGTCAAACAGCATCGATTGATTCGAATTTTATCATCTGAGGCACTGTGATAGGTTTTCTATCACGGTGCTTTTTCTGTTTATGGTCATCATTCCGACAAAATGATATCCTATTACCAGCGCAAAATGAAAAAGAGACCATAGCAAAACGGAGGGAATACGATGGAATATTCCGGTGGTAACGATGAGGCGTTTGCGCACACGAAAAAGCCAGCCGACGCAGGCCGGAAATGGAGGACCGCTGCGAGGTTTTGTGCGGCCTGCTGGATGCAGCGGTCAAGCTGCGGGATGAAAAGCCCCTGCAATGAAATGATAGAATCTGGAGGAAATGAAAATGAATACCACATTTGATTCTCTGACACATAAGATGCAGCGTGCCGCACTGGGCAAAACCGTTGATCTCGTGCTCTCTCATGCCGAGAAAGACCCCGCCAAGACCGTTGGCCAGATCGTGGATCTTTCCAAGCAGTTCTACGGCGAGTCCTTCCGTGAGGAAACGTATGCCCATGCCAAACAGACCCTGACCGATCCCGACAGCAAATGGTCGAAGCTGATCCACTGCATGCTGAACCAGCTGGACCCCAATGTGGCCCGCACTACGGCCCTGAACCTGGGCTACGAGGCGTTCTTCCGCGGCACCAAGACCATCCGCGAGAACCGCGTCAAGTATCAGTGCAACATCCCCTGGCTGATCCTGTTTGACCCCACCTCAGCCTGCAACATGCACTGTGTGGGCTGCTGGGCCGGTGAGTACGGCCACAAGAACAACCTGAGCTTTGAGGATATGGATAAGATCGTTTCCCAGGGCAAGGAGCTGGGCGTGTATCTTTACATGCTGACCGGCGGCGAGCCGCTGGTGCGCAAGGCCGATATCCTCAAGCTGGCCGAGAAGCACAACGATGTGCAGTTTGCCATCTACACCAATTCCACCCTGATCGATGAGCCGTTCTGCAAAGAGGTCGTCCGCCTGGGCAACATTGCGTTCATGCTGTCCATTGAGGGCACCCCGGAGACCAACGATGCCCGCCGCGGCGAGGGCCACTATGCTGCCGTCATGCGTGCGATGGATCTGCTCAAGGAGCACGGGATCCTGTTCGGAACCTCCATCTGCTACACCAGCCAGAACATCGAGGCCGTGACCAACGACAGTTTCATGCGCTTCCTGTGCGAGAAAGGTGCCCACTTCGGCTTCTACTTCCACTATATGCCCGTGGGCAACGAAGCCGCCCCGGATCTGATGCCCACCCCGGAACAGCGCAAGTACATGATCGACCGCATCCGTTTCCTGCGCAGCGAGGCCTGCGATCTCCCGTTCTATCCCATGGATTTCCAGAACGACGGCGAGTTTGTGGGCGGCTGCATTGCCGGCGGCCGCAACTACTTCCACATCAACTCCGCCGGTGATGCGGAGCCCTGTGTGTTTATCCACTACTCCAACGCCAACATCCACGACAGCAGCATCCTGGAGATCCTGCAGAGCCCGCTGTTCATGGCCTACCACAACGGTCAGCCGTTCAACAAGAACCATCTGCGTCCCTGCCCGATGCTGGAAAACCCGGAGCTGCTGCGCAAGATGGTCCACGAGACCGGTGCCCACAGCACCGACCTCCAAAGCCCGGAAAGCGTCGATCACCTGTGCGACAAGTGCAAGTCCTATGCCGCCAACTGGCAGCCTGCCGCCGACGAGATCTGGTCCCATACCAAGATCCGTGAGAGCCGCTACGAGAACTATAAGGACTGGAAGCCCGATCAGCAGTAATTCCGTGAGGAACTGACCGGTCAAGTGCCTTTCAGAAGATACAGCGATCATAAAAGAAAATCCCCTTTCCCAAAGCGCTGCGACAGCGCTGGGAAAGGGGATTTTTGTGTGATGTTTTTTCGGAGGCTGTTGTCCGCCTTGCAGTTGGAGTTACTCGTCCTCCGGGTCGCCAAAGTTATCGTGGTAGGTGTTGACCATGCTGCTTTCCTCGTGGCGGCGCAGGCCGTGGAACACCAGCTTTTTGATGATATCGTAGATGACCGCAAACAGCGGCACACCGATGATCATGCCCACAAAGCCCCACAGGCCGCCAAACAGCAGGATGGCGAACAGCACCCAGAAGCTGGAAAGGCCGGTGGTGTTGCCCAGGATCTTGGGCCCGATGATGTTGCCGTCCACCTGCTGGAGCACCAGCACGAACAACACGAACCAGAGCGCCTTGATGGGGTTCTGGATCAGGATGAGCAGGGTGGCGGGCACTGCGCCGATGAACGGCCCGAAGAACGGGATCACGTTCGTCACACCGATGATCACCGACACCAACAGGGCACTGGGGAACTTGAAGATCAGGCAGGCAATATAGCACAGCACGCCGATGATGGCCGAATCCAGGATCTTGCCGTTGATGAAGCCGCCGAACATCTTGTCAGCATAGCTGACCTCCTCCAGGATCAGGTCCGCCCAGTGAGGCTTGATCAGGCTGTAAAGAACCAGCTTTCCCTGCTGGCCGAACTTTTTGCGGCTGGCCAGAAGATAGACCGAGACGACCAGGCCGATGACGACGTTCTTGAAAAAGACAACAACATTCATCACGCCCACAGCGGCACCGCTGAGGATATTCTGCATGGAGGGGATGAGGGTGGTCTTGAACCAGCTGTCCAGGTTGGCCTGTAAGGTGTCGTAAGAGGTCTCGATGAAATCCAGCAGCTTTTTGTTGCTGGCAATGATCTCCTGCTGGGATGCCCAATCCACAAAGTGGTTGATGTTGCTGCGCGCCGTGTAATACAGCGAGGTCACGCTGGTAATGAGCTGCGGCACGATCATCATGAACAGGGCGTAGATCAGCAGCAGGCCGAACAGCAGGGATGCGGCCACGGCCAGCATGTTGGCGGTGCCGCGCATCTTTTCCGGAAAGATGCGGCGGAGGAAATCCTCGATGCAGTTGCAGACCGGCTTGAGCAGATAGGCGATCACCGCACCGTAAATAAACGGCATCAGGATACCGGTCAGGGTGGAAATGGCATCGCCGAACCCCTGGAACCGGTAGATCAGGAAAAAGAAGATGATGCTCAGGCTGATCGCGCCAAAGCCCGCAGCCATGGCGTAGAGATACGGTTTCATGTGTGGTTTTTTATCCATCATGCAAATAGACTCCATTTCTGCTGCGGGCAGGCAGGCGATCCCGCAGCAATGTTATCGTTTGTTGCTCCTGCGCCAGATGTGCAGCTTTTCGGCCTCTGCGATCAGCTCCTCGCGGAAATCGGGGTGTGCCACGCTGATCAGGGCTTCGGCCTTTTCCCAGCTGGTCAGGCCTTTCAGGTTCACGCAACCGTACTCGGTACACAGGTAGTGTACGTTGGCGCGGGTGTCGGTGACGATGCTGCCATTTTCCAGGGTGGGGCGGATGCGGCTTTCCATTTTGCCGGTCTTTTTATTCATAAAGGTAGAGGACAGGCAGATAAAGCTCTTGCCGCCGTTGGAAAGGTATGCGCCCAGAACAAAGTCCAGCTGGCCGCCTGCACCGGAAATGTGCTTGATGCCGGCGCTTTCGGCGTTGACCTGGCCAAACAGGTCGATGTCCACGGCGTTGTTGATGGAGATGAAGTTGTCGAGGGCCGAGATGCTGCGGATATCGTTGGTGTACTCCACGGGGGCGGCCATGCACTCCGGGTTGTCGTTCAGATAATCGTACATCTTCTGCGTGCCGGCACCAAAGGCGTAGACCTGGCGGCCCTTGTCCAGATTCTTGTGGCGGCCGGTGATCTTACCGGCCTTGGCAATGTCCACAAAGGCATCCACATACATTTCGGTATGGACACCCAGATCTTTCAGATCGCTCTGGGCGATCAGGTTGCCGATGGCGTTGGGCATGCCGCCGATGCCCAGCTGCAGGCAGGCACCGTTGGGGATCTGGGGCACGATCAGGTTGGCAACTTTCAGGTCCACCTCAGTGGCAGCACCGGGGGCGGCCATCTGGCCCAGGGGCGGGTTGTTGCCCTCCACAACGCCGGTCACCTGAGAGATGTGAACCCAGTTCTCGGTGCCGCCCAGGCACCGGGGCATGTTGGTGTTGACCTCCACGATGATCTTCTTGGCTTTTTCGCACACGGCACCCAGATGGGAAGCGCTGGGGCCAAAGTTGAAATAGCCATGCTCGTCCATCGGCGTGACCTGGAACACGGCGACATCCACGGGGTCTGCGCTGTCGCGGTAGTAGCGGGGCAGCTCCGAGTAGCGGATGGGGGAGTAGAACGAAAAGCCCTGTGCAATGGCCTTGCGCTCAATGCCGCCCATGTGCCAGCTGTTCCAGGTCAGATGGGCAGCCGGGTCGTCGATCTGGAAGATCGCAGGCACCCACATCAGGATACCGCCCCGGAAGTTGACCCCCTCCAGTTCCGGCATCCGCTTGGCAATGGCTGCATCCACCGCCACAGGGGTGTTTACGGCCCAGCCGTAATCCACCCAGTCACCGCTCTTGACCAATGCGGCAGCCTGATCGGCTGTCATCTTCTTCTGCGCATACAGTTCCGTAAAATCCATTATAAACCATCCTCTCTTACAATGATATAAAGGAATTGTAAATTCGTAACTTAGTTATATCATTAACAAACTGAAGAATCAATACTTTCTCTTGAAAAAAGAGGGAGTGATGCATATTGACTAAATTTCTTAGCTTTTTGTGGGAATTCTTTGGTGCGACAGGAACAAAATTTTTTACAAAAAGGTCTTGATAAAATTTTGACGATGTGGTTTACTTATAGCATAGCAGGGAGTCGTGCGGAACTGCGAAATTGATTGTCTAAAAATTAACGATAAATCGCAGCGCACCGCACTTCTGCTTGCACCATAAACCGGAAAGTGCTATCATGGCAGAACCAAATGCGCTTTTCAAGGCGCTTCAAGGAGGTTTTCCGCAGATGGCAACAGCAGTTTATCCCGGATCATTCGATCCGGTCACCAGAGGACATCTTGACATCATCAAGCGTGCCGCCAAGATCAACGATCATCTGATCGTTGCGGTCCTCATCAACAGCGCAAAGCATCCGCTGTTCACCGTGGAGGAGCGGGTGGCCCTGCTGCAGGAGTGCTGCAAGGACATCCCGAACGTTACGGTGGAAAGCTTTGACGGCCTGACCGTGGAGTTTGCAAAAAAACGCCACGCCTCGGTCATGGTGCGAGGGCTGCGGGCGGTCACGGATTTTGAAAACGAGATCCAGCTGGCCCAGACGAACCACGCGCTGATGCCCGGCATCGAGACGATGTTCCTGGCCACCAGCATCAAGTGGAGCTACCTTTCTTCCACCATCGTCAAAGAGGCGGCCCGCTACGGCAGCAGCATCTCGAAATTCGTCACCCCGAACGTTGAGGCGGCTGTGGAAGCCAAGATGGCGCTTCTCCGGCAGAGCGGCGAGCTGTTCTGAGCATTTCTCCAGGTAAAACGCACAGGCGTTTTCATAAATAAGGGTTTGTTAAATTTCACCAACATACACAAATCAGGAGGCTATTCACATGAAAAAGATCGTTATCGCATCTGCATGCCGTACTGCTATCGGCAAGTTCGGCGGCACCCTGGCAAACGTTCCCGCTGCTGAGCTGGGCTCCATCGTCATCAAAGAGGCACTGAACCGTGCAAATGTCAAGCCTGAGCAGGTCGATCATGTTTATATGGGCTGCGTCATCCAGGCTGGCCAGGGCCAGAACGTTGCTCGTCAGGCTTCCCTGAAAGCCGGTCTGCCCATCGAGACCCCCGCTGTCACCGTCAACGTGGTCTGCGGCTCCGGTCTGAACTGTGTCAACATGGCTGCCCAGATGATCGAGGCAGGCGATGCGGATATCGTGGTTGCAGGCGGTATGGAGAACATGGACATGGCTCCCTTTGCCCTGCAGAAAGCTCGTTACGGCTACCGCATGGGTTCTCCCATGGGCAAGAGCGAGCTGGTCGATACCATGGTCAACGATGCTCTGTGGGATGCTACCGGCTTCAATAAGCACATGGGCATGACCGCTGAGAATGTCTGCACCAACGAGACTTACCAGAAGAAGTACGGCTACAACCCCATCACCCGTGAGCAGCTGGATGAGTTCTCCTACAACAGCCAGGTGAAGGCGGACAAGGCCATCAAGGACGGCGCATTCAAGGACGAGATCGTTCCGGTTGTCATCAAGGGCAAGAAGGGCGACACCGTGTTTGATACCGATGAAGGCCCCCGTCTGACCCCGGTCGAGAAGCTGGGCACCCTGAAGCCTGCTTTCACCAAGGACGGCATCGTGACCGCCGGTAACTCCTCCGCAATCAACGATGGCGCTGCCGCTCTGGTCGTCATGAGCGAGGAGAAGGCCAAGGAGCTGGGCGTGAAGCCTCTGGCTACCTGGGTCGCAGGTGCTCTGGCCGGCGTTGAGCCCGAAGTCATGGGTCTGGGCCCCATCGCTGCTACCAAGAAGGTCATGGCTAAGACCGGCCTGACCGTTGCCGATATGGATCTGATCGAGGCGAACGAGGCATTCGCTGCGCAGTCTGTGGCGGTCAGCCAGGCTCTGAACTTTGATATGAGCAAGGTGAACGTCAACGGTGGCGCAATCGCTCTGGGCCACCCGGTCGGCGCTTCCGGCGCTCGTATCCTGGTCACCCTGCTGTACGCAATGAAGCACCGCGGCGCTCACAAGGGCCTGGCTACCCTGTGCATCGGCGGCGGCATGGGCTGCGCAACCATCGTCGAGATGGACTGATTTCTCTTTGGAGGGTCACTCCGGATATTGATACAGCCCGGACAGTGGGCGAGACCGGAGACTTGCCCCTTGTCCGGGGGCTGTTTTGAAAAAGATATAACCTGAATGGAGGTTTTCACAATGGCATTTGTAAAAACCGAGGTGCAGGGCGCAGTCGAGATCATCACCATCGACCGCCCGAAGGCACTGAACGCCCTGAACCCCGAAGTCCTGGCCGACCTGAAAGCAGCATTTGAGGCTGTGGATCAGGAGACCATCCGCTGCATCGTCCTGACGGGCGAGGGCGACAAGAGCTTTGTGGCAGGCGCTGATATCGGTTCCATGAGCACCATGACCAAGGCCGAGGGCGAAGCGTTCGGCAAGCTGGGCAATGATGTGTTCCTGATGATCGAAAGCTTCCCCATCCCCGTCATTGCAGCCGTCAACGGCTTTGCATTGGGCGGCGGTAATGAGCTGGCCATGAGCTGCGACATCCGCATCTGCTCCGACAACGCTGTGTTCGGTCAGCCGGAAGTCGGCCTGGGCATCACCCCGGGCTTCGGCGGCACCCAGCGCCTGGCCCGTCTGGTCGGCATGGGCATGGCAAAGCAGCTGGTCTACTCGGCCCTGAACATCAAGGCCGACGAGGCTCTGCGCATTGGCCTGGTCAATGCCGTGTATCCGCAGGCTGAGCTGATGGAAAACGTGCTGAAGCTGGCCGGCAAGATCGCCAAGAACGCTCCCATTGCAGTGCGCAACTGCAAGAAAGCCATCAACGACGGCATCAGCCTGCCCATTGAGAAGGCGGTTGAGGTCGAGGAAAAGCTGTTCGGCGATTGCTTCGAGACCCACGATCAGAAAGAGGGCATGGCCTGCTTCCTGAGCCGTGAGAAACCCAAGCCCAAGGCAGTGTTCACCAACAACTGATCCTGCCGCATTCAAACTGTAAATCAATTCTGGTCTTGTCCCTGCTGCCCGGCAGAATGGGCAGCGGGGGAGACCTTATAAAAAAGGAGAGATTCCTATGAAGATCGGTGTTATTGGCGCTGGCACGATGGGCCAGGGCATCGCAAAGGCATTTGCACAGGTTGAGGGCAACACCGTTGCTCTGTGCGATATCAAGCAGGAGTGGGCCGAGAATGGTCTGGCAAAGATCAAGAAAGGCTACGAGAAGCTGGTTGCCAAGGGCAAGATGACGCAGGAGAAGGCAGACGCGATCGTTGCTGCCATCACCCCGGGCCTGAAAGAAGACCTGTGTGCTGACTGCGATCTGGTCGTTGAGGCAGCCTTTGAGGACATGAAGGTCAAGCAGACCACCTTTGGCGAGCTGGATAAGATCTGCAAGCCGGAGTGTGTCTTTGCCTCCAACACTTCTTCTCTGTCCATCACCGAGATCGGCAAGGGCCTGAGCCGTCCGCTGATCGGCATGCACTTCTTCAACCCCGCAGACCGCATGAAGCTGATCGAGGTCATCGCAGGCTGCAACACTCCTGCTGAGACCGTTGAGAAGATCAAGGAGATCTCCGTTGCCATCGGCAAGCAGCCGGTTCAGGTCAACGAGGCTGCAGGCTTCGTCGTCAACCGCATCCTGATCCCCATGATCAACGAAGCAGCTTTCATCAAGATGGAGGGTGTCTCCGATATCGCAGGCATCGACACCGCCATGAAGCTGGGTGCAAACCACCCCATGGGACCCCTGGAACTGGGCGACTTCATCGGCCTGGATATCTGCCTGGCCATCATGGATGTCCTGTACAAGGAGACCGGCGACAGCAAGTACCGTGCATGCCCGCTGATCCGTAAGATGGTCCGCGGCGGCAACCTGGGCTGCAAGACCGGCAAGGGCTTCTACGTTTACAACGCAGACCGCACCAAGACCCCGGTCGATCAGCTGTAAATTCTGAAAAACATTTCTCCCGGCTGCGGGGAAAGCGGTCGGGAGGAATTTGTTTGCAATCGGGCTGCGGCCCGGTCACTGAAAAATAGACCCGTTAGGAGGATATAGCGATGGATTTTACTCTGTCCAAGCAGCAGCAGATGGTGCAGAAAATGTACCGCGAGTTTGCTGAGAACGAAGTCAAGCCTCTGGCAAAGAAGGTTGACGCAGAGGAATACTTCCCCAAGGAGACCGTCGAAAAGATGGGCAAGCTGGGCATGATGGGCATCTATTTCCCGACTGAGGTCGGCGGTGCAGGCGGCGATGTGCTGTCCTACGTCATGGCCGTGGAGGAGCTGAGCAAGGTCTGCGGCACCACCGGTGTCATCGTCTCTGCTCACACCAGCCTGTGCGCTGCTCCCATTTATGAGAACGGCACCCCCGAGCAGAAAGCAAAGTACCTGCCGAAGCTCTGCAGCGGCGAGTGGCTGGGCGCTTTCGGCCTGACCGAGCCGGGCGCTGGCACGGACGCACAGGGCCAGCAGACCGTGGCAAAAGAAGACGGCGATTACTGGGTGCTGAACGGTTCCAAGATCTTCATCACCAACGCCGGTTTTGCCAATGTGTTCATCGTGATTGCCGTCACCGACATCGTGCCGGACAAGAAGGGCCGTCCCACCAAGCAGTGCTCTGCATTCATCGTGGAGCGCACCGATCCGGGCTTCTCCGTCGGCAAGGCTGAGGACAAGATGGGCATTCGCGGTTCTTCCACCTGCGAGCTGATCTTCGAGGATTGCCGTATCCCGAAAGATCGTATGCTGGGCGTGCGCGGCAAGGGCTTCCAGCTGGCGATGGCTACCCTGGACGGCGGCCGTATCGGTATCGCATCTCAGGCTCTGGGCATTGCCGAGGGCGCTCTGGATGAGACCGTGGCCTACGTCAAGGAGCGCAAGCAGTTCGGCCGCAGCATCGCTGCGTTCCAGAACACCCAGTTCGAGCTGGCCGAGATGAAAGCCCGCGTGGACGCTGCCAAGTATCTGGTGTATGCTGCCGCTCTGAAGAAGCAGCAGGCCATGGACGGCGCAAAGGTCCGTTACAGCGTTGAGGCTGCCGAGGCAAAGCTGGTCGCAGCCCGCACCGCAAGCGATGTGACCCGTCGCTGCCTGCAGCTGTTCGGCGGTTATGGCTACACCCGTGACTATCCCATCGAGCGCATGATGCGTGATGCCAAGATCACCGAGATCTACGAGGGCACCAGCGAAGTGCAGATGATGGTCATTTCCGGCGCTCTGCTGAAGTAAGGGAGGTAAGATTTACAATGAAAGCAATTGTTTGTGTAAAGCAGGTTCCTGATACCTCCGGCAAGGTCGCCGTTAAACCCGATGGCACCCTGGACCGTGCTTCGATGGCAACCATCACCAACCCCGATGACCTGAACGCTCTGGAGGCTGCTCTGAAGCTCAAGGACGCTACCGGCTGCGAAGTCGTTGTAGTCACCATGGGTCCCCCGCCGGCCGAGGGCATGCTGCGTGAGCTGCTGGCCCGCGGTGCCGACAAGGCAGTGCTGGTCTCCGGCCGCGAGTTCGGCGGTTCCGATACCTTTGCAACCAGCCAGATCCTGGCTGCCGCCGTCAACAAGATCGGCGTTGGCCCGGAGGACGTTGTGTTCTGCGGCCGTCAGGCAATTGATGGCGATACCGCACAGGTCGGCCCCCAGATCGCTGAAAAGCTGCATCTGCCGCAGGTCACCTACGTTGCCGACAT
>CAKTEF010000009.1 GCA_934547065.1 uncultured Faecalibacterium sp.
GAGGCTTCCGCTTTTGGAACGCCTCCCGGCTGTTTCGTTATGCCGTTTTGGTTTTGAGGTAGTACCCGATGCCGATGCCGTCCGCCAGCGCCCAGCCGATCGGGACGCTGAGCCAGATGCCCGTGACCCCCAGCGGCGTGGCCGAAAGCAGATAGGCCAGCGCCACGCGGGTGCCCAGCGAGGCAATGGTCAGGATGACCGCGCCGATTCCATTACATAATCAACGATGAAAATAAGATCGTGGAAATTCACCGTGTGCTGCGAGGAGCGTGGAATCTGCCGCAGTATCTGGAATAAATTCAGGTTCGCGCGCTGTGGGCACTGATAAAAAGGCAGGGGATCCCCCATGTGGGTGGCATCCTGCCTTTTGCTATTTTTAACAGTGTATGGTATACTCGGTTCAGTTCAACAAATCGGAAGTTGCAGTGGAGCAAGGAAAGGGATCTACCATGAACATTACCGTTTATCTGGGCGCAAACGAGGGCAATGACCCCGCATTCCGCCGGGCGGTCCAGGAGCTGGGCCGATGGATCGGTGCAAGCGGGAACGCCCTGGTCTACGGCGGCTCCAAAGCAGGCCTGATGGGTCTGCTTGCCGAGAGTGTGCTGGCCGAGGGCGGAGACGTGACCGGCGTGGAGCCGCAGTTTTTTGTAGACGAAGAACTTCAGCTCGACGGCCTGACGGAACTGATCGTGACCCGCGACATGACCGAGCGCAAGAACAAGATGATCGAGCTGGGTGATGCATTCATCGCCTTTCCGGGCGGCACCGGAACCCTGGAGGAGATCGCGGAGGTCATGTCCAAAGTCTCCCTGAACCAGTTGAACGCCCCCTGCATCCTCTACAACCTGAACGGCTATTATGACAGCTTGCAGCAGCTCCTTTTGCAGATGATCGAAAAGGGGCTTTCCACCCGTGAGCGGCAAAACGGGATCTCCTTTGCCGCAGACCTGGCCCAGATCCAGCAGATCCTGAGCCCCTATTTATAAAGGAGAGCGATTTTATGAACATCCGATACGCCACCCTGGCCGACTTGGACGCTGTGGCTGCCGTGGAGGCTGAATGCTTCCCGGCAGCGGAAGCTGCCACCAAAGCCGAATTTGCCGAGCGCATCCGGGCTTACGGCAGCCACTTCTGGCTTTTGTTTGAGAGCGGAGCCCTGATCGCGTTCGTGGACGGCTTTGTGACCAACGAGCCGGATCTGACGGATGAGATGTATGCCCAGGCTTCCCTGCACGACCCGCACGGAGCCTGGCAGATGATCTTTGGGGTCAACACCCTGCCTGCCTACCGTGGGCACGGATACGCCAGCTCCCTGCTCCGCCGCGCCATCGCCGATGCCAGAGCGCAGGGCCGCAGGGGCCTTGTGCTGACCTGCAAGCCGGAACTGCTCGCATTCTATGCAGCCCTCGGTTTTCAGGACGAGGGCGTGACCAGCAAATCCACCCACGGCAATGTCGTCTGGCATCAGATGCGGCTGACATTTTGATTTTTTTCGTTTTTTCCACCCGGTCTGTCCATTTTTCCTGCTTTGGGGCAGATAACCGATCGGATCGGTGCGATGCTGAACAAAGCAGGCCGACGCCGCCATGTACGAACAAAAAAGGGCACACCCTCTGTGCAACGTGCCCCTTACCATCAGCAACGCCCCCTGTGCAGTGGCTGCACAGGGGGCGTTGCCGGTTTATGGAGAGAAAAACTTTATGGAGAGAAAAAACGCAGAATCAAGAACGAGAGAAACCGTCTCGTTTCATACCGGGCGCTGCGGCGCTCCCGGTGTTCAGGCTTCCACCCGGACGGTGCGCACGATGAGGTCTGCGGCTTCCTTCCACTGACCCATCAGGTGAGGGATAAAGCCGTGGAACATTTCATGGAAACGCTTGACCACGACCTCTACACCGGCATGGGCGACCCGCTGGGCGTATTCTTCGTCTTCAAAGCGGAAGTTGCAGCTGCCTGCCGTGATGACCAGGGTGCGCGGCAGCTTGGCCAGCATCTCATCCGGCGCGTAGCTGGGCGAACCGTAGGGGTGTGCCATCGCTTCGCGGTCGTCCGCGAAGTAGAGGGCCGAGAAGGCCAGCTCCCGTTCCCGGGGCAGAACACGGATCAGGGAATCCTTCTTGTAGTCCGGGTCGATGATATTGTCCAGCGGAGGATAACCCAGGACCTGGGCATTGAACCGGAAATCCCCGGTCTGCCCGGCTTTCAGGGCCACACCGGCCGCCAGCGCGCCGCCTGCGCTGTATCCGCCAATGGATACGCAGCGCTCATTGCCGCCCCACTCGGCACAGTGGACAAAGGTATAGGCCGATGCGTCATAGCACTGGTCAAATGCCACCGGCCACGGAGCCACCGGAGAGGTGGTGTAATCCAGGTCCACCACGATGCCCCCGAGCCGGTCGGCCAGATAGCAGCTGTAAAGGGTGTCGCACTCCATGTGGGGCGCCACAAAACCGCCGCCGTGGATGTTGATGTGGATCGGGCAGTTCTCGGTCCGGTTTTTGGCGCGGTAGATATAGAAGGTATACTCATAGTCATCCACCGTCCGCTTGACGATCTCCTCAGTGCAGAGGGTGCGGTAGTCCTTATATTCCTGCGGGTACTCGGGTGCCTTGGCCCCCTTGGGGCGCATCGAGGTACGCTCCAGGATGTCCATCAGCTCCTGATGCCGTTCTTTCGAAAGTGCCATTGTCTCTGCCTCCTGTGTTACAGATGTGCTTCCCGGATCGCCCGGATGATCCGCTGCTGTGCCTGCTGCCACTGTCCGGCCATCCGGACGGTGAAGCCGTGGGGACTTTCCAGGTACTCCTGAATGGTCACCTCACAGCCGACGGCGGCCAGACGCATAGCGTAGGTCTCATTGACCTCGCGGAACGGGCAGTGCCCGGCGTTGATCACCAGTGTCGTGGGATTGTTCTTCAGCATCTCATCCGTGGCAAAGCAGGGACTGCAGAAGGGCAGCTTCAGCACCCGGAAGTCACCGCCGCAGTACAAGGTGGAGAACGCCCTGGAGCGCTCGTTCCCGCCGGGCTGGACCGCGTTGTTGTTGTCCAGCGCTGCATAATCCAGCACCTGCAGGCAGACCGGGAAATCCTTCTTGACGGCATTCCTCAGCGAGATGGCTGCCACCAGCGTGCCGCCTGCGCTGTGGCCGCCCATGGAGATGCGGTCAGGGTCAGCACCCCATGCCTCGCA
This sequence comes from uncultured Faecalibacterium sp., assembly GCA_934547065.1. Taxonomy (GTDB): domain Bacteria; phylum Bacillota; class Clostridia; order Oscillospirales; family Ruminococcaceae; genus Faecalibacterium. The sequence goes on from CAKTEF010000009.1 coordinate 3,196, forward strand.
CTGGGCGTACACCCATTTCATCACCGCGTAGCACTGCTCAAAGGCCAGCGGGAACGGACCCTCCCAGGAGGTGGCATAGTCGATGTCCACCACGATGCCGTGGGTGGCCGCCGCGATGTGGGCGCAGTACATGTCGTCGTCCGGGTCCTGCGGGTAAACGAACCCGCCGCCGTGCATGTTGACATGCACCGGGCACTTTTCAGCTTTTTCTTTTGCGGTGGAGATCACCAGCCGCACCGGGGCCGCCGGGGCTTCCAGCGGCAGGGTCAGCTCTTTGCGTTCCACCTGCTCCTGAAAGGCCTTGTATTCCTCCGGCACCACCCGCGTGGCGGCACCGGTCTCCCGGTGTCCGCTGGTGCGGTCGATCACAGCCCGCAGGGTTTCTTTTTCTTCATGTGTCAATGCCATGGTCGTTTCTTTCTCTCTTTCTGTGTTTTAGCCGTATACCGGGAAGAAGATGTTTGCGCTGATGATCAGCGAAACCGTGCCCAGGATCAGATACGGGATGGTGAATTTCAGTAGCTTTGCGGGGCTGTAACCGCCCGCACCAAAGGCGATCATGGAAGCGGCGCAGCCGGTGGGGAATGCCACGGCCAGGCAAGAGGCCATGCTGACCAGCGTTGCAATGGCGCGGGGGTTCATCCCGCCTGCCAGAGCGGTGCTGACCGCGATCGGGGTCAGGATGGCAATGGTGGCGTTGTTGGACATAAAGGTGGTCATCAGGACGCTGACCAGGGTAAACACGGTCACGACCATGATCCCGCTGGGGTTGTCGCCCAGGATCTTGAGCACCGTCTGGCCGATCAGCTCGCCGGCACCGGAAGCGCTCATTGCATTGGTGACGGCCATCATACTGGCCACCATCCAGATCATATCACCGGTCAGGCCGTTGACCAGCTCCGGCACAGTCATTACACCGAAATAGTAGAACAGCAGGATACCCGCCACCGGGATGATATAGATCAGGCCGCCCAGCTGGCTGGACAGGAAGAAGCCCACCATGGTAGCCAGGAACACGCCAATGACCACAGCCTCTTTCTTGCCGGACATCGGCTCGGCCTCTTTCTGGCCGCCGGTGGGCATGTTCAGGGCGCTGGCATCCAGCTGGCCCTTGGGGATCAGCTTCCAGCCCAGCAGGCAATAGATGGTCAGGACGATGGAGGGAACGATACCGACCTTGAAGAAATCGAACACGCCCAGCAGATACTCCGGGTGGCCCTCCACCAGGCCCTCATAATAGGCATTGGTCGCCAGCGGAAGGGCAGCGCCCATGCCAACGGGGAAACGGCCGAACCAGGTGCAAAGTACACATGCCAGCAGGAACAGCATCCGGGAGGGGCACAGTTCGCCGTCCGGATCCAGCGTCTGGACAAAGGTCAGCAGGATGGCCATGACAGCGGTCATGCCCATGAGCTGGGTCAGGACGATGGTGATCACACTCAGGATCAGGATGAGCACGATGCCTTTTTTGCCCTGTGCTTTGCCGATGAGCTTGCGCACCCGGCTGACGACGCTGGTCTTGCCCAGGGCACCGGCAATGACCATCATGGTCGCAACCAGGATCACAGTGGTGTTGGAGAAGCCGGAGAATGCGCTTTTGGCATCCAGAGCGCCTGCAAAGGCCAGGATGACCACGCAGGTCATGCCGGTGATGCCGTAGGGGACCTTGTGGACCACCAGCGAGACGGTCATAAAGACCACGACCGCCAATGTGACGATCAGTTTGAAGCTTAACATGGTTTTTCATTTCCTTTCTGATCGCGGCCAGCACCGGTACCTGCGCCGCCCGCATCCGCACGATTTTTTGGGGGGAAGTTCCCGTTTGCACCTCCAATTTAGCAGATGACAAGCCGCAAATCAACTGGTATAATGGAAGAAAAGCAGCTTGTTTCTCTGTACATAAACGCAAAGCAGATTTTTCGAAACGGTTTTGAAATCACCGATGATTTCAAGTTGAAACACATGAAAGGTTTTTTCGGACTATGGTAAAAATTTCGTTTCTTCTGCCCGATGATGCCACATTGCAGGAAGTCCGCCTCATCTCGCAGCAGCAGGGCCGGCCGCTGGAATTTGTCAAACCCGGAAATCAGGGCACCCTGCGGCAGACCGTGGACCAGATGCTGCAAAACGGCACCGAGATCTTTATCTCCCGCGGATTTCTGGCCAAGGAGATCACCACCATGACCACAGCCCCGGTGGTGGAACTGCGGCTGACCCGGATGGAGATCTACGAGCTGATCTGCGCCGTCAAATCCAGGACCCGGAAAGAACGCCCCCTCATTGCCATCGTCTGCTCCCGCAACATGCTCTGCGACATCACCGGGCTGGATGCCCTGGCCGGGGTCGAGCTGGTGCCCTATCTGGCCGACGAAGTCCCCCAGATCCCCCTTTTGCTGGAGCAGGCAGTCGCCGAACACGTCGACGGCCTGATCGCCGGGGTCGGCTTCGGTGACGAGAGCCAACACTTTCCCATCCCCTGCGTCCGCTTCCACTCCGGGCGGGAGGCCGTGCTGGCCGCGCTGCAGATGGCAAAGCAGATCGCCTACACGTTGGACATGACCAGGGCCTACAACGCCCGGCAGCAGGCACTGCTGGATTACACCGTCAACGGTCTGGTTCTGCTGGACCGGACCGGCCGCATCGAGCAGCTCAACCCCCCGGCCGAGCAGATGCTGCGCTGCACGCAGGGCAGCCCCGTGGGCCAGAGCATCACCCAGCTTGCTTCCGCTGTCAGCCCGCAGGTGCTGCAGCGGGTGCTGACGGAGCATGAGGAGGTCTACGCACTCCGGCAGCGGATCGGCAAAACCACGCTGATGCTCTCGCTCACGCCGGTCAGCACCCCGGAGGGGCTTTCCGGTGCGGTGCTTTCCATCACCGAGGGGCAGCAGATCGAACTGTATTCCGAAAATGCCCGCAAGGATACCGCCCGCAGCCCGGCCATTGCCCGCACCACCTTTGCCTCGCTGCCCTGCCGCAGCGCCCGGATGCAGGCCGTGGTGGAAAAGGCCCGCCGCTTTTCCGGCTTTGCCATGCCGGTGTTCCTTTCCGGCGAAGCGGGCACCGAAAAAGAGGAGCTTGCGTTCTGTATGTACAACGCAAGCTCCTTGCAGGATGGGGATTTTGTCTCGTTCCGTTGTTCCAGCGAACCGCCCGATGCTCTTTACGCCGCCCTGTTTGGGGAAAGCAGGCTGGTCCACAAGCTCCGGGGCGTGCTCTACCTCGATCAGGTCCAGGCGCTCAGCCCCCTGGCCCAGAGTGCCCTGGCTCATTTTCTGGAAAGCCAGCGCATCCCGGAGCGGTGTCCTGCCTCGCTGTGGGTGATCGCCGCTGCGGACCAGCCGCTGGATGCTTTACAGGCGCAGGGGCTGGTGCAGCCGGACCTTGCCTGCGTTCTGGCCCCGCTCTGCCTGACTGTTCCGCCGCTGCGCCAGCGCCCGGACGATGCCCTGGCCTGGGCACAGGCCATCCTCAAGCAGCTGCAGCCCAGTTACGGCCGCTATCTGCACCTGACACAGGATGCCTGGAAAGCCCTGCGCAGCTTTTCCTGGCCCGGCAACAAGGAGCAGCTATACGGGGTGTGCCAGCGCATTTTAGTGGAAGCGCCCCGGCGCACCGTCACCGAGGAAACGGTGCGCTCGTTTCTCCCTGCATCGGCGGCCCCTGCCGCCGATGCGCCCGCCGCTTCCCTGCTGCTGCAGCCGGAGGAACAGCGGCTCCGCCAGCTGCTCCGGCTGTACGACGGCAACCGCGCCCAGACGGCGCGGGCCCTGGGCATCAGCACCACCACCCTGTGGCGGAAGATGAAAAAATACGGGCTCACCTGAGCCGCGCACAAAAAAAGACAGGATGTCCGCCGGGCACCCTGCCTTTTTATGTTTTGGATCACACGCCAAAGAATTCCTTTGCGATATCGGCGCTGCGCTTGGCATCCTTGGCGTACCAGTCGGCCCCGATCTTTTTGGCATATTCGGGGGTAAGCACGGCACCGCCCACCATGATCTTGCAGTCCAGCTTGGCTGCGTGCAGGGCGGCAATGGTCTCCTCCATGCTCTTGAGGGTGGTGGTCATCAGGGCCGAAAGGCCCACCAGATGCACATTCTTCTCCCGCACGGTATTGACCACCGTTTCCACCGGCACATCGCGGCCCAGGTCAATGACCTCAAAGCCGTAGTTTTCCAGGATGACCCGGACGATGTTCTTGCCGATGTCGTGTACGTCGCCCTTGACCGTAGCGATCACGATCCGTCCCTTGCTGGCCCCGGCCTCGCCCTTTTTGGCAATGGCCGTCTTGATCTCGTCAAAGGCTCCCTGGGCAGCCGTGGCGGCCTGCAGCAGCTGGGGCAGGAACAGGGTGCCTTTTTCGTATTTTGCACCCACGATGTCCAGCGCCGGGATCAGCGCTTCATCCACCAGTTCCAGCGGCTCCTTTTCTTCCAGCAAAGCCCTGGTGCGGGCTGCGGCCTCACCTTTCAGGCCCTTTTCCACGGCTTTCATCAGCGCCGCGTAGGGGCCGGCGGCTTCCGGGGTGTCCCCCGCCGCCGGGGCGGTCTGGGCCGACTGCACCGCCTTGGCCAGCGCGGCCGAGGCGGGCACCCGGTTGGCATAGCGCTCAATGTATTTCGTGCTCTGCTTGTCCCGGTTGGTCAGGACATTATAAGCATAGACCGCCGCCATCATCTCCTCGCTGGAGGGATTCATGATGGCAAGATCCAGCCCGGCGTACATGGCCATGGTCAGGAACGTGGTGTTCAGGTAGGAGCGGCAGGGCAGGCCGAAACTGATGTTGGACACGCCCAGGATGGTGCGCACCCCCAGCTCCTGCTTGCAGGTGTGGAGCGCCTGCACCGTGGCCAGCACATCCTCCTGCTGGGCGCTGGCCGTCAGGGTCAGGCAGTCGATATAAATATCCTCGCGCGGGATACCGGCTTCCAGCGCGGCTTCCACGATCCGCCGGGCCACCGCCACGCGGTCCTCGGCCTTGGGCAGGATGCCGCGCTCGTCAATGGCAAGGCCCACGATGGCCGCGCCATACTTTTTGCACAGCGGCAGGATGGTTTTCAGCTTTTCGGGCTCGCCGTTGGTCGAGTTGACGATGGGCTTGCCGTTGTAAACGCGCAGGCCGCGTTCCAGCGCCTCCGGGTGGGAGGAGTCCAGCTGCAGCGGCAGGCTGACCACGCTTTGCAGCGCCTTGACCACCTGCACCATCAGGGTGGGTTCGTCCACGCCGGGGGCACCAACGTTCACGTCCAGGATCTGTGCCCCGGCCTCCGCCTGACTGACGGCCTGTTCCAGCACATAGTTCATGTCATTTTCCCGCAGCGCCTGCTGGAACCGCTTTTTGCCGGTGGGATTGATCCGCTCCCCCACCACGGTGATCCCGTCCACAACCACATAGTCCATCGGGGTACACACCACCGAGGGAAGCGGATGCTCCGGGCGGCCGGGCACGCAGCCCTCAAATACGCCGTTCAGCAGCCGGATGAACTCCGGCGTAGTGCCGCAGCAGCCGCCCGCCGCAAACAGGCCCAGCTCCCGGTACGGTTTCATCTGCATGGCATACAGCTGCGGGGTGATGTCGTAGCCGGAGCCGTCCGCACGGGGCAGGCCCGCATTGGGCTTGACGAACACCGGGAAGCTGCCGGGCAGCGCCTCGGCCAGCCGCCTGGCCATGGGGAAGATCTCCTTGGGGCCCAGCGAGCAGTTGATGCCCACGGCATCGGCCCCCAGGCCCCGCGCGGTAACGGCAAAGCTTTCCACCGTGCAGCCGGTAAAGGTGCGGCCGCCCGCTTCAAAGCTCATGCTGGCCAGCACGGGCAGGGTGCAGTTTTCCTTGACCGCCAGCAGCGCGGCTTTCAGTTCGTACAGGTCGGTGAACGTTTCCAGGAACACCAGGTCGGCCCCGGCAGCGGCACCGGCCCGCACGATGCGGCCATACTCGGCCACAGCATCTTCAAAGGCCAGGGTGCCGTTTGGCTCCAGCAGCTCGCCCAGCGGGCCCACATCCAGGGCCGTCAGAGCACCATACGGGGCGCAGGCCCGCTTACAGCAGCCGATGCCTGCCTCAATGACCTGTTCCAGCGTGTACTCGCTCCCGGCCAGCTTGTGGGCCGAAGCGCCAAAGGTGTTGGCGTTGACGATGCGGCTGCCCGCAGCGGCATACTGTCCGTGGATGCTCTCGATCAGCTGCGGATCGGTCAGGTTCAGCTCCTCCGGGCGGGCTCCCAGTTTGAGCCCGGCGGCCTGAAGCATGGTGCCCATGCCGCCATCCAGTAAGATGGTATGGGAGCGGGTAAACAGTTCATTCGCTTGCACAGGTAATTCCCCTCTTTCGATATTCACACCGGGTGCGCAGCACGCAGTGCCCGCAGCCCGCCAGATGTCCTTTGACCGGGTGATCGCTGACCCCCAGCACCGCCGTGATGCTCTTGCGCGGGGTCATCAGGTCACTGTCCGTCACGCACAGCCCGGCGCGGCGGGCCGTATCCAGCGCTGCCGCCAGCAGCGGCTGCACCGCAATGGGCCAGTCGCCGTAGCCCGGCGAGTAGCGGCTGGTCAGGTATTTTCCCTGCCCGGCGGCCCACTGCCGCAGCTCGGCTTCCGCCGCATCCGCCGCCTGCTCTGCCAGCGCAGAGCCCAGCGCATCCGAGGCCACCTCCGCCGCCAGGTCTCCCACCCCGGCGCGGCGGATCTGCGCATCCGCACCGGGGCCCAGGGTCACGGCCAGCAGCACAGCCGAGGTGCAGCCCTGCAGGTGGCGCATCACGTCAGACCCCTGCAAAATGCCCGCCTCGGTCAGGCTTTCCACGCTGCCCTCCCGCCAGACGGCGCGGGGGGTGGCCGCCGCCAGCAGCGGCGCTGCACAGCGTTCCAGCAGCGCCTGCGTGGCTTCATCCGCCCCGCCCCGCGCGCCAAAGTAGCGCGCCGCCTGCGCAAGATCAATGGCCTGCGGTTTTTCCACCGCCAATGGCCGCACCGGCCCAATGCCCATCGCCGGATCCCCCTTTACAAGAATAAATTCAGTATACAACAGCATTCGTCCAGCGTCAACGGAAATCATCGCCGGTTTGGCTCTTGCAATGGTGTCGGATTTTCTTGTGTTCTGTCGGAAAGTATGTTATTCTGTAATTGCCGCTTTCAGGCGGCAGTTAAGGTGTTGTCCGCAAGATTGGTGGTCATGCTTCCATCTCCCGCTCACAGTTCTCGTTTCCGACCCGGAACGACGCAGGTGATACCGGGAAAGGAACTTTTTTGAAAAGTAAATCTTCCCGGAGCCTGTACGGCAAAGGGGGGGATGCCTTATGACACTGTTGGAAACTCTGGCGCTGTTGACGCTGATCGTCACCGTGGTCCACGGGACGATTGATGTTTCGCTGAGGATTTTACAGTATCTTGAGAGCAGGCAAAACAAAAAAGATTGACTGCCCAGCCTACCAAACTCGTGCAGTCAATCTCTTTTTGATTCGCAGGATATGGGAGCTGACCATTGCCGGACAGCACCTTTTCTGTTTATAGTATAGGGCGCTTTCCCCGGATTGTCAAGCCGCAGGGGCAAAAAGGAGGGGCGCAAAAAATTTTTACAGATTTTGCAATAAACCTATTGACAATCTGGGTAAATGGGGATATAATCCAGACAACAAATCCACACGCCTTGTGGGGAATTGAAATTGAGATTCCCCCAGCGTTGTAGATGAGTGGGAAAGACTGTTGGAAAGGAGGGCACTGCAATGTCGCTGATCTGGAAAAATCTGCTCCACGCGAATTTCCGTTGTGGGCGAATGTACACCTGCCGGGCAGAATGTTTGACCGGGCGCTGTACTTTGCCCTCCGCAGACCGAATGTCTGTGCGGGTGTAACGGCAGTTCAAAACCGGTCGTCTCGCATTTTTGCCCGGTTCACTGGAATGTTTGCAGTGACCGGGATTTTTTATCCGTCAGAATTATACTAAAAGTACAATAAGAGAGGTTATATACTATGTCTAACTATAAATTTGAGACCCTGCAGCTTCACGTTGGCCAGGAGCAGGCCGATCCCGCAACCGATTCCCGCGCAGTGCCCATTTACCAGACCACTTCCTATGTGTTCCGCAACAGCCAGCACGCCGCTGACCGTTTTGGCCTGGCCGATGCCGGCAACATCTACGGCCGCCTGACCAACTCCACCCAGGACGTGTTTGAAAAGCGCATCGCTGCCCTGGAAGGCGGCGTGGCCGCCCTGGCGACTGCTTCCGGCGCTGCTGCCATCACTTACACCATCGAGGCCCTGGCGCAGGCCGGCGACCACATCGTGGCCCAGAAGACCATCTACGGCGGCAGCTACAACCTGCTGGAGCACACCCTGACCCAGTTTGGTGTTTCCACCACCTTTGTGAACGCCCACGACCTGGCTGAGGTGGAAAACGCCATCCAGCCCAACACCAAGGCCGTTTACCTGGAGACCCTGGGCAACCCCAACAGTGATATCCCCGATATCGACGCAATTGCTGCCATCGCCCACAAGCACGGCCTGCCGCTGGTCATCGACAACACCTTTGGCACCCCGTACCTGATCCGTCCCATCGAGCACGGCGCGGATATCGTGGTCCATTCCGCCACCAAGTTCATCGGCGGCCACGGCACCACGCTGGGCGGCATCATCGTGGACAGCGGCAAGTTCGATTGGAAAGCCAGCGGCAAGTTCGGCAACATCGCCGAACCCAACCCCAGCTACCACGGCGTTTCCTTTGCCGAGGCCGCCGGCCCCGCAGCCTTTGTCACCTACATCCGCGCCATCCTGCTGCGTGATACCGGCGCTACCATTTCCCCGTTCAATGCGTTCCTGCTGCTGCAGGGCACCGAGACTCTGAGCCTGCGCATCGAGCGCCATGTGGAGAACACCAAAAAGGTCGTGGCGTTCCTGGCCAGCCATCCGCAGGTGGAAAAGGTCAACCACCCCTCCCTGCCCGATCACCCGGATCACGCCCTGTACGAGAAATATTTCCCCAACGGCGGCGCTTCCATCTTTACCTTTAATATCAAAGGCGGCCGTGAGGAAGCCTTCAAGTTCATCGACAACCTGAACGTGTTCTCCCTGCTGGCCAATGTCGCCGATGTCAAGAGCCTGGTCATCCACCCGGCTTCCACCACGCACAGCCAGCTGAACGACGAGGAGCTGGCCGAGCAGCAGATCTACCAGAACACCATCCGTTTGTCCATCGGCACCGAGCACATCGACGACATCCTTGCTGATCTGGAAGCCGGTTTTGCAGCCGTCCGCGGCGAATAAGCTTCCGCCCCAGGCACCTTTTGCTCTGATAAAATCCTCCATTTTCCTTATCATTGTGTGTGAAAACAGGGAACGCCCTTCCGGATTCCGGAGGGGCGTTCCCTGTTTTATGAAAAAAGAAAGAGGGATTTTTCAGCTTTAACGGCCCACCAGCAGGTCGCGGCGGCAGCGCAGGCCGACACGCAGGAATGCGCTCTCACCCAGGTGGCGCAGCACCACGTTGGTGTCAGCGCTCTGGTCCTCGCACAGCAGCGTCAGGTTCAGGGTGGTGCTGGTCTTGTTGGTCTGGAGCACCAAGGTGCTCACGCCCTGGTTCTGCAGGGTCTGCAGATCCTGGATGGTGGCACGGAACGTTGCCACATCCTCCGGCACGTCCAGCGTCAGCACGCGGTCTTTCTGCCGGGCGGTGTAGAGCACGCCTTTCCCCAAAAAGCCCTTGACCGTATAACGGGCTTCCGCCTGTTCCGCCTGCGGTTCCGTGGGCAGCATCCCCTCGTCGGAGATCAGCATGATATTGCCCTGGATCGGGTTGCCCTCCGGCGCACCGTAGCCGCCGTAGTTGGGGTCCACCTCGCCCACAGCCACGTCGCCGCTGTGCAGTGCAATGTCGCCCTGGACCGTCTCCTCCTGCGGGGGCAGATATCCGGCGACCACGGTATCGTCAGCCGAAGTTTCTGCGGCAGGCTCCTCGGCAAAGGCTCCGATGCTCATGGGGATGGCAAGCGAAAGAACCAGGGCTGCTGCAATGGCCTGGCGGCCCAGCTTTGTATTGAGAATCTTCATAAGAAATACCTCCTGTATTGGGGGCGGAAAACCGCCCGTTCTATCATGAATACGGAACGGGCGGTTCGTTTATTGCAGCAGTGATAAAATTTTTAGCGTCTCAGGTCCGGGACATCATCGAACACATCCTTGGGCTCTCTGTTAGCTGTGGATTTCAGGCTCGTGGCAGCGGCAATATATTTTATGTTGTCCACCGTTGTAGCCACGCCAACATTGACTTTGCCATTTTCCTTGATGGCTGTATAGGTCGCATTGCCAAGCGTGGCCACTTCGCTCATGGAATCGTAGAAGTTTGATTCAGTCCGAACAACTTTTTCCGGGTACGTCCCTGCCGTATCGCCCGGAATCGGGAAGATTTTTTTGATAAAGTCAAGCTCCGTCTTGGCTGTGCCATCTTCCCGCCAACCACTCCATTTGGCAGCTGTATTATCAAAGTCATTCCGATAATAATTGGTGCCATCCGTGTAAACTCTATAAATTTCAAACCCGGTTTCCGTGTTCTCATACACCTGTGCAAATGCCCGGTTCCCCTGTACAATATAGCTCGGATACAGTTTATAGGTGGAATAGGACGTTTCTTTAAGTGCTACTGACAGCTCAGCTTCCACATTGGTGGGACCTACTTCTTTGAAATACTGGTACAGCTCCGAGTCTTTCCAGTCGATGGTGCTTTGCTTGACCGACGGGTCGGTGATTCCACCAGAACCACTGCCACCAGAACCACTGCCGCCAGAACCGGAACCGCTGTCATCGCCCGGCCCCTGTGTGCTGCCGTTCGGCTTGTTCCCGCTGGACGAACCGCCACCGGACGAGGGCGCACAGGCCGTCATCATCGACACTGCCATAGCCGCTGCAAGCAGACCCACTGCGGCACGTTTGATCAATTTCATGTTTTTTCCTCCCACAAAATAAAAAAACTCAGAAGCCCCCAAACAGCTTCTGAGTTTATGATATCCCTTTTTTCGCGGTGTTGTCAATCCCATCCGGCTTTTTTCATCCAGATTCCGGTAAGATTGACCCATAATACCGCCTTATTCTTTTTCCAGGATCTCCATAAATTCTTCGCCGGTGATGGTCTCTTTCTGGTACAGATACTGTGCCAGCTCGTCCAGCTTTGCGCGGTTCTCGGTCAGGATGGAGGCCGTCCGCTTGACAAATCAAATCACTTTGACGATACTGAACATACAAGAAGGCGCTGTCCGCAATGGTCAGCTTCCCTCGGCTAAGTCAAACAATAAGAATGACCGCTTTGCTTGGTAGGCTGGGGCGGTCATTTCTTATTGTTATGGATCTCTTTGAAGATAGCCCATGAAATCTGAATTGATTTCCGTGAGAGTGGGATAACATCCGCAAAATTTGCAAAATTGTCCCGCCGATGATGTGAATTTGTTTCATTTTCAATGTGACGCAGACTCCTTGACAGAAAATCCGCCTTTTGGTACAATAAGCTCACTTTGAACAAAGCATAAATGCGTTGACGGGGAAAAAACGATTTTCTTCTGCTTACAGAGAGCCGCCGGGTGGTGTAAGGCGGTGCAGAGGGTCTCGGTTACTGGCCCCTGAGCGGCAGAGCTGAACAGCGAGTAGGTTCTGACGGATGCCCACCGTTACAGGGGCAGCGATTCGCTGCAAAAGCTGATCGTGCAAAGCGGCTGTATCCACAAAAGGTGCAGCAAAGAGAGTGGTACCACGGGTGCCCTGTGATGAACTGACAGGCCCTCGTCTCTCAAGGCTTATCGCCTTGAAAGACGAGGGCCTTTTCGTATGTAACTCCTTCCGTCAGATCCTTACGGATCTGCCAGCTCCCTCGGGGAGGGAGCCTCTGGCGAAGCGGGAAACTTTACCGTACTGCCAAGGGCCCCATCTCAGAGGGGGCTGTCACCGCAGGTGACTGGGGGAGTTGGGCAGGAAGAAACCTCAAAAGTGTAATTTGTTTAGGAGGACACGCAAAATGATGGACGCTACCAAGTACGCTCCGGGATATTACCCCGTACCGGCCGGTTATGACAGCTGGGTGAAAAAGGACCACATTGAAAAGGCACCCGCCTGGTGCAGCGTGGACCTGCGCGACGGCAACCAGGCCCTGATCGTCCCCATGAGCCTGGAGGAAAAGCTGGAGTTCTTCCGGATGCTGGTCAAGATCGGCTTCAAGGAGATCGAAGTCGGCTTCCCTGCCGCCAGCGACACCGAGTATGAGTTCCTGCGCACCCTGATCGAGAAGAACATGATCCCGGAGGATGTCACGGTGCAGGTGCTGACCCAGTGCCGTGACCACATCATCCGCAAGACTTTTGAGGCCGTCAAGGGTGCCCCCCGCGCGGTGATCCACTTCTATAACTCCACCTCTGTGGCCCAGCGTGAGCAGGTGTTCCATAAGAGCCGCGAGGAGATCAAGCAGATCGCCACCGACGGCGCAAAGCTGGTCAAGCAGCTCAGCGAGGAGTATGAGGGCAACTTCCTGTTCGAGTACAGCCCCGAAAGCTTTACCGGCACCGAGGTGGACTACGCCGTGGAGGTGTGCAACGCCGTGTTGGACATCATGCAGCCCACGCCGGACCGCCCCATGATCATCAACCTGCCCGTGACCGTGGAGATGAGCATGCCCCACGTTTACGCCAACCAGATCGAGTACTGCGACAAACACCTGAAATACCGCGACAGCGTGATCATCTCCACCCACCCCCACAATGACCGCGGCACCGGCGTGGCCTGTGCCGAAATGGCCGTGCTGGCCGGTGCCCAGCGCGTGGAATGCTGCCTGTTTGGCAATGGCGAGCGCACCGGCAATGTGGATGCCGTGACCCTGGCCATGAACATGTACAGCCACGGCGTGGATCCCAAGCTCGATTTTTCCGATATGCCCGCCATCTGTGCCGCCTACGAGCGCGTGACCCGGATGCACATTTACGAGCGCACCCCCTATGCCGGTCAGCTGGTGTTTGCGGCGTTCTCCGGCAGCCATCAGGATGCCATCGCCAAGGGCATGGCCTACCGCAAGGAACGCGGCGAGCACCGCTGGACCTGCCCCTATATCCCCATCGACCCCCACGACATCGGCCGCACCTACGATGCCGATGTCATCCGCATCAACAGCCAGAGCGGCAAGGGCGGCATCGGCTTTGTGCTGGAGCAGAACTATGGCTACAACCTGCCCCCCAAGATGCGCGAAGATCTGGGCTACAAGGTCAAGAGCGTTTCCGACCACAGCCACAAGGAGCTGAGCGCCGGTGAGGTGCTGCGCATCTTTGAGGAGAACTTCCTCAACCGCGAAAAGCCCCTGCGCGTCGTCGAAGCCCACTTTGCCCAGGTGGGCGGTATCACCGCCACCGTCACGCTGGACCTGAACGGCCAGCGCAAGGTGGTCACCTCGGTGGGCAACGGCCGCCTGGATGCCGTGGCCAACGCCATCCAGAGCGCTACCGGCATGGACTTCCACCTGGAAAGCTACTCCGAGCACAGCCTGGACGAGGGTTCCACCTCCCGCGCCGCTTCCTATGTCGGCCTTGCCTGGGGCGACGGCAGCATGACCTGGGGTGCCGGTACGGATACCGATATCATCGTGGCCGGCATCAAGGCGCTGGTGAGCGCCATCAATAATAAATAAAGAAACTCCCCCAGTCTGCTTCGCAGACAGCCCCCTCGGAGATGGGGCCCTTGGCAGTGCGGAAAAGCTTCCCGTTTCGCCAGAGGCTCCCTCCTTGAGGGAGCTGGCACGGCGCAAGCCGTGCCTGAAGGAGTTCTACCAACAGATAAAAGGAGAGTACCACCATGGGAATGACCCTGACACAGAAGATCCTTGCCGCACATGCCGGTCTGCCGGAGGTCAAGGCAGGCCAGCTCATCAACGCCAAGCTCGACATCGTGCTGGGCAACGACATCACCACCCCCGTTGCCATCAACGAGTTTGAGCGTGCCGGGTTCGACAGCGTGTTCGACAAAGAGCACATTGCCATTGTGCTGGACCACTTTGTGCCCAACAAGGACATCAAGAGTGCCACCCAGTCCAAGCAGTGCCGCGAGTTTGCCAACAAATACGATATCCTCAACTTCTATGATGTAGGCCAGATGGGCATTGAGCACGCCCTGCTGCCCGAAAAAGGCATCGTGACGGCAGGCGACTGTGTGATCGGTGCCGACAGCCACACCTGCACCTACGGTGCATTGGGCGCATTTTCCACCGGTGTTGGCTCCACCGACATGGCCGCCGGTATGGCCACCGGCATGGCCTGGTTCAAGGTGCCGTCGGCCATCAAGTTCGTGCTGAACGGCAAGTTCGGCCCCCGCGTGTCCGGCAAAGACCTGATCCTGCACATCATCGGCAGGATCGGTGTGGACGGCGCGCTGTACAGATCCATGGAGTTCACCGGCCCGGGCGTGGCCTCCCTGACCATGGACGACCGCCTGTGCGTCTGCAACATGGCCATTGAAGCCGGTGCCAAAAACGGCATCTTCCCCGTGGACGATGTGACCCGCAGCTACCTCAAGGGCCGCAGCCAGCGTGAGCCGGTGTACTACGAAGCCGACCCGGATGCCGAGTACGAAAAGACCATCGAGATCGATCTTTCCGAGCTGGAGCCCACCGTCAGCTACCCCCATCTGCCCGAGAACACCCACCCTGCCAGCGAGGGCCGGAACATCAGGATCGACCAGGTCGTGATCGGCAGCTGCACCAATGGCCGCCTGGAGGACATGGAGGCCGCTTACAACATCCTCAAGGGCAAGCACATCGCCAAGGGCGTGCGCGGCATCATCATCCCCGCCACCATGGCCGTTTATAAGGAGTGCATCCTGCGCGGCTGGACCACCGCCTTCATCGATGCGGGCTGCATCGTTTCCACCCCCACCTGCGGCCCCTGCCTGGGCGGCTACATGGGCATCCTGGCTGAGGGCGAGCGCTGTGTTTCCACTACCAACCGCAACTTTGTGGGCCGCATGGGCCATGTCAAGAGCGAGGTCTACCTCGCTTCTCCCGCCACTGCCGCCGCCAGCGCACTGACCGGCTGCATCACCGACCCCCGCACGGTCTGATCGGAAAGGAGCACAACAATGAACGCAAAAGGTTCTGTTTTCAAATACCCGGACAACGTGGATACCGATGTCATCATCCCGGCCCGCCACCTGAACACGCAGGACGCCAAAGAGCTGGCCAGCCACTGCATGGAGGACATCGACAAGGATTTTGTCAAGAACGTCCGGGACGGTGACATCATGGTGGGCGGCTGGAACTTCGGCTGCGGCTCCTCCCGTGAGCACGCCCCGCTGTGCATCAAGACCGCCGGCATCTCGGTGGTCATTGCCAAGAGCTTTGCCCGCATTTTCTACCGCAACAGCATCAACATCGGCCTGCCCATCATGGAGTGCCCGGAGGCCGTGGATGCCATCCGCGCAGGCGACACCGTCAGCGTGGATTTTGACACCGGCGTGATCACCGACGGGACCACCGGCCAGACGTTCCAGGCCGAGCCGTTCCCACCGTTCATCCAGAAGATCATTGCCGATGGCGGGCTGATGAAGTCGCTGACGAAGAAAGATTAACCTTTCCTCCCTACAACCTCTCAGTCAATGCTTCGCATTGCCAGCTCCCCTAGTAGGGGAGCCCTTGGCAGTCCCTGCGAAGTTTCTGGTTTCGCCAGAGTCTCCCCTACTAGGGGAGATGTCGCGTCAGCGACAGAGAGGTTGTACAAAGGCGAACCTGACAATAGAAGGAGAACTTCATGGAAAAAAACATTGCTGTCATCTGGGGCGACTGCTCCAGCCCGGAGATCGTCCGGCAGACCATCCGTGTGCTTGACAAGGTGGCCGAAAAATACGGCCACACGTTCCACTACACCGACGCTGCCATGGGCGGCGAAGCCATTGACAAATACGGCGACCCCCTGCCTCAGCACGAGCTGGACAAGTGCCTGGCCGCCGACAGCGTGCTGCTGGGTGCCGTGGGCGGCCCCAAGTGGGAGGGCCTGCCCGGTGAGCAGCGCCCGGAAAAGGGCCTGCTGCGCCTGCGTGCGGGCATGGGCCTGTACTCCAACAACCGCCCGGCAAAAATTTGGCCCCAGCTGGCCCCGGCCAGCCCCCTGAAGCCGGAGATCGTGGCCCAGGGCATCGACTTTATCATCGTGCGTGAACTGATCGGCGGCGTGTACTTTGGCAGCCACGAGACGCACACGCTGGAAAACGGCGAGAAGCAGGCCATCGACTCCATGCCCTACTCCGAGCACGAGATCGAGCGCATCGGCCGCATCGGTTTTGAAACGGCCCGCAAGCGCCGCAAAAAGCTCTGCTGTGTGGACAAGGCAAATGTTCTGGACACCAGCCGCCTGTGGAGAAGCGTGATGCACCGCCTGCAGGCTGAGTACCCGGATGTGGAGTACAGTGAGATGTTCGTGGACAACTGCGCCATGCAGATCGTCAAGAACCCCGCCCAATTCGATGTGATCGTCACCGAGAACATGTTCGGCGATATCCTCTCGGACGAGGCTTCCATGATCACCGGTTCCATCGGCATGATCCCGTCCTCCTCCCTGGGCGACGGCACCCGCGGCCTGTATGAGCCCATCCACGGCTCGGCCCCCGACATTGCAGGCAAGGACATCGTGAACCCCACGGCCTGCATCCTGTCCGCCGCCATGATGCTGCGCTACTCCTTTGGCATGGCCGAAGAAGCCGATGCCATTGAGGACGCCGTAAACAAGGTGCTGGACAAGGGCCTGCGCACCGCCGACAACATGAGCGAGGGCTGCACCTGCCTGGGCTGCACCGCCATGGGCGATGCCATCCTCGCGGAGATGTAAGTTTACCGGAACGCAATAGGATCAATAGGATCAAGTGGTAATCCCCCGCCGCTGTTCGCTGTTTGGTGAATGGCGGCTTTTTAGATGTAGGTTTGTCGAAATTTATGTTATGCTGTAACCAATGTCAGCAAATTCCGCTTTCCGCCTTAAAGTGTGAAATAGATTCATTTGACAAATCAATTTATGTAAACTATACTAAATCCTGTCTTTCACAATAAAAACAGCCCGTGTGCCGGGATGGATCAACAGAGATAGGATGGGAAAAACGATATGCTGACACTGGATAAGATCTACCACGCCGCCTTTGTCCTCAAAGATGTTGCCCGCAAGACCGACCTGATCGAGGCCCCCAAGCTCTCCAAGGACTGCCACATCTACCTCAAGACCGAGAACCTGCAGGTGACCGGCAGCTTCAAGGTGCGCGGCGCTTATTATAAGATCAGCCAGCTTTCCAAGGAGGAGAGCGAAAAGGGTGTGATCGCCTGCTCCGCCGGCAACCACGCCCAGGGCGTTGCCCTGGCTGCCACCCGCCGAGGCATCAAGAGCATCGTCTGTATGCCGGACGGTGCCCCCATCATGAAAGTGGAAAACACCAAAAGCCTGGGCGCTGAGGTCTGCCTTGTGCCCGGCACCTACGATGATGCCCACGACAAGGCCGTGGAGCTGCAGGCCGAGACCGGCATGACGTTCATCCACCCCTACGACGACGAGCAGGTGATCGCAGGCCAGGGCACCATCGGCCTGGAAATTCTGGACCAGCTGCCCGATCTGGATGCCGTGATCGTGCCCGTGGGCGGCGGCGGCCTGATCTCCGGTGTCGCTTTTGCCATCAAGAGCCTGAAGCCGACCGTCAAGGTCTACGGTGTCCAGGCCGAGGGTGCCCCCAGCATGTACCGCAGCCTGCATGAGCACAAATACCAGACCCTGAGCGCCGTTTCCACCTTTGCGGACGGCATCCAGGTCAAGACCCCCGGCGAGCTGACCTACAAGCTGTGCGAGGACTATGTGGACGATATCGTGACCGTGAGCGAGGACGAGACAGCCGCCGCCATCCTCTCGCTGATGGAGAATCAAAAGCTGGTGGCCGAGGGGGCCGGTGCAGTCCCTGTGGCCGCCGCCCTGTTCCACAAGCTGCCCATTGAGGGCAAAAAGGTGGTCTGCCTGGTCTCCGGCGGCAACATTGATGTGAACATCCTCAACCGCGTGATCACCCGCGGCCTGGTCATGAGCGGCCGCAAGGCAAACCTGACCATCGCTTTGGAGGACAAGCCCGGTCAGTTGGAAAAGGTGGCCGCCATCGTCTCCCGCTGCGGCAGCAATGTCGTCTCGGTGCTGCACGACGGCTCCGACCCCAACATGCCCATTTCCAGCTGCTTCCTCAAGCTGGCATTGGAGACCCGCGACCATGCCCAGATCGAGCAGATCCGCCAGGAACTGACCCGGGAGGGCTTCCAGCTGGTGGCCGAGCGCGTCTGATGTTCCGGCTCCCCCATCCGCCGCCTGCTGCGGCAGTTTTCTTTCAAAACAGCAAAACGCGCTGTGCAGTCATTCCGCTGCACAGCGCGTTTTCTCGTATCAATAAAAACCGAAAAATCAAAAATTATTTCTGCACGCCGCTCTCGCACTGCTCAATGAACTGCTTGGCCACGCGGGGGCTGCGGCCGCCGGCGCGGATGGCAAAGGCCTCGGCCTTGACCATGAGCTGATCCAGCGGCATCTGAATGTCGTGCTGCCGGGCCAGCTCGGTGAGGATCGCCTCAAAGCGGGCTTTTTCCGGCCGCTGGAACGTCACCGTCAGGCCGAACCGGGCCGAAAGGCTCATCAGCTCCTGCCGGGTGTCGGCTTCGTGGATGTCGTCGCCGCTGCGGTCGGTCAGCGTTTCCTTGATGAGGTGGCGGCGGTTGGAGGTTGCGTACACCGCAATGTTCCGGGCCCGGCCGCCTACGCTGCCCTCCAGAATGGCCTTGAGGGCAGCAAAGTTGTCATCGTTGGACGAAAAGCTCAGATCGTCGATGAACAGGATGAACTTCAAAGGATTGGCCGCCAGCTTGTCCATCAGGTCCGGGATCTGGTAGAGCTGGTTCTTTTTCACCTCCACCAGCCGCAGACCGTCGGCGGCATACTCATTGGCAATGGCCTTGACCGTGCTGGATTTGCCCGTACCGGCATCGCCGTACAGCAGCACATTGTTGGCGGGGGTTCCGGCCAGCAGAGCGCGGGTGTTGGCGATCACCTTTTCCCGCTCTTTTTCATAGCCCGGCAGCTCCGTGAGCTTTTGCGGATCAGGGTAGCGCACCGGCACAAGCCGGCCGTTTTCCACGGTAAAGACATGATGCTTGGCAAACATGCCGTAGCCTTTCTTTCCGGCCTCCCGCATCCGCTGGGCATAGGCCTCCGGCAGGTCCACGGCAGAAGTCTCCCACCGGGGCAGGAACGCCAGTTCCCGGCTCTGGCGGCCGGCGGCTTCCAGCAGTGCATCCAGCGTCAGGCCGCACAGTGCCTGCAAAAACCGCAGCTCGCTGTCCAGGGCCTGTTCCAGCACCGGGGTGCTCTTGCCCGCCACAGCCTGCCGCACACAGACCGTTTCCGTTTCCAGCACAGCCGCCGAAAGATAGCTGCCCCAGTTGGTGGTGCGCTCAAACAGGGCGCTCTCAAACCGGGCCGCAGCATCGCACACGGCGCTGGCGGCACACTCGCTTTCCGCCATCCGGTCGGTCAGGTCCATCAGCCGGGCCACCACCGGGTCCTTCAGCAGAGCGCGGAAGATCACAAGCCCGTGCAGCCGGGCGTTCCATTCTTGCAGTTTCATCCTCTACTCCTTTTTTCCAAACGGACACCGCAGCCCAAAAGCCCCGCTTCCGGGCAGCCAGCGCCCCTGTCTTTTCACACTGCCCCGCCGTTTTTGTAAGCCGGGTGGATTTGATTATACACTCGAAAAAGGTCCGGTTCAAGGGTGTGTTTAATTATCTTCATCTTTCCGGTGATTCACTTTACAAAACGTCGATTGACAACGGCCCGATTTATAGTATAATTGACCCAACGTTCAAAATGGATCAGTTGACACGAAAAGTGACGTGTCTGAGGGATTTTTTCAAAAAGGGTAAGACGAGAAATAGGAACAGGAGCAAATCACCATGCAGTTAAATGGTTCTCAGATTTTTGTTGAGGTCCTCTGCGAGCAGGGGGTGGATACCATTTTCGGCTATCCCGGCGGCGCAGTGCTGAACCTTTACGATGAGCTGTACAAAAATTCAGACCGCATCCACCACATTCTGACGGCGCACGAACAGGGCGCTTCCCACGCAGCCGACGGCTATGCCCGCGCGACCGGCCGCACCGGTGTGGTGCTGGCCACCAGCGGCCCGGGTGCCACCAACCTGGTCACCGGCATCGCCACCGCTTACATGGACTCGGTGCCCATGGTCGCGTTCACCGGCAACGTTGCCACCCCCGGCCTTGGCAAGGACAGCTTCCAGGAAGCCTACATCGAGGGCATCACAATGCCCATCACCAAGCACAATTTCACGGTGCGCCGGGTGGAAGACCTGGCCGACACCATGCGCTCGGCCTTCCGCATTGCACAGAGCGGCCGCAAGGGCCCTGTGCTGGTGGATATCCCCAAGGACGTGACCGCAGCGGTCTGTGAGTTCACCCCCAAGCAGCCGGAAAAGATCCGCACCGTGACCACCTATGACGCACAGCAGGTCAAGTGGGCCGCCGACATCATCAACGCGGCCAAGCGCCCGCTGGTCTACTTTGGCGGCGGCGTGCGCAGCGCGGCTTCCTGCCAGCCGCTGCGTGACCTGATCCACAAAGCGGAGATCCCGGCCACCTACACCCTGATGGCCGCCGGTGTGGTCCCCTACGGCGACCCGATGAACATTGGCATGATCGGCATGCACGGCTGCTACACCTCCAACCGGGCCGTGGCGGAATGCGATGTCCTGATCGCACTGGGCACCCGCTTTTCGGACCGTGTGGCCCTGAACCCCAAGACCTTTGCCAAAAACGCCACCATCATCCAGATCGACATTGACCCCAGCGAGCTGGGCAAGAACGTGGATGTGGATCTTGCCATTTCCGGTGATGTCTCCTATGTGCTGGGCGGGATGCTCCCCCTCATTGAGGAACAGAAGCACCCCGACTGGATGAAGATGATCCGCGAGTGGCAGGCGCAGGATTACCACCCGGTGTCTGACCCCACCCGCCTGATGCCCCATCAGGTCATCGGCGAGGTGTGCAGCCAGTGCGGGCCGGAAGCCGTGTATGTCACCGACGTGGGCCAGCACCAGATGTGGGCGGCCCAGTATATCCGCCACACCAAGAGCCGCGGCTTTATCACCAGCGGCGGCCTGGGCACCATGGGCTTTGGCTACGGTGCCGCCATCGGCGCACAGGTGGCCCTGGGCCGCAGCCAGCGGGTGGTTATGTTCACGGGCGACGGCTCGTTCCACATGAACCTGAACGAAGCCTGCACGGCTGTCAGCTATGAGCTGCCCATCATCACCGTCATCTTCAACAACCAGGTGCTTGGCATGGTCCGCCAGTGGCAGACCGCATTCTATGGCAAGCGCTTCTCCCAGACCGATCCCCACCGCAGGACCGATTTTGTCAAGCTGGCCGAGGGCTTTGGCCTGAAAGGCTACCGCTGCCAGAATCTTGCTGAGTTTCAGGCTGCTTTTGCCGACGCACTGAAGCAGAAAGGCCCTACCTGGATCGAGTGCGTGATCGACAAGGATGAAAAGGTCCTGCCCATGATCCCCGGCGGCGGCGATATCAACGACATCATCATGGAATAAGGAGGACGCACCATGGAATCCAAACGCAGAGTCATCAGCCTGCTGGTGGACAACCAGAGCGGCGTTCTGGCGCGGGTGTCCAACCTGTTCTGCCGCCGCGGCTTCAACATTGACAGCCTGACGGTGTCCGCCACCAACGATCCGGCGGTCAGCCGCATCACCGTGACCATTACCAGCGACGAAAAGGCGCTGAGCCAGCTCATCCTCCAGACCGAGCGGCTGGAAGTGACCCGGCAGGTGTTCGTGCTGGACCACGAAAACGCACTGGAGCGGGAGCTGCTGCTGCTGAAAGTGGCCGCTGACGTACACAACCGCACCGAGCTGCGGGAGATCGCCAGCATCTACAAAGCCAAGATCATCGACCTTTCCCCCGACAGCATGGTGTTTGAGCTGATCGGCAAGCCGGAAAAGATCGACGCATTCCTCAAGATGTTTGCCGACTACAAAATTCTGGAGCAGTGCCGCACCGGTGTGACCGCGCTGGAACGCGGCGGGATGCATCAGCACATGCAAAAGCCCCCGCAGGAAGTCCGCGCCGCCCAGCTGCCGCTGCCCGGCACCCACTGCCCCACTGCCTGAGATCCGATTTTCCGGAGCAGGGCCGCCCTCTCCGAAAAAATAAACAACGCTGTGAACCCATCAAAATACAAAACAGGAAAGAGTAAAAGGAGACTACTACCATGGCGATCAAGAAATACTACGATTCCGACTGCAACCTCGGCGTGCTGGATGGCAAGACCGTTGCTGTCATCGGCTTCGGCAGCCAGGGCCATGCCCATTCCGAGAACCTGGCCGAAAGCGGCGTGAATGTCGTTGTCGGCCTGCGCAAGGGTTCGGCACACTGGGCAAAGGCTTCCGAGTTTGCCGCCACCCACGAGAACTTCAAGGTCATGGAAGTGGAAGAAGCTGCCAAGGCTGGCGACGTTGTCATGATGCTGGTCCCCGATGAGCTGTGCGCTGACATCTACTACAAGCAGGTCGCTCCCTACATGACCGAGGGCAAGGCTCTGGCCTTTGCACACGGCTTCAACATCCACTTCAAGACCATCACCGCTCCCAAGAACGTGGACGTGATCATGATCGCTCCCAAGGGCCCCGGCCACATCGTCCGCCGCCTGTACACCGAGGGCGAGGGCTGCCCCTCTCTGATCTGCGTGGAGCAGGACTACACCGGCAAGGCCAAGGACATCGCTCTGGCTTACGCCTCCGGCATCGGCGCAGGCCGTGCAGGCATCCTGCAGACCACCTTCAAGGAGGAGACCGAGACCGATCTGTTCGGCGAGCAGGCCGTGCTGTGCGGCGGCGTTTCCGAGCTGATCCACGCCGGTTTCGATACGCTGGTGGAGGCCGGTTACGAGCCCGAGATGGCTTACTTTGAGACCTGCCACGAGATGAAGCTGATCGTTGACCTGATCAACGAGGGCGGCTTCTCCAAGATGCGTTACTCCATCTCCAACACCGCTGAGTACGGCGATTACCGCACCGGCAAGCGTCTGATCACCGCCGAGACCCGCAAGGAGATGAAGCAGGTCCTGACCGAGATCCAGGACGGCACCTTTGCTTCCGAGTTCCTGACCGAGATGAGCCCCAACGGCGGCCGCAAGGTCCACTTCCTGGCAAAGCGCCGCATGGAAGCCGAGCTGCCCATCGAAAAGGTCGGCGCTGAGCTGCGCAGCATGATGAGCTGGCTGAAGAAGTAACCCTCTCAGTCTCGCTTCGCTCGCCAGCTCTCCCAAAGGGAGAGCCCCTGGCGGATCGGTCAACACTCTGCTGACTGAAATAAGCCTGTAATAAGATAAACGCGCCGGGCGCTGTTCTCTCACCCAGCAGCATCAAGTCTGCTGTTGTTGACAAGGGGAGCGGGGCCCGGCATTTTGTGATAAACGCTCAGACTTGCCCGGCATGCCAAGGGCTCTCCCTTTGGGAGAGCTGGCAGCGCCGTCAGGCGTTGACTGAGAGGGTTTCAAAAAAGAGAGGGTTCTAACATGAGAAGCGACAATGTGACCAAAGGCTCGGAGCGTGCGCCGAACCGGAGCCTGTTTTACGCCCTGGGCTACACCCCCGAAGAACTGGACCGCCCGCTGATCGGCGTGGTCAGCGCATACAGCGAGATCGTGCCCGGCCACATGAACCTGGACAAGATCGCGGATGCGGTCAAGGCCGGTGTGGAGATGGCAGGCGGCACTCCCATCCTGATCCCGGCCATCGGCGTGTGCGACGGCATCGCCATGGGCCATGTGGGCATGAAGTATTCCCTGGCCTCCCGCGAGCTGATCTGCGACAGCGTGGAGACCATGCTGATGGCCCACCAGCTGGACGGCCTGGTGCTGGTGCCCAACTGCGATAAGATCGTGCCCGGCATGGTCATGGCCGCCGTCCGGATGGATGTGCCCGCCGTGGTCTGCTCCGGCGGCCCGATGCTGGCCGGAAGCTATGGCGGCGAGGAAGTCAGCCTTTCCAAGATGTTTGAGGCCGTGGGTGCCTACAAGGCCGGCATGATCACCGACGAACAGCTGGAGGACTGCACCTGCAATTGCTGCCCCAGCTGCGGCAGCTGCTCCGGCATGTACACCGCCAACAGCATGAACTGCCTGTGCGAGGCCATCGGCATCGCGCTTCCGGGCAACGGAACCATCCCCGCCGTCTACTCCAAGCGCCTGCAGCTGGCAAAGCACGCCGGTATGGCCATCATGGACCTGGTCAACAAGGGCATCACCGCCCGCCAGATCATCAACGAGCGCTCCATCCGCAACGCCCTGACCTGTGATATGGCGCTGGGCTGCTCCACCAATACCGTGCTGCACCTGCTGGCCATCGCCTACGAGGCCGGGGTGCCTATCGACCTGAAGCTGTTCAACGAGATCAGCGCCAAGACCCCCAACCTGTGCCACCTGGCCCCGGCAGGCCCCACCCACATGCCGGACCTGTACGCCGCAGGCGGCATCCCCGCCGTGCAGGCCGAGCTGGCCAAGAAAGGCCTGTTGGACCTCGACGTGCCCACCGTGACCGGCAAGACCCTGGGCGAGAACATCCAGGGAGCCCGCATCCTGAACGATAAGGCCATCCGCCCCATCGAGAACCCCTACTCCCCCACCGGCGGCCTGCAGATCCTGTGGGGCAACATTGCCCCGGACGGGTGCGTGGTCAAGCGCAGCGCCGTGGCCCCGGAGATGCAGGAGCATTCCGGCCCGGCCCGCGTGTTCAACAGCGAGGAGACCGCCATTGCCGCCATCTACGCGGGCGAGATCGTCCCCGGTGATGTGGTCGTCATCCGCTACGAAGGCCCCAAGGGCGGCCCCGGCATGCGCGAGATGCTGAACCCCACCTCCGCGCTGGCCGGCATGAAGCTGGACAAGACCGTGGCCCTGATCACCGACGGCCGCTTCTCCGGCGCTTCCCGCGGTGCCGCCATCGGCCATGTCAGCCCGGAAGCTGCTTCCGGCGGCCCCATCGGCCTGATCGAGGAAGGCGATCTCATCCACATTGATATCCCCAATGCCCGCATCACGCTGGAAGTCAGCGACGAGGTCCTGGCCGAGCGCAAGGCCCGGTATGTGGCCCCAGAGCCCAACATCAAGACCGGCTGGCTCAGCCGCTACGCCCGCATGGTCACCAGTGCAAACCTCGGTGCGGTACTGAAGTAAGAGAAGTAAGATCTGTTCGGACAGCAAAAGACACCGTTTCGGTCGGAAACGGTGTCTTTTTTCTTTATTTTTCCGGCGGCACCGGATCGTCGATCCAGTTGGCCGCAGCCAGCGTTCCTGCCAGGAACAGCACCACACAGGCTTTGTTGGTGAACCAGGAATGCCACGTCGAATGATTGGTCAGCAGCAGATACCATAGCAGCGGCACACATGCTGCGGCCGCATAGGGCATTAACCGCAGCACCCAGCCTTTCTGCCGAAAAACGCCTTTCTTCCAGGCCCATAAGACTGCCACTGCCAGAAATGCAGCTGCCAGATATCGAACAGGCGTGTCGAAGAATGCCTGGATGTTCTGTTGCAGACAGATCCAGACAGAAAGTCCCTCCTGCTTTCCGCTGTGCGAAGTCCAGAATGCCGCCTCGTTTGCCGCATTGGTCAATGCATTTTCGCCGGTGATCCATGCAGCAAGCACCCACTTCAGGCTCCACATCCCGGCATATCCTGCAGCCCAGCAGACCCCTTGCCGGATCATCCGCCCTGTCTGCATTTCCGGTGTATCTGCGGGATCCAGCACCAGACAGATCAGCGCAGGGATACCGAATACTGCCGCCGGGTAGGTAAGCAGATCAAAGTAGGCCAGCGCGATCCCCAGCCCCAGAAAGACAAATCCAGCATTCCGCTTCCTCTGTTCTTCACTCATGCACAAAAGGATCAGCGAGCCGATCGTGTACAGATAGTAGCAGCAGGAAAATTGCAGGCTTTTCCCAAATGCAAGCGGCATCAGCATCAGATACGCCATCCCATAGGCAAACGCAGCCGCCCGTTTTTTGCGCCGGAACAACAGCACACAAACCAACAGGCAGAGCAGCGCCTGTACCATCCGGTTCACTTTTCGTAAGATCCGATAATTCATCAGAAAAAGAAGCGGCCGGAGCCAGATCTGGTAGCCATGCCAGTATCGGTAATATCCGCTGCTCCCCTCATACGGCTGCCCTTGTACATAATGTGCGATGAGGGAACTGTATGCATCCATTCCCGAAATGGTGCCGCTGTATGCCATCATGGCCCGCCGCAGCGGGGTATCCTGCGTATCGTCTGCCGCCGTTTTCAACATGATGGAATCCGTGAAATTATCCAGCTGACTGGTACACAGCGGCGTGATCTTCTGATATAAGGTTTCCTCCTGCATCAGTTCAGCGGACTCCACCAGGTGCTGCTGCAGCCGCTCGGCCGGGATCAGGCTGCACACTGCCAGCAGCACTGTACCCAGCACTGCTGACCCCAGGACCAGCAGCAGCCCCTTCAGCAAGTCTTTCCCCCGCGGCTTCCGGAACAGTTCTGCCAGCAGTGCAGCCATGCCCTTGTTCTTCAATTTATTCATACTGCGCTTCCCTCCTCAGTTCCTGCAGGCGGTCCTGTAAACGGATCAGCTGCATTTCAAAATCCTGCCGGTTCTTCTGGACCATGGTTTGGAGCTGCAGGCCCGTAAACAGGGCGTGGATCGCTGCCAGCATCGTAAATCCGCAAACGATCAGGGTAGGGAAGTTTGGCACAAAGCCTGTCACAAAATAGGTATGAAGCACCGGGATCATAAATCCCGTAGAGAGTGCCGCAAGCACCAATGCGATCCAGCCAAAAAATGCAAGCGGTTTGTAATTGCGGAACAAACGCAGGATGGTCCGCAGTACCCGAAAACCATCTACATAGGTATTCAGCTTTGATTCGCTTCCACTGGGGCGGTCGCGGTAATCAATGACCAGGTTTTCTACCTGCATGTTTTTGTCGATCGCGTGGATGCTCATTTCCGTCTCGATCTCAAACCCGTGCGAGAGCACCGGAAAGGACTTGACAAACTGGTAGCTGAATGCCCGGTAACCTGTCATAATATCCTTGATCTCACTGTGAAACAGGCTGTTGATACTCCAACGCACCAACGTGTTCCCAAAGTTGTGGAACGGACGCTTGTTTTGCCGGAAATAGGTCGAGGACAAACGATCTCCCACCACCATATCCGCCTGATGCTCCAGCACCCGCTGAACCATCTCCCGGCCATATTCCGCAGGGTAAGTGTCATCTCCATCTACCATGATGTACACCTCTGCGTCGATCTCGCGGAACATCCGGCGGATCACATTGCCTTTGCCCTGCCGGTACTCATGCCGGACAGTTACCCTCCCCCCGACGCTTTTTGCCAGGGCAGCTGTTCCATCGGTGGAATTGTTATCATATATATAGACTCTTGCCTCCGGAAGCTCCCGCTCCCAGTCGGACACCACTTTCCGGATCGTCTGGGCCTCGTTAAAGCAAGGAATCAGCACCGCAATCTTATCCATGACTTTTTCCTTTCTGTTTTTTCTTATTGTAACACAAAACCGCTGCACTGTCTTTTTTCTTTCCAATTTTCTGCAAAAACACGCTTTTTTCCTGAAAATAAGTCATACTCATTGAACAAAATTTTAAGAAATCATGAATTTTCTGTGTTTCAACCATGGACAGGCGGAGTGTTTTCAGGTACAATGGGAGCTGTTCTTTTCCGTCCGCATTCCCACGCGGCGGTTTTTATTTTTCACACAGGAGGAACTTTCATGTTAGAAAAATTCTTTCACCTGAAAGAAAACCACACCGATGTCAAGACCGAGCTGATGGCAGGTGTCACCACCTTCATGACCATGGCCTACATCCTTGCGGTCAACCCCAGCATCCTGTCCGCTTCGGGCATGGATGCCAACGCCGTCCTGATCGCCACCTCGCTGGCATCGTTCGTTGGCACCGCCCTGATGGCTCTGCTGGCCAACTATCCGTTCGCTCTGGCTCCCGGCATGGGCCTGAACGCCTACTTCTCCTACACCGTGGTCCTGACTATGGGGTACAGCTGGCAGCTGGCCCTGATGGCCGTGTTTGTGGAGGGCATCATCTTCATCGTGCTGAGCCTGACCAACGTGCGTGAGGCCATCTTCAATGCCATCCCCATGACCCTGAAAAGCGCTGTCAGCGTGGGCATCGGCCTGTTCGTTGCCTTTGTCGGCCTGCAGAACGCCAAGCTGATCGTCAACAGCGACTCCACCCTGGTCACCTACCAGCACTTCAAGGGCGAGGCGTTCCACAGCATCGGCGTGGGTGCCATCCTGGCTCTGCTGGGTGTGCTGATCACCGCCATCCTGCTGGTCAAAAAGGTCAAGGGCGGCATCCTGTACGGCATCCTGATCACCTGGGTGCTGGGCATCCTGTGCGAGCTGACCGGCATCTACATTCCCAACCCCGATGTCGGCATGTACAGCGTGATCCCAACCAGCTTCATCAGCTTTGACTTCTCGGCCCTGGGCAAGACCTTCGGCCAGGTGTTCAAGACCGATTTCAGCGGTGTGGGCATCCTGAACTTCTTCGCCGTGATGTTCTCGTTCCTGTTCGTGGACCTGTTCGATACCCTGGGCACCCTGATCGGTGTGGCTTCCAAGGCGGACATGCTGGACGAGGAGGGCAAGCTGCCCAACATCAAGGGCGCACTGCTGGCCGACTCCATCGCCACCTGCGCCGGTGCCGTTCTGGGCACCTCCACCACCACCACATTCGTTGAGAGCGCTTCCGGCGTGACCGAGGGCGGCCGCACCGGCCTGACCAGCATGACCACCGGTGTGCTGTTCCTGCTGGCCGTGGTGTTCAGCCCCCTGTTCCTGACCATCCCCAGCTTTGCCACCGCCCCGGCCCTGATCGTCGTGGGCTTCTACATGATGGGTTCCGCCCTGAAGATCGAGTTCGACGATCCGGCTGAGGGCATCCCCGCATTCCTGACCATCCTGGCCATGCCCACCGCATACAGCATCTCGGAGGGCATTGCCATCGGCGTGATCTCCTGGACCCTGCTGAACGTCATCACCGGCAAGGCCAAAGAGAAGAAGATCAGCCCGCTCATGTACATCCTGACCGTGCTGTTCATCCTCAAGTACATCCTGCTGTAACCGGCAGTTTTTCCCCCCCAAAAAAAAACGCGCAGAAAGGCCCCGGCTGCAAAGCCGAGGCTTTTTTGCGTTTTATTTTTAGGGGGACACGGATCTTCCCAACGCTTCCGCATGCCCCATGTTCCGGGGAGCAGACCCGGTCGATAAACAGGGGAATGACCCGACTGCTGATAAGATCCGCGAACAAGCTGCCCGCCGGTGTGACCTACAACGCGATCATCTTCCGGCATTTTTACAAGCTCTCAGCCGCCGAACAGGCCAAAAAAGCTGGTGTGGGTCATGCCCAGCACCAAAAACAGGATGATGAGGGCAAACAGCACCCCGATGATCATGTCCATCTGGCGTACCGTCAGGGGGAATTTGTCGTACAGCTTTTCCTTGGGGTTGACAAAATTGGGGTCGTTGTTGTTCAGCAGCTTCTTTTGGGTGGGTTCACCGCCGGCCTTGGCGGCTTCGAACTCCGCCTGCTCCTGCGCAAGCTTTGCTTCCCGCTGGGCCAGAAGCGCCTCGCGGCGGGCCAGTTCGGCTTCTTTTTCGTTCCGTTCAGACATCGTGGTTCTCCTTGCCGTTTTCTTTTATTATAACAAAATGGGCCGCCCGCTGCAATGCTGCGGGCGGCCCGGAGAGGCGCTCTCTTGGGGAGTTACTTCTTGGCCAGGTACTTGCGGATATCAATGGCAACAGCCACAATGATGACAAGGCCCTGCACGATGTAGGTGTAAGAGGAGTTGACGTTCATGAACTGCAGAGCCACTTTCATCAGCTCAAAGACCAGAACGCCGACCAGAATGCCGGGGACAGTGCCGACACCGCCGGTGGTGGAAACGCCGCCGATGGTAGAAGCTGCGATAGCGTCCAGCTCATAGCCCATTGCAGTGTTGACGGATGCGCCGCCGGACTTTGCAGCCAGCAGACAGCCAGCCAGACCGAACATGCAGGAAGCGAGGATGTAGATGCGGATCTTGGTGGCGTAAACGTTGACACCGGCCACCTCAGCAGCAGCCTCGTTGCCGCCGATGGCGTACATGTACTTGCCGTGACGGGTCTTGTTGTACAGGAACCAGAAGCAGGCAGCCACGACCAGGGCGATCCAGATCAGAACGGGGACACCGACGATGGTGTTGGATGCCAGAGAAGTGAAGTTCTTGTTCAGGGAGCCGATGGGGGTACCGCCGGTGTACACCAGGCAGATACCGTAAACCACCTGCTGCATGCCCAGGGTGGCGATGAACGGCTGCACCTTGAGGTAGCTGACCACCAGGCCGTTGCACAGGCCCACAATCGCGCAGATGGCAACGACCAGGATAAAGACCACCGGGGTGGGCAGGGTGGGCATGTTGGGGTAGAACTTACCGGCAGCGCCCTCCGTCTGCGCAAAGATGCAGGCCAGGCAGGCGGCAAAACCGGCCAGACGGCCAGCCGACAGATCGTTGCCGGTGGTGATCAGGCAGCCGGAGATGCCCAGCGCGATGATGTAGCGGATGGACACGTTCTTGAACAGGTTGATCAGGTTTGCAACCGCAAAGAAGTTGGGGTGGATAATGCCGACGATCAGCGAGACCGCAAGCATCAGAACGATGATGGCGTTGTTACTGAGCCACTTTTTAACGGCCTTGCCATTCAATTTTTTGGTAGCTTCCACGATAGACAGCCTCCTTATTTACTGATTGGCCGCTGCCGTTTCGGGCGCGGTCTCAAACTGGGTAGCCAGAGCCATGATGTTCTCCTGGGTCGCATCCTTGCCGTCGATAAAGCCGGTGATGCGGCCGTCGCACATGACCATCACGCGGTTGGACATGCCGATGATCTCGCTCATTTCGGACGAGATCATGATGATGCTTTTGCCCTGCTTTGCCAGGTCGGCAATGATGCAGTAGATCTCGTACTTTGCACCAACGTCAATGCCGCGGGTGGGCTCGTCCAGGATCAGCACATCGGGGTTGTTGGCCAGCCACCGGGCGATCAGCACCTTTTGCTGGTTGCCGCCGGAAAGGCTCTTGATGGGGGTCTTGGGGCTGGGCACCTTGATGGCCATTTTTTCCTTATTGGTCGCCACCAGGTCCAGGATCTTTTTGTCGTCCAGCATGATGGGGCCCTTGCGCAGGGCATCCAGCGATGCAATGGAGATGTTGTCGGCCACGCTCAGCACACCCATGATGCCGGTGGCGCGGCGGTCCTCGGTCAGCAGCGCCACGCTCTTCCGGATGGCATCGCGGGGCTGCTTGATGTGGACTTCTTCGCCCTTGATCCACACTTTACCGGCGGTATGGGCACGCAGGCCGAAGATGCCCTCCATCAGCTCGGTACGCTGGGCACCCACCAGGCCGGCCACGCCCAGGATCTCGCCCTTTTTCAGCTCAAAGCTGCAATGGCGGAACGAGCGCGGATGGATGGAGGTGAAGTCCTCCACTTTCATCATGACTTCGTCGGAGGGATGGTTCTCCAGCGGCGGGAACAGATTGGACAGTTCGCGGCCGACCATCTTGGCGATGATCTGCTCCTTGGTCATGTCGGCCACGTCCCACTTGCCGATGTAGTGGCCATCCCGCATGATGGTGACTTCGTCGGCGATGACCTTGATCTCGTCCATCTTGTGGCTGATGTACACCAAGGCAACGCCCTGTTCTTTCAGCTCCCGCATGATGCGGAACAGCGATTCGACTTCGTTGGCCGTCAGGGACGAGGTAGGCTCGTCCAGGATCAGCACCTTGCAGTTGGCCGAGACAGCCTTTGCGATCTCCACCATCTGCATCTGTGCAATGCTCAGGCTGCCCAGCTTTGCGTGGGAGTTGATGTCCAGCTTCAGCTTCTTCAGCAGGGCATCGGTATCCTTGTACATTTTGGTGTGATCCACAATGGTGATGGGGCCCGCCTTTTTGGTGGGGTAGCGGCCCAGCCAGATGTTTTCGGCCACGGTCCGGGCCGGGATGGGCTGCAGCTCCTGGTGAACCATGGCAATGCCGCGGTTCAGTGCCTCCAGGGGGTTGGGGATCACAACTTTTTGTCCTTCGTATTCGATCTCGCCCTCGTCCATTTTGTAAATGCCGAACATGCATTTCATCAAAGTGGATTTACCGGCACCGTTCTCGCCCATCAGGGCCATGACCTTGCCGGGGCGAAGCTCCAACTGTGCGTGATCCAGCGCTTTTACGCCGGGGAAGGTCTTGACCACGCCTTTCATTACCAGACGGTATTCTGACATTCCGCAGAGCCTCCTTATCCTGCAAATTTCAGGCTTTGCTGCAAATCCTGCCGAAAAGAAGGCGCGTGCGCCGAGATTTTATTCTCGCACGCACGCGCTTTTTAGCTTTTCTCAAGCCTAGGACTCACTGCGTACCTTGCAAACGTGAGTTGTTCTCAGCTGAAAATCAGAGGTACTGAGAAGCGTTCTCGGTGGTAACCTTGACGTAATCGACCCAGTAGTACTCCTCGACATCCTTGCCCTCAACGTACAGCTTGGTTGCCTCAGCAGCTGCGGTAGCCTGGCCCACGTCGTCGTTCAGAACGGTGCCGGTCATCTTGCCATCCACAACGTTCTGGACAGCTTCCTTCAGTGCATCAACACCCACCAGGTAGATGTCCTTGCCAACGGTGCGGCCAGCCTGCTCGATGGACTGCAGAGCGCCCAGAGCCATTGCGTCGTTGTTGCAGAACACAACTTCGATCTTCTCGCCGTACTGTGCCAGAGCGTTTGCAACGTCCTGCTGTGCGGTGGTCTGATCCCAGTTGTCCAGGTACTCGTACAGGCACTCCACTTCCTTGCCGGCATCGGTCAGAGCCTTGATGGAGAACTCGGTGCGGTACTGAGCGTCGATGTTCTCGGGATCGCCCTTGCACATAATGTAGGTGATCTTGCCGTCGCCGTTGATATCGCCCTGGGTCTCGGTCTCCAGGATCAGCTCGCCCTGATATGTACCGGACTGACGTGCGTCTGCACCAACGTAGCAGCACTTGCCGGCGTAGGAATCCAGAACAGCCTTCTCCGGCTCACGGTTGATGAAGACGATGGGGGTGTTGGACGGAGAGATGGTGTCCACGATGGTCTGTGCGGAAGTGGTCTGCACGGGGTTGATGATCAGGACATCCACGCCCTGCTGCAGGAACGTGTTGATCTGCTCGGTCTGGGTGTTCTGGTCGTTCTTGCCGTCAACGATGGTCACGGAGTAGCCCATATCCTTCAGGTACTCCTCCAGATCGGTGCGGTACAGGGTCATGAAGTTATCAGCGAACTGATAGATGCAGACACCGATGTTTGCGCTGCCGGAAGCTGCAGCGGCGGAAGCTGCAGTGGAGGAAGCTGCCACAGAAGAAGCAGCAGTGGAGCTTGCAGAGGAGCCGCCGCAGGCGGTCAGAACGCCAGCGGCACCCACAACAGCGGAAGCTTTCATAAAGTCACGACGCGAAATCATTTTCATAATTTTGTTCTCCTTCATTCGCATATCACAGCATTCCATGAAATATGCACAACGGCTCATTTCATGATTCTGTTTGTATTATAACCGTCTGCAAATCGGTTCGCAATAGAACAAATACACAAGATTGTGAAAGAATCTTTGTACAACATGGACAATTGCTTCTGTTGTGTACATCATTCTTTTTGCTATCAAGCACAATTTTCGCCAAAAATGCAACATGCGTCCAAATTCCATACAAAAGTCCATAAAATCTCTCAAAAGAGTTACAATTGCTTTTGCCGTGTGCAACAATCCTCCCCAAAACAGAAATGCTCCAATTGTACAGCGGATGCACGATTTGTACAAATGCGCTGCAAATTGGAGCTTTTTTTCATTTTATGGGATCCTGCGCCTTATTTGATGCAGGTGGAGCAGGGGGTGTAACCCGCTGCAATCGCCTCGTCGTAACCGGAAAACAGGATCTGGTTCTTCTCGGCCGGCAGGTTCGGGCAGGTGGGCAGATGGAACTTTTTGCTGTTCACGTTGCCAATGTACGCCTGCTGCGCCGTGCCGGAAGCCGCCGGGGCGGTGGGGTTCAGCGGACCGTCCGGCACAAAGTGCTCGTACCCCACCGTGTAGTTCTGACCATCCGACCCGATGGTAATGGTCCCCTGCAGATCGGTCCGGTAAAGGTCCACCCCGGCATCCCGCAGGATGCTCAGCGTTTCCTCATGCGGGTGGCCGTACTTATTGCCCACCCCGCAGGAGATCACGGCCATTTCCGGCAGCACCGCATTCAGGAACAGATATCCCGTGGAGGTGCTGGAACCGTGGTGACCCACCTGAAGCACGTCCGCTTTCAGGTTGGCACCGCTGTTCACAAGATCCGTCTCCGCAGTTTTTTCCATGTCGCCGGTGAGCAGGAAGCTGGTGGAGCCGTAGTCGATGCGCAGCACGATGGAAGTATCGTTGGTGTCGCTGTACTGCGCCACCGGGCCCAGCATGGTCACGGTGGCACTGCCCAGCTGCCACACCGTGCCCGCGGCGGGCACCTCCACCTGCAGCCCCTGCTGCCGGGTGTACTTGACAAAATCCTGGAAGCACTTGGTGGAAGCCTCGGTCACCGGGCTGTACACATGGTACGCCGGGAAGTAGGCCAGCGCAGCGGCCAGGCCGCCCACATGGTCCTCGTGGGCGTGGGAGCAGAACACATACTGCAGCTCCTCCACGCCCTGGTTCTGCAGATAGGACACCACCAGGCTGCCGTCATCCACATTGCCGCCGTCGTACAGCATGAACTGGCCGTCACACTCCACCAGCACGCTGAGCGCCTGCCCCACGTCGATGAAATGCATCTCGAACGGTGCGTCCACCGTGTCCACCGCACCGGCGGCGGAAGCGGATGGGTTCGGGAGGATGTCGGCACTGCCGCCGGGCGCGGACGGAAGTTCCCCGCAGCCCGCAAGGCCCAGGGCCAGCGCCGCAGCAACGGCCCACGCGGCAATGCGCCGCAGCAGGCTTACTTTTTCTTTTTTGAAGTTTTCCACGTTGTGTTCTCTTTCTGTTGATTGGTTTTCGGTTTGGGTCTTGCGGTGCCGTTGGGCGCAAAGCGTGCGCCGGGGCTGGGCTGGCGGCCCGCTGCCGCCCGGCCTGCGGGTGCGGCGGCATGACCTTTGCCCTTGCCTCCCCTGCCCTGGCCGGGGCGCACGGTGTAGGTGCCGTCGTTGTGGATGGTCACCTCGGCGCTTTCGGCCCGGCGGGCCGAGCGCTGGACGGCGCGGCGGCCCTCGGCGGGCACCAGCAGCGGGATCAGGTCCTCGCGGTGGGTCAGCTTGAGCGCCTTGACGACCTTTTCGGCATTGCGCGGCTCATAGTACTGGAGCAGGGCGCGCTGCAGCGCCTTGCCCTCAGCCGTTTTTTCCACAAACACCGGCTTTAAGGTATAGGGGTCCAGGCCGGTGTAGAACATACAGGTACTCACCGTGCCGGGGGTGGGATAGAAATCCTGCACCTGCTCCGGACGCATGTGGTTCTTGTAGAGGTATTCCGCCAGATAGACCGCATCTTTCAGGGTGCTGCCGGGGTGGCTGGACATCAGGTACGGCACCAGATACTGCTTTTTACCCGCTTTTTTGCTCAGCTCATAGAACTTATCCTTGAACTTGTTGAACGTCTCGATCGGCGGCTTGCCCATGTAGGCCAGGGTGTTGGGGGCGCAGTGCTCCGGGGCCACCTTCAGCTGACCGGAAACGTGGTACTCCACCAACTCCTTAAAGAATGTATCGTCCGGATCGGCCATCAGGTAGTCAAACCGGATGCCGCTGCGGATAAACACCTTTTTCACGCCCGGCAGCTCCCGCACCCGGCGCAGGATCTTCAGGTAATCGCTGTGATCCACGATCATGTGGGAGCAAGTGGTGGGGGCCAGGCAGTGTTTGCCGCCGCTGCACATGCCGCGCAGCATCTGCTCGCGGCAGGAGGGGAAGCGGAAGTTGGCCGTGGGGCCGCCGATATCGTGGATATAGCCCTTGAAATCCGGCTCGTGGGTCATCCGCTCCGCTTCCTCCACGATGCTGTCGGCGCTGCGGCTGGTCACACGGCGGCCCTGGTGCAGCTGGATGGCGCAGAAATTGCAGCCGCCAAAGCAGCCGCGGTTCTGGATGATGGAGAACTGCACCTCGCGGATGGCGGGCACGCCGCCCATGCTCTCGTAGATGGGATGGTAGCGGCGGGTATAGGGCAGGGCGTAGACCTTGTCCAGCTCCCAGCGCACCAGCGGCTTTGCGGGAATGTTCTGCACCAGATATTTTTCGCTCTGCTTCTGCACGATGATCTGGCCGCTGACCACATCCTGGTTGTCCATCTGGATGCGGCAGGCTTTGGCGTAGGCCGTCTTATCGCTGGCCACCTTTTTGAAGCCCGCGCATTCCACGTAGCGCTCGGGCAGGTGGTCGAAGTCGGTCATGTAACAGGTGCCGTCCACGTCCGTGATGCTGCTCACCGGTTCCCCGGCGGCCAGGCGGCGGGCGATGGCCACGGTCTGGTGCTCGCCCATGCCAAAGCTGATGAGGTCCGCACCGGAATCCTCGGCGATGCTGGGCAGCACGGTGTCCAGCCAGTAATCATAGTGGGCAAACCGCCGCAGGCTGGCTTCCAGGCCGCCCAGGATCACCGGCAGGTCCGGGTAGGCCTGCTTGGCCAGGCGGGTGTACACGGTGGCGCTGCGGTCCGGGCGGGCCCCGCCCATGCCGCCGGGCGAGTATTCATCCTCGGCACGCGGGATCTTGGCCACCGAGTAGTGGCTGACCATGCTGTCCACATTGCCGCCGCCGATGAAAAAGCCGTATTTGGGTTTGCCGAACCGCTTGAAGTCCTCGCAGTCGGTGTAGCGGGGCTGGGCCAGCACGCCGATCTTATAGCCCTCGGCTTCCAGCAGGCGGCTGATGATGGCGGTGCCAAAGCTGGGGTGGTCCACATAGGCATCGCCGCCTACCACCACAAAATCCAGCTGGTCCCACCCGCGGGCTTCCATGTCCGCTTTGCTGATGGGGAGAAATTCGGTGTAGATTTGGGGAGAAGAAGTGTCCATAATGCTCCTTATTTTTTATGTTTCATCCGGTTGATTCATCTGCATTTCCAGCCACTGCTGGCGGCTGATGAGCACAGCGCGGGGCTTGGCCCCCTCGTAGGGGCCGATGATGCCCTTTTGTTCCATTTCGTCCATGATGCGGGCCGCGCGGGCATAGCCCAGCTTGCAGCGGCGCTGGAGCAGGCTGGTGGATGCCTGACCGGCATCAATGACCACCTCCACGGCCTGCTTGAGCATCGGGTCGCTGCCGGATTCCTCGTCCGTATCGGCCGAGGAGCCTTTCTTGCCATCCTGGATGGCGTGCTTTTCCATGGCTTCGATCATGGCCTCGTCGTACTGCACGGTGGCGCTCTTTTTGATAAAGTCCAGCACACGGCTGATCTCCTCATCCCGGACAAAGGTGCCCTGGATCCGCACCGGCTTGGGCGCGCCCACCGGCATAAACAGCATGTCGCCCTGCCCCAGCAGCTTTTCGGCACCGGCACCATCCAGGATGGTGCGGCTGTCCACCTGGCTGGACACCGCAAAGGCGATGCGGCTGGGGATGTTGGCCTTGATCAGGCCGGTGATGACATCCACGCTGGGGCGCTGGGTGGCCACGATCAGGTGCATGCCGGCGGCACGGGCTTTTTGCGCGATGCGGCAGATGGAATCCTCCACATCCTTGCCCACCACCATCATCAGGTCGGCCAGCTCGTCGATGATGATGGCGATGTAGGGCATCTTTTCCAGGCTGGGGTCGGCGGCCGCCAGCTTGTTGAACGATTTGATATCGCGGACATTGTTTTCCGCAAACAGGTGGTAGCGGCGCTCCATCTCCTGCACGGCGCTTCCCAGCGCACCGGCCGCCTTGCGCGGCTCGGTGATCACGGGCATGAGCAGGTGCGGGATGCCGTTGTACTCGGCCAGCTCCACCACCTTGGGGTCAATGAGCATCAGCTTGACATCCTCCGGGCTGGAACGGAACAGCAGGCTCATGATGATGCTGTTGACGCAGACCGATTTGCCGCTGCCCGTGCTGCCCGCGATGAGCAGGTGGGGCATCTTGCACAGGTCGGCCACCTGGGCCACACCGGCAATGTCCTTGCCCAGGGCCACGCCCAGGGGCGAGGTCATGCGCAGGAAGCTCTGGCTCTCGAACACACTGCGGATGGAAACGGGGGTCTTTTTGTGGTTGGGCACCTCGATGCCCACGGCGGGCTTGCCGGGGATGGGGGCCTCCATGCGGACATCCGCCACGGCCAGGTTCAGGGCAATGTCGTCCGCCAGCGAGGTGATGCGGCTGATCTTGACACCTGCCATAGGCTGCACCTCGTACCGGGTCACGGAGGGACCGCGGGAGATGTCCAACACCCGTGTGCGCACGCCAAAGCTTTCCAGGGTGTCCACCAGCTTCTGGGCGTTGGCTTTCAGTTCCTCCTGGGCGTTGGGGTCGCTCTCCTCCGGTGCCTTTTCAAACAGGTCGATGCCGGGATACTGATACTGGAACGTCTCCGCCACTTCCGCTTCCTCGGCCGGGGCCGCGGCGGCCTCCTGCTCCGAGACAGCGGGCTTTTCCATGGCCGCCGCCACCAGGGTGTTCAGATCTTTTTCCTCCACCGGCTCGCTGGTGATGCTGATCCAGCCGTCCTCGTCCGGCTCGCTGCGCATGGCCACGGCGTTCTCGGCGCTTACCCGCACCGGAACGGCCGGGCCGTCGTCCGAGGGCAGGGCGGGCGTGTGGACGGCCTCCGGCGCAGCGGGGGCTTCCGGCTGCGGAGCCGCCGGAGCAGCTGCGGGGGCGTTCTCCGGTTCCGGTGCGGCAAAGAAGTCTTCTGCCGCCGTTTCCACGGCATCCGGCACCACCGGCTTGACGATGGCGCGGGGCGATGCCCGGTGGAGCGGGTCCTGCCCGAATGTTCCGCCGGGTCCGACGATGATCGGTTCAATGGGTTCGCTGCCGCCCTCTTTCACCGGCGTGCTGTCCGGCCCAAGGTCAATGTCAAAGGCCGCGCGGGGGCCGCCGGAGTACACCTGCACCGGCTCAAAGGCCGGGGCAGGCTGCGGCGCAGCGGGTTCCGCTGCCGGGGCGGCCGGGGGCGGCTCGTAGCCCAGGCTCTCGTCCACCGGTTCGGGCTCTGTGCCCTCCTCCAGTTCCTTGGTCACCTTATGGCCCCAGTGGAACACACCGGACAGCCACCCCGGCACCGGGATCCCGCCGGGCTGTTCGTCCGGGCCGTCCGGTTCTTCTGCGAAGTCCTCCTCGTCCGCTTCCTCCGGCTCTGCTGCGCGGGCGGCGGCACGCTCGGCGCGGCGGGCGGCATTCTGCTCGTACACGGCAAGGCCTTTCTCATGGACCCCGCCGCCCACATTGCACAGCCACTCCCAGCATTCGGCCGGAGTGATCTCAAAAATGTACAAGCTGGCACAGAGGGCCAGCACTGCCATGACAAAATTGGCAGCAGGCCGCCCGCACAGCAGCAGCAGATTCCCGCCCAGCAAAGCGCCCATGACACCGCCGCCCAGCCAGGCATTCACGCCGTTTTCGTAGCAGGCAGCCACCATCTGAGCTGCCGTACCATCGGCCGGGATGTCCGAAAACACGATCACGGTGCCGCAGGCAAAGCTCAGCCCCAGCACCAGCTTGAACACCGGCATCCACAGGTCCTCGCCCCGCGTGTAGAGGATGGCCAGGTAGCACACGGCCGCCCCCAGCACAAAGCTTCCGCAGCCAAACAGGCCGAACAAAAGCTGATGCGCACTTTTCCAGACCGAGTCTCCCTGCACAAAGGCCAGCACCAGGAGCATCAGCCCCGCAAACAGGGTCCCCAGCCCGGCAGGCATCCGCTCCTGTGCGCGGTTTTTTCGGCGTGCGGCGGCACGTTTTGCAGTTGTTTTCCGTTTATGATTTGCCATCTTGCCTTCTACCCTGTCTCCTTTGTTCCCATACGATTCGATTCTTTCATTTTACCACGGGAAAAGTCAAATGGCAACGCTTACCGGGGCCGCTTTTTTGCCCGCTCTTGCGTGTTCAGCGCTCGATCTCCCGATACAGCCAATCCAGCGCATCCGAAAGGCCGCCCAGCTGGTCGATCAGTTTTTCGCGCACGGCGCGCCGCCCGTCCAGCACAGTGCC
Organism: uncultured Faecalibacterium sp.; assembly: GCA_934547065.1. Classification (GTDB taxonomy): domain Bacteria; phylum Bacillota; class Clostridia; order Oscillospirales; family Ruminococcaceae; genus Faecalibacterium. The sequence continues at coordinate 43,525 of CAKTEF010000009.1, forward strand.
CACATCCATCACCAGCTCCCCGGTGCGGAGCATCAGCTCGGTGTAGCGCCGGGCCGAGATGCCGCTGTGCCCGGCCACAAAGCCGGTGATCCGCTCCTGCATCTGCTCAAACCACCGCATGGTCTGGGGCACCCCCAGGATCATGCCGGAGTGGCGCACCGGGTGGATGGTCATGGTGGCTGTGGGCACGATGAAGCTGCGCTGAGCGCTGACGGCCAGCGGGATGCCGATGGAGTGCCCCCCGCCCAGCACCACGGCGGCACTGGGTTTGCGGATGCTGGCGATCAGCTCGGCCAGCGCAAGCCCCGCCTCCACATCGCCGCCCACCGTGTTCAGCAGCACCAGCAAGCCCTCCACGGCGGGGTCCTCCTGCACGGCCGCCAGCTGAGGGATCACATGCTCATACTTGGTGGTTTTCTGGCCCTGAGGCGCTTCCACATGGCCCTCCACCTGCCCGATGATGGTCAGGCAGTGGATGCCGTGCGGCCCTTTGGTGCGCCAGACACTGCCCAGATCTTCCAACTGTTCCTTTTCCAGCCGCTGCTGTTCCACAAGCTCCTGTTCTGCTTCCCGCTCTGCCATCCGTGTTCCTCCCTTGGGTGTTTTTGCACAGCTTGCCCGCCCCGCCGGGCGGTTATGCACCCGTTTGGCGGTTCCGGAAAGAAAAAATTCTTCCAGACTATTTGACATTCGCTCCAAATGCAGTATACTTTAGATAAGAACTACATTGACAAAGATATATCATTATTGTGTGCAAATCATCTTATCTGTCGGCAAACCTGTGTAGGGTGCAGGCGTGCCGGACGATTTTGCTGAAAGGGGAATCACATCTATGAACACGCCCGGCAAAGCTTCTCTCCCGGTGATCAAGCGTCTGCCCAAATATTATCGCTATCTGCGCACCCTGCGCAATGATGGCATCACCAGCATCTCCTCCCGTGAGCTGGCAGCCCAGATGGGCACCACCGCCTCCCAGGTGCGGCAGGATTTCAACTGCATCGGGGATGTGAACGGGCGGCAGGGCATCGGCTATTCGGTCGAGAACCTGCTCTCCATCCTGGAACAGCTGCTGTTCGGCAACGGGGACCGGCTGCCCACCATCCTGATCGGCTGCGGCCGCCTGGGCAAAGCGGTCAGCCGCTTTATTACCACCGATACCAACGGCTACAAGCTGATCGCCGCGTTCGACAACTCCGCCGATGAAGTGGGCAAGGAGATCAACGGCATCCAGATCCTGCACATTGACGAGCTGGAAGCGTTCTGCGCCGAACACAAGCCGGAGGTGGCTGTGCTCTGCCTGCCCCGCAGCGGAGCCGAGGAGATCAGCGGCCGGTTGGTCAGCATGGACATCAAGGGCTTCTGGAACTTCTCCCACTACGACCTCTCGGTGCCGTATCCGGACGTGGTGGTGGAGAACGTCCACCTGGGCGACAGCCTGATGAGCCTGGGCTACCGCCTGCGCAACCAGGACTGAGTCCATACTATATAAAAATAAGAAAGCAGGCTACAACCCTCCCGGCGCAGCAACGGCTGAGAGGGTTGTCTTTTTATGAGGAGGAGTCCCAATGGCAAAGCTTTATTTCCGTTACGGTGCCATGAACAGCGGCAAAAGCACCGCCCTGATGCAGGTAGCACACAACTATGAGGAGCAGGGGATGCGGGTGCTGATCCTGAAACCGCAGGTGGACACCAAGGGCGGCAGCGAACTGGTCAGCCGCCTGGGGGTCCGCCGCAGGGCCGACCTGCTGATCCCGCCGGAGACCGATGTGTTCGAGGCCGTGCGCGCCGCCAACACCGGCGAGAAACCGCTGGCCTGCGTGCTGTGCGATGAGAGCCAGTTCTTTACTCCGGAGCAGGCCGAGCAGCTGTTCATGGTCACGGTCGATCTGAACATCCCGGTGATCTGCTATGGCCTGCGGTCCGATTTTTCGCTCCGGGGCTTCCCCGGCTCCACCCGTCTGCTGGAACTGGCCCACACCATCGAGGAGATGAAAACCATCTGCACCTGCGGCCGCAAAGCCACCTGCAACTGCCGCAAGGTCAACGGCACGTTCGTATTTGAGGGCGAGCAGGTGGCCATCGACCTGGAAAACGACGTGCAGTACGTCAGCATGTGCCCGCAGTGCTATTTCCGGGCGCGCCGCGCTTTTTATGCCCGCCGGGCGGCCCGGCAGGATTCCTGATATTTCCAAAGAATCATTTCGTTTCGTCCATTTTGCGGCTTCTTTTTCAAAATTTCAAATTCTTTTCCGCACGCGGCAGGTTCTGCCGTGTGCTTTTTTCGGCCCGTTTTGCGGAGTTGATATATCAGTTGTATCCAACTGCGAACGTTTTTTGCACAATTGATATATCAGTTCGCAATTCCCCAGAATTGTCCATTTCTCTGCATGTTGTATACAACAGAGGTTCGTTCTTTTCGGAAATGGTTACAAAAATATTGCAGATTTGGGGGTTCTGCGCCTGTCTCCCGGCCGTTTTCTATGCAATCTGTTGAAGTATACATGTTGCACAGTTTTTTTCGTCAAGTTTATTCATTTCGGCAATGGTGTCAAATTCCGAAAAACAAGCACAGCAATATTTGTTTGTTTTTTGTTCGTTCACTTCAATTTCCCTCTTTCTTTTTCGGGTCACTTTTGTTATCATAATTGTATACAACGGGTTCTGTGCAGAAGGGCCCGGTTGAATGATGTTTTCGATTTATTAGGAGGAGAACCAAAATGAGCAAGGCAATTTCTCGTCGTGACTTCCTGAAAGTTACCGGCGCTGTGGGCGCAGCTGGTCTGCTGGCCGCCTGCGGCGGCAATGGCGGCGCTGCTTCCAGCACCGCTTCTTCCGCAGCCGAGGCTGCTTCTGTGGCTGGCCTGAGCAGCGATCCCGTCACCCTGACCATGAGCTGGTGGGGCGGCGAGTCCCGTCACAACGCTTACCAGGAGGCCATCAAGGCTTTCTCTGCTGAGCACAGCACCATCACCGTCAACCCCACCTTCGCTGCATGGTCCGGCTGGGAGGACACCATGTCCACCAAGTTTGCAGGCGGCGTGGCTGAGGATGTCTGCCAGATCAACTGGAACTGGCTGTACAACTACTCCAAGAGCGGCCAGACTTTCATCGACCTGAACAGCGTTTCCGATTACCTGGATCTGACCCAGTGGGATGAGTCCAAGCTGGCTGCCTGCTACGTTGCAAACGCCCAGCAGTGCGTGCCCGTCTCCATGACCGGCCGTATCTTCTACTGGAACAAGACCACTTTCGACAAGGCTGGCATCTCTTTCCCCACCACTCTGGACGAGCTGATGGCTGCCGGCAAGACCTTCCAGGAGAAGCTGGGCGATGACTACTATCCCCTGCACTTGGGCGCATACGACCGTATGATCCTGATGGTCTTCTACCTCGAGTCCAAGTACGGCAAGGACTGGGCAGACCCCACCACCTCTACCCTGAACTACACCGCCGACGAGATCGCTGAGGGCATCGACTTCATCAAGAGCCTGGTCGAGGGTCACGTCATCATGAGCCTGCCCACCTACTACGGCTCCAACGGCGACAATGCTGCTCACCAGTCCAACGAGTGGATCACCGGTAAGCTGGCCGGCTGCTTCGAGTGGGACTCCTCCGCTACCAAGTACGCTGACGCTCTGGACGAGGAGAACAAGGCTGGCTTCACCGTCGGCGAGGAGATCAAGTTCGGCGATTACAACGGCGGCTTCTCCAAGGTCTCCATGGGTCTGGCCATCACCAAGACCTGCGAGCACCCCGCAGAGGCTGCTACCCTGATCAACTTCCTGCTGAACGAGGAGAAGGGCGCTTCCATCATGGGTTCTGAGTGCGGCGTGCCTGCTTCCAAGGCTGGTCTGGCCGCTGCTCAGGCTGCCGGCGCTGTCAAGGAGCTGGTCGCTGAGGCAAACGGCAAGGTCATGGCTTTCGTTTCCAACCAGCTGGATCCCCTGTTCGAGTCCAACGACCTGAAGGCTACCGGCACCGGCATCTATCAGGAAGTGTTCGACACTCTGGATTACGACAATGTTTCCGGCGCTGACCTGGTCGATACCCTGCTGGACGGCATGGAGTCTGTTGGCTACACGGTCTGATCGGACAGCATTTTCCTGAATTAAGCATACATACAAGGGGCATCTGACCGCCCATAGGCCCGATGCCCTTTTTGCTCAGGAATAGGTTACAATTTTTTGACAGATCTGTTTCCTGAATGTGACGGAGCATTCCGTCGCCCGAAATCCCGCAAAAGGAGGATTCCCGGATGAAAGAAACCAAAGCACCCTCGCTGGGACGCACCCCGGCCCAGAAGTTTTTTGACAAATGGCAGGGCCTGTTCTACCTGATCCCCTGGATCATCGGCTTTGTCGTGTTCAAGGCCATCCCGTTCGGTCAGTCGCTGTATTACAGCTTCACCGATATGGACTTCTTCAACGGCATCCATCAGTATGGCATCATGAACTATGTGGACGCTTTCACCACTCCCAAGATCACCAAGGCGCTCATCACCACCTTCAAGTACAGCTTCATCACTGTGCCTCTGAAGCTGATCTTCGCACTGTTCATCGCCTACATCCTGAACTTCAAGATCGCCTGCGTGAACCTGTTCCGCACCGTCTACTACATCCCCTCCATCCTCGGCGGCTCTGTGGCGATCGCCGTGCTGTGGAAGGCCGTCTTCCGTGACGACGGCCTGGTGAACACCATCATCCGCGGCCTCACCTTTGGCCACGCACAGGGTCCCTCCTGGCTGAGCGACCCCAGCTACGCACTGTGGATCATCTGTTTCCTGCGTATCTGGCAGTTCGGTTCCGCCATGGTGCTGTTCCTGGCTGCTCTGAAAGGTGTGCCTGCCGACCTGTACGAGGCTGCCACCATCGACGGTGCCGGTAAGTGGAAGCAGTTCTTCTCCATCACCGTCCCGATGATCACCCCCATCATCTTCTACAACCTGGTCACTCAGATCTGCCAGGCTTTCCAGGAGTTCAATGGCCCGTTCATCATCACCAACGGCGGTCCCCGCGGTTCCACCACCCTCATCTCCATTCTGGTTTACAACTACGCATTCAAGTCCAACCAGATGGGCATGGCTTCCGCACTGGCATGGATCATGTTCGTCATCGTCTGCATCCTGACGATCATCGCCTTCACCAGCCAGAAGAAGTGGGTCTACTACTCGGATGAAAGGTAAGGTGTGACAGTATGGGAATGAAAACATCTAACGCCATCGCGACGTTTTTCAAGTACTTTGTCCTGATCCTGGTGGGCCTGATCATGATCTATCCCCTGCTGTGGATGGTCAGCGCCACCTTTAAGGACAACAGCGAGATCTTTGCAGGCATCGGCCTGTGGATCAAGAACCCCACCCTGGAGGGCTACAAGAACGCGCTGAACAACTTCGGCGGTTCCATCAACATCCTGCAGGCCATGCTGAACACCTACTCTTATGTTCTGCCCAAGGTCATCTGCACCGTTGTCTCCTCCTGCATTGCAGCTTACGGCTTTGGCCGTTTCGACTTCCCCGGCCGGAAGATCCTGTTCAGCATCATGCTGGCCACCCTGTTCCTGCCGCAGGTCGTTCTGAACGTTCCGCAGTTCCTGCTGTACACCAAGTTCGGCTGGGTCAACAGCCCGTTCTACCTGGCCATCTGGGTCCACTGCGCATTTGCAACCGAGACCTACTTCGTCTACCAGCTGGTGCAGTTCATGCGCAATGTCCCGCGTGATCTGGACGAGGCTGCCGCCATCGACGGCTGCAACTCGTTCCAGACCCTGTACCGGGTCATCGTCCCCATGCTGATGCCCGCTCTGGTGTCCTGCGCACTGTTCCAGTTCATGTGGAGCTGCAACGACTTCATGGGCCCCCTGCTTTATGTGCAGACCCCCGCAAAGTACCCCATGTCCCTGTTCGTCAAGCTGTCCATGGACGGTGATACTGGCTTTGCATGGAACCGGATCCTGGCCCTGTCGCTGATCTCCATCCTGCCGCAGCTGATCGTTTTCTTCTGTGCACAGGATCAGTTCGTCGAAGGTATCTCCGCCGGTGCTGTCAAGGGCTGATTTCAGCCCCCACTGCGGACAGAAGTTCTGACGTAACTTAAAAACACCCCCTGTGCCCGGACTGCACAGGGGGTGTTTTGTGTTGGGGCTGCGGCTCAGCTGCGGTGGCTCTTGCGGTACTGCAGCGGGCCGGTGCCCATGGTCTCGCGGAACACGCGGCGGAAATGCGCCGCTGAGGCAAAGCCGGTCTGCTCGGCCACCGTGCTGATGTTCAGGTCCGTCGTCTCCAGCAGGCGCTGGGCGGCCTCGATGCGGCGGCCGTTGATGTAATCCACAATGGACTGCCCCGTGACCCGCCGGAACAGGCGGCTGAGATAATAGGGCGAAAGGTAAAACCGGGCCGCCACATCGCTGAGCGAAAGTTTTTGCTGGTAGTTGGCGGCAAGATAGGCGCAGATCTGCTCCACCGTCTCGTTGCGGGGGCGGGATTCCTGCCGCTCGCTGCGGCATTCCTGCTCCACATAGTGCAGCAGCAGCGAGAGATAGCTCATGCCCGGATACTCCAGCTCGCCCTCGGCGCTGTGCATCATGCCCAGCAGCGTGCGCAGGCGGCTGGACCACTGCACCGAGCCATACAGCACCGTATGGCTGCCCGGCTCAAACAGCGGCGAAAGATCCCACTGGGTCAGATTTTTCAGCTCCGCCAGAGCGGCCAGCGGGAACTGGCAGCCGATCAGCTCCGGGGCCACATGGCCGGTCTGCTGCAACAGGCCGCTGCCCGGCCCCAGCAGCATCAGGCAGCCGGGGTTCGCCAGCAGCGTTTCGCCGCCCTGTAACAGGCTGCAGCTGCCGCCGGATACCAGCACCAGCCGCCCGTTCTCCGGCTCCTCCGGCAGGTCCAGCTGCCCGGCGTTGAGCCGGAGCTGGACCGTTGTGACCCGGCTGTTCAGTTTTTCGCGTTCCGCTTTCATGGCTGTTCCCCGCTTTCCGTGCCGCACATTCTGTTGTTTATCGCAATTTTCAAAAATAGTGCCGATCAAGACGACATATTTGCGATATGCAGTTTGCGGATGTTGCTTGTGCATTAAAAACGCAAACTGCTATAAGGCTTGTCTTTTCAAGCTTTAGTGTACCATGCCTGCCCCGCGCGGGCAAGCTGTAAATCTGTTTTCAACATCCAAGGAGGCATCCTGTTTATGAAGCTTTCCCTGATCCGTTCCATGACCCGCAGCGCCGTGTTCGAGCTGGAAAACGGCCTGTGCTACCGCCCGGCCCATCCGTTCCGCGTCAAGCTGAACGGCCAGCCGGTCTGCGAGAACCAGAACACCAACGTGTTCTCCCTGTTCTCCCTGACCCCCGGCACCACCTACACCGTTGCGGTGGAAGCCGAGGGCGAAACGCTGGATCTGGAGTTCACCACCCAGGCCGAGACGTTCTTTGTGGACGCATCCCGCTACGGCCTGGTGGCCGACGGCACCACCGACAACACCGTGCGGCTGCAGGCGGCCCTGTCCACCTGCCCCAAAGGCGGCACGGTGTATGTTCCGGCAGGCCGCTATCGCACTTCCAGCCTGTTCCTGAAAAGCTGCACCACCCTCTATCTGGAAAAGGGCGCTGTGCTGCTGGGCGACAACGACCGCACCCACTACCCCATCCTGCCCGGCGTGCTGCCCAGCGAGAACGAGGTAGACGAATACTACCTGACCGGCTGGGAGGGCAACCCCCTGAACAGCTTTGCCGGCCTTTTGAACATCACCCAGGTCCACGACGTGGTCGTGACCGGCGAGGGCACCCTGGACTGCGATGCCGCCAACGGCGACTGGTGGGTGAACCCCAAGGTCAAGCGGATCGCCTGGCGGCCCCGCGCGGTCGCCATGGTAGACAGCGAGAACATCTGCCTGCACGGCATCACGGTGCAGAACAGCTATTCCTGGACCATCCACCCCATCTTTGTCAAGCACCTGGACCTGCTGAACTTCAACATCAACAACCCCTACAAGGCCCCCAACACCGACGGCATCGACCCCGAAAGCTGCGAGTACACCCGCATCATCGGCGTGAACATCCATGTGGGCGACGACTGCATTGCCATGAAGGCCAGCAAGGTGTTCCTGGGCATGAAGCTGAAAAAGAGCTGTGAGCACACCGTGATCCGGAACTGCCTGCTGGACAAGGGCCATGGCGGCATCGTCATTGGCAGCGAGATGAGCGGCGGTGTGAAAGACATGGTGGTGACCCAGTGCCTGATGGACCACACCGACCGCGGCCTGCGGGTCAAGACCCGGCGCGGCCGCGGCAACACCGCCGTGATCGACGGGCTGGTGTTCCGCAATGTGGAAATGCGCGGGGTCAAGGCTCCGTTCGTCATCAACATGTTCTATTTCTGTGACCCGGACGGCCACGGCCCCTATGTGCAGTGCCGCGATGCCATGCCGGTGGACGAGTACACCCCCAAACTGGGCAGCCTGACCATGGAGGATATCGTGGCCACCGATGCCCAGTTCGCGGGCTGCTACTTTGACGGCCTGCCGGAGCAGCCCATCGAGCGCGTTTCCATGAAGAACGTGACCATCACCTTTGACCCCAACGCCCAGGAGGGCCAGGCCGCCATGGCGGACAACCGCCCGCTGGTGAAAAAGCTGGCCATCTATGCGGAGAACGTCAAGGAGATCGACCTGCACAACGTCAAGATCGAGGGCTACGAGGGCGAGCGGCTCCGCTTTGCCAACGTCGGCCATTTTGAGGAGGACTGACCCATGACCCACCAAGAGATCCTTACCATGCTGGGCGATTATGTGGACTACCTGATCGCCAATTCCAGCGCCGAGGCACCGATGTGGAACATCGAAAAGGTGCGCAGCGGCAAACCCAACAAGTGGAACTACATCGACGGCTGCATGATCACCGCCTGCCTGAGCCTGTACAAGACCACCGGCGACGAAAAATACCTGAAGTTTTCCAAGGACTTCATCGACTGGTTCGTGCAGGAGGACGGCTCCATCAAGACCTACGACCCCAAGGAGTACAATCTGGACAATGTGAACCAGGGCAAGAACCTGTTCACCCTGTACGATATCTTTGGCGATGAGAAGTACCGCAGGGCCATTGACACCATCCGCAGCCAGCTGGCCACCCAGCCCCGCACCAAGGAGGGCAACTTCTGGCACAAGGACATCTACCCCTGGCAGGTGTGGCTGGACGGCACCTACATGGCCCAGCCGTTCTACATGGAGTACGAGACCCGCTTCAACAAGATGCAGGGCTGCATCGACAGCTACAAGCAGTTCATGAACATCCAAAAGCACATGCGGGACGAGAAAACCGGCCTGTACTACCACGGCTACGACGAGAGCCGCCAGATGTACTGGGCCGACCCCGAGACCGGCTGCAGCCCCAACTTCTGGCTGCGGGCCATGGGCTGGTTCATGGTGGCCATGGTGGATGTGCTGGAGCGGATGGATGAGCAGCTGTACAACGAGTACCGCGGCATCATGGCACAGCTCCGCCAGACCATTGAGGACGTACACAAGTTCCAGGACGAGGAGACCGGCATGTTCTGGCAGGTGATGGATCACCCCGGCGTGGAGGGCAACTACCTGGAGACCAGCGGCACCGCCCTGTTCGCCTATGCCGTGCTCAAGGGCGTGCGCCTGGGCTATCTGCCCAAACGCATGGCCGCCTGGGCTGAAAAAGCCTTCTACGGCACCTGCGACAAGTACCTCTCCAAGAACCCGGACGGCAGCCTGCAGCTGGACGGCATCTGCCTGGTGGCAGGTCTGGGCGGCAAGGATCACCGTGACGGCTCCCTGGCTTACTACTTCAGCGAGCCGGTGGTCTGCAACGATGCCAAGGGCGTTGGTCCCCTGGTGCTGGCCTACACCGAAATGATCGCACGCAAATAACCTCAACCCCCCAAACAGCAAAAAACCGCCGCGGTGACCAACCGCAGCGGTTTTTTGTTATTACACTTTTTTCTTCGGCACCCATCGTCCGGATGCTGGTTGTATTATAACCGGGAAAGCGGCATCTGTAAAATACATTTTTCGTATCCCTGTGATACCGTTTTGGTATTTCTGCCCGGTTCACGCTTCGGCGTGGGAAGCGGACGGGCTGTCCGGGTTCTCCTCGTCCAGGTCCGGGCCGGTGCCCTCGTCCAGATCAAGGCGCAGCCGGGCGCGCTCCTCCTCGGTCAGCTCCTGGCTCTGGCGCGAATCGTACTCGATCCCAAGCTCGTCCCGGTGCAGCGCAAAGTCAAAGGCTGCCATCAGGCAGGCCCCGCCAAAGGCGCAGACCATCAGCACCAGGCAGAGGAACACCGAAAGGAAATCGTACTTCCATCGCTCCGGCCTTGCGGCAAAGTACAGCACCTCGCACCCCAGCACGATCAGCCCGGCCGCCGGGGCGATCTTCACCGCAAGCTCCCAGTCAAAGCCCGGCAGGAAGAAATAGCACAAAAACAGCACACCGGCCGCAATCAGGCAAAGCCCCAGCGTCACACAGCCCACCCGGCGCACCGGCCCGGTGTATGGGGCGGCCGCCTGCGGGGCGTTATTCGGTTTTGCTTCCATCGTCGCTGTCCTCCGCATCCAGAGTCACTTCGCCGGTCGCATCGGGGGCATCCTTCCGGGCAAACCGGTCCAAAAAGCCGGGCACCGGCCGTTCGGGCTGATACTCCGTAAAGTCGCTCTCCGCTTCCTCCGGCGCGGGTGCCGCCTGCTTCCGGGCAGCCTTTGGCCCCTTGACCAGCCAGATGCCGCAGAGGATCAGCGCCACGCAGACCACGACCTCCGGCAGTTCGTCCATAACCAGATAGACCGCCCGCCACACAGGGCTGGTTTTGCCCCAGCGCCACAGCAGGTCGCCCAGGGTGCTCATGAGGATGTTGTTGTAGGCGATCATTGCACCGACAGCGATCAGGCACCAGCCCACCAGCTTGTGGCTGTCCAGCATCATCCGGGCCAGGCGCTTGTCCTGCGGGTCAAAGTGGACCAGATAATCGTCCTCCGGGGCGGTGCCCATGCCGATCTGCGCCCGCAGGTTGAACGTGTCAAAAAAGCTGTACATGAACACGACCAGCAGCGCGAACATAATAGGCGAGAAGATCGCCGCCGCAATGCAGATGGCCGCTGCCATCAGCACCAGCGAAAGGCCGCGCTTCATATATCCCTGATACATCTGGCCTGCGCCGGGGATAAAGGCGAACAGCAGGGTCAGGATGCCATTTTTCTTCATAATCGTTCCCTCATTTCTCTGTGTCTTGGGCCGTATCTGCGGCCTTTTGGGTCACACCGGAAAACAGCTTTTGCAACAGCGAGGTCCTCTCGCTGGCATAGCGGCGGTCCCGCCCGGTCTGCACGGGTTTCCCTGTGGGCGTTTGCTGTGCAGGGCGGGTGTCCTCCACCGGCTGGAACGGCAGGGCCGTTTCCCCGCTTTCTGTGCTGGTTTCCTGCTGGCTCTGGACCGTTGGATAGAGCATTTGCAGCTGGCTGCCAAACTGGGTGATCTGCCCCAGGGCACCGCTGCGCCACATCGTCAGTGCCAGCACCGCCGCCACACCGGCCACGGCTGCCCGGCCGTAAGTATTCTGCATCAGCCGTGCCCATACGCCGCCCATCACGGCGCTGCGCATCCCGCGGGGTGCGGTTTCCAGCGCATCCGCCGTCAGCAGGGCCGTGTAGCGGTCCATGCAGTGGTCACAATACGAAAGATGCTCGGCTGCTTCCAGCCGCCCCATCTCGTCCAGCTGCCCGTCCAGCAAGGCCTGCAGGCCCGCCTCCGTCATACAGCCGTCATCCCGAAACCATTCCATCCTCGATCCTCCTTTCCTGGCGGATCTGCTCCGCCAGCATCTTTTTTGCACGCCAGACCTGCGCTTCCACGGTTTTCTGGGGCCGCCCGCACAGTGCCGCCGCTTCGGCCGCCGTGTGCTGTTCCAGCAGCATCAGGCGGCAGGGCGTGCGGTAGGGTTCGCGCAGGTCCAGCACCCGCTGCGTCAGGCTCTCCTCGCCCAGCGCGTCCAGCACCTGCTGCTCCGGGTCCGACCCGGGCGGCGCATTTGCCAACGCCAGGATCTCGTCGCCGGGGGTGTTGACCCGCCGCACCCACGCGCTGCGCAGGTAATCCTTGGCTTTGTTGGCCGCAATGCGGGCCAGCCACTGTTTTTCGTATCCCGGCGGGCAGCGGTCAGCGGCCCGCCAGGCGGCCAGGAACGTCTCCTGGGCCAGGTCCTGGGCATCGCCCGGATCGGGCACCAGCTGATGGCAGACCGTGTAGACCAGGCCCTGGTACTTCTGTACCAATGCATCGAATTCCAATGTTGTCACAACGGCTTGCCCCTCCTTTCCTGCCGTCCTATTCATCCATACGGATCAACGGGCGGATTTCCTGCACAAAAAACAAAAAATATGCTATACTTTTACTATATCACATTCCGGAGGTGGTTTCCATGGCCCAAAGCACCCGGCAGGCCCTGCTGCAGGCACTTTCTGCCGCACAGGGGCGCTGCGTTTCCGGCCAGCAGCTGGCCCAGAGCCTGGGCGTGAGCCGCGCAGCCGTACACAAGGCGGCGCTGGCGCTTTCGGCCCAGGGCTATGCATTGGAATCCGCCCCCCGCCGGGGCTACCGGCTGGCGGGCGGCGACCCGTTCTGCACCGAGGCCGTGGGTCCCTATCCCGCACCGGTGCAGCTTTACGACACGCTGGAAAGCTCCAACCTGACGGCCAAGCAGCTGGCCATTGGGGGTGCGCCCCACGGCACGCTGGTCCTGACCGGCCACCAGCAGGCCGGGCGCGGGCGGCGGGGCCGCCGCTTTGAGAGCCCGGCGGGCAAGGGGGTATACTGCTCGGTGCTGCTCCGGCCCGGCTGCTCGGCCGCCGATGCCCAGAGCGCTACCATCAGCGCCGCCGTGGCCGTGGCCCGCGCCGTACACACCCTGTGCGGGCTGGAACTGGGCATCAAGTGGGTCAACGACCTGTACTACCAGGGCAAAAAGGTCTGCGGCATCCTGACCGAAGCCGGGACTGACATGGAAAGCGGCCAGCTGGAATGGCTGGTGGTGGGCATTGGCCTGAACCTGACCACCACCCCCGCCGACTGGCCGGACGAGCTTGGCCGCACGGCGGGCAGTCTGTTCCCCGGCGGGCCCGCGCCGGTCAGCCGGGCGGCGCTGGCCGGGGCCATTGCGCGGGAGCTTCTGGCGCTCTGCCCCGGCTTCGACTGCCTGGATGAATACCGCGCCCGCTGCTTTGTACCGGGGCACTGGGTCACGGTCTGCACCCGCACCGAGACGTATGCCGCCCGCGCCCTTGCCATCGACGACTGCGGCCGTCTGGTGGTGGAGCGGGAGGGAGGCCGCCGGGAGGCCCTGCTCCACGGCGAGGTCAGCATCCGCCCCACCGCCACCTTCTGAACATGAAAAAACGCATCCCACGGTGGGATGCGTTTTTTTACACCAATGGAGCCGGGACGGCTTCCAGTACCCGGATGCCCTCGGCTTCCATCACGGAGCGGAGCGCTTCCAGGCAGCCGGGTCTGCCCACCTTGTTCTCAATGCAGCAGGTCAGCACGCCGTGCAGGCTGGTGACCTCCATCGCCAGAGACGCGCCGTCCGGCAGAACCCAGGTCTGAAAATCGGTTAAGTAATCCTCTAATTCCTTGCTGTGGGGCAGCAGCGGGTTCCCGATATAGCTGACCCAGAAATCCGCCGGAAAGCCGCTGATGTACTCGCCCATCTGGAACACTCGTTTTTTGATCCGCAGGGCCGCTTTCTGGCGGAACACCTGGTACACCCAGCCCATCTGCTCGGCCATCCGGAACAGCCGGCGCTCCGGGGCAAGGCTGGCCTGGATGTCCCGGTCCAGCTGGGCGGCAAAGCCGTGGAGCTTCGCCTGCGGTTCCAGCTTCAGCGGCAGCTGAAACGACGCAATGCAGTTGTACAGGGCGTTGGGCACGCCCAGCGCCGCGCGGGTATCCGCTGCGTAGCTGTACACCAGCTCGTCCTTTTCCAGGTAGCGCTGGGCCGCCTGACAGGTCAGGCCCATCAGGGCGCTGAACGGCTTGATCCGTTCCCGCCGGGCCGCCTCGATCAGGCTCTGCTTGTCCAGCCGCAGGCGCAGGAATTCCGGCTCGCCCTCGCTGATCTGGACCACGTCTTTTTTCAGGTCGTTCTTCACCTGGCTTTCCGGGTAGCGGGCCAGAAGCTCCTCCACATCATAGGGCGGGTCCGAGGCCAGCTTCCCGCAGGCAAAGCCCGCGCCGTACCGCAGGTTGCAGTACAGCTGGAGCAGCAGCGTCAGAAACGGCGAGCCGCCCCGGCCGTCGGCCAGGAAATGGAACCAGTCCAGGTACAGGGTATTTCCCTGCCAGCTGAGCGAAAAGAGGTAATCGTTCGTTTCCTCCGGGATCTTCGGCTGGCTGCTGCCCTGCCGCACCCGGCAGGGGGCATCGTTCGGCTCCAAACGGGCCTCCCGGCCCTGCCAGACCACATGGCTGAAATAGTATCCCGCCAGCGGGCGGGCGGCATCCAGCGCCTGTTGGAGCAGCGCCGGATCCACGGCATCCCGCAGCGAGGCCTGATACCGGCAGTACACTTGATTTTCGCGGTAGTAATACACGATGCCCTGAAACACCGCACGCTGTTCCGCATCCATCCGGAGTTACCCCGCGTTTTCGGCCAGATAATCGGCCAGGTCGCTGATGGTCACAAAACTGCGCAGCTCCTTTTCCGGAATGCGCAGGCCGAACGTTTCTTCCAGATCGGCCACGATGGTCAGGATCTCCATGGACGACAGGTCCAGATCGTCCATCAGGGCACTGTTCTCGTTGACATCTTCGGGCGCGATCTCCGCCACATCCTCCAGAATGCCCAGGATCTGGGATACGATTTCTGCTCTCTGCATCAAAATATCTTCCTTTCCATGCGGAATTTTATGGCCCGCCCTGCGGGCACAGCTTCAGTATGCCACGGTGCTGCCCGGTTTTATCCACCGGGTGCGGCAATTCTCCTTTAATAATACCTGTTTCCGGCAGGAAATGCAACACAGAGCCGGAGCGCTTTTTTGTTTTTTGTACCAGAGCGCCCGGTCAACGGCGCAGCAGCTTTCCCATCGTGTTGCGGGGCAGCGGGTCTGCGCTGAACTCCACCGCTGTGATCCGCTTGTACAGCGGCAGGGTGCGGTTGAGCTCGGTGATAAACGCGCGCACCTCCGGCTGGCGGTCCTCGGCACAGCAGATCAGCGCACCGATCTTTTTGCCCATCTCCTTGACCACGCACTCCTGCACCGCCAGGCAAGCCGAGAGCTTCTGTTCCAGTTCTTCGGGGCTGACATTCTCGCCGCTGCCCAGGATGATCAGGTTCTTTTTGCGGCCCACCATATAGTAGTAGCCGTCCTCATCCTCGCGGGCCAGGTCACCGGTGTGGAGCCAGCCCTCTGCATCGATGATCTCAGCCGTGGCCTCCGGGTCCTTGTAGTAGCCCAGCATCACACAGCCGCCCCGGATGCAGATCTCGCCCGTTTCGTCCAGCTTATACTCACAATGGCCGTCCGGTCTGCCCAGGGCACGGATGTGGGGCTCCGCCTGTGCGTAGTTCACCAGGCCGTCGCCGCAGGTCTCGGTCATCCCGTAGCACTGGGTCAGGTACATGCCGCTGTCCACCAGTTCCAGCAGCATCTGGGGGTCGAACATGGCAGAACTGCCGCAGGGGTTCCACAGGCCGTTCAGCTTTTCGGCCCGGCCGCGCTTGACCTCCTTGTAGATGGATTCCATCAGAACCGGGGCCACGGCAATGGAATCGCTGTGCATCAGGCCCAGATCCCGGTAAAAATTGCGTGCGTCGCTGCAAAGGTTCAGCGCCCAGCCCTTGAATGTCCAGGAGAACAGGCAGATGAACGTGGCCAGGTGGAACAGCGGCAGGATGCAGAAATTGCTCAAACAGTCGTTCCGGTCGTCCGGGAAGTGCTCATGCTTGAACGCCAGCATGTGATCGCCCATGGCAACGTGCAGGTGCATCACGGTAAAGAAGTTGCGCTCGGCCAGCATCACCGCCTTGCTGCGGCCCGTGGTGCCGGAGGTGAACATCAGCACCATCAGGCCGTTGGGGTCGATCCGCCGTTCCAGCGTGCCGGGGGCGGTGTCTTTCCACACATCCATGGGGCGCAGGCGGTCGCCGTAGGCAGCTTCCAGCTGGGCGCGGCAGCCGTAGTCCACACCGTCGTTCAGAATCAGGGCAGGGTCTGCCAGTTCCAGCTCCCAGCTCATCTCGTCCCAGGTCTTTTTCTGGTTCACCGTCACCAGCACCGCCCCGGCCAGCACGGCACCAAACGTGTTGACCCCGTACTCATAGCAGTTGCGGCTCAGCAGGGCCACCCGCTTGCCGCGGATGTCCGGAACATTCTGCTCGAACCAGGCGGCCGCCCGGCGGATATCCCGGGCATACGCACCGTAGGTCTTTTCCACCACGGTGCCGGTGGCATCGTCCACATAGCGGAACGCCACGTTCTGCGGAAACTCCTGTTCCATGGTGCGGGTCACAAGCTCATACACGTTGTCGATCATTGTCGGTTCCCTGCCTTTCAACTTCTGTCAGGTGTTTGGGGCGGACATCATTTGCGCAGCAGCTTTCCCAGGGCGTTGCGGGGCAGCGGCTCGGCGCTGAACTCCACCACCGAGATCCGCTTGTACAGCGGCAGGGTGCGGTTCAGCTCGGTGACAAAGGCACGGACTTCGGGCTGGTCGGCCTCATCGCAGCAGACGATGGTGCCGATCTTCTTGCCCATCTCCTTGACGATGCACTCCTTGATCCTGCCGCACTTGCCCAGCAGCTTTTCCAGTTCTTCGGGGCTGACGTTCTCGCCGCTGTCCAGGATGATCAGGTTCTTCTTCCGGCCGGTCATATAAATGTAACCCTCTGCGTCCTCACGGGCCAGGTCGCCGGTGTGGAGCCAGCCCTCGGCATCGATCACCTCGGCGGTGGCTTCCGGGTCCTTGTAGTAGCCCAGCATCACGCAATCGCCCCGCACGCAGATCTCGCCGCTTTCATCCAGCTTGACCTCACAGAAGCCGTCCGGCTTGCCCAGGGCGCGCAGATGGTCGCCGTCCTGCGCAAGGTTCAGCAGGCCGTAACCGGCCAGCTCGGTCATGGAGTAGCACTGGTTGATGTAAAAGCCGTGCTCCGTGAGGTACTTGAGGATCTGCGGATCCAGGATGGCGGAGGAGCAGCTGAGGTTCCACAGGCCGTTCAGGCGGTCCTGGTGGCCGCGCTTGATCTCATTATACACCATTTCCACCAAAACGGGAGGGGTAGACATGGCATCGCTGTGCATCAGGCTCATATCCCGGCGCAGATCGCGGGCATCGCAGCACAGGTTCAGCGTCCAGCCCTGGATGCCGTACACAAAATAGCAGATGAAGCCCGCCAGGTGGAACATGGGCACCAGCGTAAAGTGGGCGATGGGCTGTTCCAGCGGAGCGGTCAGCTTGCGGGCATACTCCGGGATCACGCCCTGACCGTTGATGTACATTTTGGTGGCGGCAAAGTAGTTTTTCTCCGAGAGCATCACGCCCTTGCTGCGGCCGGTGGTGCCGGAGGTGTACATCAGCATCAGCAGGCCATTGGGGTCAATGCGGTTCACAAGCTCTGCCGGGGCGCTGCCGTTCCACACATCCATGGGGCGCAGCTTTGCGCCGTAGGCGGCTTCCAGCTGGCCGCGGCAGCCGTAGTCGATGCCGTCGTTCAGGATCAGGTCCGGCTCCACCTGGCCCAGCTCATATTCCAGCTCGGCCCAGGTCTTGCCCTGGTTCAGCGTGACCAGCACCGCACCGGCCAGCATGATGCCAAAGGTGTTCACGCCATACTCATAGTTGGTGCGGCTCAGGATCACGACCTTTTTGCCCTTGCACTCGCCCAGCTCCTTTTGCAGGTAGCCAGTCATCCTGCAGATATCTTCCACGAACTGTGCATAGCTCTTTTCTACCACGGTATCCGTGCCCTGCACATAGCGGAACGCGGGGCGCTCGGCATAGTTCTCTTTCATGGCGCGGACCATATCATAAACCGTCATGGGCATGTTCTCGGCAGTCATGGCCTGATAATAAGCATTGTTTTCCATTGTTGCACACTCCCTGTCATTCAGCACATTTTTTATCCCCTGCGTTTTCCTGCATTGGAAGCAACTGGGGGCATCTATGGCTCAGTATACCGCACTGTCCCGCTAAATGCAAGATTTAATTGCACAACAACGCAAGCTAAAGTTGCCTATCTTTTGTGCAGCCGCATGTAAATCCTGCCTTTCGTTGCACCTGCGCGGTGGATGTGGTACACTTTTTTCAGGTTCCGGCTGCGCACCGGATGCGGCACGTTTCATTGACAGAACCACCAAAATGCATTATACTTAATTATAAATATCCTTATTTTTTAACAAACCGCGCCAAAATTACGGCATTCTGCCATCCGGGGTGATCTGCGGCGCAAAGGAGGACCTTTTCATGGAGGGAACCAAACCCCGTACCGCAAACACGCTGGGCATGTTCGACCTGCTCAAGGGCGTGGGGATGCTGACCATCGTGTTTGCCCACACCGGCGAGCTGTATCCCATGGGCTCCGGCGGCATCAACCCGCTGACCTTTTTCATGTTCGCCTACCGCGAGTCCCTGATGGCGGCCTTTTACATTGCCAGCGGCTACGGCTTCCGCAAGCGCTCCATCGGCAAATGCATCGACCAGCAGTTCAAAACGCTGCTCAAACCGTACATCTATACCGGCATCGCCACCACGGTGTTCCATTTTGTGATCCACTACACCCTGTTCGGCTCGCTGCACAACGCTACTTACGAGACCGGCAAGGTGCTGGGCGGCTTTGCCCTGGGCCTGCCCCACACGGCCGATTATTTTGGCCAGACGTTTTTCTCCTGCGGGCCCATGTGGTATCTGCTCTCGCTGATGATCGCATGGATCCTGCTGGACCTGATCCTGAATATTTTCCCCGAAGCCTACACACACTGGGCAGTGCTTGGGGTCATGCTGCTGGGCTGGGGCATCTGCATCACCTGGGAGGCCCCGTTCTGCATCGGCCAGGGCATGGTCACGGTGCCTGCGCTCTATGTGGGCTATCTTGCCAAAAAGTACAAGCTGTTCGACAAGCCCCTTTCGGCCCGGATGCGGCTGGGGATGCTGGCAGCGGCAGCCGCCGTTGCGGTGCTGGTGCTGCTGACCCAGAGCACCGACTGCGTTTCGATGGCCGAGTGGACCCTTGGCCCGCTGAGCATCCTGCTGGATGCCGTGACCGGCCTTGGCATCCTCTCGCTGGTCATGTGGTTCCAGCGCCGGGTGGACAACGCGGTGACCCGCGCCATCCAGGCGGTGGGGCGGCGCTCGCTGTACATTTTCTGCATCCACACCGTGGAGCTTACCGCCATCCCCTGGTATCTCATGCCCCCGAAGTTTGCGGCCCACCCGGTGCTTGGCTTAGTGCTTCAGTTCACCCTCTCGCTGGGATCGGTGCTGCTGATCTGCGAGCTGCTGCTGCGCTGGCGGGACCTGAAGCTGCGGCTGACCACGGCCCGGAAAGAAAAGACGGCACACCGCTATCCCCTGGACGAGGAGCGGCGCTATGCGGCAAAACACTGAATTTTTGCGGGCACTTCCCCGCTGAAGTCAAATCATGATGTGAGGAGAATCCGGTTATGAACAACGCAGCTCCTGAAACTTCTGCGGCCCTGCAAAGCCGCATTGCCGAGCTGGAACAGCAGCTCAAGCTTTCGGATCAGGGCGTTTCCCGCCTGGCCGAGCGCTGCCTTGCCCTGGAAAAAGAGGTCCAGTCCTATCTTGCGGTGCATCCCCAGCGGGAGATGCGCACCGACTCGCCCACCCTGCTGCATCCGCTGCTGTACTACGATGCAGGCTTCGGCTTTTCGGAAAAGGACACGCTTTCGTCCCCGGACTGCGTAACGGACGCACTGACCGGCTCCGTGACCGCTTCGTTTGAGCTGCCGGTAACCGCCCAGGCGCTGCGGTTTGATCCGGGCGAGCTGCCCTGCTGCGTGACCGACCTGACATTTTCGGACGACCGCATCCTCTGTATGCCGGCCAACGGCCTGAACATCCAGGGCGATACCACCCTGTTCCTGGGCGACGACCCCAACTACCGGCTGGAGGGGCTTTCCTATTATCCCGCCGGGATGAAGCTGGTGGTGAGCTACTGTTATTTCCCGCTGGAAACACTGGCGGACGAGCCGCTGTTCCGCGCCGTGCTCAGCAGCGTACAGCTGCTGCAAAAGAGCAAAGACGGCGAAAAGCAGCGCATCCGGGAGCTGGAACAGGCTCTGGCCGGGCAGCAGCAGACCACCACGGCCTTGCAGCAGAGCCTGGCCCAGCAGCAGCAGACCAGCGCAGAACTGAAAGCCCAGTGCCAGGCGTATGAAACCTCGCTGGAAAATGTGCTGGCCAGCAGCAGCTGGAAGCTGACTGCCCCCATCCGCCGCCTGCTGGGGCTGTTCCACCGCGGCCGCTGAAACACAGAACGAAGGAGCAGCTTATGTACAGCAGTTACAGTGCCCTGCAGCGCAATCAGCTTGCCGGGCAGGAATATTTTGATACCCAGAGCAGCTATCTTCTGGTCTATGCTCCGGCCCGGCACACCGCATTGGAGGCCACCCTGCGCGATCAGCTTCACCGCAAGTTCCGGCTGGTCTCCCGGCTGGAGGGTGAATTGACCCCCGGCGTGGACGGCGTGCTGCTGGCGGCCGAGGATGTGGAGTGCATGTCCACCACACTGATGTATTTTGCCAAGGCCCTGCAGGACGGAGCCGACTATGTGGTGAGCAGCGCCGTATTCGGCTTTGGCGGGGCTTCCGTTTTATACCAGAGCCCGGCCCACCTGGCCCGGAACCGGTGTGTACTGGTCTCCCGTGCGCTGCTGGAACGCTGCCGCGCCGCCGCAAAGGACCCCGAAAGCGTGACCGAACTGCTGGAACTGGCCGGGCAGCTCTGCACCGCCCCGGTGCGTCTGGGGCAGGCGCTGCTCCACTACGAGCGCAGCATCTGCGCCGAGGATGCGTTTTCGGCCCACGGCAAGCGGGCCTTTTTGATGAGCCACGTGCTGGACATGACCGGTGCGCCCATTGTAATGACCAGCGCCGTGCCGGTGCTGCGCAGCATGGGCTATGAGGTGGTCGTGCTGGGCCCGGAGGACCGCGGCTCGGCCCAGCTGTTCGTGGAGGCCGGGGCCGCCGTGATCACCCGGCCGGGGGTCCGCTCGGACCCGTCCCTGTGGGGTCTGGCGCTTTGTGCCGACCTGGTCATCGTCAACACCGTGGTCATGGCGCGGGTCATCCGCGCATTGAGCGGAACCGCCGTGCCGGTGCTGTGGTGGCTCCATGATGCCTTTGCGGGCTACCCGCACATTGCGCACCAGATCCCCACCAGCCTGGGCCCCAATGTACGGGTCTACTCGGTGGGCAGCCATGCCGCCAACGCCATGCATGCGGTGCGCCCCCAGTTTGACATCCGGCCCCTGATCTACGGTCTGCCCGATTACGCACAGGAACAGTTCTCCCACTACGACCTCGGCTATGCCTGCGGGCGGCCCCTGTTTGTCACCGTGGGTTCATTTGAGCGCCGGAAAGGCCACGACATCTTCTGCAAGGCCATCCGCCTGCTGCCGCCGGAGGTTCGGGAAAAGGCTTCGTTCCTCTTTGTGGGTCAGGCAGCCGATCAGGAGATGATGGCCGCCGTGCGCTCCCTGACCGCAGACTTCCCGCAGAACACGTTCTACTGCAAGCGCCTGAGCCGCGACGAGATCAAGAGCCTGATGGAACAGTGTACCTGCCTGGTCTGCGCATCCCGCGATGACCCGATGCCCACCTTTGTGACCGAGGGCCTGATCTTCGGCAAGCCGTCCATCGTGTCGGAGCACACCGGCACTGCCGGCCTGATCACCGAGGGGGTCAACGGCTTCGTCTACCCCAACGACGACCCCGCCGAGCTGGCCAAGCGTCTGGAATGGGCCATCGAACACCCGGAAAAGCTGGCATCCATGCGTACAGATTGTCGGAAACTCTACGAACAGTATTATTCCAAGGAAGCGTTCACCCGCTCTCTGGAACAGGCTGTGCAGTCTTTGACCGAAGCGTGTGCAACCCGTTGAATCGACTTCTTCTGCTCCCCTCCGGGGGAGCTTTTCTTTTGTAGTTTTTTGTCTGTTTTATCCGTTTTGTAATTTGTTTTTTATCATCCCGCCCCATCTGACGGAAAAAATTTCACGTCCGTTCACAAACATGCGCCACCGCTGTGCTATACTCTTTTTCAAACAGCCGGGCCGGGATGGCTCCGGTTTCTGCCGGGTAGAAAGGAGTGTTTTTTCCTCATGGCTCAGTCCCCTGCTCCCCAGCAGCCCTCCCGCAAAAAGACAATTTTTTCGCTGGTGGTGCTGTTGGCACTGACATGTGTCGTCCTCCTGATCTTTCACCGCCACTGGGCCGAGATCTCGGCCGCACTGGCCCAGCTCTCGCTGTGGCAGGTGGGGGTACTGCTTCTGATCGGCCTGACCTATCCCCTGTTGGAGGGCGCGGTCAGCTGGGTCATCATCCGGAGCCGCCTGCCGGGCTTCCGGCTGCAGCAGGGCATCGACAACGCATTCATGGGCACCTTTGGCAATGTGGTCTGCCTGGGGGCCGGTGCCGTGCCCATGCAGTCCTATTATCTCTACCGCTGCGGCCTGCCCGTTGGCCCGGGCGTTGGCCTGATGACGCTGCAATATGCGTTCCACAAAACCACCGTGCTGCTTTATGCCACCCTGATGCTGTTGTTCCAGCACCGGTGGATGGCCGAGCACACCTCCGGCGTTCTGAGCTATCTTCCCGCCGCTTACCTGGTGGTGGCTGCGGTGATCGCGGGGCTGGTGCTGCTCTGCGTCTCGCCGCTGGTGCAGCGGCTGGCCCGCCGGGCGCTGGGCTTTTTGCCCCAAACGGAACGCTGGCAGGCCCGCCGGGAAAACTGGCTGGAACAGCTGGATACCCTGAGCGAGGAGAGCCGTCACCTGCTCACCGACAAGGGCCGCTGTGCCCGCATCCTGGCCCTGCATGCGCTCAAGCTGTTTTTGCTGTTCACCCTGCCGTGGCTGTGCATCCGGTTCATGCGGCTGCCCTGCACCCTGACCTTTGCGCAGGTGCAGCTGCTGACCAGCCTGATGCTGTTCCTCTCCAACGCACTGCCGAACGTGGCGGGCATGGGTTCCATTGAAACGGCGTTTCTTCTGGTGTTCGGCAGCTTTATGACCCGCAGCGAGGCCATGAGCGCCCTGATGCTGTTCCGCATCGCCAGCTACTATTTTGTGTTTGCCGCCAGCGCTGTGGGTACTTTTGCGGCAAAGAAACACCTGGAGAGCCGTTGACATCTCCCGCATTCCGGCACTATAATGGGAACAACACACCGTCCGACCGGAAGCCCGGAGCCGCACCCCGCGATGCGGTTCCGCCAGGGGGGAAGCATTTATGAAAGACCGCAATCTCCGTTTTTACGCCATCGCTGCGCTGTGGCTGGCACTGTTCGCGCTGCTGTACCTCTCCAACCGCCGCATCGACCTGAATGTTGGCATCAACAAAAGCACCGGGGTCTCTGTCAGCATCGAAGATGTGGTCAGCCTGAGCCCGCCGGAGGTCACGGCCAAGGCCTATTCCGCCTCGGATGACACCTACCAGGCACTTTCTGAAATTTTACAGGACGTTGACTGCTACAAAAAGCTCCGCCAGAACGCCAGGGTCTATTCCCATGATTACGAGGCCCACTGCGTCACCCTGCGCTATGCCGATGCGCAGAACCAGAATCTGCTGCTCACCGTCTACTCCGACGGCGTGTGCCAGGTGAACGGCAAATTCTGCACCCTGCGCTCCCCCAGCGGCGGAGCGGATGTGATCTACCGGCTGCTGCGGGATGCCGCAGCCTGACCAAGACCAAAAAAACGCTTTGAGGAGACCTGAATCCCTCAAAGCGTTTCTTTTTGCGTGCCTGACAACAAAAAAACCAACCGCTCCGGGCAAGGCAAAAGCCGGAGCGGTTGTGTTTTTTAGAAAGTAAGTGAATTAGGAGAACGATGAACGACCATTTGAACGAGAGTCAAATCGTCGGTCAAGCAAAGAAAGAGATGACCAGTGCCACGAGGAAGCCCACGGTGCCGACCAGCGTTTCCATGATCGTCCAGGTCTTCAGGGTCGTTTTTTCATCCATCCCCACAAGGCTCTTGACCAACCAGAACCCGGAATCGTTGAAGTGCGAGCAGACGGTGGAGCCGCCGGCGATGGCAGCGGTGACACAGGCCAGATACAGCGGGCTGAGTTCGCTGATGCCGGGCATTGCAGAGATGATGCCGGCGGCCATGGTCATGGCGACCGTAGAGGAGCCGACCGAGATGCGCACCAGCGCAGCCACAATGAATGCCACCAGAACCAGCGGCAGGCTTGCATTTGCCACGGCGCTGCCGATGACATCGCCCAGACCGGAGTTCTGCAGCACATAGCGCAGCACGCCGCCGCAGGCAGTGACCAGCAGGATCATACCGGTAGGCTCCAGAGATTTGGTCATGATCTTTTCCAGCTGTGCGTTGGAATAGCCGTAGCGGGTGCCCAGCAGATACATCGCAGCGACGGTGGCCAGCAGCAGAGCCATGAAAGGTTCACCAAGGAAAGCCAGCACCGGCTGAATGCCGGCCATGGCGGGCACGACCTTTGCCACGGAGTTTGCAATGATGAGCACCAGCGGGATGAGAATGATGCCGACGATGGTGCCAAACTTGGGCAGCTTGCTTTCGTCGATGTCCTCCTGCTGTGCAACGTGTTCCGGGACAGCGATCATGTACTTTTTGCCGCAGATGGAACCCCAGATGGGGCCGGCCACGATCATGGCAAAAATGCCGCAGAAAATGCCGATGAGGATGACCCAGCCGAGGTCAACGCCCAGCATGGAAGCAACCAGGACCGGGCCCGGCGTGGGAGGAATGAAGGCATGGCCGACGGCCAGACCTGCCAGCAGAGGGATCACGTAGTACAGAACCGAACGCTTGGTGCGCTTTGCCAGCGAGAAAGCCAGCGGGATGAGGATGATCAGGCCTGCGTCAAAGAAAACGGGCATGGCAATGACCAGGCCTGTGATGCCCAGCGCCCACGCGGCTTTTTCGTCGCCAAACTTTCGCACCATGGTCACGGCCAATGTCTGCGCACCGCCGGATTCTTCCAGGATCGCGCCAAACATCGAGCCAAGGCCAACCAGAAGGGCGATGCCCTTTAAGGTATTGCCAATGCCCTCATTGACCGAACCGATGATGTCAGCCAGCGGCATTCCGGCCATCAGGCCGATGCCCACCGCACCGATCAGAATGGAGATCATGGCGTGGATCTTGAACTTGATGATAAGAACAAGCAACAGGATAAGCCCTGCCACAGCAGCAAATACCAGCCGCGCAGCATCGGGAGTCGCAACAGCAGTCATAAAACGTTCCTCCATTTTTATGTTTGGCTGCACTTTCCAAAGCCGTCCGGAAAAATCACACCGGACAGTTGAGTTTCAAAACAGCATTTTCCGTTTTCAGAGTGGGGCTTACTCCATATAAGCACCCTTCATGGGGCTGACAGCGTGCTGCGAATACAGTTTCAGCAGACCCTTTGTATACTTGGGAGCCTTGGGCTTCCAATTGGCACGGCGCTCGGCGAGGATCGCGTCCATTTCTTCGGGGGTCTTGGGCTCGCCTTTCACACCCACGATCGCCAGCTTGCGGTCATGCACATCGATCTGGATGAGGTCGTCCGGCTCTACCAGTGCGATGGGGCCGCCCACAGCAGCCTCGGGGCTGACATGGCCGATGACCGGGCCGCGGCTTGCGCCGGAGAAGCGGCCATCCGTAATAAGGGCCACGCTGGAGGCCAGCTTGGGATCGGCGCAGATGGCTTCGCCGGTATAGAACATCTCCGGCATGCCGCTGCCGCGGGGGCCTTCGTACCGGATGAAGATGGCATCGCCGGGCTTCACCTCGCCGTCCAGAACAGCGGCGATGCACGCTTCCTCGCTGTCGTAGGGCTTTGCCCGGAGGGTAGCCTGGAACATATTCTTCGGGCAGGCGGTATGCTTGATCACGCAGCCTTCCGGGGCCAGATTGCCTTTCAGGATGGCAATGCTGCCATCCGTTCCCTTTGCGTTGTTGAAGCTGTGGATGATGTCTTCCCGGCTGACCGGACGGGCAAGCCCGGCCGTTTTTTCGGCCAGAATTGCGTCACAGTGCTGGTAGAAGCCGTTTTTCTTCAGTTCCTCCAGATTCTCCCCCAGCGTCTTTCCGGTAACGGTCAGAACATCCAGATGGAGCATGGACTTGATCTCCTCCATCACGCGGGGCACACCGCCGGCATAGTAGAAATACTGGGCGGGCCAATCGCCGGAGGGGCGGATGTTCAGCAGATAGTGAGCGCCCCGGTGCATCCGGTCGAACGTATCCGCGTCGATCTCAATGCCAAATTCGTGGGCAATGGCGGGCAGGTGCATCGTGGCATTGGTGGAGCCGGAGATGGCCGCGTGAACCATGATCGCGTTCTCGAAGCTCTCTTTGGTCACGATATCCTTTGCCTTGATGCCCTTTTTCACCAGCTCCATCAGCTGCTTTCCGGCATCGTAAGCAGCCTGTTTCAGCTCCGGAGCGGTGGCGGGCATCAGAGCCGTACCGGGAAGCATCAGTCCCAGCGCTTCGGCCATGACCTGCATCGTAGAAGCCGTTCCCATAAAGGAGCATGCGCCGCAGCTGGGGCAGGCGTTGTGCTTGTAGTAATCCAGCTGGCTGTTGGGGATAACGCCGGTCTTTTCCCATGCGTCGAACTTGCCGATCTGCTCCAGGGTCAGCAGCTCGTTGATGGCGCAGGCGGGGTCGTCCACCACATACTCTTTCGGCAGGGTGTGGGCTTCCATCACGCCGCCGGTCACGACAATGGCGCTCATCTCTTTCAGGCGGCCAATGCTCATCAGCATGGCCGGCATGGACTTGTCGCAGCTGGCGATGAACACGCCGCCGTCGTAGACGCTGGCATTGGCCTGTGCTTCCACCAGATTCACGATGGCATCCCGGTGTGCCAGCGAGTAGTTAATGCCGTCGTGACCCTGTGCAATGCCGTCGCACATATCCGTTGCAAAGTAGCGGGCCGCTTTGCCGCCGTTTTCGTTGACGGCCTGAACCGCTTCCTTTACAAACCGGTCCAGATGTGCGCTGCCGGGATGGCTGTCGCCAAAGGTGCTTTCCACCATGATCTGCGGCTTTGCAAGGTCTTCGACCTTCCAGCCCATGCCCATCTTCAGCGGGTCATTTTCCGGTGCCAATGTGCGGACTTTTTGCGAACGCAGCTCCATCATTCTTACCTCCAAATACTCTCTTACCTTGTCCTTTATCTGTCGGACATCTTATGGCTTTATTGTAATCCGGCGAGAGTCTCTTTGCAAGTTGTCCCAGATACATCCCACTTTGTGTCTAAAAAATCTTGGATACATCTAGCATTTCGTCCAATTATCCGGGATACATCACCGGAATCCAGCGTCTCTTGTTCTTATCCATCAAATTCGGTTTTCAAAGTAGTCAGATGACTTTAGCAACAAAAAGTCCCTGCACCGGGGGTTCCGTGCAGGGACTCTGTCATTTTATGAATTGGGTCATTTCAACCGCTCTGCTCTCCGGGTCTTCGCCATCACAAACTTTCTTGATATAATTGCGATTAAAGTTCAGGTGCATCACCATCGCGGACTGCGCCCCCATCGGGTCATGTCTCTCGATCGCTTCTACGATCATCCGGTGCGTCATGATCGTTTCTTCGATGAGCTTTCTGTGGGTAACATTCACAAACATCATCACGGCCGTATCAATGATCGGGATCAGCTGTTCCACCACCGTGTTTTTGCTGCTCTCGGCAATACAGGTATGGAATGCAATATCGTCCTCAATATAGCGTTCGCCGTCATGGATCTTCGCCTCGACCCGTTCACAGAACCGCCGCAAACGCTCAACGTCTTCTTCTGTCGCGTTCCGTGCCGCCATGGCCGCAATGCCCGGTTCCAGCAAAAGACGGACATTGACAAGATCCAGCGCCAACCGGTTTTTATCCTTGACGGAACGCAGTCCCAGCGGGTCCGACAGCCCCTTGGTCGTTGTCACCACATACGTACCCGACCCGCGCCGCACTTCCACGATGCCTTTGCTGGACAGCAGCTTGACGGCTTCCCGAATGGTACTGCGGCCCACGCCGAACTTTTCGCCCAATTCAAACTCATTCGGCAGCTTTGCTCCCGGTTCGATCGGGGTATCCAGAATATAGTGGTAGATCTGATCTTCGACCTGTTCTGCCAGAAGCTTGTTTTTCAAGTGTGAAAAATCGTTCACCGCACGGCTCCCCTTTCTTTCGAGAAAACAGAAGAACCCAGCAGACGCTTCGCAGCCACTGCCGGGTCTTTCATCGATTGGCTGCTGCACCAATCCGCCGATTCCATTGTTCCATCACACCGCTTTGGAAGGCTCTTTTGTCTTCTCCTGCGCGCATTCGTCACCATGAGCGTTGTTCTGCGTTCATAGTACCACAGATCCGCCGCTCTCTGCAAGACGTTTTGAAAAAACATCCGGGACATTCCCAAAGCGAGTGCATTTACAGAAATTTTTTTATCGCAATTTTCAAAAATAGTGCCTATCAAAACGACCTATTTGCGATATGCAGTTTGCGGATGTTGCTTGTGCATTAAAAACGCAAACTGCTATAAAAAGAACCGTACAACGGCTGTACGGCCATCATACGGTTCCAAACGATCGCTTTATTTCTTGATCTTGATGAGCTGAGCGTTCAGGCCCTCGATAAAGCCGTCCGGCATGGTGGAGATCATGCCTGCCATGGCCTCGGGGGTCATCCTCTTCATCATGGCCCACATTCCTTCGCCGGGCTTGATGTCGAAGTTGGTGGCCAGCTTGACCGCCTTGGCGGTAACGGCAAACGCTTCCTCGTTCTTGGCCAGATCTTCCAGGCTGTCCTTGATGCTGTAACAGCCCTCGGGGAACTCCATGGGCGCGGTCAGATCCATGCTGCCCATCTGCTTGAACCAGTTGGCCACGCCCTCCTGACGCTCGTTGAACTCCGGCAAGGTGTAGCAGGCGGGCTCGGTGTCCACCTTTTCCAGCGTGATGCTGTCCTTCACGGTGTCGGCCACGGCCATCAGCACGTTGAAGCCCTCGTCCAGTGCCACATTGAACTTGAACACGCGGTGTGCGGTCTGGGTGCCGACTTCCTTGCCGTTGCAGTACAGGGTCACGGTGTCCTGATTGGAGTACACCTTCACCTCGGTGGTCTCACCGGCGCGCTGTGCGTGGCGGCGGCCTGCGATGTGTACCATGGGGTCCTTTGCCCAGTAGGCCTGATAGACATAGAAGCTGTCCTTGCGGGTCTTGCGGTCGATGGTGACCAGGCCCTTGTTGTTGCGGCCTGCCACACCGCCCTCGCTGCGGGCTGCGCAGCCGAAGTCGAACATATTCCAGACGTGGCTTGCCCAGATCCACGGACGATCCTCAAAGGCCTGTGCCATGTACTCGTGGTACAGGGCCTGATACTCCTCAGAGTAGTCCTTGCACTGGGGGGTGTTGCTGTGCCAGTTGATGATGCCCTCGCAGCCGTACTCGGAGATGCCAAGGCAGATATCCGGGTTCTCGGCGTGGAACTTGTCCAGCCAGGGGCCGTTCTGCTCGATCTTGCCGCCGTACCAGCCAAAGTAGTGGTTGTAGCTCTCCACATCGGTGATGCGGTGCATGGGGCCGGTGGTGGGGGTG
>CAKTEF010000010.1 GCA_934547065.1 uncultured Faecalibacterium sp.
ATGAATGAAAACGAGGAAGCCGCCCTGCGTCAGGCCAAGACCCAGCTGGAAGAGAGCGCAAATCATCTGATGGTGCTTTATACCAGTGAGCAAGGAACAGATGGTACGAATAATGAGCTGTAATAGCTGCAATAAAACAGAATGATGAGAACTGTGCTCTGTGGAAAATAGAAACCACAGAGCACGATTTTTTTTTCAGAAATAAGTTGCAGGAGATAGGCTGACACTGTATAATATGATTGTATGGTTTTGGCCAAATTCGGGCATGATACCTTGTTTGGGAGGAAGACGTGGAAAAAATTGCGGAAAAGCCAAAGGTAAATGAGAGCCTGTTAAAAACAGTTCTGTGCAGTGCTGCTTTTTGGGGATTGTTGGCACATGGTATGGCTCTGTTCAACAAATACTCATTCCATGATGATGCACGGTATTTCAATGATGTGGGTGCTACTTACGAATCTGGACGGTGGATGCTGGGCATTCTTGGAAGTCTGAGTGCAAATTTGCTGGGTAGTAAAAACTACAGCCTGCCAGTGGTAAATGGTACAATTACGATTTTGTGCATTGCAGCAATCGTATATCTGTTGGCAGATAGTTTGAGGATTCAGTCAAAGCCTCTTGTTATTCTGCTGTGCGGAAGTATGGTGACATTTCCGTCAGTGACGGGAACATTCAGCTACATGTTTACTGCACCATACTATTACGCGGCATCCCTACTGGGAGTTGTTGGAGCATGGATTTTTCACCAGAAAAAGAATGTTGTTGCTCTATTGCTCTGCACGGTTTTGATGGCTTGTTCTGTTGGTGTGTATCAGGCAAATATCCCGGTCTGCATCTGTACATTGCTGCTTTATATGATGGAAGATGTCCGGCAGTCTGATATGAGCTGGAAAGCGTTTTGGAAAATGGCCCTGTGCAATGCAATTGTGTGCATTGGGTTTGTTACGGAATATTTTCTAATCAATCAATATTTTCTGAATCGATTTGGCGTTGTTTTGACGGATTACCAAGGCATCAATCATTTTGGAAGAACAAATCTGAGCAATTATATTTATCGAATACTGTGCGGCTATGGCTCCTTCTTTTATCCGAGCACTGCTGTGGAAGACTTCAGCGCAAGATATGTCTATACTTTGTTGATCGTTGTTACTGCGATCATTGCCGTATTTGTGCTCCGGAAAATTAAGACTCCAAAAGTATGGCAAACCCTATTGCTCCTAATCGCATATCCTATTGCAGCATGCTTTGTATACCTGATGGTAGATTCTTGGGATGTTCATGCCTTAATGACTTTTGGACAGGCGTTTGCCTTTGCTTTGGTTGCATGGCTTATTGATAAATATCCCGAAGATAGAACGAAAGTAGAATGTGCTCTATGTAAAGCCGCTGCTGTCCTATTGGGTATACTTGTGACTCTAAATATTCGTTACAGCAATATCTGCTACCTGAAAGCAGACGTGATGCAGACACAAGCGATCAGTTACTACACAACCCTGATCACGCGAATTGAAAGTACCGAAGGTTATACTGAAGATACGCAGGTCGTTTATATCGGGGAGTATGACAAGCACGATAGAAATTTTGTTGGAATCAACGAATATTTCGATGAGTTGGACCTGGCCACATATAAAGGGGAACTTATTTTCAATGATTACGCATGGAAGGAAACCATGGAGCTTTGGTGTGGCTTTGCGCCGGAATTAGGAGATGCCGCAGAGTTTGACGGTAATGCCGAGGTAGCATCTATGCCCTGCTATCCGGATCAGGGTTCGGTCCGGTGCATCGACGGAAAAATTGTTGTCAAATTTGCAGATGAGCCGTAAGAACCATGAAAAAGCAGGGAAGTCAAATGAAAAAATTATCGTTAATTATTTCAGTTTATAACGAAGAAGCCGTTCTGGAAAAGTTTTATAAAGCCTTCTGCAGCATAGAGCAGGATTTGAAATATGGGGGGTATGAACTGATTTTTGTAAATGATGGCAGTACCGATGCCAGCATGAGAATTCTGGAATCGATTGCGCAGCAGAATAAAAACGTCCGCGTGATCAGCTTTTCGCGGAATTTTGGCCACGAAGCTGCCATGATTGCAGGCATCGACCATGCTGTAGGAGATGTGATCATCTGCATGGATGCCGACCTACAGCATCCTCTGGAATGCATTACCCCCATTATGGAAAAATTCGAGGAAGGATACGAGATCGTCAGCATGGTCCGCACTTCCAACAAATCGGCAGGTGCCATCAAGAACTTTACATCCAGAGCATTTTACCGGGTGATCAATGCCTTGTCCAATCAAGTAAAACTGGAGGAAAATGCATCGGATTTCTTTGCCATCAGTAGCCGTGTGGCAGATGTTCTACGCACAAATTATCGTGAAAAAACTCGTTTTCTACGTGGATATGTACAAAGTGTTGGTTTCCGGAAAACAACGCTGGAATACACTGCTGCGGAAAGAGCTGGCGGTGCCAGCCACTATACGCTAAAAAAACTGATGAATTTTGCAATCAGCACCATCGTCGGTTTTTCTGATTTTCCACTGAAACTCGGCCTCTATGCCGGTGCCGTAAGTTTTTTTGCTGCTGTGATTTTTGCTATAAGCGCACTGTGTGGCTTCCGTGAGTATAAGGTGATCCTTGCGGCAGTCAATGTTTTATTTGCCGTTCTCTTTTTGCTGGTCGGAATTATGGGTGAATATTTTTCCGTTGCATTTGCAGAGCTGAAAAACCGTCCGATCTATATTGTGGAAAAGGAAATCAATTCCGGGCACTGCGTATGATACAAACAATAAAGCTACTTTATTTTCGCTATAAGGAAGTGATCAACTATCTGATCGTGGGTGGTCTGACTACGGTAGTGAGTCTGGCAAGTTACTATTTTTTCACTACAGTCTTTCTGGACCCGCAAGACCCATTTCAACTGATGGCTGCCAATACGCTCTCATGGATCTGCGCAGTCTCTTTTGCTTACATCACAAACCGGAAGTTCGTTTTTGAAAGCAAAAGTGCTGATAAATTGCGCGAAATGCTAAAATTTTTCAGTGCGAGGATTTCCACTCTCCTTATCGAAATGGTCTGTATGGCATTGCTGGTAAATATTCTGCACTGGAATGACCGAATCTCTAAATTTGCGGTACAGTTTATTGTTATGGCGTTGAACTATATCTTTAGTAAATTGTTTGTGTTCCGCAGTAAAGAATAATGTACGGTTACAAAAAGAAATCCGCTGCGTAAGCAGCGGATTTC
Source organism: uncultured Faecalibacterium sp. (assembly GCA_934547065.1). Taxonomy (GTDB): domain Bacteria; phylum Bacillota; class Clostridia; order Oscillospirales; family Ruminococcaceae; genus Faecalibacterium. Next base: position 3,240 of record CAKTEF010000010.1, read on the forward strand.
TTTTTGTAATTATTACAGCATCTTGGAAAGGAATGCTTTCAGTCTGGGATGCTTCGGATTCGTGAACAGTTCCTGCGGCGGCTCGTCCTCCTGGATCTTGCCGTCGTCGATGAAGATGACGCGGTTGGACACCTCACGGGCGAAGCCCATTTCGTGGGTGACCACCAGCATGGTGATGCCGGTGTGGGCCAGCTCCTTCATCAGTTCCAGAACCTCGCCCACCATTTCGGGGTCGAGGGCGCTGGTGGGCTCGTCGAACAGGATCACGTCCGGGTCCATGGCAAGGGCACGGGCAATGGCAATGCGCTGCTGCTGGCCGCCGGAAAGGCTCTTGGGGTAGGCGTCGGCCTTGTCGGAAAGGCCCACGCGGGCCAGCAGCTCGTCGGCCTTGTCGGAAATGGCCTGCTTATCCTTGAGCTTGAGCAGGGTGGGGGCCAGCTCAAGGTTCTTCTTCACGGTCAGGTGGGGGAAGAGGTTGAAGTGCTGGAACACCATGCCCATCTTCTGGCGCACCGCGTCGATGTGGGCCTCGTCCACCTCGGTGCCCTCAAATTTGATGCTGCCGGAGGAGGGGATCTCCAGCCGGTTCAGGCAGCGCAGAAAGGTGGATTTGCCGCAGCCGGAGGGGCCGATCAGGCAGACCACGTCGCCGCGGTAGATGTCGATGTCAATGCCCTTCAGCACGTCCAGAGTGGGGGTGGGCTGCTTTGCGCCCGGCTTTTTTTCGCCGCCGTAGGTCTTTGTCAGGCCGCGGACTTCCAGAATCTTATCGGTCACTTTGAGCAAGCCTCCTCTCAAACTTTGCCAGCAGACGGGTGAACAGCATGACCAGCACAAGGTAGATCAGCGCAACACCCAGCAGCGGGAACATGGCCTCGTAGGTGCGGTTCATGATGCCCTGTGCGGCGTACAGCAGCTCCTTGCCGCCGATGACCGTGATCAGGGAGGTATCCTTCAGCAGGATGATGAACTCGTTGCCCAGTGCGGGCAGCACCGCACGGATGGCCTGCGGGATGATGATGACCACCATGGTGGTCATGTAGTTCAGGCCAAGGCTGCGTCCGGCCTCCATCTGGCCGGGGTCAACGGCCATCAGGCCGCCGCGGATGATCTCGGACACATAGGCACCGGAGTTGATGCCCAGTGCCAGCGCACCCACCATGGTAAAGTTGCGGCTGTTGGCAAAGATGACCATGCTCATGATGAGCAGCTGCACCATCATGGGCGTGCCGCGGATGATGGTGGTGTACACCTGACACACCGCATTGAAGAAGCCCAGCACCGGGTTCCTGCGGCCGGGGCGCTGCTGGTCGTGTGCCACACGCACCAGCGCCACCACGCTGCCCAGCACGATGCCCAGTGCCAGCGCAATGGCAGTGACCAGCAGGGTGGTGCCTACGCCGTTGATGTACTGGAGCCAGCGGTCTTTCAGGATGAACGCCTGATAAAACTTGAAGAAGAAATTCTGCCCGAAGTTGAGCGTAGTGCCGCTGTTGAGCAGCTCTTTGAGCAGTTCGTACTGTGCAGCCATTCGCATCCTCACTTTCCTGTTCTGATTTTGTTAATCTTTTGTAACCACTTATTTCCAAAAAAGGGGAGGTGCCCCAGTTGGGGGCTGCCTCCCCGTGGCTCAGATGTCAGCCGCCGGATTATTCAGCGGTGATGTACTTGTCCACGATGGCCTGCAGGGTGCCGTCAGCCTTCAGCTCCTCCAGAGCGCCGTTGACGGCAGCTTCCAGAGCGGAACCCTTTGCCATGCCGATGGCGTAATCTTCCTCAGCATAGCTGGTATCCAGGATAACCAGGCCGGGGTTGGCAGCAACGAACTCCTTGGCGGGGGCGTTGTCGATGACAACGGCATCCACCTGGCCGTTGTTCAGAGCCTGCACAGCGGTCAGGCCGTTGTCGTAAGCCACAACGTTCTCATCACCGAAATCATCGGAGCAGTAGATGTAGCCGGTGGTGCCGCGCTGGGTGCCGATCTTCTTGCCGGCCAGGTCGTCGGGGGAAGCAATGTCAGAGCCTTCCGGCACGATGATGGACTGGATGCCGGTAGCGTAGCTGTCGGAGAAATCCATCACAGCCTTGCGCTCGTCGGTCACGGTGACACCGGCCATCACGATATCGGCCTTGCCCTGCTGCACGCTCAGCAGTGCGGCATCAAAGTCCATATCGTCGATCTGCAGCTCCAGGCCCAGCTTGTCGGCAATGGCCTGAGCGGTCTCAATGTCGATGCCCTCGAATTCGCCGGCATCGGTGGTCATCTCATACGGAGGGAATGCAGCGTTGGTCGCCATGGTCAGCTTGCCGGCCTCCACGGTGGCCAGCTCGCTGGCGGAAGCAGCCTCAGAGGAAGCGGCAGAGCTTGCTGCGGAGGAAGCCGTGCTGGAAGCGGAAGAACCACATGCGGTCAGGGCCAGAGCGGCAGCAGCCACACCGGCGGCAGCCAGAAAGCTGCGGCGAGAGATCTTTTTCATATTCAAACACTCCTCAATGCATTGTATAATCTTGCAGCCGCCGGGAACGATGCACTCCATCGAACCTCCGGCGAACGGATTTAGTATAGATTGTACAAATTAAAAAGTCAAGTGTTGTGCAATAATTCGGTAAAAATGAAACCGTTTTGAGAACACTTATGCAGAAAAGCACGAGAAAATGATGAATATATGCAAACCTCTCGCACAGAGGCCACGCCCTGCTCTGTCCAACCTCTCAGGCGCGGGCTGCGCCGCGCCAGCTCCCCTAGTAGGGGAGCCTTTGGCATAAGATTTGTTTTTCGCTGTAATCGCCTGCGGCTCCAAAACCAATCCCTGCCGCAAGAGATTCCACCTCATCAGTCGCCTGCGGCGACAGCTTCCCCAATGGGGAAGCCTTTCATGCAACCTTTACGCCAGCAGGGCAAATCGTAGCAAAGCGCTAACGCTCGAACACAACGGCCTGCCAAGAGCTCCCCTACTAGGGGAGCTGGCATCGAGCGAAGCGCAGATGACTGAGAGGTTGGATGGGAGGGACAGCTGACCGCTTTGCACAGCTGCTTCTGGTTTTACAAGTACCTTGCCAGCTCCTCCCTGCTGCGCTTCGGCACGCAGTAGCTGCGGTCGGCATCCAGATAATAGCGGATGCCCGTTTCCTCGGTCATGGGCACAATGTGCGCCTGGTGCGCGGGGTAGCCGAACGCCACCATAAAGGCCAGCTTTTCCGGCTCGGCAATGCCCAGCAGCTCGCTCAGGGCGGGCTTGTTGATGGCCCCCATGATGCAGCTGCCCACGCCCTTGTCCCAGGCGGCCAGCGTCATGTTGGCCAGGGCGATGCCGGTGTCGGTGTTCAGGTCGCCGTGGATGGAGGTATCCTGCACCACGGCCACATACAGCGTGGGCTGCTCCCCGGCCTTGGGGGTGCCCTGTTCCGGCGGCAGGTAGCCCGCCCACTTGACCAGCGGCTGGACCTTGGCCACCAGCTCCGGGCTCCGCACCACCACCAGGCGCACAGCCTGGCGGTTTGCCCCGCTGGAAGAAAGGCGCAGCGCCTCCACGATATCGTCCACGACCTCCTGCGGCACGGCCTTTTGCTCAAACCGGCGGTAGGTGCGGCGGGTGAGAAGTTTTTCCATCACAGACATCAGAATGACCCCTTTCCATCGTTCCGGCCCGCCCCTGACGAAGCAGCGCCGTTTTCTATAAGGATAGTATAGCGCACCGGCCCCTGCCGCGCAAGAGCGTTCTCCGCAGCCCGGTTTTTCAATTGTGAAATGTTGCCCCCGCGCATTGACAGCATCTTCCTCAGCTGGTATCATAAAGGCAAAGAAAGAACGCGGTAACGAAAAATATAACCAAATTTAACCGCGCAGCCCGGCTGTTTTGGCCGGGAGAAAGGACCACTGTATGAAACACCGTACTCTGCATCTTCTGGCCGCTCTGGGCCTGTCCGCCTGCCTGCTGGCGGGCGGTGCCGCTTCCGCCTTTGCCGAGGAAACGCCCGCCTGCACCGAGCATGTCTGGAAGCGCACCACCGAGCTGAAGACCGAGTGCATCAACACCAAGGTTTCCCTCAAGGGCACCGACGGCAAGCTCCGCACCTACACCCTGTGCCCCGAATGCGGCCATGTGGAAAACGCCGCCGCACTGACCGAGGTCAAAGGAGTCAACGCCAACTTCTCCGGCCTGAAAGTCTTTACCGGCACGCTGGACGGCCAGCAGGTGCTGAGCGTGGCGTTCTGCTACCCCACCGTGATCGAGCGGGTGGTCTGCGAAACATGCGGCACCGTCCGGAGCGAGGACACCACGGCGGCACGGGCCATGGCCGCCGATGTGACCGCCAACGTGGAGCTGCCCGCCTCGGCTGTGGCAGGCTATACCCTGTACCAGACCCAGGCCGACGGCACCGAAGCGCCGGTGGAAGTTTCCATCAACGGCAGCACGGCCCTGATGCGGCTGTATGTGGGCAGCGGTGCCCAGCTGCTGCGGATGGTCCCCAACGCATGATCCTGGCATCTTTCTCCCCGATCCAACGGGCCGCTGCGCAGGCATTGCCCCCTGTGCAGCGGCCCCTTTTTGCTTTTTTCCCGAAAAAGTTTTCCGCAAATCCCCCCAAATCACTTTCCAAACGTGCGAATTTGCGGTATTCTAATTCTATCCATTGTACACGAGGTGTACAACCGGGGAGATCAAACGAAAGAGGGGTGCGCACAGATATGTTGAAATATCTGGCCAAACGCATCGGGCGTTCCATCCTGACGCTGTTCATCATTGTAACGCTCGTGTTCTGCCTGCTGCGGCTGATGCCGGTAGAGGGCTACTTTGCAAACTACGAAAAAATGACCGAGGCGCAGATCCAGGCCGGCCTGCAGTCCATGGGCCTGCTGGACCCGCTCCCGGTGCAGATCGGGCGGTTCTGGTGGAACGCGCTGCACGGCGACCTGGGCGTGAGCCATATCTATAAGGTAAACGCTTCGGTCACCGGCATCCTGGCCAAAAAGCTGCCCATCTCCATCCAGATGGGCGTGTTCGCCATGCTGCTCAGCCTGGTGATCGGCATTCCCATGGGCCTGTTCATGGGGCGGTTCAAAAACCGCTGGCCGGATAAGATCGGCACCGCCATCATCGTGCTGATCCAGGCCGTGCCCGCTGCCGTGTACTACCTGTACATCCAGATGTACGGCACCCAGGCGCTGAGCGTTGGCCTGCTGTTCGACGCTTCCAACTGGAGGTACTGGGTGCTGCCCGTCTGCTCCATGAGCCTGGGCAACGTGGCGTTCTACGCCATGTGGCTGCGCCGCTACATGGTGGACGAAAGCAACAAGGATTATGTGCGCCTTGCGCTGGCCAAAGGCGTGAGCGAGAGCAACATTGCGCTGCATCACATCTTCCGCAACGCCATGGTGCCGCTGGTGCAGTACATTCCCTCGGCGTTCCTGAACACCGTGGTGGGCTCCATTTACATCGAGAGCCTGTACAGCATCCCCGGCATGGGCGGCCTGCTGGTCACCTGTGTGCAGCGCCACGACAACACCATGGTGCAGGGCATCGTACTGTTGTACGCCTGCGTGGGTATCATCGGCCTGATCCTGGGCGATCTGCTTATGGTGCTCATTGATCCCCGCATCAGCTTTGGCAAGAAAGAAGGTGGCCGATAATGCTGTTCCACATGAAAGATCAGAAAGCGGCCGGGCTGGAGGCCAGCCTGGACCAGCTGCAGAAAGACGGTCCCGCTGCCTGGGCCAGCCTGCCGGAGGACGAGCTGTTCACCCCCGCCGGGTTCCATGCCGAGCAGGCCGAAGCCACGGCCTACTCCAATTACAGTTACTGGGGCAGCACATTCCGTGCGTTCTTCAAGAACAAAGTGGCGGTCGCCCTCCTCATCGCGCTGGTGGCCGTGGTAGCGTTTGCCTTTTTGCAGCCCCACCTGCCCGGCCAGGTGGACCCCAACCTGTGCGAAGTGGACCCGGCCACCGGCATCCAGTACCGCAACATCGCCCCCGGCGAAAAGGGCTTTATCTGGGGTTCCAACGCCATCGGCCAGGACCTGTGGGCCCGCATCTGGGCCGGTGCCCGCACCAGCCTGACCATCGCCTTTTTCGTGGCCCTGATCGAAGCCGTGGTCGGCATCACGGTGGGGGTGCTGTGGGGCTATGTCCGCCAGCTGGATTTCTTCTTCACCGAGCTGTACAACATCTGCGATAACGTTCCCTCCACCATCATCCTGATCCTGATCTCCTATGTGGCCTCGCCCAGCATCAAAACGCTGATCCTGGGCATGTCCATCACGGGCTGGATCGCCATGGCGCGCTTTATCCGCAACCAGATCCTGATCATCCGCGACCGTGATTACAACGTTGCGTCCCGCTGCATCGGCACCCCCACGTTCCGTATCGTGCTGCGTAACCTGCTGCCGTACCTGGTGTCCGTCATCATGCTGCGCATGGCCCTGACCATCCCCGCCGCCATTGGCAGCGAGGTGTTCATCACCTACATTGGCCTGGGCCTTTCGGTGGAGATCCCCTCGCTGGGCAACCTGATCAACGACGGCCGCAAGGTGATGATGCAGGCCGGGCTGCGCTATCAGCTGCTCTACCCCACCATCATCCTGAGCTTTGTCACCATTGCGTTCTATCTGATCGGCAACGCCTTCTCCGACGCAGCCGACCCGAAGAACCATCTGCAGTAAGGAGGGACGGAAGATGGAAAAAAATCAGCTGATCCTCTCCATCAAGGATCTGAACATCAAATTCAATCTGCGCGGAAAGATCCTCCACGCCATCCGCGGCATCGACCTGGACATCTACCACGGCGAGGTCCTGGCCATTGTGGGCGAGTCCGGCTCCGGCAAGAGCGTATTCACCAAAAGCTTTATGGGCCTGTTGGATGCCAACGGTTCCATCACCTCCGGCACCATTGATTATTTCGGGGCCGACGACGGGACCCCCATCCGCCTTTCCGACCTGAAAAAGGAAAAAGAGTGGCTGCGGGTGCGCGGGCATGAGATCGCCATGATCATGCAGGACCCCATGACCAGCCTGAACCCCTTGAAGACCATCGGCGACCAGATCATGGAGGCCGTGCAGCTGCACCAGGGCCTCAAGGGCAAGGCCGCCCGGGAAAAAACGCTGGAATATCTGCGGGATGTGGGCATTGCGGACCCGGAAGTGCGCTTTGGCCAGTACCCGCACGAGTTTTCCGGCGGCATGCGCCAGCGTGTGGTCATTGCCATTGCCGTGGCCTGCAACCCGCAGATCCTGATCTGCGACGAGCCCACCACCGCCCTGGATGTGACCATCCAGGCACAGATCCTGCAGCTGCTGAAAGAGATGCAGGTCAAGTACAACCTGACCATCGTTCTCATCACCCATGACCTGGGCGTGGTGGCCAACATCGCCGACCGCGTGGCCGTGATGTATGCCGGCGACATCGTGGAGATCGGCACCTCGGACGAAATTTACTATGACCCCCGCCACCCCTATACCTGGGCCCTGCTTTCCAGTATGCCCCAGATGGGCATTAAGGGCGAGGATCTGTTCAACATCCATGGCACCCCGCCGAATCTGTTCACCGAGATCCACGGGGATGCCTTTGCGCCCCGCAACCCCCAGGCGCTGAAGATCGACTTTGTCAAGCGGCCGCCCTATTTCTCCGTCAGCCCGACCCACAGGGCCAAGACCTGGCTGCTGGACCCGCGTGCCCCCAGGGTGGAGCCGCCGCTGGCCGTAAAACTGCTGAAAGAGGAGGGAATGCGGGATGCCTGAAACGCATGAAGAACACGAGGTCCTGCTGAAAGTCCGGGACCTGGAAGTGACCTACGGCACCGGACGCAAGGCCTACAAGGCCGTGAACCGGGCCAATTTTGACATCTATAAGGGGGAAACGTTCGGCCTGGTGGGCGAATCCGGCTCCGGCAAAACCACCATTGGCCGCGCCATCATGCGCATCCTGCCCACATCGGGCGGCGAGATCCTGTACAAGGGCCAGAAGATCAACGGCAGGATCTCCCACGCGCTGGACCAGCAGATCATCAAGGAGATCCAGATGATCTTCCAGGACCCGCAGTCCTCGCTGAACGAGCGCGCCAAGGTCAGCTATATCGTAGGCGAGGGCCTGATGAACGTCCGGCCCGACCTGACCGCGGCCCAGCGGGAAGAAAAGGTGCGTCAGGCTCTGCTGGACGTGGGCCTGCTGCCGGAGTTCGCCTCCCGCTTTCCCCACGAGTTCTCCGGCGGCCAGCGCCAGCGCATCGGCATTGCCCGCGCCCTGATCGTGGAGCCGGAGTTCATCATTGCCGACGAGCCCATCTCCGCACTGGACATGTCCATCCGTGCCCAGGTGCTGAACCTGCTGCGCCACCTGCAAAAAGAGCGCGGCATCACCTACCTGTTCATCGCGCACGATCTTTCGGTGATGCGCTACATTTCGGACCGCATCGCCGTGATCCACAAGGGGGACATCGTGGAGCTGGCCGATGCCGAGGAGCTGGTTTCCCACGCCATCCACCCCTATACCCGCAGCCTGCTTTCGGCCATCCCCATGCCCAACCCCCGCCTGGAGCGCAAGAAAAAGCTGCTGGTCTACGACCCGGCCATGCACGATTACGCCACCGAGGCTCCCCAGTGGCGGGAACTGCGCCCCCGGCACTGGGTGCTGTGCAGCGCCGCCGAAGCCGGGCAGTGGATGCAGGACATGTAAAGTTCATGGTTTCTTCATCAAATCGGTTCGGCTGTTCCTTGACATTTTTTGCTTGCTCAACTACAATAACATGGATGGTTATTGTGCAGTTTTTAACAAACTGACGAAACGGAACGGACTGTGAATCCATGCCCGGCCCCGGCTTCCGGAGCGGGCGAACAACAAAGGATCGTAACTTTATGAATACATCTGAAGCAACCCCTCTCTACGCCTCCACGGAGCGGCCCTGGCTGAAATACTACGACGCAAAGTTCATCGGCCAGATCCCGCCGGAATGTTCGGCATTTGATTATGTCTGCCGCCAGAACCGCAGCCGCCTGGGCGAGTGTGCCCTGGAATATTACGGCCGCAAATTCACCTATGCGGATCTCATCGTCAATGTCAAAAAGACCGCCGCTGCGTTCCGCGCCCTGGGCGTGAAAAAGGGCGAGATCATCACCGTGGTCAGCGTGATGCTCCCGGAGGTCATTTTTGCGTTCTACGCCGCTGATATGATCGGGGCCACCCTGAACCTGGTGGACCCCCGTTACAGCGCCGAGGGCATCCACGAGTACATCGAGGAGGTGGGTTCCCGCCTGCTCATCACCCTGAATGTGACCTACGAGCGCTGCCGTCAGGCCGCCCGCCGCACCACTGTGGAGCGGGTGATCGTGGTCTCCCCGGCCGACTCGCTGCCGCTGCACCTGGCCATTGGCTACAAGATGACCAACCCCGACACCAACAAATATAAATCCAACGTTCTGCACTGGAAGCAGTTCCTGGCGGGCGGCGAGGGCCACAGCATCGCCGACGATGGCTACGACCCGGAGCACGCCTGCGTGGTGGTGCATACCGGCGGCACCACCGGCTCGCCCAAAGGCGTGATGCTGACCGACCAGAACTTCAACACCATCGCCCAGCAGTTTGCGGCCTACGGCAAGCTGTTCAGCAAGGGCCAGTCCCTGATGAACATTATGCCGCCGTTCATTGCCTACGGCTACGCCTGCGGCGTACACATGCCGCTGGTGCTGGGGCTGAAGATCATCATCATCCCCAACCTGGATCCCGACAAGATCGGCAGCCTGATCTGGAAGCACAAACCGGAGCACATGTTCGGTGTTCCGGCCCACTACCAGCAGATGGCCTCCTCGTTTGCCCTGCGGGATAAGGACCTTTCGTTCATCCGCAACTACGCTGCGGGCGGCGATGCCATCTCCATCGGTGCCGAGCAGACGGTCAACGAGTTCCTGGCCGCCCACCATGCCGAGTATCCCCTGGCAAAGGGCTACGGCATGACCGAGGTCTCCTCGGCGGCCACCTGTGCGGCAGGCCTCACCACCAAGCCCGGCAGCGTGGGCATCCCGCTGGTCAACACCCTGGTCTCGGTGTTCGAGCCGGACACCCAGACCGAGCTGCCCATCGGCCAGCGGGGCGAGATCTGCATCTGCGGCCCCACCATGATGAAAGGCTACTACAACAAACCCGCCGAGACGGCCGCCATCCTGCAAAAGCATCCGGACGGCCGGGTGTGGGTCCACACCGGCGATATCGGTTACCTGGACGAGGACGGCTTTGTCTACCTGGACAGCCGGATCAAGCGGCTGATCATCCGCCACGACGGCTTCAAGGTGTTCCCCTCCATGATCGAAAATGTGGTCAGCCGCCATCCCGCCGTGCATCAGTGCTCGGTGGTGGGCTGCGCCGATCAGGACCATGTGCAGGGCCGCCTGCCGTTCGTTTACCTGGTGCTCACCCCGGAGGCCGCCGTCTCCGGCAAGCGCAAGCAGATCATCCGGGAGCTGCGCCAGATGTGCGCCGAGGAGCTGGCTGAATACGTCCAACCCGTTGGTTACAAGATCATCCCGGAAATGCCCATGACTCCCATTGGCAAGTTTGACTATCGCAAGCTGGAGGAGGAGATCACTCCACGCGATTATTAAGTTTATTTCTACGCTTTGTACAGAAAGGAAGCAACACCGCTATGAATAAAAAGTGGATGGCCCTTGCGCTTTCGGCTGTGATGCTGTTTGCCGCCCTGAGCGTTCCGGCTTTTGCGGAAGACCCGGCTGCCGTGGAGGAGGAGAACTGCTTTTTTTCCTCCCCGGAGGAGCCGGAAGAACGGGAGCCCAACTCCCTGACCTATGTTGCCCTGGGCGACAGCATCTGCGCCGGCATCGGCCTGACCAACGTTTCCTACTCCCACAACCTGATGGGCGTGGACGTTTCCTCCAACTTCAAAGGCTACCCGGAAACGTGCTATGTGGGCCAGGTGGCCAAGAGCCTGAACCTGGACCGTGACCACGCCATCAACCTGGGCCTGCCCGGTGCCATGAGCAAGGACATGGTGGAGATGGTCAAGACCGGCACCATGTCCGAGATGAACATGCTCTCCGGCTGCCAGTACAACTACCCCGAATTCGTGGATTACATCAAGAGCGCGGATGTCATTTCCATCCAGCTGGGTTCCAACGATGCCTTTGTGCCCACCGTGGTGGCCTTTGGCGAAGCCACCAACTGGAAAAGCGAGGATCTGGCTTCCATCGTGCTCAGCGGCAACCTGCGCGGCGGCAACACCGAAGCCGAAAGCGCCCTGAACGAGAGCCTGAAAAAGCTCCAGCTCACCCGCGATGAGAAAAACGCCATCTGGGAGCTGTTCTTCTCCGGCATGGGCAGGATCTGCGAGAACGCCTACCCCGAAAGCACCCAGAACCTGCGCCAGATCGTGGACACGATCAAGACCCTGAACCCCGATGCACAGATCCTGATCATCGGTGCCACCAACCCCGTTCCCCTGCTGCCCAGCTGGAGCAATTACTTCAACAAGCTCAATACCTATGAGCAGCAGCTGGCCGATGTCTACGGTGCCACCTACGTTTCCATCCCCTGGGCACAGACTGAGCTGGACGGCCACCCCACCGTTTCCGGCCACAAGTACATTTCCGATAAGATCGTGAGCGCGATCAAGAAATAAGGGTTTCAGAACGCACAATGCCCCCGGCCAGCTGGCCGGGGGCATTGTTTTATGCGTTGTTCCGATTCAACTCAACCGTCCGCTCTCCACCGAGAAGCAGCGGTCGGCCACGGCCATGGTGGACTTGCGGTGGCTCACCAGCAGCACGGTCTTTTCCCTGCACTCCTCCCGCACGGCCTTGAGGATGATGCCCTCGTTCAGGCTGTCCAGATTGGAGGTCGGCTCGTCCAGCAGCAGGAACGGCGCATCGTGCAGGAATGCACGGGCCACGCCGATGCGCTGGCGCTCGCCGCCGGAAAGGGCCCCGCCCAGCTCGCCCACCGGGGTGTCGTAGCCCTTGGGCAGGCTGTTGATAAAACCATCCAGAGCAGCCTTTTTGCAGGCGGCCTCCACCTCGGCACGGGTCGCGTCGCGCTTGGCGATTTTGATGTTGTTCTCAATGGTATCGTCAAACAGCTCCGTCTCCTGCGTCACCAGGCTTTCCTGCCTGCGCAGGGCAGCCGTGTTCACACGGCGGAGATCCTCTGCACCAAAGCGGATGGTGCCCCCCGACACGTCCCAGAACCGCATCAGCAGCCGCAGGAACGTGGATTTGCCCGAGCCGGAGCGGCCCGTGATGCCCACGATCTCCTTTTCCGGGATCGTCAGGCTCAGCTCGTGCAGCACTTCCTCCTGCCCATAGGCAAAGCTGACCTGTTCGGCTGCCGCCCCGGCAAAGGCGGCATCGGTGCCGTCGGTCACATCGGCGGTCACAGGCTGCTCGTCCAGCAGGTCCAGCACACGGTCGGCACTGGCAAACACCTGGGTCAGGCTGGCACCCAGGTTGGCCAGGGCCACCACCGGGCCAAAGGAACTCAGGGCAGAAAGGGTGCAGATCAGCACGCCCTCGGCCCCCAGCGCACCGGCCTGGTACAGGCTCACGCTGACGGCCAGCACGGCCAGTGCCGTGAGTAGGATCAGGGTGTTGGTGGCCCCCACCGTCACGCCTTCGCGGTGCTTCATGGCCGTCTGCTTTTCGCCCAGCACGTCGCTCTGGGCCGCAATGCCGGCCGCACGGGCTGCCGTGTCCTGATATTGCAGGGTGTCCCGCAGGCCGCGCAGGCTTTCCAGCACATCACTGTTGGTATCGGCCAGCGCCTGGCGGTACTCCCGCGCGGCGCGATCACCCTTGCGGGCACTCCAGATCGGCAGGGCGGCCCCCACCAGCAGGTAGCCTGCCAGCAGCACCAGCGCAGGCAGGATGTGATAGCCGGCCACAAAGCCCGTCATGCCCAGCACGCAGAGCACCGCGATGCATACCGGTGAAATGGTGTGCGCATAGAACACTTCCAGCTGCTCGATGTCCGCCGTGATCAGCGAGATCAGGTCGCCGCGGTCCCGCCCCTCCAGTTTGGCCGGGGTTAGGCGGCGGAGTGCGCCGAACACCTTGTCGCGGATCAGGGCCAGCAGCTTGAACGCGATAAAATGGTTGGATGCCTGCTCTGCATAGCGCAGCACGCCGCGCAGCAGCGCAAACACCAAAATGCAGACGAACGCTGCACCCACGGTCCCCACGGGGCTGGGCAGCCCCGCAGCCCGCAGCAGCGCAAAGCCGCCGAAAATGGTGATAAAGGTGGCGCAGAAATGGCCTGCAACCCCCATGATGACGGCCGCCAGCATGATGGGCAGCATCGGCTTTACCAGCACGATGAGCCGCCGCACAATGGCAAAGGGGCTGCGATGTCGGTTCCGGTTCATATCAAGCCCCCTCCTTTCCCAGGGTCTCAAGCTGTTTCTGGGCCGTATACAGGCGGCTGTACGCCCCCGGCCGGGCCAGCAGGGCAGCATGGGTGCCCTGCTGCACCACGCGGCCTCCCTCCAGCACATAAATACAGTCGCTGTCCACCACGTTGGCCAGCCGGTGCGAGATCAGGATCACGGTCTTTTTGCCCGCCAGACCGTGGATGGCCTGCATGATGTCGTTTTCGCTCTCGGCATCCACATTGGAGGTCGCCTCGTCGAACAGATAGATGGGCGAGTCGTGCAGCAAGGCCCGCGCCATGGCCAGACGCTGCCGCTGCCCGCCCGAAAGGTTGGAGCCGCCCTCATGCAGAGCGGTCTGCAGGCCGTTCTGGCTGCGGCAGAACCCGGCCAGGTTCACCTGTTCCAGCGCGTTCCACAGCTCTGTTTCGGAGGCATCCGGCTTTGCCATCCGCAGGTTGCTTTCCACGGTGCCCTTGAAGATGGCCGCATTGTGGGGCACCACGGTCAGGGCGCGCAGGCGGTCGGCCTGCTTCAGCTCCTCCACCGGCACACCGCCCAGCGTCACGCGGCCGGTGGTGCAGGTGCGGCTGCCCGCCAGCAGGGCGGCCACGGTGCTTTTGCCGCAGCCGGATTCTCCCACCAGGGAGACGAAGCTGCCCTGCGGAACGGTCAGCGAGACATCGTGCAGGATGGTCCGGCCCTCCTCATAACCAAAGGTGACCTGTTCCAGCGCCAGGGTGGTATCGGTGCCAACGGCCTTTGTGCCGTCCACAGGCTCCTCGGCTGCCAGCAGATCGAAAATTTTATCCGCCGAGGCCGCGCCGTTCATGGCAATGTGGAAGTAGCTGCCCAGCAGCCGCAGCGGCAGAAAGAAATCTGCCGCCAGCAGCACGATGGTCAGCGTGTCGGCCAGGCTGAGCTGCCCGGCCGCAAAGGCTGCGGCCGCGCTGATGATGCCCAGGCCTGCGCCGCCGTAGGCCATCAAATCCATCAGGGTCACGCTGTTCAGCTGCATGGTCAGCACTTTCATCGTGATCCTGCGGAACCGTTCGGCCTGGGCGTTCATCTCCTCATGCTTCCAGCCGTCGGCCTGGTAGATTTTCAGGGTGGTCAGGCCCTGGATGTTTTCCAGAAAGCTGTCGCCCAGGGTGGTGTACTCGCCCCAGTATTTGTTCAGCAGCTTCTTGGCAAATTTCTGGACCGCCACGATCGACAGGGGGATCAGCGGCACGCAGCCCAGCAGGATGGCTGCCGAGCGGGCATGCACCCCCACCAGCAGCACGAACAGCGTGACCGGGGCCAACAGGCTGTAAAACAGCTGGGGCAGGTACTTGGCAAAATAGGTGTCGATCTGCTCCACGCCCTCACTGGCCAGCATGACCACCTCGCTGGTGGCCACCGTTTCGGTGTAGCCCGGGCCAAGCCGGGTCAGCTTTTCGTAAATTTTGCTGCGCAGGGTGCGCTTGACATCCCTGGATGCACGGTCGCTCATGTCCGAGGCCCACAGGGTCAGCAGATAGCGCACCGGGATGGTCACGGCGCAGAACGCGATGCCCTGCCACAGGGCGGCGGCGGTCAGGGTGCCCGCAAATACGGCCCCGATCATCCGGGCCACGATCCGCACCAGGATCACATTGCACAGCATTCCAAGCCACTGGAACGTCACGTTCAGCCGCACAAAGCGCAGGGCCCCGCGGTCAAAGGAGAGCAGTTTTTTATGGATCACGATGCAGTTTTCCTTTCCGTTTCCGATTCATCGGGGCCAAACAGGCGGTCGTACTCGCCGGTAAACGCCCGCTCCGGCAGCGCCGAGGTCAGCGCCAGGGCGGCGGCAAAGCGCTCGTCCTCCGTCAGCTCGATCTCCACCGGCGGGAAATGGGCCAGCACCTGTTCCAGCTGCCGCCGGACCTCCTTTGCCACAAAGATGCCGCGGTCGGTCAGATAGATCTTGCCGTAATGCTCTTTTACGATCATCCCCCGCTCCATCAGCAGGTTCATGATGCGCACCACGCTGGGCTTTGTCACCCCCAGCTTTTCCGCAATGCTGCGGGAACAGATGTCCAGATGTGTTTGTGATACCTCATAAATGGCCAGCAGATACCGCAGGTGCGCCGGTGTCAGTTCCATGTTTCATCACACTCCTTCATGCTTTCCGGATCTCCAATGTTATCCAAAGCTAACTTTTGTTTTTCTAAAAAAGAGCGCGGGCCGATTTTATGTTCGACCCGCGCCCTGCGGTTTTGGTTTTACTTAGTGGCAGCCGCCATTGCAGTGCCCGCAATCTCCGGAGCAGCCTCCGCAGCCGCCGCCGTGCTTGTGGGCGTGCCATGTGATCCAGCCCACACCGCCAAACACGATCGCTGCCACAAGGATGGTCGGCAGATTAAAATTTGCGGCGAGAAATTCCATCATACAAAACACGCCCTTTCCACAGGATGCATCAAACCGATCTTACTTGATCTTGGAAACGTCGATCTTGACTTCGTTGTCGCCAACGTACTTGTTGGGACGAACCAGCAGGTAGATGAACGCAGCCAGGACGACAGCGGCCACAACGGTAAAGACATTGAAGCTCAGCTCGCCGGTGATCAGGCCGCCGATCTGGTACACGACCAGAGCCGCGCAGTAAGCCAGACCGCACATGTAAGCAATGGCAAACGCGGTCCACTTGCCGTTGTTCATCTCACGCTTGATGGCACCCATTGCAGCAAAGCAGGGAGCGCACAGCAGGTTGAAGATCATGAACGCGTAAGCAGAGAGGGCGGTGTAATCCTGAGCCACAGCAGCCCAGATCTCATCACCGTTCTCAGACAGCTCGCCGCCGAAGTGATACAGAACGCCGAACGTACCAACCACGTTCTCCTTTGCGATCAGGCCGGAGACGGAAGCAACGGTCGCTTTCCAGTTGCCAAAGCCCAGAGGTGCAAAGATCCAGGCGATCTTAGTCGCAATGATGGCCAGGACGGAGTTATCCTGATCCTCGATCATACCGAAGGCACCGTTCTCAAAGCCGAAGCCCTGCAGGAACCACAGGATGACGGTAGAAGCCAGAATGACGGAACCGGCACGCTTGATAAACGACCAGCCGCGCTCCCAGGTTGCACGGAACACGTTGCCCCATGCGGGCACATGGTATGCGGGCAGCTCCATAACGAACGGAGCGGGGTCGCCGGCGAACATCTTGGTCTTTTTCAGGATGATGCCGGAGCAGATGATGGCAGCCATGCCGATGAAGTAAGCAGAAACGGCAACCACAGAGGAGCCGCCGAACAGAGCGCCTGCGATCAGGCCGATAATGGGCATCTTCGCGCCGCAGGGGATGAAGCAGGTGGTCATGACGGTCATACGGCGGTCACGCTCGTTCTCGATGGTACGGGAAGCCATAACACCGGGCACGCCGCAGCCGGTACCGACCAGCACGGGGATGAAGCTCTTACCGGACAGGCCGAACTTGCGGAAGATCCGGTCCATGATGAAAGCGACACGGGACATGTAGCCGATGTCCTCCAGGATGGACAGCAGGAAGAACAGCACCAGCATCTGGGGAACAAAGCCCAGCACCGCGCCGACACCGGCCACGATACCGTCCATGATCAGGCCGTACAGCCAGCCTGCCACGCCGATGCTCTCCAGGAAACCGCCCAGAGCGTCGGGAACGATCTCACCAAATAGGACATCGTTGGTCCAGTCGGTCGCAAAGGTACCGATTGCCCAGCCGCCGTCTGCAATGGAGGTGCCCATGGACAAAGAGTACATCAGGTACATGACCAGTGCGAAGATGGGCAGAGCCAGCACACGGTTGGTCACGATCTGGTCGATCTTATCGGAGACGGTCAGGTTCTCCTTGCGGGCTTTCTTCTTGACAGCCTTATCGACCACGGTATTGATGTAAGCATAACGCTGGTTGGTGATGATGCTCTCGGCATCGTCGTCCATCTCTTTCTCGCAGTCCTTGATGTGCTCGTCGATGTGATCGACCACAGCCTTGTCCAGCTTCAGTTCGTTCAGGACTTTCTCGTCGCGCTCGAACAGCTTGACCGCGTACCAGCGCAGGAAGCGGTCATCGACCTTGCCCTGGATGGACTCCTCAATGTGGGCAATGGCGTGCTCGACGCTGCCGGTAAAGACATGGGGCAGCTCACCGGCTTTGGCAGCCTTGGCCGCCGCAATGGCAGCCTTGGCAGCCGCCTCGGTGCCCTCGCCCTTCAGGGCGCTGATCTCCACAGCCTGGCAGCCCAGCTCATTGCTCAGCTTCTTCAGGTCGATCTTGTCGCCGTTCTTGCGCACCAGGTCGATCATGTTCACCGCCATGACCACGGGGATGCCCAGCTCGATCAGCTGGGTGGTCAGGTACAGGTTGCGCTCGATGTTGGTGCCGTCGATGATGTTCAGGATGGCATCGGGCTTTTCCTTGACCAGATACGTACGGGAGACGACTTCCTCCAGCGTGTACGGAGACAGCGAGTAGATGCCGGGCAGGTCCTGGATGATGACATCCTTTTCGCCTTTCAGCTTGCCCTCTTTCTTTTCCACCGTAACGCCGGGCCAGTTGCCGACGTACTGGTTCGAGCCGGTCAGATTGTTGAACAGGGTGGTCTTACCGCAGTTCGGGTTGCCGGCCAGTGCAATTTTAATGCTCATAGCGTTCTTCCTTTCCTTCTGATCGTTAAACCACTTCGATCATTTCAGCATCGGCCTTGCGCACGCTCAGTTCGTAGTTGCGCACGGTCAGCTCCATGGGATCCCCCAGCGGTGCCACCTTGCGGACGTAGATCTCCACGCCCTTGGTGATGCCCATGTCCATGATGCGGCGCTTGACCGGGCCCTCGCCGTGCAGGCGGGCCACGGTGCAGGTCTCACCGACCTTAACATCTTTCAGAGTCTTCATGTAAATTCCTCCTCTACTTGTCTTTTATTTCAGAGACCATTCCAGTGTCGGAGCAGGTCCCAAACAGCGTTTCCGCTGCTCAGCCGATCAGAATGCGGTTTGCCATGGTTTTGTCCAGGGCCAGGCGGCTCTCCTTGACCTGCACGATCAGGTTGCCCGCGATCTCATTGACCACGGTCACTTCGCTGCCCACCACAAAACCAAGCTCCGCCAGATGCAGGCGAACTTCGTCTTTTCCGGTGATCTTCTGGATGGTGACGGTCTCGCCCGCCCTTGCCATTGTCAGAGGCATCATACGATCCACTCCCCTTATCACTCTTGTTTGTGTTTTGGCTGCCGTCCCTTTTTGGTTAGTCAGTCGGAACTATCAGCATGGATAGTTTATACTTACTAACCTTTCCTGTCAACACTTTTTTCACAATTGAAAGTTAGTTTGTAGGAACTAATAGATTCTTTGCCCGATTTTCGTCCCATTTTTATCAGTTTCAACAATGACTAACTCCAAATCCTGAGCTATCCAGGAAAGGCTTTCCTCCGGATGGATTTCTCATTATTTTATCGCATTTTCGTTGCTTTCCAATTTTATAAACGACACAGCCGCCTGCTGCAGAGGTCAGACTGCATCAGGCGGCCGCGTGTCAAAAGGAGGATTTCTTCTCGCAAAGGCGTGGTGTCCCCCGCGAGCGCCAAGGATAAAAAGAGAGTATTGGTAGAGAATGACATGTTAAGCCGCCACAGCAAGGCGGAGAATGGGAGTGCCCGCATGGAACAAGCTCAGGTAGACCCGGGTACACTTGTTCAGCTGAGCAAAACGGCGGGCGGCGGCATCGGGGTCGCCGTAAGCCTTCCAGCAGCCGCAGCAGGTAAAGTTGCGGCCCTGATTTTCGATAAAGCCCACCACATCGGTGAGCGGATACCCCAGAAAAATGCCGATCTCGTGCGGGAACCCGGCTCCGCAGCAGAGCCTGCGGGAGAGCTGGCGCAGCAGCGGCTCACAGGCCCCCAGCTCCTCCGGGAGCGTGTATCCCTCATCGGCCAGAAACGCACGGACCTTTTCGTCCGCCAGTACCCGGCTCAGGCGGCTGGTGCGGTAGACATAGACCAGATACTGGTGAGTGTACGCACAGCCCTTGAGCACCCGCACCTGCAGGCCTTTGGGGTTGAGTGTTTCGTTCCAGCCCCGCACCCGTGCGGCAAGGTCGGCGCAGTCCCGCGTCTCGTAGCGGAACAGCCCGGCCGGTTTCAGCCCGGCCAGCACCGGGGCGCATTGTTCGATCATCACGGTCTCAAAATTACGCTCCATGGCTCATTTCCTCCGCTTCGGCTGTGTGCTGTGCTCTGAAAACAGGATTCCCCGCACGGCACCGGTTATTCCGGATGTTTCGGCAAGTTGTTGGTTAGGTTTATCTAACTTCAAATTCAAAAAAGAATGCGGCACGTCTTGTTCTGCCGCTTTCTGGTTTGTGGTTAGTTATTTCTAACGTGGCATTATCTTACCACAGCTTCCGGGGAGTGTCAAGGGGATTTTGAAAAGTTTTTGGCAGGAAATTTCCGGCTGGTTCTTCCCGCCTGCGTATGATATACTTTGTTTTATAAAATAGTTCATTTGGGTATAAGAACATGTTTGATTTTCGTTTCTATTTTGATGAATATTGCCGGGAGCACAGCCTTGATCTATGCTTATCCTTTGACATGCCCTGTGGATATGAAACTGCAAACGGCATGTTCGACATTGCGAGCAAGACTGTTTTTCTTAATGCAGAGCGTTTGCGCTCTGTGCCTGATTATGAAAAAGCATTCTTTCTTTTTCATGAGCTGCGTCATGCATTGCAGTATCTCTGTCCGGGCCAGTTCAGTGATATGATTCGCCGCAGTCTTCAATATGTCATCGCCTATGATGGAACTTGTTATAAGCGAATCGGTGGTCATTATTATTCCTGTAAGCTGGATGCCAGTAAATATGACTTCACCACTTTATATCTTGGTCAGCCGCACGAAGTTGATGCAAATGCATTTGCCTACAAGCAGACCAAGCGGCTTTATGGTGATTCCAAAGAGCTAAACGCTCTGTTTGATTTTTGGATGCCGCGCCAAGCTATGCCTATTGACACATACGATGCTGTATTTTTGCAGATTGACCAAAAGATTTCTTGTTCATCATCTTTGGAGGAAACAACATGATTTTCACACCATTTGAAACATCTCGGCTGCGCCTGCGCCCGCAGGAAGAACGGGATGCTGGTTTTGCGCTCTGCATCTGGGGCGACCCCATCACCGGAAAATACCTGTCCGACCCAGCACTGGACGATATTGAGGACCTGAATGAATATATGGACCTGCTTCGTCACCTGAATGACAGCACGGACTGCTATTATATGATTGCCGAAGACAAGGCCACCTGTCAGCCCATCGGCACATGCTGCGCCGTTGTCAAAGAAAATGGCTCCTGCTGGGATATCGGTTACTGCATCCATCCCACCTGCTGGCGCAAGGGATACGCCAAGGAAATGGTCCAGGCTCTGGTGCAATTCGGCAAACAGAGCGGCGTAAAAACTTTTCTCGCAGATGTTGCCGCAGAAAATGCCGGTTCCTGCGCCGTGATGCGAGCATTGGGCTTTGCCCCTGCCGAGAACGGAACCTTCCACCGGAGCGGTTCTTCAACGGAATATAAAAATTTAACGTTTCAAAAAGATCTGTAACGCGCTCTTTTGCGGTATTTTCAAAATTGATTGAAAGTTCTCCGCTTTCGTGTTATAGTGATATTGCCGCCAGCAATGGCGGTGCGCTGTCTGCAATGTCAGGTGGTCGGGCTTCTTTCCGGCACAATTCCGGAGGAGGTCTGCTTTTTATCTCCTCCGGACTATTTGAATGTCGATCCATACAGATTTGAACGGAGGAGTCCAGCATGGATGTTTTGAATATTGTTGTAAATGTACTGCATTTGATTGCCGATGTCGTCATTGGCGCTACGCAGATCACATGGATGATCTCGAAAGATGTCTTTCGGGACAAACACAAGGCCAAGCATTATTCTAACAATAAAAAGTAAACGACCGCCTCACGTTCCCCAACACGAGCGGTCGTTTGCTTTTGCTTATTGATTGCCGGATAAGGAGCTGACCATCTTGCGGACAGCGCCTTTTCTGTTTGTAGTATAGTTGATTTTCTGTATTTTGTCAAGGAAAGGCTTTATGATCTCAACCAACCTCTCACCCGTTATAGAAACGCTTTCTGCCCTGCTGGCCGCCCACCCGGAGCGGCCGGTGCTGGCTGCGCTGGACGGCCACTGCGGCAGCGGCAAAACCACGCTGGCCGCGCAGCTGGCGGCACAGTTTCCCCGGAGCATCACCGTCCACACCGACGATTTCTACCTGCCGCCCGCCCAGCGGGTGCCCGGCTGGGAGCATACGCCCTGCGCCAACATGGACCTTGCCCGCCTGCGGCAGGAGGTGCTGCTGCCCAGTGCGGCCGGGCAGCCGGCGGCCTACCGCGCCTACTCCTGCCGGGAGGGCGCGTTCTGCCCCACGCAGCGGTTGGCACCCCAGCCGCTGGTGCTGGTGGAGGGCAGTTACAGCCATCATCCCCTCCTGGCAGACTGCTATGACCTCAAGGTGTTCGTCACCTGCACCAAGGAAGAACAGGCCCGGCGCTTGCAGGCACGGGAGGGCGAGCGCTACCCAAACTTTGTCCGGCGCTGGATCCCGCTGGAGGAGGGGTACTTTGCGGCCTGCCAAATTGAAACAGGGGCGGACATTGTCCTTATGAATCAAGGGGAAGCCTGTAATGGAGCAGTGAAACCGTGTAAGTGCATCTCTCTGTGAACTTTTTGAAAATTTGTCCTCCGGTCCTCTCCAAACTGCCTGCGAAATATGCTATATTTAAGGTGATAGCAAACAATTTCCAAGGCAAGGAGAACACCCATGGAGCATTTCGTACAATTTGAGGATGTTTCCAAATATTATCAGACCGGCAGTGTCCGGATCGCAGCGGCAGACCACCTGAACTTCTATGTGGACAAAGGCGAGTTCTGCATCATCGTGGGCCCATCGGGCGCAGGCAAGACCACCCTGTTGAACATCCTGGGCGGCATGGACACCTGCGACGAGGGCCATGTCTGGCTGGACGGCCAGGATGTGAGTCATTTTACCGAAAAGGAACTGACCACCTACCGCCGGTACGATGTGGGCTTTGTGTTCCAGTTCTACAACCTGGTGCAGAACCTGACCGCGCTGGAAAACGTGGAGCTGGCCAGCGAGATCTGCCGCAACCCGCTGGACCCCGCCGCCACGCTGGAAAGTGTGGGCCTGGGCGAGCGGCTGAACAATTTCCCGGCCCAGCTGTCGGGCGGCGAACAGCAGCGGGTGTCCATTGCCCGCGCCCTGGCCAAGAACCCCAAGCTCCTGCTCTGTGACGAGCCCACCGGCGCACTGGATTACAAAACCGGCAAGCAGGTTCTGGCCCTGCTCCAGCGCACCTGCCGTGAGACGGGCCGCACCGTCATCGTCATCACCCATAACACGGCCCTGACGGCCATGGCGGACCGGATCATCCAGGTGAAAAGCGGGCAGATCCTCTCCAACAAGGTCAACGAACATCCCGTTCCTGTGGAACAGATCGAGTGGTGAGTGCTGTGCAGAAAAGTTATCGCAAAAACATCCTGCGGGATCTCAAAAGCAATCTGAGCCGGTTTCTTTCCCTGTTTGGCATCGTGCTTCTGGGCGTGATGATGCTGACAGGTCTGGCCAGCTTTGCGCCCAGTATGCGCACCGCCGGGCAGAAATTCTACACCCAGCAGAACGTGTTCGACCTGCGCGTTCTTTCCACACTGGGCCTTTCGGAGGACGACATCACCGCCATTGCCGCCACCGAGGGGGTCAGCGCCGTGATGCCCGTGAAATACCTGGATGCCGTGGGCCAGTGGTCCACCTCCAGCGACGGCGCGGTGGTGCGGGTGCAGCAGCTGGGCACAGACCCGGAGGCCGACACTCCGGACAACATGAACCGTCTCCTCGTTTTGGAGGGGCGGCTGCCCCAGAGCGCCGACGAGTGCGTGGTGCAGGTGCTGGGCCACGGGGATCCCATCCCGCTGGGCACCACGCTCACCCTGCCCGATGACACCGAGAATCTCCGCCGCACCCAGTACACCGTGGTGGGCCGGGTGCAGGACCCGCAGTATTTCTCCGCCGGGCAGGAAACTTCCACGGCGGGTGACGGCGTTCTGGATGCCATGGTGTTCGTGCAGGACGGCCAGCTGACCGCAGATTATTATACCGCTTGTTACATCAAGGCAGAAAACGCCGATCTGTACGATAATTACTCGGACGAATACCAGGCCGCCGTGGATGCCGTGGCCGACCGGCTCACCGCCATCAGCGCGGCACAGTGTACCACCCGCCGGACCCGGCTCATCGACGATGCCACCGCCCGGCTGGACGAAGCCAAGCAGACCTTTGCCGAACAAAAAGCCGAGGCCGAACGCCAGTTCGCGGAGGCCGAACAGCAGCTTGCCGATGCCGAGGCCCGGCTCACCGCCGCCAAGGCTCAGCTGGACGCAGGCGAAGCCGAGCTTGCCGCCCAGAAAGCCGCCCTGCCCGACACGATGGAACACGGGGCCGACACGCTGGTGAGCAGTGAGGAGCAGGTGCTGGAATTTGAGGATCGGCTCCAGCAGATCGAGCTGCTGGTCAACCTGAAGCAGGTGGCCGACCCCTTGCTTGGCTACGCCGAAACGGCCCTGAACAACGCGCAGAAAGCGCTGGACGAAGCCGAACCGGAGGACGAAGAATACACCGAGCTGCGGGATGCCCTGGCTAAGGCGCAGGCCGCCTACGACAACATCAACGGCCAGCTCAACGGCTATCAGGCCCAGCTGGACGCAGGCAAACAGCAGATGTACGCCCAGGGGCTGATCTCCTCGCCCAGCCTTTCCAACACCGACCTGGTCACCGAGGCCAAGGCTGCTTTGCGCCGGATGAAAGTGCAGCTGCTGCAAGGGCAGCTGCAGCTCACCACCGGCACCGCTGCCGCCTACACCCAGTTCGATGCCGCCCGCATCCGGCTGGACGAGGGCTGGAAAGAGTACAACTCCGGCAAGGAACAGCTGGAAGCTTCCCGCACCGAATACGAGACGCAGAAAGCCGAGGCCGAACAGAAGCTTGCCGACGGCCAGCAGCAGATCACCGATGCCGAGGAGCAGATCCACGACATCCAGTCCGGCGAATGGTTTGTGCTGGACCGGGGCAGCACCGTGAGTTTTGTCACCTTTGAACAGTATGCCGACCGGATGGCCGCCATTGCGCGGGTGTTCCCGGTGTTCTTCTTCCTGGTGGCGGCGCTGGTGGCCTCCACCACCATGACCCGCATGGTGGACGAGAACCGCCTGCAGATGGGCACCCTGAAAGCCCTGGGCTACTCCAACGCAAAGATCGCAGGCAAATACCTCTTTTACGGCCTGACCGCCAGCATCCTGGGCAGCGTGGCCGGCATGGCCGTGGGCTTTGTGATCTTCCCGCTGATCATGTGGAAAGCCTATCAGACCATGATGTTCAGCCTGCCCACGTTCACGCTCCACTTCTACCCCGGCATGGCGCTGGCCAGCGTGGCCGTCAGCGCGGCGGTGATCGGACTTTCCACGCTGGAAGCCTGCCGCACCAGCCTGAAAGAGAAAACCGCTTCCCTGCTGCTGCCCCGTGCGCCGGTGGCGGGCAAGCGCATCTTCCTGGAATACCTGACCCCGCTGTGGAAGCGGATGAGCTTTTCGCAAAAGACCACCGCCCGCAACCTGTTCCGGTATAAAAAGCGCTTTTTCATGACCGTTCTGGGCGTAGCGGGCTGTACGGCACTTTTGCTGATCGGCTTTGGCATCCAGGACTCCCTCCTGCCCATGCTCGACAAGCAGACCACCCAGCTGACCCACACCGACCTGACCGTTTTCCTGAGCGACGAAGCCGCCCTGACGCTGGAAAACGGCCTGGCCGACACGCTGGATGCCAGCTCTGCCGTGACCAGCTGGGGCAGCTTTTACACCAAGAGCGTCACCCTCTACAATGCCGCAGGCGAAAAGGCCACGGTCAGCATCGTCACGGCGCAGGACGAAAGCCAGATGCCCGTCTACTTCACGTTCCGCACCCGCAGCGGCCACAAGGCCATCCCCTTTGATCGTTCCAGCGTCATCCTGACCGAAAAGACCGCCGAAAGCCTGGGCCTGGCCGTAGGCGATCCGTTCACGGTGGAAACCGCCGACGGCAGCCGCAAAACGCTGACGTTGACCGGCATCACCGAGAACTACGTCTTTACCCGGCTCTACCTGGCACAGGACCAGCTGCGCGCCCTGACCGCCGACGGCCAGCTGCCCGCCTGGAACACCGTGTTCGGCCAGACCGACTGCCCCACCGACACCGCCCGCGACACGCTGCGCTCCACCCTTTTGGGCTGCAACTACGTCAGCAGTGTCTCGTTCCTTGAGGACACCACCCTGATGTTCAACAACCTCATCGGCTGCCTGAACTCGGTGGTCATCCTGATCATCGGCTGCGCCGCTGCGCTGGCCGCCGTGGTGCTCTACAATCTCATCAGCGTCAACCTGGGCGAGCGCAAAAAGGAGCTGGCCACGATCAAGGTGCTGGGCTTCTATGACCCGGAGGTCTACCGCTACATCTTCCGCGAGATCGACCTGCTGGCCCTGATCGGCTCCCTGGTGGGACTTGCGCTGGGCGTGCCGCTGCACCAGTTCATCATCCGCACCGTGGAAATGGATCAGATGATGTTCATTCGCACCATTGCGCCCCGCAGCTATCTGTTCAGCATGGCGCTCACCATGCTGTTCACGTTCGTGGTCTGCCGCCTCATGCGCCGCCATGTCCGCCAGATCAGCATGGTGGAAAGCATGAAAGCACCGGAATAAAGTTTTGGGTTCTCTTGCATCTCCCATCCAATAGGAGTATAATAGTAACAGAAAGGATTTCCAGCCATGCAACGGACGTTTATCATCCTCCCGGAGTTCGATAAGAACTGGAAGGCCATGGGCCTTACCGACGAAGATCTGCGTCGGCTGGAAAATGAGATTCTGAAAGACCCCACCGCCGGAGCTGTGATGCAGGGCACCGGCGGCCTGCGTAAGCTGCGTTTTGCCCTGGACAACCGTGGAAAAAGCGGCAGTGCCCGTGTCTGCTATGTAGACATCGTTCTGCGGGAGACGATTTTCCTGATCACTGCCTACCCCAAAAACGAAAAGGAAAACCTGAGCAAGGCGGAACGAAATAACATCCGAACGATCATTGAATATCTGGAACGAACTTTGTAAGGAGCTGATTTGATGAATGTTTACCAGAGCATCCTGCAGGGCCTGAACGAAGCGGTGGATTACGCAAACGGGAAGCCCAATGGCGCACGGGTCCACAAGATCAGCGTAGAGCCTGTCCCGCAGTTCAAGGCTGAGGATATCCGGACCATCCGCAAAGACCTTGGCATGACGCAGGTCGTGTTCGCTTCTGTCATGGGCGTTTCCACCAAAACGGTAGAAGCCTGGGAACAGGGGGTCAATGCCCCCAATGGTCCTTCCTGCCGTCTACTGGGACTTTACCGTTCCAGCCCTACCAGTGCAAAACAATTGGTGCGGGAATCCTGACGTTCCAAACCATCGAAAAAGCCCGCCGGGCATGGTACTTCTTGTACCGCCCGGCGGGCTTTCTTGCTGCTTCTTTGTCTCCTGCCTTTACCCCGCCGCACCGGCCAGGAGGGGCAGGGCCTCCACCTGGTCCGCCAGTTCCAGCGCCTGGGTATGGGTAAGCTTTTTGCACGATTCCATCCGTTCGATCACGGTTTCTGCCCGTTTCAGGGCCAGCGCCGGGCGGGTGGTGGGGTCGTACTGAGAGGGAGCCTGCGGCAGGCCCGCCAGCACCACGCACTCGGCCGCCGCCAGCTGAGCAGGCTCTTTGTCAAAGTAACCGCGTGCGGCCTCGGCAACGCCGTAGTAGCCGCTGCCAAAGTAGATGGTCCCCGCATACATCTCAAAGATCTGCTGCTTGGAGTAATAGCTTTCCAGATCCCGCGCCGCAAACAGCTCTGCCGCTTTGCGGGCCATCCGCTTTTCCTGCGTAAACAGCTCATTTTTGGCCAGCTGCTGGGTCAGGGTGCTGCCGCCCTCGGCGGCCGAGTGCGTCCGCAGATCGGTCAAAAGGGCGCGGACGATGGCCACCGGGTCGATGCCGTGATGTTTCTCAAACCGGCTGTCCTCCACGGCGATCACTGCGTCGATGTAGGTCTGGGGCAGCCGGTCGCAGCCTGAAAAACCGGGCTTTGCCGCGATCTCGTCATACCAGCCGGCAATGGGCTTTTGCTGCACCGCAGCGCGGTACAGCTGCCACCCCTGCGCCCCCAGCAGAGTCCCGATGATCAGCAGCACTCCCAGGGCCGCCGCCAGCAGCCAGCTCAGCAGCCGCACGATGAATCGTTTGAGCATGCCACTTCCCTCCCGGTATCGTTCTTTACGCTTCTTTCAGCACCTTTTCCGCCACCGTGCGGCTGAAGAACTGCACAAAAGGCCCCAGGCAGAACGCACACACCAGGGTGCCCAGGCCCACAAGGCCGCCCAGAAGCCAGCACAGCAGTGCGCACAGTGCATCGGTGAACACCCGACAGCCAAAATACGGGAACGGCGTGTGATCCCGCAGCCCCAGGGAAAGATAATCGTAGGGCGCGATGCCCAGGTCTGCGGTCTGGTACAGTGCCACGCCCAGCGCCGTGACCGGCACGGCCAATGCCATCCAGATCAGCTGGCCTGCAAAGCTGCCCGCTGGCCCGCACAGGGCCGCAATGGGGTCATAGAACGCGGTGATGATATACCCCATGAAAATGCCGTTGATGAACGTGCCCAGGCCGATATATTTGCGGCCAAAGGCGATCTCCAACAAAAAGAACAGGATGTTTACGCACAGGTTCACCAGCCCCAGCGAAACACCCAGCAGCTCGGCCAGGCGCATATTCAGCGCGCTGATGGAATCGTTGCCCAGGTGGGACTGCTTGAACAGGGCGATGCCCAGGCCGATGATAACGATGCCCACCACCATGCCCAGCACCCGCCGGGCGGAGAGTCTTTGCTTTGTTTCCATGGGATTCCTCCTTTTTTGCCTTTGCCGCCGGATCCTGCCGTTGGGGCGGCAAAATCAGCGTGCCAGCCGAAGTTTCTGTTCAATGGCTGCCTTGTCCAGCCCCTCGCCGATGACGATGAGCACCTGCTGGCCGGTGGCAAGCGGGGCGGCGGTCAGGCCGTCGGCGGTGGCGTTCAGCTCCACCCATCCGCCTGCATCCTCCACAAAGCCTTTCACCCGCAGCACCCGCCCGCAGGCCGGGTCGGTGAACAGGCCGGGAATGGCCCGTTCCAGCTGGGCGCGGGGCAGGCCCAGTTCCAGGAAATAGGCCGAGCCAAAGGCATCGTGCCGGTCAAAGCAGAGCTTTTCGCAGCTGGCCTGCCGGCAGCCGCACCGCTCCAGCGCGGCAAGGTCGTTCTCGGTCAGGGCGGCCCAATCCTTTTGCAGACAGTCGGCCGGGGTCAGGGCGCGGCTGCACTTGCAGGCCGCAAGGGCCCGCTGTAAATGCGCGGCGGCGTTTGCCGTCCACTCCGGCCCGGCCAGCTGGCAGCGGCTGAACACCACACGGCCTGCGCAGGCCGCCTCGGAGGCCAGGAGATACTCCGCCTGGGGCGAAAGCTCCTCCGGCAGCATGGCATCCACAATGGCGATCACATTCCCCAGCCGATACCAGCGGTCCAGCGGGTCGTCCCGCAGCACGTCAAAGAACTCGTCCACATCAAAAATTCCGCTGGGCTCCACCACCACGCGGTCAAAGCCGCGCATGGCCATGGAGATCAGCTTGGTGCGCATCCGGCGCTGATGGGTGTCGCAGTCGCACCCGCCGCTGATGGTCTCCAGCTCGCACCGCTCGCCCAGCAGGTCGGCCACCAGCAGAGCATCCACGTTCACCGCGCCAAAATCATTTTCCAGGATGCAGACATGGTGTCCCTGGGCCGTCAGGTACCGCACATACCGGCGCAGGAACGTGGTCTTGCCCGCCCCCAGGAAGCCGGTGATCAGATCGACCTGTACCATACGTCCCTCCTATTATGCGTGGTTGAATCCCTTGCCGAACACCTCGGTGGTGCTCAGCATGGACATAAAGGCGTTCAGGTGCTGCCGGTGGATAAAATCCTGCAGCTGATCGGCCTCCCGCCGGGTCAGGGTCGTATAGATCATATAATGGGGCTTGTCCGTGTAGGCACCAAAGCAGGGGGTGTAGGTGGCACCGCGCACCAGCGTTTTCATCACAAACTCACAGATGGGGTCTTTCTCGTCGCAGATGATCAGGATGGCCTTGCACATCTTGATCTTTTCCAGCACCGCATCGATCACCAGCGATTTCACGGTCAGGCCCACAAACGAGTACAGTGCCGTATACAGGTCGAACACAAAGCAGGCGGCCACCACCATGAACAGATCCGTCAAAAACAGCGCTGCGGCGATGCTGTGGATGTGGGTGTATTTTTCCACGATCAGCGCAATGACATCGGTGCCGCCGCTGGAAGCGCCCACGTTGAACAGCAGCGCCGAGGCGATGGCGGGCAGCGCAATGGCAAACAGAAGGTCCAGCATCGGCTGGTCGGAAAGCGGACCCGAAAGCGGGCACACCTTTTCCAGCACCATCAGCTCCAGGCTCATCACCAGCGTGGCATAGCCGGTGGTCAGGGCAAAGTTTTTGCCCAGAAAGATCAGCCCCACCACCAGCAGGATCATATTGGCTGCCGAGGAAAAGGCCGAAGCCGAAAGCGGGGTGAGTTTGGCCGCCAGCGCTGCCGCACCGGTCACACCGCCAAAGACAAAGTTGTTTGGAAATTTGAAAAAGTACACGCCTACCGACATGATGGAGATGCTCAGGGTAATGACCAGATACTGCCGCAGATACTTCAAGCCCTTTTCCCGCCGGGTCATAGGTTCCGCAATCGTTTCCATACTCGTTTCCTTTTGGGCTGCCCCCGGGGCAGCCGCTCCGCATTTTTTTATCCGAACAGTTTTTTGGTATTGTGGGTGTACACCGAGAGCACCAGCCCCACACAGATATACAGCATCAGCACCGAGCTTCCGCCTGCCGAGTAGAACGGCAGCGTGACACCGATCACCGGCAGGATGCGCAGGTTCATTCCCACATTCACGGCGATCTGCGCCAGAAACGCCCCGCCGATGCCCGCACAGATGAACGTGCCCAGCAGATCTTCGCTGCGGGCCCCGGTGGCAAAGGTCTTGATGACCAGGGCAAACAGCACGCCCAGCACCACGCAGCAGCCCACAAAGCCCGCCGCGTTGCCGATCCAGCTCAGGATGAAATCGTTGTGGGCATTGGGCACGCTGTAATAGCTGCCGCCGAACAGCCCGTTGCCAAAGATGCCTCCAGACCCCAGCGCGATCTCGCCGCGCTGCTGCTGATAGATGATGTTTTTCCACACCGTCTCGCTGGGGGCCCAGCCCGTTTTGTTTTCGGGGTCGATCACGGCCAGGATGCGGTACCACTGGTACCCCTTGCCGATCTTATCGCTGAAAAAGGCAAAGGCCGCCGCCACGGCAGCCGCAGCCGCCGCCACGGCTCCCAAGATATATTTCCAGCTCAGGCCCGCCGCAAACATCATGCAGCAGCCGATGATGGCATAGATGATGGCCGTGCCGTCGTCGCCCTGGATATGGATGATCAGGATGGGCGCGGCCAGGTGCAGCAGCAGCTTGGCCAGCTCCTTTGGCTCGTTGATGCGGGTGCGCACATTGTTCAGGTGCATGGCAAAGGTCAGGATAAAGCTGATCTTGGCCAGCTCCGTGGGCTGGAACGTAAAGCCGCCCAGCTTGTACCAGGAGTAGTTGTCGGTGTCGCCCGCATTGTAGCCGATGGTCAGCGGGCCGATGCTCACATTGCGGATGACCAGGGTGGGCAACACCAGGCCCCAGGTCAGCACCACATGCACCGGCCACACCTTGACCAGGCTGCGGTAGTCGATGTTGGAGAGGATGACCGCGATCACCAGGCCAAGGGCCGCTGCGCCTGCCTGCACCAGCGCCCTGCGGTAATCGCCGATGCCGGTGATCTGGCCGGTAAGTTCATCCACGGCAAAGCCGCTGCCCTGCTTTGCCGCCCACGACGAAAGCGCCGCCACCGCCATGGCACTGCTGAAAATGCAGAGCAGCAGGTAAATTCGATCAGTCCGTTTGAAATAGCGCCGGATAGCTTCCAATCAGGCACCGCCTTTCCTGTACCAGCGGCGGGCCTTTGGCCGCTGCCCGCTGATCCCCCATTATTACTGGTATATTATACCGCAGTCCGTGATTCTGCGCAAGACAGCGGCGGTTTTTTCCACATTTCTTTCCACTGTGTGACAAGTCTGCAAAATCCGCTCCGCCAGCCTTGACAAAGACGGCCGGACTCTCTAAAATGGAGCCATGAGGCCTGCCGCTTTTCCCGCAGGCTCCTGGAGGAACGACAACAAGATGAAACAGAAACCACATCGTTTTTTCTGCGCCCTGTGTGCGCTGTGTGTGTTGATCTCCGCCCTGTGTTCCACGGCCGCGCTGGCCGCTGCCCCCGAGACCGGCAGCTCCGACTCCCTCAGCACCGCGGATGCCGCTCAGATGCAGCAGGCCGACGCAGCCGTTGCTGCCCTGACCGAAAGTGAAACTTACGAAGAAATGTCCCGCGCCCAGCGGCTGGATGCCGCGCTGGAGCAGGTGCAGCAGCTGGCTGTGCAGGGGCTTGTTCAGCCGCGCTCCGTCTATGTGGACGAGGAGAACGGCATGGTCAGTTTTGCATACACCTGTGGTGCATGGGGCGGTGTGCTGGTGGAGGACCCGGACGAGGACAATGCCTTGTCGGCTGACGCGGGCATGCCCACGGCCAATCTGCAGGAGATGCTGAACGCACCGGACACGAATGTGGGCCGCGCCATGATCTACTACGCCTTTGACAACACGGTGAACAGCTCCCGCTACCCGTATTACTCCTATATGAAAAGCTTCTGGAACGCCATGGGCCTGCATACCCGGATCGACACCTCCGTGACCGTGGCCGACCTGCGCGGCATGGGGGATTACGACCTGTGCATCCTGAGCGCCCACGGCTCCTATTACACCTACGCTTCCGGGCTGTTCTTCCGCCAGGTGCGCACTGAGCCCGTGATCCTGCTGACCGAGGAATCCAGCCTCTGGCGCGATCTGTCCTACGGCATCGACCTGTTGACCCATCGGGTCATCAAGATCAACGGCCTGTACTGCATCACCCCGGCCTTTTTCCGGGCCGCTTACCGCTCCGGCCAGCTGGACGGCACCATCCTCTACTCCGAGACCTGTGAATTTCTGGGCGTGGACGGCAGTGTGGACACCTCCATCGCCGATGCTCTGCTGGCAGGCGGGGCCAGCGCCGTGGTGGGCTATGTGAACAACGTTTACACCGTGTATTCCCGCAGTATGCTGTGGGACACCGTAAACCACCTGATCCTGGGCCAGACGCTGGAGCAATCCCTCCAGCACGCCATGGATACCTACGGCTCCGATGATCTGGTCTGGTACAACGCCCAGGGCGGCAGACGGCCCCATGCCCAGGCGGCCTACGCCCGCCTGTTCGGCAATGCCGGCGTTCGCCTGACCGAACCGGCAGCAGACAGCCTCCAGCAGGCCGCCTGAGCGCCGCATTCCGGCGTTGCACTTTTGAACGATTTATATTATACTGAGGGATGGCAGAGCGTTCTGCCATCCCTTTTGTGTTTCGCCCTTTCCGCAGGTGCGCTGCTGCGGCCCGGATGGGGGCGGCTTCTTCCAAGAAAGGAGCATTTTTATGTCTGAATACATCACCCATTCCAAAGAAGAAACGGTGGCCCTGGGCAAAAAGCTGGCCGCCGTGCTGCCGGACGGGGCACTCATCGCCTTTACCGGGGGGCTGGGCGCAGGCAAGACCGCGTTCTGCGAGGGCCTGGCCGATGGCCTGGGCTGCACCGACCCGGTCAGCAGCCCCACGTTTGCCATCGTCAACTATTACCGCGGCCCCCGGCCGCTGGCACACTTTGACCTCTACCGCATCTCCACCGAAAACGATCTGTGCGCGGCAGGGTTCTACGATTATCTGGATCAGGGGGCCATCGTGGCGGCCGAGTGGAGCGAGAACTTTGCCGATCTGCTGGCTCCGGAGCACCCCATCCACATCCACATCGAGCGGTTGGACGACACCACCCGCCGCATCACCCTGGAGGGCATCAGCGTATGAATATTTTAGCCGTAGATACGGCGGGCAAGACCCTGGGCGTGGCCCTGATGCAGGACGACCGCCTGCTGTACGAATGCTTTCTGGATGCCGGCATGACCCACAGCGAGACGCTGATGCCGCTGATCGACACCTGCCTGAAGCTGTGCGGCAAGACCTGCGCCGACATCGACCTGTACGCCGTGAACGCAGGCCCCGGCAGCTTTACCGGCCTGCGCATCGGCCTGGCCGCCGTCAAGGGGCTGGCGTTCCCGCGGGAAACGCCGTGTGCCCCCGTCTCCACGCTGGAAGCCCTGGCCGCCGCCCACACCGGGCAGGGCACCGTGCTCTGCGCCCTGGATGCCCGCCGGGCCCAGGTGTACAGCGCCGCCTTTGACCTTGGCACCCACACCCGCCTGATGGACGACGATGCCCGCGCCGTGGACGACCTGGCCCCGTTTGTAGAAAATTGCAAAAAACCTCTGTTTTTTGTTGGTGATGGCGCTTCTCTGTGCTATAATAAATACAGCAATGTTCCGGGTGTTCTCTGCGTTCCGCCGGCACTGCGGGGCGGCCGTGCCGCAGCCGTGGCCCAGGTGGCAAAGCAGATGCACGCTCAGGGCCAGACGGTTCTGCCGGAAGCCCTGCTGCCGGATTATCACCGGCTGAGCCAGGCCGAGCGGGAGCGTGCCGAGCGTCTTGCCGCCCAGGCCGCCCAAAATCAGGAATCGGAAAATGGAAAGGATTGAAGCATCCATGGCAAAACCCATCGCACTGGCCGCCGATCACGGCGGTTTTGAACTGAAAGAAGCCGTTAAGGCACATCTGGACGAGCTGGGGCTGGAGTATATCGACTTTGGCACCCACAGCACGGCCAGCGTGGATTATCCGGACATGGCCCTGCCTGCCTGCGACGCTGTGGTCAGCGGCCAGTGCAGCAAGGCGCTGTTGTTCTGCGGCACCGGGGTAGGCATCAGCATGGCCGCCAACAAGGTCAAGGGCATCCGTGCCTGCTGCTGCTCCGACAGCTTCAGCTGTGAGTACACCCGCCGCCACAACGATGCCAACGCCCTGTGCATGGGCGGCCGCGTGGTCGGCCCCGGCCTGGCCTGCCAGCTGGTGGATCTGTTCCTGAACACCCCCTTTGAGGGCGGCCGCCACGAAAAGCGCATTGCCAAGCTGATGGCGATCGAGAACCGGTAAGTTTTCTCGCCCTCTCAGTCAAAGCCTGCCGGCTTTGCCAGCTCCCCCAAAGGGGGAGCCCTTGGCAGGCCGGACAAGCTGCACTGTTCGCTTGGGCCCGATATGGCGTAAAATGCTGGGCCCTGTCCCCATTGGCAGCAGTTGCTTTCCAAAATGCATCCGAACAGCACCCGTTGATTGAGACAGCGAAGCACTCCCGTTCACGCACAGTATAAAGTTTGCTCGGTCCGCAGGGCCACCACCGACACGCCAGTGGCTCTCCCTTTGGGAGAGCTGGCGCGAAGCGCCTGAGAGGGTGAGCCCGTGCGCAAAAAGCCTTTGCGTCATGAAAAGCATGTCGCTTTTGACGAGCCAAATCGGTACCCATTCTGTAAATCCATATACAATTTACAATAAGGAGCGTGTTTTTATGACCCCCATGATCGTTGAGCATCCCCTGCTGCAGCACAAACTGAGCATCCTGCGCAACAAGCAGACCGGCACCAAAGAGTTCCGTGACCTCGTGGGCGAGATTGCGACCCTGCTGTGCTACGAAGCCACCCGTGACCTGCCTTTGGAGGAGGTCGAGATCGAGACCCCCATCACCATGGCAAAAACCAAGGTCCTGGCCGGCCGCAAGCTGGCTCTGGTGCCCATCCTGCGCGCCGGTATGGGCATGCTGGACGGTATGCTGACCCTGCTGCCCGCTGCAAAGGTGGGCTTCATCGGCCTGTACCGCGACGAGCAGACCCTGCAGCCTGTGGAGTATTTCTGCAAGCTGCCCCAGGATATCGCCGAGCGTGACGTTCTGGTGCTGGATCCCATGCTGGCCACCGGCGGCAGCGCCATTGATGCCATCACCCAGATCAAGAAGCACGGCGCAAAGCGCATCAAGTTCATCGGTCTGATCGCTGCTCCGGAAGGCATCGAGGCTCTGCACAATGCTCACCCCGATGTGGACATCTACCTGGGCGCAAAGGACGACCACCTGAACGAGAACGGCTACATCGTCCCCGGCCTGGGCGACGCTGGCGACCGCATCTACGGCACCAAGTAAGGTTTTCCGATCAACAACAAAACACCTGCAGCCAGCATCGGTTGCAGGTGTTTTTTGTTGTTGGGTATTTTTACCGTCCACGGCCACCGCCGCCGCCATGGAACGAGCCGCCGCCTGCGTGGAAGCTGCCGCCCCCAAAGCTGCCGCCGGAGCGTCCGCCGCCCATGCCGCCGCCAAAGGAACCGCCGCCGAAGCCGCCGCCCCCACGGGGCGGACGCGGGCCGCCGCCGCGCGGAGGGCGCGGGCCGCGAGGCCCACGGGGGCCGCCCCAATCGTCATAAGGGCCGCGCGGGGGCCGGGGACCGCGCCGACGGCTGCCCATGCCATACCCCAGCCCGAAGCCAAAGAAAGGCCCGAAGAAACCGCCGCCCCCGCCAAAGCCGC
This sequence comes from uncultured Faecalibacterium sp., assembly GCA_934547065.1. Taxonomy (GTDB): domain Bacteria; phylum Bacillota; class Clostridia; order Oscillospirales; family Ruminococcaceae; genus Faecalibacterium. The sequence goes on from CAKTEF010000010.1 coordinate 39,377, forward strand.
GCCGGATGCCCCGGAAGATCGTGTTCAGGGCAAACAGGAGAATGATCACCGCCAGGATGGTGAGGAATGGCGAAGTATAGGATGCAGCCGGAGCCTCATCGTAAAGATCGCTGTAATGAGAACCATTCGGATCCTTGCCGACGGTGCCGGTGCTGCCGCTCAGGGTCACGCCGTAAATGTCGGCAATGGCGGCGGCCACATTGTTGGCGCAGGTGGTCACGGCGGCATCGTAATCGCCCGCCGCGAAGCGGTCCTCCATCGTCTGAGCAATGGCGCTGGCCTGTTTTTCCAGTGTCGTGTTCCGGAAGCCGTCGCCGGTGGCAAGGTAATAGTCGCCGTCGGCGTACTGCTGGCTTTGCATCACCAGCAGGATGAGCACACCGTTGTTCTTGCTGGAACTGCCCAGCCCCCAGGCGTTGGCCGCCTGCACGGCGTAGTCCTCCGTGGATAAACTTCCCGTATAATCGACCGTCAATACGCCGATCTGTGCTTCCTCGCACTGCTGGGTGAGCTGTGCGTTGAGGGTTTCCAGCGTAGTCGTAGTGCTGCTGCTCAGGATGTTGGCATCATCCACCACACACTGGTCACTGGGCAGATCGGGCAGCTGGGCCTTGGCCGCAAAGGCGGCGGGCGCAAGGGCCGTCAGGCCGACGGCCAGCACCACGAACAGGGCACACAGCTTTGCCGAAACTTGTTTCCTTGTTTTCATGCGAACGGTTCCACCTCCTGTACACCGAACAGCCCGCCCAGCACACTGGCCGGGAAGCCGCCGGTATCGTTCTGATAGTCATACACCGCATTGTTATATTGCAGGTTGCCCAGGATGGTCCCGGCACTGTTGAACTGGCCGTACTGGCCCTGCACCGCACCCATCTTCATGGGGTCTGCGGCCTGCTCCTGCAGCTTTGCATAGAGCTGGTCGATCCGCGACCCCAGCACCTCATTCGCCTGATACAGTGCGTGCATCGTGCTGCCCTGATAATAGGGCAGCGAGGTCAGCGCCTGCGCTTTGCCGCCGCTCTGCACCGCTTCCAGACAGGCCGAGAAGTCGTCCAGTGCGGTCTGCGCAGCCAGCACCTCGGCGTTATCGGCCCCCAGCGTATTCCCGCCGGTGGTGATGATGTTCGCCGCCGTGTTGGCGCGGGTGGTTAGCTCCTCGCTCAGGGTATAGCCATTGTCGGCGGCAACCCCGGTGGTGTACCACTGGCGCGCTTCGTTGTACCGGCTGCGGAGCTTTGCGCCCCCAAGCCCAAAAAATGCAGCCAGCATCACCACCACGCTCAGAGCCAGCGCCGTGCCCTGCTTTGCCAGTGCGGCGGGCAGAGCCTGTTCCAGCCCGGCCAGCTTCTGCTGCAAGGGGGTCAGGCGCTCTGCCTGCGGCTCCGGGCGCTTTGCTTCGCGGTAGCTGCCCGCGTCAAAGCCGCCGCGGGCCTGATTCTGTTCTCTGGAAAAATCAGCGTTTGCCATTTCAGCTCCGGATCTCCATCATCTTCTGCTTCAGCTCGTCCTCGATGCGGGTCAGCTCCTGCTCGGCAGCCACCCGCTTTGCGCGGCCCTCGGTCTGGATCTTGTTCAGTTCGTCCAGCGTCTCGATCAGGCTCTTGTTGGTCTGCTGCAGCGTCTCGATGTCCACTACGCCGCGCTGGCTCTCCTTGGCCGTCTCGATGGTGCCCAGTTTGAGGGCATCGGCGTTCTTCTTGAGCAGGTCGTTGGTCATGTCGGTCACGGCACGCTCGGCCTGCATGGCTTTCTGGGTGTGGGCCAGGCCCAGGGCCAGCACCATCTGGTTCTTCCACAGCGGGATGGTGTTCACGATGGTGGACTGGATCTTTTCGGCCATCATGGTATTGTTGTTCTGCAGCAGGCGGATCTGGGGACCCATCTGCAGGCTGATGTTCCGGGTCAGTTCCAGGTCGTAGAGCTTTTTCTCAAAGCGCTCGCACTGGTCGGACAGGTCGCGGGCGGCCTGGGCATCCTCCGGCAGGCCGGAGGCCTTGGCCTTGTCCATGGCCTGCTGCAGCTCGCCGGCACGCACCTCGGCCAGCTTTTTCTTGCCGGCCAGGATGTACATGCTCAGCTCCTTGAAATACGCCATGTTCAGGTCGTACATCTTATCCAGCATGGCAATGTCCTTGAGCAGCTGGACCTGGTGCTTTTCCAGCATGGACTGAATGTTTTCCACGTTCGTCTCGGCCTTGTTGTACTTGGTCTTGAGGTTATCCAGCTGGTCGCCCTTTTTCTTGAAAAAGCCCAGGATGCCTTTCTGCTGTTCTTCGTTGGCATCAAAGTTTTTCAGCTCGCCGATCAGGTCGGTGATCATGTCGCCCACCTCGCCCAGGTCCTTGGTCGAGACCTTGGCCAATGCGGCTTCCGAGAAATCTCCGATCTTCTTTTGGCAGGCGGAGCCGTACTGCAGCACCTGCTGGCTGTTGGTGATGTCGATTTTTTCCGCAAACTGATCCACCATGGCCTGTTCCTCGGCGGTCAGCTGCACCTGCGGCTGTGCCTCCGGGGCGGGGTCCGGCTTTTTCTCCTCCACGGCAGCCTCCGGGGCGGGGTCCAGCGTCAGGGTCGGCACAGCCGAAGCCTCCAGGTCAAAGTTCAGGGTATTGTTGTCAGCCATTGTTGGTTCCATCCTTTCCAGATTGCAATTCCAGATCCTCGTAATACGTTATAAACCCTGCCCTTTCAGCATGTTTTGCAGCACCGTCAGGTCTGCCGAAAGATCCATGCTTTCTGCGGCATACAGGGCATCCAGCTGGTTTTCAAAAGCCGTGGCAATGGAGGAAGCGTTCTTTTCCACCTCTGCCCGGATGGCGGCGGCGTTCTCGCCCCGCACCCCCTGCCGGGCCAGCTTTGCATACTGTTGGAGCACATTCACGGCATCGGGCAGGTAGTAGTTGGCAAACCGCCGCACCTGCTTTGCCTTGGCGGGGGAAGCTTCCACCGTTTCCACAATGGAGCGCCCGGCCTTTTCCATCCGGGTCATGGCCGCCGAGAGCTGCGGGTCCGGCAGCGTCTCGTTCAGCGCGTGGAGGGTGTCCAGCTGGGTCTGCAGATCGGTCAGCATGGCATCCACATCGTCTACACCGGTGTGGAACGGCACTTCATGCTCCACCACGCGGGGCGGGCAGACCTTTTTGGCCCCGGCAAACGCCAGCACTGCCCCGCCCAGCGCTGCCAGAAGCGCCCACAGCTTGTAGACCGGCAGCGCCGCACAGAGCACCGCAAAAACCAGCGCCGCCGCATACCACGGCAGCACGCTGGGCTTCTGGGTGCGAATGATCTTGCTCATGGTCGTTTCTCCTTTTCCGGGGCAAAAGCCCTTATTACTATCATACCGCCCTCCGGGCAAAACGCAAGCGTTTCACGAATAATTTACAGGTTTGAAATCGAATTGTCATGCCCGCTCACACGATCCACTCCCCCAGCGCCGCGCCCCACAGCGCTTCCAGCTGCTGCGGGCGGCAGGCCGCGTTGGCGGGGCTGGTGCTGGGCAGCCTGACCGCCGGGATGCCGCTGACGGGCAGCAGATACTTTGTATAGATCTTATATGCCGCAGCCCCGTTGCAAAAGACGGCCTCGATGGGCGCTTTTTCCAGCAGGGCGGCGATATCATTGGGCACCGCATCCCGGATGGATGCATCCGATGCCCCGGTGATGGTGCAGCGTTCCAGCGTGTCCCACAGCGCCAGCCCATGGCGCAGGATGATCTGCTTTTTGGCCGCGATATCCTCCCGCGCGGGCACCGGCTCCCCGGTCAGGGCTGCCATCAGCGGCCAGAACCGGTTCTGCGGGTGGCCGTAGTAAAAGGACATTTCCCGGCTTTTGGGGCTGGGCCAGGTGCCCAGGATCAGCGCCCGGCTGGCCGGGCCGCAGACCGGCTCAAAGCTCATCGGTCGGCCTCCTCAGCCATCCGGCCCCACGCCGGGCCAAACGCCCGGCCGGAGGGCTGGGCTTCCGGCCCGCCGAACCAGACCTCCTCGATCAGGGCAGCCAGGCCGTCCTCCCGCACATCGCCGATGATCCGGTCGGCCGCCGCTTTGGCATCCGCAGTGCCGTTTGCCATGCAGCACGAAAGCCCGGCGGCCCGCAGCATCCCCACATCGTTGGCCGAGTCGCCTGCCGCCACGGCATCCGCCAGCGTCAGGCCCATCGTCCGGCACAGGTCTTCCAGGCCCACGCTCTTGTCCATGCCGCTCCGCACAATGTCGTAGCAGCACCAGCCGTCGGTGCTTCCGCTGCCCGTTTTCATAAAACGAAGGCCCAAATAGCCGTATTTTTCCGCAAAGGCCTCCACGCCCCCCTGCGGCAGGCACGCAAAGGCCGCATGGGGCATATCGATCAGGTGGCGGTCCTGATCCTCGCCATCCAGGCAGGAAAGCCCGCTTTTGCCCATTTTATCGTAGAACGCCCGCAGGGTCTCGTACTCGCAGTAGGCGTAGTAGGCATCTCGGAAATTGAACTGGAGCGGGTAGTTGTAGTCCTCGCAGAAATCCACCAGGGCATACATCTCCTCGTTGCTCAAAGGATGCTCGGCCACAAGGGTGCCGGTGCGGTCCACCACACAGGCCCCGTTGCAGGTAATGGCGTAGTCCGGCCGGATGCCGCCCAGCTGTTCCCTGCCCTTGACGGCACACCAGGCGCGGCCCGTGTTCAGCACGAACTTTCCGCCCGCCGCCTGGAACTTTTTCACCGCCTTTACCACCGCAGGCCGGGGGCACGGCTCCCCGAACGGCACCAGCGTATTGTCAAAATCACTTGCCAGAAGTTTGTATTGCATCGTTGCTCCTATTTCAGCATCCTCACTCCCTCAGACCGCGCTGCACAGCAAAGGCGGAGAGAAAATGAGCCAGCCGATCTTTTTGATATGATCCAGTATACCACAAAACGCCGCTCCGGGATATCCCCGAAACGGCGTTTTATCTCAAACTTTTTCGTTTATCCTGCCAGCGCCACCACGATCTGGATGCCAACGCCCACAGCGGCCCCGGCGGCCCAGGTCAGGCCGGTGATGAACAGGTTCTGCTTCCAGGAGGGGTTGGCCCGCCAGAGCACAGCCAGGCCCACGCCTGCGCCGGTACACAGGCCCGCCACCAGGCTGGAAAAGCGGAGCGCCCCCTCCACATACAGCTGGGTCAGCAGCACGCTGGCCGCGCAGTTGGGGATCAGGCCCACCAGTGCCGAGAACACCGGCTGGAAAAAGCCCATCCGGCCCAGCAGGTCGGCGAACACATCCTCGCCCACGCCCTCCACGATCAGGCCGAACACCAGGCTGAATGCAAAGATGAACACAAAGATCTCCAGCGTGTGGCGGAGCGCGGCCTGCCAGATGGGGCGCTCATGGCCCTGCTCATCGTTGTGCTCCTCGTGGCAGTCGATCTCATCCGCGCTGCCGGTGTAGCCGCCTCGCAGCGAACGCGGCAGCACCCCGCGCAGCACAAAATCCAGCACCAGACCCACCACGATGGCATACACCACCTTGATGGCCATCAGCAGCGCCAGCTTGTCCCAGTAGGCCGGCATCGACACCAGCAGGGGCACAGCCTCGTCGCTGGTAGCCAGAAACACGGCCATCAGCGTGCCCAGGCTGATCACGCGGGAGGCATAAAAGTTCGACGCAATGGCCGAAAAGCCGCACTGCGGCACACAGCCCAGCACCGCGCCGGGGATGGCACCCCAGCGGCCGCTGCGCTCCAGCACCGCCTCGATCCGCTCGCCGTGGCGGTGCTCCACATACTCGATGAACAGATAGGCCAAAAACAAAAAGGGCAGCATCTTGGCGGTGTCCACCAGCGTTTCGCCCAGAACATCCAAAAACAGTTCCATATCGGGGTTCTCCTTGCGCCGAACGCGCTTCATTTTTGTAAATTGCAAATTGATTGCGTTTTCATGCAAGGGAGATTATACACGCTCCGGGCGCAAATTGCAAGAGGAATTTGCAAAAAGATTGCAATTTTATGACCGCTGTGTTCCGGGCAGCAGAAAAGCCCGCCGGGCGGCGGGCTTCCGGGGGCAGTATGGTTCCGGTTTTTAACCTTTCAGCGGCACAAATCCAACCAGATCTTTCACGACCTCGCCGCCGATGATGAGCCCGGCCACCGAGGGCACAAAGGCGTTGGAACCCGGCACCGAGCGGCGGATGGTACACTTGCGCTGGGTGCCCGGCGGGCAGATGCAGTGATTCTTGCAGCTGATGGAATCATCCTCGATGGGAGTCATGGCGGGCTCCTTGGAATACACCACTTTCAGGTGCTTGATCCTGCGCTTGCGGCACTCGGTGCGCATCACCTTGGCCAGCGGGCAGACGGAGGTCTTGTAGATATCCGTCACCTCAAAGCGGGTGGGGTCCATCTTATTGCCTGCGCCCATGGCGCAGATGATGGGCACCCCGGCCTCCTTGGCCTTGACCACCAGGGCGATCTTGCCCGTTACGGTATCAATGGCATCCACCACATAATCGTACTGGGTAAAATCGAACTGATCCTGCGTTTCCGGGGTAAAAAATGTCTTGTAGGTGGTCACCCGGATGTTGGGGTCGATGTCGTGGATGCGTTCTTCGGCCACGTCCACCTTGTATTGGCCCACCGTTTTGCGGGTGGCCACGATCTGCCGGTTCAGGTTGGTCAGGCAGACCTTATCATCGTCGATCAAGTCCAGCGCACCCACGCCGCTGCGGGCCAGGGCCTCCACCGTATAGCCGCCCACACCGCCGATGCCGAACACCGCCACGCGGCAGCGGTGCAGCTTGTCCATGGCTTCCTTGCCCAGCAGCATCTGGGTACGGGAATATTGATCCTGCATAAACCTTTGCTCCTCCGTCTCCTGCTGCGCCGGAGATGTTCCAAACCCGGCGCAGCCGTTTTTGTTTCACTTCATTGCTTTCCTGCAGCCGCCCTCCGCTTTCCCTCAAACGGGCCGCCGATCACCGCTCCACCGCCGTGATGGTTCCGCCGCCCAGCACCACATCCCCCTGATACAGCACCACAGCCTGGCCGGGCGTGGGGGCACGCTGAGGCTGATCGAATTCCAGGCGGAAGCCGTCCTGCGCCGGATAAACGGTGGCCGGCTGCTCGGCCTGATGGTACCGGGTGCGGGCCGTGACCCGCAGCGGCTGCGTCAGGGCCGGGATGGCGATCCAGTTGACCTCGTTGGCATACACGATGCGGTCAAACAGGGCACTTTCCGGGCCAACGGTGACGGTGTTGGCCTGCATATCTTTCCCGCAGACATACACCGGTGCGCCCATGGCAAGGCCCAGGCCCTTGCGCTGGCCCAGCGTATAGCGCACTGCGCCCAGGTGGGTGCCCACCTTTTTCCCGCTCCGGTCCACAAAATCCCCCGCCGGGTAGTGCCTGCCGGTAAAATCTTCCATAAAACGGGCATAATCCCCGTCCGGCACAAAGCAGATGTCCTGGCTGTCGTGCTTGCGGGCATTGATGAAATGCTGCTCCTCGGCGATTTTGCGCACCTCGGTCTTGTGCAGGGCCCCCAGCGGCAGCCGCACATGGGCCAGCTGCTCCTGGGTCAGATTGTACAGCACATAGCTCTGATCCTTGCCCTCGTCCAGGCCCTTTTTCAGCAGCCAGCGGCCGGTGGCCGCATCCTGCTCCACGCGGGCATAGTGGCCCGTGACCACATACTCCAGCCCGTGGCTCTCGGCCCAGCGGAGCAGGTGGTCAAACTTCATGTATTTGTTGCAGTCGATGCAGGGGTTTGGCGTACCGCCCGCCTCATACACCCGGATGAATTTCTCGATGATCTTTTCCTGAAAATCTGCCGTGAAATCCAGCACCTCGTAGGGGATGTCCATGGCAAAGGCCACTTCGGCGGCATCCTCGATGTCCTTTTCCGAGCAGCAGGTGTGGAACCCCGACTGCCCCAGTGTCTCGTTGCGGGTGAGCCGCATGGTGATCCCGGTGCAGTCGTAACCGGCCCGCTGCATCAGCCATGCCGCTACCGAGCTGTCCACGCCGCCGCTCATGGCGATCAGCGCACCGGGGCGCTTTGTGTTCTGTGTTTCTGTCATATCATTCCTCGCCGTTCTATAACACACTAAAACAGTAGATATAATACTACCGCAGCTTCTTTCTCTTGTCAAGACGCAGAAAATCGCGCCGCAGCGTCCAGCAGGGCCGCCTTTTCGTTGGGGATCCGGTCGGTGATCACGGCTTCCAGCAGGGCCGCCAGCATCCGGCGCAGGCCCGGCCCTGCCGGGATGCCCACCGCCATCAGGTCGCGGCCGTTCACGGCCAGCTGGCTCACCCGGCAGCAGGCGTTTTCTGCCGTCAGGCGCTCGGCCTCGGCCTGCAATGCGGCAAAGGCCTCGGCCTGCGCCGGGCTTTGGGCCGTACACAGGGCCGTCAGACGCTTCACCGTGGGCAGCTCATAGCGGCCCAAAAGGCGTTTGGCCTGTAAGCTGAGCGTGGGGGTGCCGGGAGTTTCTCCGAGGACCGTCCGCTGGGGTGGGACCCTGTTGCCGCAGGCAATAGGGCGGGCGATGGAATGGCCTGCAACAACAGCGACCGCCGCCTGCGGCGGATGCAGGGAGCTGTTGTTGGGGCCGCGGCCAGCAGGATGCGCGGCCTGCTCAAGGGCCGCAGCAGACGCTGGGTGCCGCAACCCGGATTGTGTCCGAGGAGACATTCCATGGCATTCTTTTACCAGCGCCGCCACTTCCTCCGTCAAAGCGTTGGAGCATTTCAACCGGCGCAGCACCTGCCGCACCTGTCCCTCGTCCAGCGGGGCCAGCAGGGCCGCCAGCCGGGTGGGAACGTTTTCCGCGCCGGGGGGCAGCCGGTCAATGACACGGCAAAGCCCCGCAAAGCGTTCCGGCTGCTCTGTGGGCTGCAGCTCCGGCAGGATCACCGCCAGCACCGCCGGTTCCAGATCCCGCCCCGGCTGCGGAGCCGCCAGAAGTTTCAGCAGTTCCTCCTGGATGCGCTCTGCCGAAACGCAGTTCAGATGTCCGGCCAGTGCCTGTGCGGCCCCGCCGGTGGCCGGCTCGATGGAAAAGCCGAACCGTGCCGCAAACCGGTACAGCCGCAGGATGCGCAGGGCGTCCTCCTCAAAGCGGCGCTCCGGCTCCCCCACGGCCCGCACGATGCCCGCCGCAAGGTCCGCCTGCCCGCCAAAGGGATCGATCAGCCCTTCCTCGGCGTTGTATGCCATCGCGTTGATCGTAAAATCCCGCCGGGCAAGGTCGGCTTCCACCTCCGGCACAAAGGCCACCGTGTCCGGGTGGCGGCCATCGGAGTAGGTTCCCTCGGTGCGGAACGTCGTCGTCTCGTACAGCGCGCCGCCCCATTTCACGGTCACGGTGCCGTGCTGCAATCCGGTGGGGATGCACCGGCTCCCGCCAAACAGGGCGATCACCTGCTCCGGCCAGGCGCTGGTGCATAGATCCCAGTCGTGGGGGGCAAGCCCCAGCAGGCTGTCCCGCACACAGCCGCCCACGGCATAAGCGCGGTATCCGGCCCCGTGGAGCCGTTCCAGCAGCGCCGCCGCGCCGTTGTCCAGTTTCAGCTTCGTCATCCTCACTCCTCGTCGTACTGCAAACAGATCTGCTTTCCATCGTACCCGCACTCCGCCGCCGGGAACACCGCCTGCGCCGCAGGCAGAGCCTCAGCCGGGTCGGTGATCATGGGCGAGTAATGCGCCAGCCAGAGCCGTTTTGCCCCGGCCCGCGCCGCCAGGGCCGCGCTCTGGCCGAACGTGCTGTGTCCGTACTGCCTTGCCTGGCTCTCCTGCTCGGCAGCCGGGTAGGTGGCATCACAGATCAAAAGGTCCGCCTGCCGGGCCGCTTCTTCCAGCGCCGCACAGGGGGCCGTATCGCCCGAAAACACGAACCGCAGCCCCCGCCGGGCCGGGCCCAGCACCTGCTCCGGGGCAGCGGTGCCACCATGTTCCAGCGGAACGCGCTGGCCCCGCTGCAGCAGCCGCCACTGCGTCATGGGCACCCCAAGTGCCTGAGCGCGGGCCGGGTCGAACCGGCCTGCGCGGGGCAGTTCCAGCCGGTAGCCCCGGCTGTGTACCCGGTGCTTTGTGCCAAATGGGCACAGCTGCGCCCCGGCGGGCCAGCCGCCCAGCGCGTCCAGCGCCACCGGTTCCGTTCCCAGCGGCACGGCCCGTACCGGATAGGGCAGCGGGCCGGTCAGGGCACGTACCGCCGTCCAGACAGGCTCCATTCCCTCCGGGCCGTATACGGTCAGCGGGCGCACCCGCCCCTGGCAGCCCAGGGTCTGCAAAAGGCCCGGCAGGCCGAACAGATGGTCACCGTGATAATGGGTCAGGCAGACGGCATCCAGCTTCATCAGGTTGACCCCGGCGCGGCGGGCGGCCGCCTGGGTCCCCTCGCCGCAGTCAAACAGCAGGCTGCGGCCCCCGCATTCGGCCACCGCCGCCGTCAGGGCGCGGTCGGGCAGGGGCATGGTGGCTGCCGTGCCCAGCAGTGTAATGGTCAGCATAAACAATCCTCCGTGATCTACCCTTTCAGTGTACCACATTTTGTTCGGGCACACAATCGGCCCCGTGCGGCATACACTGGGGCAGAACGCCCGGAAAGGAGGCCTTGCCCCATGCAGCGCAGCCCACGCAAACGCCGCGCCCCACACCGTTCTCCGCTTTTGTTTGCCATCCCGGTGCTTTTGGTGCTGGCCGCAGCCGCCCTGTTCGTCAGCTGCCTGTTCCAGCCCGTCATGACCGCGCGGGGCACCATGGTGTTTCTGCCAGGGGTGTAAATTTTTTTGTGAAATTCAAAACTTTGCTCTTGACTTCAGGACAATGCCGTGATAAAATCCTGCCAAACCAGTGAGAGGGCATAAGTACCTCCGCGATCCACTGCTTTTACAGAGAGTGCCGGGCCTTGCTGAGACCGGTGCAAAGCAGCTGCGGGTGGGAATGGGCCCTTGAGGGCAAACCGAACTGCCGTTTGGCACAGTAGGGGCGACGGAGAGCGGCTCCGTTAACAAAGCCGGTATGTGTTGGCATATCACGAGTGGGCGGGGTCGTTCCCGCCAATGTTGGGTGGCACCGCAGGAGTGTAGCATGTTACCGCTCCTGTCCCAATGCACGAAACGTGTTTTGGGACAGGGGCGTTTTTCTTTTCCCTGTCCCGCAGCAAAGGGCATTGGCCCGGAAAGGAAAACGCTATGAAGACCGAACCGAACATCCCGTACAAGATCTACCTGGAAGAATCGGAGCTGCCCCGCGCATGGTACAATGTCCGCGCCGACATGAAAAACAAGCCCGCTCCGCTGCTGAACCCCGGCACCCTTCAGCCCATGACCGCAAAGGAACTGGACGGCGTGTTCTGCGACGAGCTGGTGCAGCAGGAGCTGGACGACACCACGGCCTACATCCCCATCCCGGACGAGATCCGCGAATATTACCGGATGTACCGTCCCAGTCCCTTGTGCCGCGCCTACCGGCTGGAAGAAGCCCTGGGCACCCCGGCCAAGATCTACTACAAGTTCGAGGGCAACAACACCAGCGGCAGCCACAAGCTGAACAGCGCCATCGCCCAGGCCTACTACGCCAAAAAGCAGGGCCTGAAAGGCGTGACCACCGAGACGGGCGCAGGCCAGTGGGGCACGGCCCTTTCCATGGCGTGCAGCTATTTCGGGCTGGACTGCAAGGTGTACATGGTCAAAGTCAGCTATGAGCAGAAACCGTTCCGCCGCGAGGTGATGCGCACCTATGGCGCTTCCGTGACCCCCAGCCCCAGCATGACCACCAACGTGGGCCGCAAGATCCTGGCCGAGCACCCGGACACCACCGGCAGCCTGGGCTGCGCCATCAGCGAGGCCGTGGAGGTGGCCACCTCCACCCCCGGCTACCGCTATGTGCTGGGCAGCGTGCTGAACCAGGTGCTGCTGCACCAGAGCGTCATCGGCCTGGAGACCAAGACCGCGCTGGACAAGATCGGGGTCAAGCCCGACATCATCATCGGCTGCGCGGGCGGCGGCAGCAATCTGGGCGGCCTGATCAGCCCCTTTATGGGCGAAAAGCTCCGGGGCGAGGCCGATTACCGGATCATCGCCGTGGAACCCGCCAGCTGCCCCAGCCTGACCCGCGGCAAGTTCGTGTATGATTTCTGCGACACCGGCATGGTCTGCCCGCTGGCCAAGATGTACACCCTGGGTTCCGGCTTTATCCCCAGCCCCAACCACGCAGGCGGCCTGCGCTACCACGGCATGAGCAGCATCCTGAGCCAGCTGTACCACGACGGCCTGATGGAAGCCCGCAGCGTGGAGCAGACCAGCGTGTTCCAGGCTGCCGAGCAGTTTGCCCGCATCGAGGGCATCCTGCCCGCCCCGGAAAGCAGCCATGCCATCCGCGCCGCCATCGACGAAGCGCTCAAGTGCAGGGAGACGGGCGAGGAAAAGACCATCGTCTTTGGCCTGACCGGCACCGGCTACTTTGATATGGTGGCTTATGAAAAGTTCCACGACGGCCAGATGAGCGATTCGATTCCCACCGATGCCGACCTGCAAAAGGGATTCGACGGCATCCCCAAGTTCCCCGGCAACGAGATCTGAGATCCAACGCAAAAGCCCCCGCCTTCCGGCGGGGGCTTTTTGGGTTCCGGGCGCTCAGCTCAGCTTGTTCAGTTTCACGGTCACATACGGGTCCGGCAGCTTGAGCTCGTCGGCAAGGTCCGCCTCCGATTCATACTTATCCGCCGCCATGCCCACCACCACGCTGCAGGTATCCAGCCGCCCGGTGGGAGAAAGGGCTGTGATCTTGGCTTCGCCGTCAGCCACGGCTGTTACGACACCGTTGGTGTCCACGGTCGCCACGCCGGGATTGCTGCTGACCCAGGTGATGGGCACGCTGCCACCGCTTTCCACGGCCACCGTGGCCGTGAGCCGCTCCTGTGTCCCCACCGTGCGCAGCAGCAGGTCTTTTTTGTTCAGCGTCACCTTGCCGATGTCGGAATTCACCGTCACGCTGCACCGCAGCGCCTGCCCATTGGACACCAGCGCCGTAATGGTAGCGGTGCCGGGGTTCTGGGCTGTGACCACGCCCTTGGCATCCACTGCGGCTACCTGCGGGTCGCTGCTCATCCACTGATACACATACAAAAACGAGTGCTCGCTGTTGGTCAGCCTGAGCGTGTGGGTCGGGTGGAGTTCATCGTAGCGGATCACAAGTTCCAGGCTGTTGGTGTCCAGCGTCGGCTTATTGCCGGCTGTTTCCCCGCTGCTGCGGGTCACGGTGACCTTACAGGCCGCCCGTTCGCCGTGGTCCGAGATCGCGGTGATGATGGCCGTGCCCGGATTGCGTCCGGTCACTTTGCCGTCGCCGTCCACGGTGGCCACATTGGAGTTGCTGCTCATCCAGACGATGAAATAATAGTCGCTCTGGCCGCTGGTGTACAGGTAGCCCTTGGGGCGGGGATCTTCTTCCGTGATCTCCAGCTCCATCTCTGTTACTTCCAGCGCAAGCTTTGTGCTGGCCGCAGGCACTGCCGGGGCAGCATGTGCCGCCAGCGGGCAGACCAGCAGCGCCGCACTGAGCGCCGCCGCTGCCAGAAGCCGCCCCGCGGTCCGGAAAATCCATTTCATTGGGTCGAACTCCCTCCTTGTTCCGCATCTTACCGTTCAAACGATGCCGCAGCACCCGCAAACGATTCGCAGGCGTGATTTCTCTCACTTACGCTATATTTTACACGCGCTGCAAAAGCGGGTCAAGTTTTTCGCCCAAAGTACCACAATTTCGCCTCGGATTTCGTCAGCCCCTCCAATTCCTGGCTGAAAATTTTGTGCAGAACATCAGGCCGTTTCTTCGGCGTAATACTGCGCCTGCGCATTCCACAAGGCGCAGTAGATCCCGGAAGCATCGTTCAGCAGCTGCTCGTGGGTGCCCTGCTGCACCACCTCGCCATGGTCGAACACCGCGATCTCATCGCAGAACTTGCACGAGGAGAGCCGGTGGCTGATGTAAACAGCCGTCTTGTCGCCCGCGATCTCGTTGAACTTGGCGTAGATCTCGGCCTCGGCCACCGGGTCCAATGCCGCCGTCGGTTCGTCCAGGATGATGAACGGCGCGTCCTTGTACAGCGCCCGTGCAATGGCGATCTTCTGCGCCTCGCCGCCGGAGATGCTCACGCCCTCCTCGTCCAGCTCCTTATAGAGATAAGTCTCCAGCCCCTTGGGCATCGCTTCCAGCCGGTCGGCAAAGCCCGCCTTGTTCAGGCAGTCGGTCACGCGGGCGGCATCGTATTCTTTGCGGGCAGCCACGTTCTGCCCCAGCGGCAGCGCCAGCAGCCGGAAATCCTGGAACACCACCGAGAACAGGTCGATGTACTCGTCGTAGCGGTATTTGCGGATGTCGATGCCGTTGAGCAGGATGACCCCCTCGGTGGGGTCGTACAGGCGGCAGAGCAGCTTGATAAAGGTGGTCTTTCCGCTGCCGTTCCGGCCCACCACGGCCAGCCGCCCGCCGATCCGGAACGTCATGTTCAGGTGGCGCAGGGCGTACTGCTCACTGCCGGGGTAACGGAACGAAACGTCCCGGAACTCCACGGTATACCGGCGGTCGCTCCGCTTTTCGGTGGTCAGGCTGCCCTGGTACATCTTGTTGGGTTCGTCCAGGTAGGCGTAGAGCGTTTTGAGGTACGGGCCGTTGAATTTGCAGTCGCCCACCGCCGTGAACAGCGTGCCGATGCCCACAAAAAAGTTGGTGGCCGCGCCCACATACTGGGTCACAGCGCCCAGGCCGAACGCACCGCCGTAAGCTTTCAGGCAGACGAACAGATACGCCAGACCCATCAGCAGGGCCGGGACCGCATTGCCTACGGCGTTCATCCGGCCAAACCGCCCCTTGCGTGCCCGCTCAAAGGCGGGCATGGTCACGGCGGCGTGATCTTTCAAAAACTCGAACTGATCGTACATCCGCACATCCAGCGCCTTTTTGTCGTCCCGGCTCAGCCCCATCAGAAAAACCCAGAGCCGGTTGCCCCAGCGGCCCTCCTCCTCAATGTCCGGGCTGCTGATGCCCGCGCTGGACGCGCACGCCGGTGAGAGCCACGCCACCGCCAGGATCAACCCCAGCACCACCGGGATGCACAGCGGGCTGTTGAGCAGCGTCAGCGGGCCTGCGGGCACCCTGGCCGTGAACAGCCCTGCCGACAGCACTGCGCCGCCCAGGATACGGAACACCGCTGCGGCCACATTGTCCAGCAGCTCCACGGCGTTGGGGTTTCCGCCGCCGCAAAAGCTCTCGCTCTGCTGGATGAAATTGTAACGATCATAGTTCTTCTGGCTGTCCTCGTCGGCAAAGTCCATGGACATCTGCTTTTGCATATAGCAGCTCTGGCCCAGCTGCCAGCCCAGCTGTTCCCGCTCCACGCTTTTCCAGTGGAGCAGAGCCGAACGCACCAGCGTCATCCCCGCAGTGACCCCCAGCACCCAGGCTGCCTTCACGGCCAGGACCTGCGGGTCCCGCGCACCCGCCAGCTCGGCCACCAGCCGGGCCGAGAACCAGACGATGACATAGGGGCTGACCGCATCGGCCAGGGCCCACAGCACCGTGGAAGCAAAAAAGCGGGGCCTCTTCCGGCGGTAAAAATCCCAGGCCCGCAGGGTGAGCCGGACGCTTTCGTTCAGCGACAGTTTTTCTTCGTTCATACGTCCTTTCCCTCCTTGTAATACTTGCTTTGCACCGCAAACAACTGTGCGTAGCCGCCGTTCCGGGCCATCAGCTGGTCGTGGGTGCCCTCCTCGGCCACCTGCCCGTGTTCCAAAAACAGGATCCGGTCACAAAAGCGGGTGGAAGCCAGCCGGTGGGAGATGAACAGGCTGGTGCGCCCCTGCGTCATGGCGCTGTACTTCTGATAGATTTCATCCTCGGCAATGGGGTCCAGGGCGGCGGTAGGCTCGTCCAGCACCAGAATGGGCGCATCCTTATACAGGGCGCGGGCCAGCATCAGCCGCTGGGTCTGGCCTCCGGAAAACTCCACGCCGTCCAGGTAGACATCCCGCCCCACATGGGTGTGGATGCCCGCCGGGAGCGAAGCGACTTTCTCCGTCAGACCCGCCCGCTCCAGGCACAGCCGCACGTTTTCTTCGTCAATGCCGTCCATGGCCTGGGCCACATTTTCGGCCACCGTGCAGGACAGGACGCTGAAATCCTGGAACACGGCTTCAAACAGCTTGTAGTAATCCCGGCGGTCATACCGGCGGATGTCCTGCCCGTTCAGCAGCACACGGCCCTCGGTGGGGTCCAGAAAGCCGCACAGCAGCTTGACCAGCGTGGTCTTGCCCGCACCGTTCAGGCCCACGATGGCCAGGTTCTCGCCGGGGTGCAGGGTCAGGTCCATCTGCTCGATGGTGTTTTTCTCTGCGCCGGGGTACCGGTAGCTGACCCGTTCCAGCCGCAGCTCATACGGGATATCCAGCCGCTTTTCCAGCCGCTCGCCCTCCTCAAAGCGGAACGGCTCCGGCAGCTCCAGGAATTCCCGGATGGTGGAAAGGTCCAGGCTCTGCTTGCGCAGCAGGGCAGCCTGCTCCATCAGGCCGGTGACCCACTGGGCAAAGCCGCTGGCCGCCCCGAAATAGAGCAGAAACTGCGCAACCGGCAGCCCCTTTGTGACCGTGAGCCAGAGCAGGTAGGCGTAGGCCGCGCCGTTGCGCACCAGCAGCAGCGCCAGGTCGATGAGGTTGGCGGTCAGGTAGGCACGCTCCCGCTTTTCCAGAAACGCACCGTTGAGCCGCAGGGCGGCATCGTACAGGTCGTCCAGCCACTGCCGCAGGCCGAAAATGCGGATATCCTTGCCGAACTCGCGGCTCTCGGCGGTGCTGCGCAGGTAGCGCAGGCTCCGGGTCAGCTTTGCATCCTCCGCGCGGTGGCGGTAGCCCCACTCGTTGATGTTTTTGGTGGAACCGTAGCTCACCACCGCCGTCAGGGCGGTCAGGGCGCAGAGCCAGGGGTTCAGCCCGGAGAGCAGGGCCAGATATGCCCCAAAGCCGATGAGGTCGGTCAGCAGATCGGTCCAGCTTTTCCAAAAGGCTTCTGCGGCAGCCCGGTTGTTCCGGCAGGCCTCCTCGCCTTTCTGGTACATCAGGCGGAACGGCTCGTCCAGCAGATTCACATAGGATGTGCGGGTGCGCTTGGTGTTGATGCGTTTCAGCAGTTCCAGCCGAACGCCGGTGCGGCCGAACATGGTCAGGTGGTCGATGTAGTAGCACAGCGCGTTCAGCGCAAACAACAGGGCCGTAAAGCCGCCGATGGTGCCCAGCAGCCGCCCCAGCCCGGCCCCCTGTTCCAGTTGGCCCAGCACCGCCGGGCCGATGAGCATTTCAGCGGTGGTTTTCCCCGCCGTGCAGACCGCCAGCAGCACCACCAGCACCGGCACGATCCGCCGGGTGGCCCAGGATACCTGCAGCATGTAGGCGGTGTTCTGCCAGACGTTGTATTTGGGCCTTGGCTTTTTTGAGTTGTCGTTCTTTCCCATCTTGGATTCCCCTTTCGTCTGTCTGGCGATATCCTACCATAAAAAATCGCCCCCGACACATTCCGGGGACGAATTGCTCATTTGGGGGGACGAATTGCAAGGCTTCCCCTTGAGGGGAAGCTGTCTGCGCAGCAGACTGATGAGGTGTTGACGCAAAGCAGCAGGCGCTGCTTTTACACTTGAGGAATCAAAATTTCTGTCGTGAATGCGCCGTCCTCGCTGTTGCGGCTGAGATAGCCGTCCAGCTTTTCCACAATGGTGTCGATCCGCACCAGCCCAAAGCCGTGGCCCGCGCCCTTGGTGGTGGCAAAGCGGCCCGCCAGCTTTTTCTGCTTGCGCGTGGCGGTAAAGTTTGTGAACGAGATGTACAGCTGGGTGCCTTTCATGTCCAGATACACGCGGATCAGCCGCTCCTCCTCCGGCAGTTCGGCACTGGCATCCATGGCATTGTCGAACAGGTTGCCCAGGATACAGCACAGATCCAGCTCGCTCATGTTCAGTTTGACCGGGATATGCGCGTCGATCTGCACCGGGATGTTCCGGCTTTTGGCAAGCGAGATCTTGCTGTTGAGGATGGCATCCGCCATGGCGTTTCCGGTCTTGATGGCAAGGTCCACGGTGTTCAGGTCGGTGTCCAGCTGATCCAGATAGGCTTTGATGCCCTCCATGTCCCCCTGTGCGGCCAGCACTTTCATAGTCTGGATGTGGCCGCGGTAATCGTGCCGCCAGCCTCGCATCTGGCGGTACATGTTGTCCACCTCTTTGTAGTGCGTCTCGATCAGCTCCCGCTGGTAGGCGGCCACCTTGTTGTCCAAGAGCTTTGAAAAAAGTTTCAGCATTGGTATTCCTCAATTCCGCAAGTTTCCCGCACCGCAAAGGCTTCCCCTTGAGGAAAGACTTCCTCCGGCCGGAGGGAGATGTCGCGTAAGCGACAAAGGGAGGACAGCTGTCTGCGCAGCAGACTGATGAGGTGTTAGCGCCACGGGCAGAACTCGTTTCCGTTCAGTTTCCACCTCAACCGGCACTTCGTGCCACCTTCCCCTCAAGGGGAAGGCTTTTGCAGCGGTCAGCTTTCTTCCTCCAACCCTAAATTGCGCATAATGTCAGCACACACTCCCTCAAAATTCTTTGCGATCTCCGCGTTTGAATATCGCAGCACCCGATATCCCAGTGCATTCATATATGCATCCCGTTCTCGGTCTTTTGCTTTTCCATCTTCTGAAAAATGCTGTGCGCCATCCAATTCGATCACAACGTTTGCCTTTGCACAGAAAAAATCCACAACAAAGCGATGGATCACTTTTTGCCGGTTCACTGTTACCGGAAGTTTTCTCAAAAAGTCATACCACAGCCGCCGTTCTTCCTTGGTCATGTTTTTTCGCAAGGTCTGTGCAACAGGTGTCAGCTTTGGATTGTTGCTCCGGTTCATCGTCAAGTCCTCTCAATGATCGCGCGGTTCAGCGGCTCGTAGCTGCCGCGCGGAAGGGGCAGGGCCGTGCCATCGGCCAACAGCACCTCTTTTTTGGTCACGCGGCGGATCTGCTTCAGGTTCAGGATCATCCCCCGCCCCACCCGGAAGAACTGCTCGTCCAGCTCCGCTTCAAATTCGGCCAGGGTCCGCTTGACGGTATAATCCCGCTTTGCGTGGATCGTGACATAATTCTGATGCACGTCCAGATACCGCACCTCGTACAGCGGCAGGCGGACCAGCTCCCCGGAACATTCCAGGTTCAGGCAGCGCTCGCTGCGGCGGTGTTTTTCCCACGCGCGGTCCAGCACGGCACAGAGCTTTTCCGGGCGCACCGGCTTCATCAGGTAGTGCAGCGCGGCCACATCATACCCCTCGGCAATGTAGTCCGAGTAGCCGGTGATGAACACGATCTGCACCGCTTCGTTCTCCTGCCGGACACGGTGGGCCAGCGTGACCCCATCCGTGCCGGGCATTTCTACATCCAAAAGCAATAAATCAAAGCTTTTATCCTCTGCGTATTGGAACAGGAACGCATCCGCCGACGCAAAGCAGCTGCACTGCAGCGGGATGTCCCGCGCGGCAGCCCACTGTTCCAGGATGCCGCAGACAAAGGCTGCATCCTGCGGGCGGTCGTCACAGACCGCTGCCCGATATGCCATAGCGCTTTCCCCCTTTCTTTGCATCATTCCTGCCTGATTATGACATGCTTTTTGCAAAATTGCAACAAAAAGCCGCTGCGCTCCGGCAAAGGGGCGCAGCGGCGTATGGCTTTGGTTCAGTTATGCTGTTTCAGGGCACAGACGGCGATGCTCAGGGCGCTCCAGGCAGCCTGGTACATCAGCACCACGGCCACCGACAGCGTGCCGATGCTGCCCGCATAGGTCAGCAGCACACCGATGGCCACCGAGAACCACACCGACACCAGCTGCACCGTGGTGGCGCTCGTCTCGGCATTCTGCGCCTGTTCGGCCGCACGCAGGCCGCCGATCAGGCTGGCAAAGCCCTTGTCGTGGAGCATGCAGCAGCGGGCGGCATCCTCCGGCTGGGCCGGGGCGGCCTCCAGCGCGGCGCACTGCTCCTGATCCAGCAGAGTGATCATGCCCTCCGGCAGATGGTAGGCCTCGGTGATATGGCGAGCCGTCAGGCTGGGGTCCTTGCAGGTGACCAGCAGCCGGATGTTCTCCCGCTGCAGCACTTCCAGCCCGCGGGCCGTGTTGCGGCCGCCCACCGTGCGCAGCACGAACATGGCGTGCAGGCTGCCCGAAACGGCCAGATACAGGATCTGCAGCGCCCCTTTTTGGGAGTGCTCGTCCTCATATTCCTGGTCGGGCAGGGGCACGCCCTCCCGCTCCATGTACAGCCGGCTGCCGATCAGCACCCGGTTGTTATCGCACCAGGCGGAAAAGCCCAGCCCGCGGTGGATCTCCAGATCCTTGACGGGGTACAGGATCTCCGTCCGGTCCTCAATGATCTGGCGGAACAGCCCCCGCAGCGTATCGCAGCTCTGGTTCAGGATGCTGGCCGCATACAGGATGGCCCGGTCGATCCGGCCGCCCTTGAAGATGCGGAGATCTTCCAGGTTCACGCTGTCCGGCGCAAACAGCTCGTCGGCATCCACCTGTACGGTGTCCACGCCGCCCAGCTCCTCAATGGCGGCCCAGCCGGGCACCACAGCGCCCGCCGCCGCAGCCGTTTTCTGGAGCCGCAGCGAGGCGATGCCCGCGATCAGGGTCGAGGACAGGGGCGCACCCATGCACAGCATGGCCGTAAAGGCCGCTGCCATGCCGTTGATGCCGCCGCCAAACAGCAGGAACACCAGCCCGCTGAGCACTGCGGCCCCCAGCAGGAGATAAGATGTTTTGCGGGAGCGGCGCTCGCTGGCGCGTTCGCCAAAGCTCTGCTCCACAAGGCTTTCGTCCCACTGCACCGGGCGGCTGAGCAGCACCCAGGGGTCTTTCTGGTCCAGGCTCCGGGCCAGCACCCGGATCAGGTCCTTATCCCGGACGCGGAACGCGCCCTGCAGGCCCTCCGGCGATTTCTCCGCCAGCTGGTAGCCGTTCCGGACGGCTGCCAGCAGCACCCGGCTGCCCAGCAGCGCCAGGAACAGCCCCAGCGCTGCCACACCGGACAGCAGGGTCCAGCTGGAAGCCTGATAGCTGTTGGCATTGAGCAGCGCCACCGCCGCCTGGAGCGCAGCTCCGCAGGCGGCCAGCGCAGGCATGGTATCGGCACTGGGGCGGCCCCGCAGACCGGCCAGGCCGTCCCGCAGTACGGGCCAGCCCACGGCCAGAGCCGCTGCCAGAAAGAGCAGATTGGCCGCATAGAATGCCGCCGGGGCCGCCTCCGGGGCCAGAGCGGCCACGGGGGCCAGCAGGCCCGCAGCCACCAGCCCAAAGTGGAGCAGCACCACCGCCAGGATGCCGCCCAGCACGCAGCGCAGCGTCAGCTCTGCGCTCATCTTATGCAGCCGCTCCCCCACCTGTTCCGGGGTCTCCGGCTCGGCCGGGGCTTCGGCTGCTTCCGGCCCGGCTTCCTCCACCGGCGCTTCCGGGGCAGGCTGCTGGGCCTGTGCCGGGGCGGCGGGTTCTTCCTCCAGCCCCAGCAGCGGCAGGCTCATACTGTCGTCCATGCCGGGGGCTTCCGGCCGGGCCGGGGCCTTGGGGGCATCCTCGTCCTCCCCTTTTCCAAAAAAGTGGAACGCCGGGGCCTGTTCCGGCGCTTCTGCCCTGGGTTCCGGGGCCGTTTCCGGTTCAGGATCCGGCACCGTTTTCACGGTCTGGTCCTCGGCAAACACCATCGGGATCACCGGCTTCTGCGGCGGTTCCGGAGCGGCAGGCGGTTCCGGCTCTACGCCCAGCACCTCCTGCGGGGCAGGCCGGGCTTCCTCCACCGGGGCGGGCCGGGCAGGCGCTGCGGGTTTGGCAGGCCTGCCAAAGAGCATGGCTTTCAGCTCCGCCATCTCCTCGTCCTCTTTCTGCTCCTGCGGGGTCAGCGGCTCGCGCCGGGGCTTGTACTTTTCCGGCTTGGGGGCAGGTTTTTCCGCAGCCCTGGCAGGGGCGCTCGGCTTGGGCGGCTCCTCCACCGCCGGGGCTTCCGGCTCCGGCATCGCGGTCTGGGGCAGCCGCACAGGCTCCTGCTCCGTTTCTTCCGGAGCAGCCGGGTCCAGTGCAAGCTCCAGGTCGGCTTCCGTTTCTTCTTCCCGGCCCAGCACGATCTCACCGGTGGGCGGCAGCTCGGTACGCTCCCCGGTCTGCGGGGCAGCGCTTGCTTCCTGCTCTGCCTGTTCCGTTTTTTCACGGTGGAAAAGCCGTCCCAGCAAGCCGTTGGAGGCTTCTTTTGCCTTTTCCTCCTCCCGGCGCTTCATTTCTTGGGGTACCTGTGCCACGCTGGTGCTGAAAAACGTGCGGAACTTCTCGTTCTGCGCGTCGATCTCCTCCTGCGTCAGCTCTTTGCTGCGCTTATCGTCCTTTGGCATCTCTGTCCCTCCCTGTTCTGGTCCCTGCGGGAAGCCCCGCAGCCGTTACTGCTGTGCGGCGCGCTGGCTCTGGATCTCGTACAGGATGATGCCAGCCGCCACCGAGACGTTGAAACTGTCCACACCGGTGCCCTGGGCAGCCATGTCCAGCCGCACCACGCCGTCGCAGAGCTTTTTCACCAGCTGCGAAACACCGCTGCCCTCGCTGCCCAGCACCAGGGCAATGGGGCCGGTCAGGTTGTTCTTGCGCAGGGGCACGCCGTCCATATCGGCACAGTAAACGAATACGCCCTGCTCTTTCAGGCGGCGGATCGTCTCGCCGATGTTGGCCACGCGGGCCACCGGCAGCCGCTCGGCGGCACCGGCGCTGGATTTGATCACGGTGGGGGTCACCGAAGCGCCGCCCCGCTTGGGGATCACGATGCCGTGAGCACCGCACAACAGCGCACTGCGCATCACGGCCCCAAGGTTGTGCGGGTCCTCGATCCCGTCGCTCAGCACCAGGAACGGCGGCTCGCCCTTGGCTCTGGCCGCCGCCAGAAGATCCTCCACGGTTACATATTCGATCTCGCTGGCAAAGGCCGCCACGCCCTGATGGCTCTCGGTGCCGGTCATCAGGCGCAGCTTGTTGGGGTGTACCCGCTTGACGGTGGCACCGGCCTCTTTGGCCATGGCCGTATAATAGGCTGCCACGGCCGGGGCCATCCCCTCGGCCAGCAGCACGGTATCCACACCGGAGCCGCTCTTGAGCAGCTCCGTCACGGGGTTTTTGCCGTAGACCAGGCTCTCATTTTTCTGCGGTTCCTCCGCCGCGCGGCGGGGTCGGCGGGGCATTTTCTGTTCGTCCATCTGTGTGTTCTCCTTCCGTTCTATGGCAAGTCCGGCCCGGCAGGGCCATCCCTGAAGATTGCATTGACGCATTTCTGCATGTTCTGACATGAACTCATCATAAAGTATAACATACTGCGTCATTCTTTGCCATAGAATTCCCGGTTTTTCTGCCCTGGAATTTCCCGGCCCGGCCCGCCTGTTCTCAGACAGACCCACCCTTTGCGGCAAACCGCACAGAATTTTTGGGGGCAGAAGTTTTCCACAATTTTCAGCCTATACAATCGGTAGAGGGCCATTCTTTTTTCCACATGTTGAAAACCCTGTGGAGAATGTTCAAAAATCAAGCTTTGGCGTACACTTTCCGGGTGGAATTCCACACATTCAACCAACTTTTCCACATTCAGGACTCGACACCGGCCGATCCGCCCGTACTTTTTGTAGAAATCAAGTCGGAATTGTGACAGTTTTTTGAAGAAGAATTTCACACATTTTGCCACAATGCCCAACATCATTTTCCCCAGTGTGGATTTGTGTTGAAAACCACACTTCCGCCTTGATTTTACCGCCTGTTTGGGGTATACTAACGTTACAGGTTCGTTAAAGGATGTGCAAAGTTTGTGCATTCAAACGGCGTTTTCACCCCAATTAAAATCTGGAGGTAATTATAATGTTGGTAAACGCAACCGAAATGCTTCTCAAGGCCCGTGACGGCCACTACGGTGTGCCTCAGTTCAACATCAACAACCTGGAGTGGACCAAGGCAGTCCTGACCGCCTGCGAGGAGCTCAAGAGCCCCGTCATCCTGGGTGTCTCCGAGGGTGCCGGCAAGTACATGACCGGCTTCAAGACCGTTGCCGCCATGGTGGATGCCATGGTGGACTCCATGGGCATCACCGTTCCCGTTGCCCTGCACCTGGATCACGGCACCTATGAGGGCTGCAAGGCCTGCGTGGAGGCCGGTTTCTCCTCCATCATGTTCGACGGCAGCCACTACTCCATTGAGGAGAACGTGGAAAAGACCAAGGAGCTGGTCGCTCTGGCACACGCTCACGGCATGAGCATCGAGGCTGAGGTCGGCTCCATCGGCGGCGTTGAGGACGGCGTTGTGGGCGCAGGCGAGATCGCAGACCCCGCGGAGTGCGCAAAGATCACCGACCTGGGCATCGACTTCCTGGCTGCCGGCATCGGCAACATCCACGGCGTTTACCCCGCCAACTGGAAAGGCCTGGACTTCGAGGCTCTGGACCGCATCCACAAGGCAACCAACAACATTCCTCTGGTCCTGCACGGCGGCACCGGCATCCCCGACGAGATGATCGCAAAGGCCATCTCCCTGGGAGTTTCCAAGATCAACATCAACACCGAGTGCCAGCTGGTGTTTGCTGAGGCCACCCGGAAGTATATCGAGGCCGGCAAGGATCAGCAGGGCAAGGGCTTCGACCCCCGCAAGCTGCTGGCTCCCGGCTCTCAGGCCATCATCGACAAGTGCAAAGAGAAGATCGAGCTGTTCGGCTGCGCCGGCAAGGGCTAAATCCTCTCGTTCCACCAAAGAACAATCAAGCGGCCCCGCTACGTTGGAACTCCAACGCGGCGGGGCCGCTTTTTGTATTATTTTCGTTTGTACTTCAGCGGGGTCTGCACCTCGGCGCGGATGCGGGTCAGATCTTGCCGCGTCTCCTGGGTGCTGCGCAGGATGGCATCCAGCTGGGCTTTCTGCTCCGGGGTCAGGTTTGTATCCTCCGCCAGCAGCTCGGCGTTGCCCTGGATGATGGTCAGCGGCGTTTTCAGCTTGTGCGAAAGCTCCATGATCGCCTCCCGCTGCTGCTGTTCCATCTTCCACTGCTTCTGCAGGCTGTCGGTCAGCTCCTCGCCCATCGTCTGCAAGGCCCGCAGCGCTTCATCGTACTCCCGCACCTGTGCCCCGGTAAACGGGATATCGTCCAGCCCCTTTTTCTCAGCCACCTGGCGGGAAACTTCGGTCAGGCGGGCCGTTTCTCCCACCAGGAATGTTCCGGTGCGGTGGGTGCATCCTGCCACCACGCCCACCAGCAATAACAGCCCCAGCACAAGATAGGTCGTCTGCAGATCCGGCAGCACCGCACGCAGGGCCGGGTCCGCGTAGGGCACCGCATAGTCAAATTGCAGGCGGCAGATTGTTCCATCCCGCAATTTTGCATTCATGTAATACTGCGTGTAGCCCAAATGCCAAGTCCGCACCCCG
Source organism: uncultured Faecalibacterium sp. (assembly GCA_934547065.1). Taxonomy (GTDB): domain Bacteria; phylum Bacillota; class Clostridia; order Oscillospirales; family Ruminococcaceae; genus Faecalibacterium. The sequence continues at coordinate 64,833 of CAKTEF010000010.1, forward strand.
CGCCAGTCCTCCAAAGCCCATTGCAGGTGCCGGGCATCCAGGTTGGTGGCCAGCACCTCGTTGCTGTCCGGCCCGGCAAACAGCACATACCGGCACAGCGGGTCCAGCCGGGACGGTTCAAACGTCTCCGCCGTCATCTCCGGCAGGATGTTCTGGACCGCTTCGTTCGAGAGCCGTGCCGCCCGGTTCGCAGGCAGGCAAAAGCCGCTGCCGATCAGTGCCAGCAGCAACCCAAACCAGAGCACCACCGCCAGCACACAGGCCAGCGCCGTCTGCACCAGATACCGCAGCAGTACCGCACGCAGGGAGATCAGTTTTCGCTTTTCCATTGATACCCCACTCCCCACACCGTTTTCAGCAGCTTTTCGGGTTCCGGGACACCTGCCGCCCGCAGCTTGACCCGGATATTTTTGATGTGCTGCGTGATGGCCGTATCGTCCGCTGTCCCGTCGATACCAAACACGGCTTCGTAAATTTGTTCTTTGGTAAAGGTCTGCCCCGCATGGAGGGCCAGATGTTCACAGATCGAATATTCGGAGCGGGTCAGCGCAAGGGTCCGCTCCCCAAAAGCGGCCGTCCTGGCCGCCATGTCAAAGCTTACGCCGCCGCGCACCAGCCGATGCACCGGAACGCGGCTCTGCCGCCGCAGATGTGCCGCCACCCGTGCCCGCAGTTCTTCCACGCGGAATGGTTTGGATAAGTAATCATCACCCCCGATGCCCAGCCCCTCCAGCACGGAGGCTTCATCCGTCCGCGCTGTCAGGAACAGGATGGGCGCATCCGTCTGTTCCCGGATGCGGCGGCAGACCGCAAAGCCATCCTCGCCCGGCATCATCACATCCAGCAGGATGCAGTCCGCCCAACGGCAGAGCGCTTCCGTCAACCCAGCCCCAGAGCAGCGCGTCTCCACCCGGTGGCCGTCCCGCTCCAGCGCTGTTTTCAGCAGCACGCAGAGGTCCGCATTGTCATCCACAACCAGAACATTTGCCACAAAATCACCTCAACACGTTATAAAGCAGGCAGGATGCCCCATACAGAATGTACACATGGGCCGGGTAGAACCAGTAGAACAACTGCTTGTGCCCGCTTCCGCGCTGGCCGTTGTACAGCAGCATCGGCACTGCCGCGAACACACTGAACCACTCGTAGTAGGTCGTGAACATCTGCGTCCACACAAAATCCGGCTGACTGCGCAGCTGCAGATACACAAAGCCGAACTCGCACAGAAACGTGACCACACTCCATGCAGCTACCTGACCTTTCCGGTGGTTCCGCAGCGCATACAGCACCACGCCGCCCAGCAGATAGGCCCAGCCGCCGTCCGTGATGCTCGTCCACATGGGCAGCGGGCTGGTAAAGAGGAATGCTACCACAGTCGAGGCCCACGGCATCTGTTGGACCTGCGGGAAAGCGGACAGGAACGCCACGACTGCAAACGGCCAGCCGACCACTGCCAGAATCGCCGCAGTGCCTTTTACAAAATGTTTTGCTTTCAGCCAGTCTATTCCCTGCCATACAATGCAGAGCAATACAAAATCCTGAAAGATGGCGTTGGCCGGGTAAAAACCATCTCCACGACGGAACCAGCCGCCGTACATCATAAAGAATTCCACTGCCGCCATCCCGGCACCAATGGCCCAGATACGCAGAAAATACCGTTTGCGGTCATGGGTGTGGGCAAAGCCCTCCACCGTGCAGAATAAAAACAGCGGGGCACTGAGCCGCGCCAGCATACTGAACCACTCCGGCACTGCCCCGGTAAATTCAAAGAAATAATGGATGTGGTCCAGGACCATCAGCACCAGTGCAATGGTCTTGAGCTGGGTGCCATCCAGCCCCTTTTTCGTCAATGTTTCCATACAGATTCTCCTTTCATTGTGCATTCAGTGTAACAGGAGAATCTGTATGAATTCTAAGGAAAACGTTCAGATGCGCTCTTTCAGGCGCTCGTCTTTGCCATACTTCCAAAGTTTCACACCGTACAGCACCGCCCCCAGCAAAAAGCTGAAAACACTATACGGCAGAATCGGCAACCGCAGCAAAACAAAGCCCCCAGCGATATGCGTAAAGAATACACCGGCTGTATACAGCACTGCAATGTAAAGCACCAGCCATCCGAGGTATTTCAGGCGGTGTTTGCTTGGCGGAAAACCTGCCTGCTCCATCATCCTCCGGAACAGCCAGCAAAAAGCAATCACGCAGACCACCAACTGCATCAAATATCCAAGCGAGAGTTCAAACACCCAGTCCGGAACCAACGGATAAATCATCAGGCCCTCTATTCCCCAGCCAAAGAAAAAATACAGCGGTGCTACAAACCAGAAATAATCCATTGTACTCAGGGTTTTAAGACTTGGCTTCACTTCCTCAACAAACGTTTTTGCATCTCCGATCACACTGAACAGTTCCTGCCCGTCTTCATTGGCCCGCACAGCGATATCAAGCAAATCACTGTAAACCAATTCTACGCCGCACACATCCCAACTGATACGACGCAGATACCGAACCACTTCTTTAACCTGCTGCTGACTTTTTTCGTTGAGCAATTTTGTACGCAAACGATTTGCTTTTCGCAAGGTAAAATAGTTGTTCATACGCCATCCTCCTTGAAAATTTTCTCCACCAGCCCGCACAGCCTGTTCCACTCCTGCTGAAAATCGAAAAGGGAATCCAATCCTTTTGCGGTGACCGCATAATACTTCCGGCTTGGTCCCTTGGGCGAGGGCCGCCGTTCCACAGTCACTTTCTCCTGCTGTTCCAGGCGCAGGAGCAAAGGATACAACGTGCTTTCGCTAATGTCTGCAAAGCCGACCTGTTTCAACTGCATTACGATCTCATAGCCATAGGTCGGATTTTGGGCAATCAATTGGAGCACGCAGTATTCCAAAACACCTTTCAGAAGCTGTGCATTGTTTTCCATGGAATTTTCCTCCTTTCTTCCTATTATGTAATGCGTAGTAGTTTAGCTATATTGTAATGCGTAGTAGTTGTTTTGTCAAGAAGTTCTTCTCTGCAAATTTCCACAAAAAGGATTCCTCCCTTTTGTTCAAAAATATAAAAGAGCCGCCCCAGGATCTCTCCCAGGGCGGCCTCAGCGCAGCAGCGAAAAAAGAAACAAGCCCCCAAGGACATACATCCTCAGGGGCTTCATTCAAGTCGGCGACTACCTATTTTCACGCGCCGTTTCCAGCGAACTATCTTGGGCACGAGTGAGCTTAACTTCTGTGTTCGGAATGGGAACAGGTGGAACCTCACCGTCATCGTCACCGACCAATATGACTGGTCTAGTATAACATTTCTGTCTTACTTTGTCCAGTGTTTCTCGAAGGACGTGCCTTCAAAACTGAATAATCACTGCTACTTCTCGTTGGCTCTTTGAGAGCTTCAAGCGAATTGTGGTC
>CAKTEF010000011.1 GCA_934547065.1 uncultured Faecalibacterium sp.
CTGAAGCAGTGCTTCACCGACAGCTTCGGCGATGACTTCATCGTGCTGGACATCAAGACCTACGTCTCCTCCATCACCCAGGAAGTCCGCAATCCTCAGCTGCAGAGCTTTGTCATCAACGGCTGGGGCGCTGACTTCGGCGACCCCATCAACTTCGTTGGTCAGGAGACCCTGCACGACGACAACGCTTACTACAGCTGGTACTACTCCAACATCGCCAAGGTCGTCGAGGCCGGCGCTGCTGACTGGCAGAAGGATCTGGTGGCCTGCTACGAGGAGTTTACCGATCTGGTCAACACCGCAAAGGCCATCGTCGATGATACCGACGCACGCTATGCTGCCTTTGCAAAGGCCGAGGCCAGCATGCTGAACAGCGTTCTGGCCTGCCCCTGCTATTTCGAAGTTGCTTGGACTCTGACCCACGCCAACGAGTACAGCAAGATCAACGCCATGTATGGTCCGTGCAACTACAAGGCTGTGAACTGGGAGACCAGCGAGGAAGCTTACACCACCGCACAGTACGAGGAGTTCGCCGCTGCATTCGATGCAGCCACCAAGGCTTAAATTCCCCGTTTCCCCGCCCTGCAAGGGCAAGAATAAAAGTTAAGGGTTCGATAACATGTTAAAATACACGGTTAAGCGGCTGCTTCAGTCGCTTGTCACAATTTTCCTGATCGCAACGGCCGTCTTCCTGATGATGCGCTGCCTGCCGACGGACTACTACTTCACTGAGGAACAGCTCATGAAGTTTACCGATCAGCAGAAGACCGCAGCCCTGGAAGCGGCCGGCCTGACCGACCCCATCCCCACCCAGCTGGTCAAGTTTTACAACAACCTGCTGCATCTGGATTTCGGCACTTCCCGCCGCATTCAGAACGGTGCCCCGGTGGTCAAGGTCATTGGCAAAAAATTTGGCGTTTCCATGCGTTTGGGCCTGATCGCCTCCGGCATCTCTCTGGTGATCGGTGTGCTGATGGGCATTCTGCAGGCAGCGTTCAAAGACAAGATTTTCGACTGGATCGGCACGGCTTATACCGTGTTCGTCAATGCGGTGCCGTCGCTGGTGTCGTACTCTCTGGTGCTGGTCTTTGGTTCCAAGTACCTGGGCTTCCCCACGCTGTACTCCACCCGGAATGTGGGTCCGTCCAGCGTGCTGCCCATCACCTGCTTGTCGCTGGCTTCCATTGCAGGCTATGCCCTGTGGACCCGCCGCTACATGGTGGATGAGCTGACCCGCGACTATATCAAGCTGGCCCGTGTCAAGGGTCTGAGCTCCCGCGAGATCATGTTCAAGCATGTTCTGCGCAACGCCATGGTCCCCATGGTGCAGTATATCCCCCAGTCCATCCTGCTGACGGTAGGCGGCTCGCTGCTGATGGAGCGGTTCTTCTCCGTTCCCGGCATGGGCCCCCTGCTGACGGATGCGATCCAGCGCTATGACCTGAACGTTGTGCAGACGCTGGTCATCCTGTATGCCGTTCTGGGCATTGTGGGCGTGTTCCTGGGCGATGTGCTGATGATGGTGGTTGACCCCCGTATCACTCTGACCGGAAAGGAGGAAGCACGCTGATGGCTAAGGCATCTGATTTTGAAGGCAAGAAGCAGGACGAGCTGTTCTACTTCGTGGAATATTCGCCGGAAGAAGCGGAACGCATCGGCTATTCCAACTATTCCTACTGGGGCTCCGTCATCCAGAACTTCCTCAAGCAGAAAGTCGCTGTCTTCTGCCTGATCCTGTTCCTGGCACTGAGCGTGTTCTCCTTCATCGCACTGGCCATTGGCAAGTATGATTATACAAAGCTGATCTCGGATACGAGCAAGGCGTTCATCAAGCCCAACGGCGAATACTGGTTCGGCACCGACAACCTGGGCCGCGACTACTGGTGCCAGGTGTGGTACGCCACCCAGGTGTCCATCCGTCTGGCTCTGGTGGTCGCTGTGGGCGAAAGCATCGTGGGCGTGATCTTTGGCCTGATCTGGGGCTATGTGCGCAGCCTGGACCGCTTCTTTACGGAGCTGTACAACCTGATCGACAATGTGCCCTATATCATCTATATGACCCTGATCGCGCTGATGGTCGGCCAGAGTTTCTGGATCATGGCCATCTCGATGATCGCCATCAACTGGCTGTCCATGGCCCGCCGTGTGCGCAACATGGTGTTCATGTTCCGTGACCGCGAGTACAACCTCGCCTCCCGGTGCCTGGGCACCCCGCTGTGGCGCGTGCTGACCAAGAACATCCTGCCGTATCTGGTTTCCGTGATCATCCTGCGCATGGCTCTGTCCATTCCGGGCACCATTAACCTGGAGTCCACGCTGTCTTACCTGGGCCTGGGCCTGGGCATCGACACCCCGTCTCTGGGCTTGCTGCTGAGCAAGGTGCGCGGCTTCTTCCTGGATTACCCGTACCTGCTGGTTTTCCCCGCATCCATCGTGTCCATTATTTCGATCTCGTTCTACATCATGGGCAATGCTTTGTCGGATGCGGCCGACCCGCGTAACCACGTTTGATTGAGATGGGAGAGAGAAACGTAAATGGATAGAAAACCGATTATCTCTGCCAAAGACGTGGAGATCACCTTTAGCCTGCGCGGGCGGAAGCTGAACGCCATCCGCAAGTGCTCGCTGGACCTGTACGAGGGCGAGACCCTTGCCATCGTGGGCGAGTCCGGCTCCGGTAAGTCCGTATTCACCAAGACCTTTGTCGGCATGCTGGATGCCAACGGTAAGATCACCGGCGGCTCCATCCTGTACGAGGGCCGCGACATGACCAAGTTCACCGAAAAAGATTGGCTGGGTGTCCGCGGCAAAAAGATCGCCATGGTCATGCAGGACCCCATGACCAGCCTGAACCCGCTGAAAAAGATCGGCAAACAGATCCAGGAGAGCATCGAGCATCATCAGGGCCTGAAAGGCGAAGCCGCTAAAAAGGCCGCCATTGAGATGCTGGCCAAGGTCGGTATCCCCGACCCGGAGCGCCGGTACGAGCAGTACCCGCACGAGTTCTCCGGCGGTATGCGTCAGCGTGTCGTCATTGCCATTGCCGCAGCCTGCCGCCCGCAGATCCTGATCTGCGACGAGCCCACCACGGCACTGGACGTGACCATTCAGGCGCAGATCCTGCAGCTGATCCGTGATCTGCAAAAAGAGCTTGGCATGTCCGTCATCTACATCACCCATGACCTGGGCGTTGTGGCAAACGTGGCAGACCGTGTGGCCGTGATGTATGCCGGCCAGATCGTGGAGTACGGCACCGTGGAGGAGATCTTCTACGATGCATGGCATCCCTACACCTGGGCTCTGCTGCAGGCTCTGCCGCAGCTGGGCACCAAGGGCGAGGCCCTGCCCAGCGTGGACGGTACTCCCCCGAACCTGTTCAACGAGATCAAGGGCGATGCATTTGCGCCCCGCAACAAGCATGCGCTGGCCATCGACTTTGTAGAGGAGCCCCCGTTCTTCCAGGTGTCGGAGACCCACGCAGCAAAGACCTGGTATCTGGATCCGCGCGCGCCCAAGATCGAGCGTCCGCACTCCATCCAGAACCTGCGTGAGAAAATGGGAAAGATGGGAGGTGCCAATCTCAATGGCTGAACGTGAAAAGCTGATCGAGCTGAAAGACCTTCAGATCACTTTTGGCACCGGCAGAAAGAAGTTTGTGGCAGTCGATCATGTCAATTTTGACATCTATAAGGGCGAGACGTTCTCGCTGGTCGGCGAGTCCGGCTCCGGCAAGACCACCATTGGCCGTGCCATCTGCCGCATCAACCCCACTTCGGGCGGCGATATCTTCTTCAAAGGCCAGAAGATCAACGGCAAGATCTCCAAGGAACTGGACAATGAGGTCATCCGGAAGATCCAGATGATCTTCCAGGACCCCATGGCATCGCTGAACGAGCGTGCCAAGGTGGAGTATATCATTGCCGAGGGTCTGTTGAACCATCATCTGTACAAGGACCAGGAAGACCTGCATAACAAGGTCATGAATGCCCTGCACGAGGTGGGCCTGCTGCCGGAGTTTGCTTCCCGCTTCCCCCACGAGTTTTCCGGCGGCCAGCGCCAGCGCATCGGCATTGCCCGTGCATTGGTCATGGAACCGGAGTTCATCGTGGCCGATGAGCCCATTTCCGCACTGGACGTTTCGATCCGCGCACAGGTGCTGAACCTGCTGAACGAGATGAAAAAGACCCGTGGCCTGACCTACCTGTTCATCGCACACGACCTGTCGGTGGTGCGGTTCATTTCGGACCGCATCGGTGTCATCAGCAAGGGCCGTATCGTGGAGCTGGCTGAGGCTGAGGAGCTGTTCCTCCATCCGCTGCATCCCTACACCAAGGCTCTGATGAGCGCTGTGCCCATCCCGGATCCTGCGCTTGAGAAGAACAAGAAGCTGCTGGTCTACGATCCGTCCATCCACGATTACAGCGTGGATAAGCCGGTCTGGGAAGAGATCGGCAACGGTCACTTTGTCTATGGCAACCAGCGTGAGCTGGAGGGCTACCGCAAAGAGTACGAGAGCCAGCTGTAAGCTGCACCGTTTTCCGGTATTTTAACACAATGACCCCGCCGCGCTGGGAGCGATCCCGCACGGCGGGGTTTTGTGTTATCACTGCCCTCCGTATCTCAAAATTTTCTCGGAACTATGCGCGTTTCCTATTGACAATCCCCCGATTTTCGGTATATACTTAATTTGTTTCTACTGTCGGATGTGAAATCGAAGGGTGACCACAATTGCATGCGCATGACTTAACGACCAAGAACTTTCTTACCTGCCTCCTGAAGACTTTGGTGTTCACAGTAACCATCACAATCGAATTGCTTTGTGGTTTCAGTTCCTCTGATGTCCGGCCCTTTTACCTGACGATCCTCTTACAGGCGATCAATAATATCTATGATTCCACCAGCTGTATCGCCAATGCTCCCAAGTCATTTTCCATTGCATCCTCTCAGGGAATTGCAATTTTTTTGGCTGTCGTGGATGCGATCATGGCGATGGTTTTTATTTTTATTCCTGAGACAGCGTTTCTTTCTTCTTCCGGTTTTATGGTCTTTCTTTCTTCTCTTTTCATTGCAGGCGTTCCGGTCATACTATACCATGAGCTCTATCTTCACCTTCAGTCCCTGAAACATCCTCCTGCTGTTCCTCCGCGTGCTTCCATTTCCGGGAAAGAGCAGCTGTTCCATCAGGATGAACTTACAGACAAAGACGAAGCTCTTTTATGGAAATTTAAGGAGACTTTCTCATGATTCAAACCCTTTTCATGTTGCTTTTCCTGATTGCTCTTGGTCTCCTGTGGGGGTATTGGGACGCACGATCTGCAAAGAAAACAAAAAAAATGATGCCGGAATTTGTTCCCTTTTTCATCATGAAACGCCGCGGCGGGTGGCGCATCTTTGGCGATTTTCTCACAGACAGGTCCACGCTTCAGGAGCAGATCAAGCAGGAATCTCGGCTGCGTTTATAAAACAAGATACGAGGAACCGGAATGGAGAGCACATCTGATATTTTTACTCTACTGCAAACATCCGACGAGTTGAAAGAGCTTTGGAAAAGGATTTACCTGATTCATCAGAAAACCAAGAACTATCTGCTTACGGCAGAAGAAGTTTCCGAAGATGGTGTGGCTTTGATCCAGCCGCTGAAAGAACATCGGGATGCTTATGATCATGTCATCCGCATTTTTGCCAGTACCGGCCGAAACGTACCGGCTGATTATGATTACTATTCTTATGTAAAGGGAAACCTTGAGAAAGCCTACGGTCATGAATATCGTGCCTTTTTTGATACAGCGGATTGGCTTTCCTTTTCTTTGCGTAAAAATCTCCGTCAGCGGATCCAGAGTATTCCGTTTGAAAAACGGGAGGCTTTGGTTCCGGATTACGCCGGTACCGTCGCTCTTTTGAACCAGTATCCTTTTGAAGTGTCCAAGGCACGAAACGAAAAGGATATTGTAAACAAGGGCACCGATGATACCATTGAACGCTATGAAGAAATCCTAACACAGCTGATCTCTTTATATCAGAATGTACGCGCCATTTAACGATTTTTCTTAAAGAAAGCCAAAAACACCCCGCAGAGGCTGCTACGAGCCGTTCTGCGGGGTGTTTTGTATTTTATTGAGTAAGTTCGATTGCCGTTCCAAGCTTGGCAGGGGCGCTCCGTGGCGGGGCGCTGCAAGGTGAATGCAGCGGCGGAGAAAAATCTTACTCCACGATGATGCTCTTACCGGTCATCTCTGCGGGGACAGGCAGGCCGATATAAGGCAGCATGGTGGGAGCAATATCGGCCAGGCAGCCGCCCTCACGCAGCTTCACATCGCCGCAGCCGATGGCTACAAAGGGCACCACGTTGGTGGTGTGCGCCGTAAACGGAGTGCCATCCGGGTTCATCATCTTCTCGGCGTTGCCGTGGTCAGCGGTCAGGAATGCGCAGCCGCCAGCGTTCAACACAGCAGTCACCACGCGATCCACCGCAGTGTCAACGGCTTCCACCGCCTTGACGGCAGCATCGAACACGCCGGTGTGGCCCACCATGTCGCAGTTGGCGAAGTTCAGGATGACCACATCGTACTTGCCGCTCTCAATGCGCTTGACACACTCCTCGGCCACTTCCGGAGCGCTCATCTCCGGCTTCAGGTCGTAGGTGGCCACCTTCGGGCTGGGGATCACGCAGCGGTCCTCGCCTTCGTAAGGAGCCTCTACGCCGCCGTTGAAGAAGAATGTAACGTGGGCGTACTTCTCGGTCTCGGCAATGCGCAGCTGGGTCTTGCCGTTCTCGGACAGGTACTGACCCAGAACGTTCTTCAGCTCCACCGGAGGATAGGCCACTTCGCAGTTGGGCATGGTGGCATCGTACTCGGCCATGCAGACATAGTGTACCTGCTTGCGGCCACCGCGGCGCTCAAAGCCGGTAAAGGCATCGTCGCAGAAGATGCGGGTCATCTGGCGGGCACGGTCCGGGCGGAAGTTCATGAAGATGACGGTATCGCCGTCCTGCACGCGGCCGCCCTCACAGGTGACGCAGGGCAGAACGAATTCGTCGGTCTTATCGGCGGCATAGGAAGCCTCCATGGCCTCCTGAGCGTTGGCGGCATGGTCGCCCTCGCCGTAGACAAATGCGGCGTAGGCCTTTTCCTCGCGGTCCCAGTTGTTGTCACGGTCCATCGCGTAGTAACGGCCGGAAACGCTGGCGATCGTGCCCACGCCCAGCTCGTCCAGCTTGGCCTGCAGGTCGGCCAGGAATCCCTTGCCGGAGTGCGGGTCGGTGTCACGGCCATCGGTGATGCAGTGGAGGTAGACTTCCTTGGCTCCCATGTGCTTGGCCATTTCCAGCACACCGAACCAGTGGTCGGCGTGGCTGTGGACACCGCCGGTGCCCACCAGGCCCATCAGGTGGATGGCCTTGCCGGCATCAATGGCCGCTTTCATGTTCTTGACCAGGACCGGGTTCTTGAGCATCTCGCCGTCGCGGATGGACTTGGTGATCAGGGTCAGCTGCTGGTACACGATGCGGCCTGCGCCCATATTGGTGTGGCCGACCTCGGAGTTGCCCATCTGGCCGTCGGGCAGGCCGACCGCCATGCCGGAGGCCTCAATGGTGGTCATGGGATATTGTTCCATCAGAGCATCCAGATGGGGCGTTTTGGCTGCGGCCACAGCGTTGCCGTAGGTCTCGTTGGGGGTCCAGCCAAAGCCGTCCATGATGCACAGAAGTACAGGTTTTTTGGACATAACTATTTTTTCCTTTCGTTCAGAAGCTTGATAAAATGGGATGCCGTAAAACGACAAATGAGAGAAAGTCGTGGAAGCCGCTTTTTGTCAGCGCGCACACCCACGGCCTCCCCTCATCAGCCGCCTTTGGCGGCAGCTTCCCCAGAGGGGAAGCCTATTTTGCAGTTCTCTCAGCCCTTGGTGGCAGCGTTGACGATCACGGCAAAGTCCGGAGCCTTGAGGGATGCGCCGCCGATCAGGCCGCCGTCCACATCCTTTTTGCCCAGCAGCTCCTCGCAGTTCTTGGCGTTCATGCTGCCGCCGTACTGCACGGTGGTGGCCTCGGCCACGGCCTCGCCGTACACCTCGCCGATCACCTTGCGGATCTGGCCGCAGACTTCCTCTGCCTGGTCCGCAGTAGCGGTCTTGCCGGTGCCGATGGCCCAGATGGGCTCGTAGGCGATGATGACGTTGGCCATCTGCTCTGCGGTCACGTCACGCAGGGCGATCTTGGTCTGCATCCGGACCAGCTCCTCCGTCACGCCCTCCTCACGCTGCTGCAGGCTCTCGCCCACGCAGATGATGACGTTCAGGCCTGCATTCAGGGCAGCCAGAGCGCGCTTGTTCACGGTCTGGTCCGTCTCTGCGAAATACTGGCGGCGCTCGGAGTGGCCGACGATGACGTATTCCACGCCCAGATCCACCAGCATCTCTGCGCTGATCTCGCCGGTGAATGCACCGGACTTTTCAAAATGGACATTCTCCGCGCCCACATGGATGTTGGTGCCCTTGGTCTTTTCCACAGCCGTGACCAGATCGGTGTACGGCGTGCAGATCACGACCTCGCAGGATGCATCCTTGACGGCAGGGATCAGCTCGTCCACCAGCTTGGCAGCCTCGGTGGCGGTCTTGTTCATCTTCCAGTTGCCTGCAATGATTGCCTTACGCTTTGCCTTATCCATGATGTCTATCTCCTTCTATTACCCTTCTTACGGCAGCTCTCAAAGGCTTCCCATCGAGGGGAAGCTGTCGAGCGAATGCGAGACGGATGAGGGGAATCCATGCGGAAGCTTTCCACCTCATTCGGCACTTCGTGCCACTTTCCCCTCAAGGGGAAAGCAAAAAGGTGCGGCGGCGCTGTGCCGCCGCACCTCGATCCTGCTGTTTCGAGCGCCGATCAGGCGTTCTGGATCACAGCGATACCGGGCAGCTCCTTGCCCTCCAGATACTCCAGAGAAGCGCCGCCGCCGGTGGAGATGTGGGTCATCTTATCGCCCAGGCCCATCTGCTGCACAGCTGCTGCGCTGTCGCCGCCGCCGATCACAGTGGTCGCCTCGCTCTCAGCCATCGCCTTGGCAACTGCCAGGGTACCGGCAGCCAGAGTCGGGTTCTCGAACACGCCCATGGGGCCGTTCCAGACAACGGTCTTGGAAGCCTTGACGGCATCCGCAAAGATCTCCATGGTCTTGGGGCCGATGTCGCAGCCCTCCATGTCAGCCGGGATGGCGGTGACAGGAACCACGGTAATGTCAACCGGAGCGTCGATGGGATCCGGGAAGTCCTTGATGCAGGCAGCATCCACGGGCAGCAGCAGCTTCACGCCCTTGGCCTCAGCCTTTGCCATCATCTCCTTGCAGTAATCCAGCTTGGAGTCGTCGCACAGGCTCTTGCCGACCTCATAGCCCTGGGCCTTGATAAAGGTATAGGCCATGCCGCCGCCGATGATCAGGGTATCGACCTTTTCCAGCAGGTTGGAGATGACGTTCAGCTTATCTGCAACCTTGGCACCGCCCAGGATGGCAGTGAACGGACGAACTGGGTCATTCACAGCGTTGCCCAGATACTTGATCTCTTTCTCCATCAGGTAGCCAACCGCAGTATCCTTGATATAATCGGTGACACCTGCGGTGGAGCAGTGTGCGCGGTGGCAGCTGCCGAATGCATCGTCCACATAAGCGTCTGCCAGGGATGCCAGCTCCTCGCTGAACTCCGGCATATTCTTGGTTTCTTCCTTGCGGAAGCGGGTATTCTGGAGCAGCACAACATCGCCGTTGTTCATGGCAGCCACAGCAGCCTTTGCATTCTCGCCGACCACATTGTCGTCATCCGCAAACACAACGGTCTTGCCCAGCTTTGCGCTCAGGGCCGCAGCAACGGGAGCCAGGCTGAACTTTGCCTCAGGGCCGTTCTTGGGCTTGCCCAGGTGGCTGCACAGGATGACCTTTGCGCCATCGTTGACCAGCTTCTGGATGGTGGGCAGAGCTGCATTGATGCGGTTCTCGTTGGTGATCACGCCGTCCTTCATCGGGACGTTGAAATCGCAGCGGACAAGTACCTTTTTGCCGCAGTAGTTCTGATCGTCGATCGTTTTCTTACCTAAACCCATGGTAATAAGCTCCTCTCAAATTCTTTTCGTTCGGAATCGAATTCACTCGCTTCGGGGCTGTCTCCCCGTATAGCTTTATTATAGACGAAATGCGTGTGCAATGCAAGGACAGGCGATAGATAATTTATTAACAAACATTTCCTGTACAGACTCCAAAATGTGTCTATTTTGCCAGATACGGTGAAAAAGAAGCCGTTCCTGCAACAAAAATCCCCCTCCCGGGGCAAGGACAGCCCGGCGTGGAGGGGGAGAACGGGTTATACAATATGGAGTTTTTCTTTTGCTTTTTCCACGGCAGCAATTGCGAACGGATTCCGCAGTGCAAGCAGGATCCCCGCGTAGACCACAACCGATCCCAGCACGGCGGCCAGAATGCATCCCAGCACCGGGAGTCCCAACCGTTTGGTGAATCCGCACACCACAACGATTCCAACACAGCCGCAGAACACGGACCCGAAGATCCGCTTGTTCCAGCTGATCTGAACCAGCCCCTTGGCATAATGAACGCACAGCACCAGTGAACACAGCTCCGCCAGGAATGTTGTGAATGCGGCAGCGCTTTCCCGATACAGCGGGATCAGAATAAGGTTCAGGAGAACATTCAACACACCGCTGATCAACGTCACATAAAACAGCTCCTTTTCTTTTCGGCAGGGCAGCAGCGCACAGGAATTGTACAGCCAGCCAAACAGACACACAAACAGCGCGATGCACAGAATCTGAAGCGGCAGCACAGCCCCAAGATAGCTTTCTCCGGAAATAAACAGGATCACTTCCCTGCTCAGCAAAAACAAGCCAACAACGGCCGGAGCCACGACCACGATCAAGGCATTGAAGATCTCATTAAACAGCTTGTTGAATTTTTCGTGTTCTCCAATGCCTGCGTAGTGGGAAAGACGCGGGATTGACACCACAAGGACCGCCGAAAGCAGATTTTTTACAATGCCGTAAATTTTTCCGGCCACTGCGTAGATGCCAACATTGTAATCCGTGCAGAGGATGCCCAGGATCGTTGTATCCGAGCTGACGTAAAGCGTTGTAGCCAGCGAAGATGCAAAGATGATCAGGATCGGTTTCAGATGCCGCTTCCAGTCAATGTTCAGGGTCAGGCGGATCGTGCAGTATTTGCGGACACGAAAATAGTTGAGAACGTTGGCTCCCACCGCCGCAAACACCGTGATGCCCGCATAGATACAATAATCCGCAGGGCTTTTCACAAAGGCAAACAGCATTGCGACCGAAATGACCTGAAACACCATGCTGCGGATCGCAATATAGGTGTACTCCTCAAAAATCGTAAAGATCCATTCGGTTCCGATGGTCGTGAAGAAAATTTGCAGGCTCATCACAAGCATCAGGTCGGTATATGCATGCAGTTTGGTCCAGAAGATCATGGTCAGCGCCAACGCGATGTACGCTGCCGCCGTGGAGATCATGTTGATGGAGTACACTTCCGATGAAAACTTTGACAGCTGCTCCCGGTCATTTACATATTTTGAGCCCTCTCTCACAGCATAGGAGGAAACTCCCAGCCCTGCAAACAGCAAAAAGTATCCACAGACCGAGTTTGCAAAGTTTACTTTTCCCAGCGCTTCTACCTGCAGGACATTGGAAGAATACGGAAACGTTATCAGCGGAAAGATAATGTTCATCAGGGTTTTCAGCCCGCTCATTACTGCATTCAAACCAAGAGATTTTTTCATTCTGCTTCCTTAAATACCAATCTGATCACTTTTTAGGCAAAACCAGCTTTTTGACCGCTTTCCGAAAATGGCTCCAGCCATTATCCGGATTGAACCAGAGCTGATACCAAATCGCTGCGGCAGAATCACAATTTTGATAGATCAGCCGATAATAGATTCTATTTCTCCAAAATAATTTCTTTGTTTCGGATAGCGGCACATCCGCCCATTTTCTCAATCTGGCGCGGATCGCGGCCCTTTCCTCTGCGGTCATTCTTTTGGAGTACATCACATCCTGCCAAATATAAGTCGAGGTCCGTGCTTTGGCAATCATTTTATCTTCTGCAATATCCGAACATTCCTGCTCGATCTCTGCATAGCTTTTTTCCAGGCCGTCCATATAATCGTTCAGATTCTGGAAACTCCGGCTTTGCAAGATTCCGTTCTGATTCTGACGATAAAAATATCCCACTGCGTCCAGACTCACAATTTTTTTGCACTTTCTTGTGAGGTCTGCCATAATGTACATATCTTCAAAATTTTTTCCTTTTGGAAACTGTGTTTTCTCAAACAGTTCTTTTTTATACAGCCTCCGCCAGACATGATTTGTGATCTCCTCATCCCGCATCAAAAGATGAAGTGCTTCCTTCTGGTTATAAACTTTTACAGCTTCTCCGCAGGAAAACCATACTTCCTTTTTCCCATCCGGAAACACTTTTGCAAACTGGCACAATGCCATGTCTGCATCGTATTGTGCCAATGCCAGTTCCAGCTTTTCTGCCATATCCGGTGCGATCCAGTCATCGGAATCCACAAACATCAGCAGTTCTCCTGCCGCCGCTTTGATGCCGACATTTCTTGCATCGGACAAGCCGCCATTTTCTTTATGGATCACACGGATTCGGCGGTCCTTTTTCCCCCATTGTTCACAAAGCTCCGGACATCCATCTGGCGAGCCATCGTCCACCAGAAGAATCTCCAAATTTTGATAGGTCTGCGAAACGATGGATCCCACACACTGATCCAGGTATTCTTCTACACGATAAACCGGAACGATCACCGAGATCAATTTTTCCTGTTCCAAAACATGTTCCCCTTTTTATTGTTCCTCTGCCGCCGGGCCGTTTTTCAGAAGGAACAGCCTTGCATAGAACCAGCGGTTCCGCCGCAGCAGATCATATTTGCGCCGGCTGCTTGGACTGACCAGCTCCAGCGCCTTGGAGTCGAACGTCTGCAAAAACTGTTTCATCTGCGCCTTGCGCCGGGCATCCCGGAGCAGATACGGGTAGCAGTGCTCCAGGATATTCAGCAGCGCCGCATCGTTTTCCAGCGGGCAAATGCCGCATTCCCGCAGGTCCTGATAGCGCCGGAGGCCTGTATCCCACTTATCCTCGTAGAATTTCAGCGTTCTGCGGTGCAGGATGCTGTCCGCCCGCTGGTAATAAAAATACAGCTCTGCCGGGCGGTAAACGATTTTTTTGCATTTCAGGAAAATTTTGTGGGTGGTTCCCTGGTCCTCCATCATCTGGCCCTTGGGATACCGGACCCCCTGAAACAGTTCTGCTTTGTACAGTTTGTTCCAGGCAAACACGCCAAAATCTTCTGTCAGCAAAACGCTCCGGATCGCATCCTCGCCGGTCAGCATCTGCACCGGGTCCTGTAAGGCATCCGGGTGAATTTCACCGCTCTGCTCAAAGCGCTGGTACCCCACGATCGCAAGGTCGGCCCCGTTCCGGGTCAGGTCCTGCAAAAGCACTTCTTCCATCCGTGCATCCAGAAAATCATCGCTGTCCACAAAGCTGAGATACCTGCCGCCCGCCCGCTCGATCCCGAAATTGCGTGCATCGGACAGGCCGCCGTTTTCTTTATGGAACGCTTTCACGCGGGCATCCTTCTGGGCGTATTCATCGCAGACGGCCCCGCTGTGATCCGTTGAACCATCATCTACCAGCAAAATTTCCAGGTTCCGGTAGGTCTGCGCCAGGATGCTGTCCACACAGCGCCGCAAATACGGCTCCACGTTATAAACCGGGACGATCACGCTGATCGTTTCTTCTGCCATAGACTGTTCTCCCCTTTGTCAGATCAAGGTCTCCCTGCCAATGTGCAGGATGCGCGAAGTATACGGGTAGATTCCGTCATTGCCCTTGAGCACGACCTGATACAGCCAGATGACCCCCAAAAGGGCCACAGCCCCCACGGCCACCAGCCTTGCCCAGTTTTTCCGCTCCGGGTCCTTTTTCAGCACATGCAATACCCGGCCGATGGCCATGCAGCGGAATACGCTGAAGTAAAGGCTGACCCGGTAGATGGGAACGCTGATGATCCGCAGCTCTGCCGTGATCATATCCGCGATCATCATGATCACCAGGAAATCCGCATCCGATTTCCGGAATGTATCGTGCTCCGTTTTTTCCTCTTTTGCAAAGTCACGGTAGAAAAACAGCACCAGCAGGAAAAACGGCAGTCGGACCAGGATGGGGTTCAGCGAGAAATGCACACTGCTGATTTTCAGATAAGTAGCAAACCGGCTGCTGACCAGGCCAATGTTAGCCAGGAACAGGAACAGCGGCTCATAGCACACCACCGCAGCGATCATGCCGCCGACCAGCACTGCCTTGACCGGGAGGGTATTCCATTTTTTCAGGATCAGATACAGGGCCAGGAACCCCACCGAGAGCACGGCTGAGTTATGGAAGCCATACGCCAGCACGGTCAGGATCACGTACCACAGATATTTTCCGCGCATCGCCATAAAAAGGGCCAACAGCACGATCGTCATGGCAATGGCCTGGCGGGTACCGTTCAGGGAATGACCATAAAACAGAAACAGATAGCTGACCCAGGCATACGGGATCGAGACCACATCCCGCATCCAGACAAAGGCCGCCATCGCAAAGCCGCAGCCGATCAGCGAAGCCAGGAAATACAGCCACTGGACACAGCCCAGGTACTTTCCGGCCGCATAGACCAGCACCATAAAAAGCGGCTCGGACGGACTGCCCTTTTTCAGACACTGTGCAAAGTTATCCACATATCGTGCATCGATCTCCCACTTCCAGTAACTCACACTGTCCGTTCCGACTGTAACATCCCGCAAACCAGCCAGCACTGCAGCGGCCAGCACGGCCAGGATCATGCACAGCGCAAATCCCCGCATGTTTTTCTTTTTCCGCAGGCTGTCCCCATACAGGGCCAGGCCAAACGATACCGCAAATGTTCCAAGATACATGACCATACTCTGTTTTCCTTAACTTTCCAGCTTTTTTTGATTTCTGCGCTCTCCCAGCTCATACACCCAATAGAACAGCTTCTTATTGCAAAGCAGTGTCTCCACCTTGATGCGGTCTGCCTTTTTGGCCCAGCTCCGGCACACCAGGCTGCGGTGTTCCCGGATGAACGAAATGATCCGTTCCTGTGCTTCCGGATAATTTCCAAATCCGCCATCCAGGATGCCTTTCATCGTTTTGAGCGACGTGACCAGTTGAAGATATTCCGCTTCCTCTTTCAGGCCAGGCATCTTCCGGGAAATGAACTGTGTCACCTGTTCCCCAACGTCCAGAAGAACCAGATTTTTTTCTCGAATTTCACTCTGCATAATAGAGCCGCTTCTGGCTCTGTAATAGTACAACGGCTCGTGCAGTACCACGACCCGTCTGCACTCCGCAGTCACGCCGTAAATCGTTGCGTAATCTTCATACAGCATTCCTTTGGGAAAGCGTTGTTTCTCCCAAAGGGTCCTGTGATACAACTTTCCACAAGCTTCGTGCCCGATCCCCTGATGTAAAAACATCCGCCGCATCGCTTCGTGCGCAGTCAGCAATTCTCCCGGACCTGTCTGTTCCGGCAGGTCCGGAATTTTTTGTAAGAACGAAAGGATCTCCGCAATTGCAACGTCTGCCCCCTGTTCCTCACACTGGCTGCACATCCGGGCCACTGCATTCCGTGGGAGCACGTCATCGCTGTCCACAAAGGTAAAATACGTTCCCTCTGCAGATCGCATCCCAACATTCCGCGCATCTGACAGCCCGCCATTCTCCTTATGGATGACCCGGATCCTTGCATCCTGCGCTGCAAGGGCATCGCAAAGGCGGCTGCTTCCATCGGTCGAGCCGTCATCCACCAGGATGATCTCAAGTTCCGGATAGGTCTGGTTTTGGAGGCTTTCCACGCACTCGGCAAGATAGGCCTCCACATTATAAACCGGAACGATCACCGAGACCAGGGGCTGCTTCTTTTCCACTTCAGACTTCTCCCTTTTTCCGTAAGAACGGGTTTCTCACAACGAGATCCGGATCGTTCTTTCCTGCCGACTCCGGCTTGCGGGTCGCCAGATAAAACGCCAGCAAAAAGAACGCGATCGTCTCGCCGCCCCGGAACTGAAACAGCGCCACGACACAGTAAGAGGACAGCGCCGCCAGGAACGGATTCGACAACAGTTCTTTCCGGCCATTCCAGAACATCCGGCAAACCAGATACAGATAAAGCGCACCGCCGACCCAGCCAAACTCCACAAAGGCCTGCAGGTAGACATTGCACCAGTTTTCCTCGCCTGTCGGAACACCGGAAGCTTCGATCAGTGCCTTGATGCCGTTGCCTGCGCCACAGCCCAGCGGATAGCTCCGGATCGTCAGCCCGGCGTATTGCCAGAGCTGAAGCCGTGCCGTATCGCCGATCTCGCTGCCCTTGCTCAAAAAGCGCCGCAGAGCGCGGCCAATGAACGCCTCGTACATGCCGGAGCGGACTGCAACGACCGCGCCCACCACAAGGATCACCGCCAGAATGATCCGATTCCTGCGGGTGTTCAACTTGGGAAGGTCCTGGATGAACAGCCAGAGGATCGCCATTGCACCCACGATCATGCCGCAGCGGCTGCCGTACAACAGCGCGATGCCCATATTCAGGCATGCATACACCCATTTCCAGGGACCTTTTTTATAAAAGGCGAACGCAAAAGTGCCAAGCCAGGTGGATTCCAGGTTCAGATGACTCATGACCGTTGGAAAATACGGGTGACTCTTTTGCGGCTGAGAAAAGAACGTGATAAATGAACCTTTCCACTTGATATCGTTCAGAATGACGATCAGCATTACAAAAGCCGCTGCTCCGCAGGCGGCATCCAGCCAATCGTCATACGTCAGCTTTTTTCCGCAGTTTTGGAAGATCACCACCACAAACAGGCCAAACACATAATAGGTCAGTTTTCCATCAAACCCAAAGTGTGCATAGTTCCAAAGCGACACGGCCAGAACAAATAGTGTGAAAACGGCCACTGCCTTGTTGATCCGCACTTCTTTGTTCATCAGGAGAAGCGGCAGGAACAGCAGCGAAAACACATGCACCGGCTTCAGTGCGACCGAGCTCAGGGAAAGGATCGACAGGTTCTGAAAGGATGCCAGCGCAAAGAACACCATCAGCATTCCTTTTGCCACCGTTTTATTTTCTGTCAGTTGATTCACAACGTCACCATTCTTTCTGTTATTTTTGGCCGCGCCACTGGGTGCGGTCATACACCTTGCACATCAGCGGATACCCGCCGTAAGAAAGCAGCGCGGCGAGGCGGGCTTTCCGGCGGGCCTGCGGGTCCAGCGCCACATCTTTGCGGTAACGCCGCACCTCCTCCCAAAGCTGTTTGCGCTGGGGGTCGTGCGCTTTGTCCCGGATCTGGAACAGGATATTGCAAACCGTGCTGAGGTAGCGGCACTCTGCCGCGCGTTCCAGCTCCGGCACCTCCTGCCGCACCGCTTCCAGCATCTGGCGGCAGTGCTCCACACCATCCAGCTTGCGCGGGTCAAACGCCATGTTCTGGATGCTGTTTTTCCGCTGAAAATAATAGTAATCCCGGTTTGCGATGCGGGCGATCGTCCGGGCACGCCGGACTGCCGCATACGTCACCGGGATATCCTCATAAAGCTTTCCCACCGGGTAGCGAAGGCCCGCCAGGAGCTGCCTGCGGTAAAGTTTGCCCCAGGCCGAGATCTCCACCCCGTCCTGGTACAACATCCGCTTCAGGAACGCGGTCTGCCCAAGGTTTTCGTATTCCTGAAGCTCTGGTGTTGGCCGAGCCTGCGGGGCCTGGCCCTCGAACACTTCTTCAAAGCAGCTGACGGCCAGCTCCGCGCCCGCTCTGGTCAGGGCCGTGTACAGGTTCTGGATGTAGTAGGGCGACACCCAGTCGTCGCCATCCACAAAGGCAATGTATTCGCCCGTGGCCAAAGCCAGGGCCGCGTTCCGGGCATCCGAAAGGCCGCCGTTTTGTTTGTGGACCACCCGCACCCGCGGGTCGGCGGCCGCATAGGCATCGCACAGCGGGCCGCAGCCATCCGGCGAGCCGTCGTCCACCAGCCAGAGTTCCAGCTCCTGGTAGGTCTGGGCCAGCAGGCTGTCCACGCAGCGCTTCAGATACGGCTCCACCCGGTAGATCGGAACGATCACGCTGATCCATGGGTTCATGTGTCCTGCTCCTTTTCTGCCAGAAGTTTCAGATAAAACCGTTCCAGCTTTTCGGCCTCCACATGGATGTCAAAACCTGCCGCCCGCATTTCGGCTGTTGTGTCGTGCCGGGCCGAATGTTCTGCCGCCTGCAGGATCTTCTTGGCCCAGACTTTCGGGCCTGCACTCAGGTCCACAAACTGCATCGTCGGCAGGACCTTGGCTTCCTCCGGCACTTCGGTCGAGCAGACCACCGGCAGCGAGCTGGCCTGTGCTTCGATCAGCACCACACCCAGCCCCTCGTACCGGGAGGGCAGCACGAACACATCCATGGCCTGGTAGAACCGGCTGGTGTCCTCCTGCACACCCAGAAAGCGCACATGATCCGCAAGCCCCAGCTTCTGCACCGTCCTTTGCACCTCCGGCTCCAGCGAGCCGGTCCCGATCAGCAGCAGCACGGACTCCGGGTGCAGGCGGTGGACTTCGTCAAATGCTTCTATCAGGAATGCATGATTCTTGGCCGGGCAGAACCGTCCCACATGGCCGATGACCAGCTGATCTTCCAGCCCCAGCTCCCGGCGGACTGCCTGTCGTGTTTCCTCACGATACCGGAACCGGTTCAGGTCGATGGCATTGTTCAGCACCCGGAACGGCTTTTCTCCATACAGCCATCTGCCTGCCACCTGCGAACAGGAGAACAGCTGCGTCGGGTAACAGGTAGCAAAGGGACGCAGAACATCCTTGAGGATGTTCTTTTTTGTTTCCCCCTTGCCTGCCGTGGAGTGGTTGTGCGCGATCCGATACGGCACCGCTTCGGCCTTTGCAGCCGAAAGCGGGAACACATTCATCGTGTTCAGGTGTGCATGTACGATCCGATACTGATTCTCGCGGAACGCCTGCCGCAGCGTTTTCAGATAGGCAGGCATCTTCTGATACGGCGGCACCTGAATAAAGCGTGCCCCCATCTCCACCAGTTCCTGCGGCGGTTCCACCGTGGAGTCCGCATCATAATAAAAATCGAACTGGACCCGATCATGGTCCATATTGCGGTAGTAATTAAACATCACGGATTCCACTCCGCCCGCGCACAGTTTCCCCATGATCTGCGCCACACGCACCGGTTTCTTGGAATTCATACCATTCTCCCCTGGCCGGGGCCATGCTTTGGCCCGGATCTCCTGAAATTCCCTTATTTTGCGCCCCGTCCTGCAAACACAGCCCCGACGGTCCGGCACAGAATGGAGAGGTCTTCCCAGATCGTCCAGTTGTCGATGTACTGGACATCCAGTTTGACGACCTCTTCAAAATCTTCAATATTGCTCCGGCCGCTCACCTGCCAAAGGCCGGTGATGCCGGGCTTCATCGACAGCCGCCGCTTGTGGTGGCTGTCATACTGCTTATATTCGTCCAGCGTCGGCGGGCGGGTGCCCACCAGGCTCATCGAGCCCATCACCACATCAAAAAACTGCGGCAGTTCGTCGATGCTGGTCCGGCGGATAAATCGTCCCACCTTGGTGATGCGGGGATCATCCTCCATTTTGAACATCAGGCCGTTCATTTCATTTTTAGCCATCAGATCCTTTTTGCGTTCCTCCGCATCCACGTACATGCTGCGGAGCTTATGGATGTAGAACACGCGGCCATTGCGGCCCACCCGGCGCTGCTTGAAGATCAGCGGGCCGGGGCTTTCCAGCTTGAGGGGGATGGCCACGATCGCAATGATCGGGATGCTGATGATGCAGCCCACCAGGCCGCCCACAATGTCCATCGCCCGCTTCAGGATCTGATCCCGCAGCTTCAGTTCCACCGTGCTCATGGTCACCACATTGCCGCCCGCACAGCGGCCCAGATTCCGGCTCATCCGCACGGCGCTGGTCTCTGCACAGCAGGCTTTTTCGATCCGGTCCAGGATCGGCAGGCGGAAATGGACCGTCAGGCCCATGCTCTCGATCTCCTCCAGATAGGGCATCAGGGTCTCGCAGCTGTCCATCGGGATATCAATGTACACTTCGTCCAGCGCTTCCTGCCGCAGCCAGTCCATAAAGGTATCGTAGTTGGCCCGGACGGGCACGCCCTCGATGCTGCCCACCGTCTCCTCCGGAGTGGCTTCCAGCACAGCGATGCCGTTGACCCGCTTGGACCAGTCGTTGCGCAGATCCCGGATGATGGGTCCCGCACACTCGCGGGTGGTCACGATGCCCACCAGGCTCCGGATCCCCTTGGTATAGCGTGAGCGCATCAGCGCCCGCTTGAGCAGGGCGTGGAAACCCGCCATCACAAAGATATTGATGACCGGCACAAACACCAGAAAATAGCGCGAACTCAGCATGGGAGCTTTGGTCAGCGCAAGGCAGGCTGCATCGATCAGGACCAGCAGGAAGTTGAACTGCACTGCGATCTCCACTTCCCGCGTCTGGGTGCGGGTGACGATGTTCTCGCTCTGGTCAAAGGTGAAGAACGACAGCACATACGAAAGCAGCAGCAGCAAGAACGCTTCCACCAGCTGCTCGCCCCGGAACATATCCATTTTTCCAAGAATGACATCCGTTACCAGCCATGCCAGCCCGATACTGACTGCCAGCGAGACCAGATCTGTTACAAACAGGTAACCATACTGCAGCTTTTCACGTTTTGTAACCATTGGATCTTCTTCTTCTCCTCATTCCGCACTTCTCGCTTCCACACTCGCAAAGCATCCCCTGTCCGGCTCATTCCGGACACTTCCAAAACAATTGGTTCCTATCTTTGTAATTTTAGCATAAGAAAGAGATTCTTTCAATAGAGAATCCTTTTTCTTTTCATTGGGCAAAAAAAGAAAGCATCCGCCCCTTTTTTGAAAAGAAGCCGATGCTTTGCCAGAACCCCATGATTCAATTTTTTTGACCGCTGCGATCACGCGCACCCGCCCGCCGGATCGCTCACCGTACCGGAGGAGGGAGGAGGACAAGCCGGAAGCCGTGGCAGAGAAAGTGGTGCGGCCATTGCTCCCGGCGGACGCGGCAGTGCTGCTGCCTTGTTCAGCTGTGCCCGCGGGAAGCCGCCAGACAGGGTGACATTTGGAATCTCGCAAAACAAAACGAACACATTACCGACCATTTGAATGGTGGTTCTGTGTTCGTCTTGTTCTTTTTTGGTGGAGAATAGCGGGATCGAACCGCTGACCTCTTGCATGCCATGCAAGCGCTCTCCCAGCTGAGCTAATCCCCCACATATTTGGTTCGTGTCTTGCGACGTGGATTATTATACCAGCCGTTCCTCCGGTTGTCAACCATTTTCGCAAAGTTTTTCTGCTATTCTTCGGGGTGCAGGCAGATCATCCGGTCAATTCTCCGCTCCTACGCAAAACAGCGCCCCTTGCAGAAATCACTCTGCAAGGGGCGCTGTGCTTGAAAACGGTTCAGTTTTTGTTTTTGTGCTTCTGGCCAAAGCGATACTCTTTGCCCGCGCGGATGCGCTGGATGTTGGCACGGTGCATGTAAATGACCATGCCGCCCATGATGGCCGCACCCACAACGCAGACCACAAGGTCGCCGGTGGGCAGGCCGCGCAGCAGCCCACAGATCAGCGTCAGCACCGGATAGGCGGCCGCCATGGTGATGCTGCCCAGCGAGACCATGCCCGTGGGGAGCAGGCAGGCCAGAAAGATCAGTGTCAGGAACGGCAGAAGCACCGGCTGGATCGCCAGGATCGCACCGCCTGCCACCAGAACGCCCTTGCCGCCCTTGAAGCCAAAATAGATGGGCTTGGAGTGCCCCACCACGGCCAGGACAGCCGTCAGATAAACGCCAAGGTAGGGCGAGACCGCGGCATTTTCCGGCAGAAAGCCGAACAGCCACCGGCCGATGCAGACCGCCGCCACCCCTTTCAGCACATCGCCCGCTGCCGTCAGGGCGGCAGCCTTTTTGCCAAAGGTGCGCAGCATATTGGTCATACCGGCCGCACCGCTGCCATGGGTGCGGACATCGTCGTGGTACAGGTATTTGCTGACCAGAATGCCGGTGTCCACACTGCCCAGCAGGTACGCCTGTGCCGCCGCTGCCAGGACGATCAAGATCGTCGTCATCAAAAGATGCCTCCCCTATTACACGTCTTTGGCACCCACGCTTCCGGTGCCGCGCTCACGGATGACCAGACGAATGGGCGTATGTTCCAGACCAAAGTTTTCCCGGATCTGGTTGATGAGGTACCGCTGATAGCTGAAATGGAACAGCGGCTTGGAGTTGACAAAGGCCACGAACGTCGGGGGGCGGGTAGAAGCCTGGGTCAGGTAGAAGATCTTCAGGCGGCGGCCTTTGTCGCTGGGGGGCTGCATCCGGGCCGTGGCGCGGGCCAGCATCTCGTTCAGGACACCGGTGGGCACACGGGCACCGTTCTGGGCATCCACATCGCGGATCAGCTGCATCAGCTTGTTGACGTTGTAGCCCGTCTGTGCCGAGATGAAGATGATGGGGGCATAGCCCATAAAGCTGAAGCACTCGGCATAGCCGCGGCGCTGCAGCTCCATGGTGTTCGTCTCCTTGCCCTCCACGGCATCCCACTTGTTGACCACGATGATGCAGGCCTTGCCCTGGTCGTGGGCATAGCCCGCCACCTTGCTGTCCTGCTCGGTAAAGCCAACGGTGGCATCCACCAGGATCAGGGCCACGCGGCTGCGCTCCACGGCGGCCAGGGCGCGCACCACCATGTAGCGTTCCAGCCCATCGGTGATGTTGCTGCGCTTGCGCAGGCCGGCGGTATCAGTAAAGATGAACTTGCCGTAGGCGTTGTCCACCGGGGTGTCAATGGCATCGCGGGTGGTACCGGCCTCATTGGCAACGATCATCCGGTTCTCGCCCAGGATGCGGTTGGTCAGGCTGGATTTGCCCACATTGGGGCGGCCGATGATGGCCACCGGGATGCGGTCCTCCTCCACAACCGTCTCGCTGAAGTCCAGGTGGGCACACACTGCATCCAGCAGGTCGCCGGTGCCGTGGCCATGCACCGAGGAAATCGGCATCACCTCGTCAAAGCCGAGGTTGTAGAATTCGTACAGCTCCATGGGGGCTTCGCCCACCTTGTCGCACTTGTTCACGGCCAGGATCACGGGCTTGTGGCTGCGGCGCAGCATGTGGGCCACGTCTTCGTCCGAGGCGGTCAGGCCGTTGCGGACATCCACCACCATGATGATGCAGTCGGCAGTATCAATGGCGATCTGCGCCTGCTCCCGCATGTGGGCCAGGATGCCCTCAGTGGCCTTGGGCTCGATGCCGCCGGTGTCCACCAGCAGGAATTCGTGGCCGTTCCACTCGCAGTTGGCAAAGATGCGGTCACGGGTGATGCCCGGCGTATCTTCCACAATGGCCAGGCGCTGGCCGCACAGTTTATTGAACAGGGTGGATTTGCCCACATTGGGGCGGCCCACCACTGCTACGATCGGTTTGCTCATAGGAGTCCTCCTTTCTCAGGAACCCTTCCCCAAAAGGGGGGAAGCCTTATCTTCGTCTCCGGGAAATATGCAGGCCGGTGCGGAGCAGGGCCTTTGCCTCCTCGCCGCCGCTGACCGGCAGGACCTCGACCCGGACCCCCAGCCGCTCGCCCAGCTGGGCCACGGTCACATCGTCCAGGAACGTGTCCTTTTCCTCGCGCAGCATCACAGCGGGGATGCCCAGCGTGCCGCTGGTCAGCTTTCCCTCGCACTGGGCGATGATATCGGTGGCGGTCACAAGGCCCGCCACGCCCACATTGCCGCCGAAGAAGTTGTTTTTTATGACATGCACCTTGACCTCGATCATGGGGTACTGACGGTGCAGCTCCTCCATCATCTCGCAGATCAGCGGGCCCGCCATGGTACCCGTGACCACATCCAGCTGCTTGGTGCCATACACGCGGTGGGGCTTTGCCAGCTCGTCCAGAAACTCCTGGCGGAACAGGCACATCATGCCCACGCCGTTTTCCAGCTGGTCGAAGTCCTCGTAGAACTCCGGCGGCGGGATGGGGCGGCCCGCCTTGAGGTACCACTCGTCGCTGGGATAGATGATGCGTTTGCCGTGGCGGCGCTTGCACTCATCCCCGAATTCTTCCAGGATGTCGATGACCGCCGCGCTCGTCTCGGCATCATAAGGGGTCTGTTTGAACAGATTTTTGCGGTAATCCGTCACACCGCAGGGCACCGCCGCGATGCTCTGCACCATGGGGGTCAGTTCCAGCAGGTCGCCCAGGGTGCGGCGCAGCTCGTCGCCGTCGTTGATGCCGCGGCACAGCACCAGCTGGCAGTTGACGGCAATCCCACCCTCCACCAGGCGGGGCAGATACTTGAGCACCTCGCCAGCCCGCTTGTTGGCCAGCATCCGCACCCGCAGCTGGGGGTTGGTGGTGTGGACCGAGATGTTGATGGGCGAGATGTGCATCTTGATGATGCGGTCGATCTCGTGGTCCTGCATATTGGTCATGGTGATGTAGTTGCCAAACAAAAAGCTCAGCCGCTCGTCATCATCCTTGAAATACAGGCTTTCGCGCATCCCGGGGGGCAGCTGGTCGATGAAGCAGAACATGCAGTGATTGGAGCAGGAGTGCTTGGCATCCCCCAGATACGTTTTGAAATCGCAGCCAAAGGGGCCGCGTTCTTCGCGCTGCACGTCCCACTCCCGGATGCCGTCGGCCACCCTGGCTTTCAGGTGGAAGCGCTTGCTGTCCGTATAAAAATCGTAGTCCAGGGTATCGTTCAGCTCATTTTCATCTACGCTCAGCAGTTCATCGCCGGGCTGCAGGCCCAGCTGCTCGGCCTCGCTTCCCGTCTCGATGCGCTCGATCTTGATGGACAATCGCTTCACCTGCCTTTTCCGCTTTCATTCAAAGGGCCGAATTGTCATTTAAGTGCTGTATCGTTCCTTTGCTAAAATATGTTTTTTAGACAACTCAGACCCGGATGCCAGGAAATCGCCCATTCGGGAGAACCTGCATGGAGTGCCTGAGAGGGTTTGGACAAAGAAAGAAGGGGAAGGCATTGCGCCATCCCCTTCTCAACATAACACCAATGTGCCACCAATTTTGCGCAAATTAGGCCTTCTTGATGACTTCCTCGCCCTTGTAGTAACCGCAGTTGCCACATGCCTGGTGGGGGAGCTTCAGAGAGCCGCAGTTGCTGCACTTGACCAGTGCGGGGGCCTCCAGCTTCCAAACATTGCTGCGACGCTTGTCGCGGCGGGCCTTGGAAAGATGTCTCTTAGGTACTGCCATATTTTTGCACCTCCTTGATGGGTTTCTCAGTTCAGCAGTGATTTGAGGATCGCGAGCCTTGCGTCAACGGAAGCAGTATTGTTCTCCTCCGGCGGGCAGACACATTCTGCCTTTTTCCTGCCGCAGCGGGGGCATAACCCCGCGCAGTCCGGGCTGCAAAGCAGCACCGTGGGGATCTGGAACAAAAACTCCTGGCTGAGCCATTCGTCCACATCCAGATGCCCTTTTTCGTCCAGCGGAAGATCGAAATCCGGATCGTCCAGATCCCGCTCCTTTGCTGTCCACTCCGCTTCCACCGTCTCTTGCCGTTCTACCGGGTCCAGACAGCGGGCGCACTCTCCGTGTACCAATGCGTTTGCCCGCAGCGTCATCCGAACCTCCTCGCCGTCCGTCTCCGCCTCAAAGCAGGCCGGAACCGGCTGTTCGATCCTTGCACCGGCAAAATCCTTTGCAGACAAATCACAGAGAAACTCTGCGTGGTAAGGCTGTGTGCCGGTTGCGATAAACTTTCTCAGGTCAAATTGCATAGTACACCTCATAAAAGGCTGCTTTGTTAGTATAGCGCCAAAGCCAACCTTTGTCAACACCAAAACAGGCAGAAAACCGAAAAAATTTTGATTTTCCGGTTTCCTGCCCGTTGGAATGCGCTCAGTTCAGAAAATTACAGGTACTTTTTCACGTCGTGGGGCAGAGCAGCCTCGTCAGCACTGACAGTAACAGTGACCTTGACGGAATCGCCTGCAATGGCGGCCATCTCGTCCAGCACAGCGCCCAGACGGTTGATATCGTGATCCAGCACCTTCAGGATGCCGTCGATGTACAGGTCGGTGATATCGTAGTTGCTTGCCATCAGGCCAGCAATGAAGCCGTACAGCATTTCGCCGCCGGAGATCTTGTACTCGTCCAGATCGATCAGACGTGCAGAAGAAGAGATGTCGTAGGTGAGCTTCATGCCCTTTTCAACGACGACCACGTTGCCCTTGGAGGTCTTGACCGCATCATTGATCTGGTCGATCATAGCCTTGGTCTTGCCGGAGCCCTTGGTACCAACAATCAGTTTAATCATAGTTCAGTCCTCCTGTATTTTCCACGCCTTGCGGCGGGAGATCATTTTTTACGTTCGGCTTTTACTTCAGCTTTGCTTCCAGCTCTGCGGTCAGGCCCTCGTAGCCGGGCTTGCCCAGCAGGGCGAACATATTCTTCTTGTAGCTTTCCACGCCGGGCTGGTTGAAGGGGTTCACGCTCAGCAGGTAGCCGCTGCAGGCGCAGGCACGCCAGAAGAAGTAGATCAGGTAGCCCACATTATAAGCAGACAGGTCGTCCACCTCGATCAGCACCTCGGGCACGCCGCCGTCGGTGTGTGCCAGAATGGTGCCTTCCATGGCCTTGCGGTTGACCACGCTCATGTTCTGGTTTGCAAGGAAGTTCAGGCCGTCAAAGTTGCCCTCCAGCGGGTCGATGAACAGATCCTGCGCGGGCTTCTTCACGTCCACGATGGTCTCGAACATGATGCGGGCACCTTCCTGAATGAACTGACCCATGGAGTGCAGGTCGGTGGAGAAGATGCAGCTTGCGGGGAACAGGCCCTTGTTGTCCTTGCCCTCGCTCTCGCCGAACAGCTGCTTATACCACTCGTTCATCAGGGTGAAGTTGGGCTCGTAGCACTCCAGGATCTCCACAGCCTTGCCCTTGCGGTACAGGATGTTGCGGATGGCAGCGTACTTGTAAGCATCGTTGTCCTCGCTCAGCACGGAGAAGCGCTCCATGGCATCGGCAGCACCCTTCATCAGGTCGTCGATGCTGATGCCCGCAGCGGCGATGGGCAGCAGGCCCACAGCGGAAAGGACAGAGTAGCGGCCGCCGACATCGTCGGGAACCACAAACGTCGGCCAGCCCTGGGCATCGGCCAGCTGCTTGAGGGTTCCCTTGGCACGGTCGGTGGTGGCATAAATGCGCTTGTTGGCTTCCTCCACGCCCACCTCATCTTCCAGCAGCTTGCGCAGCACGCGGAATGCCAGAGAAGTCTCGGTGGTAGTGCCGGACTTGGAGATGACATTGATGGAGAACTTTTTGCCTTTGCACAGGGCAATGATATCGTTCAGATAGGTAGGGCTGATGCTGTTGCCGCAGAAATAGATCTTGGGGCCGCCCTCCAGCTCATTGTGGAACTGACCCTTGACGGCTTCGATCACAGCGCGGGCACCCAGATAGCTGCCGCCGATGCCGGCGACCACCAGGACCTCGGAGTCCTCGCGGATCTTGGCAGCCGCTGCCTTGATCCGGGCAAATTCTTCCTTATCATAGTCGCGGGGCAGGTACATCCAGCCCAAAAAGTCGCTGCCGGGGCCATTCTTGGCTTCCAGCTGCTTGTGGGCGGCCTCCACCTGCGGGTAGATGGCCTTGTATTCCTCTTCGTTGATAAAGCCGGAGAGGTGCTTTGTGTTCAGAACGACACTCATTCTATCAGAACCTCCAGACGTTTTTCCAGGGCACCTGCCCTGTTGAGGGTTTTTCCTGGTATAAGTGTACCGTTCCTAACGTGCAAAGTCAAGGCCAAAATCCTTGGATTTCATACAATTTTAATAGTGTTCTTTTGGCTGTCCCGCTATCTTTTGTTCAGCCCCGCCAAAGCTGCTTTGTCATGGTGAACCACTTTTGGGCGCTGTTGTGTTCCTTTTACACCTCAGCTTCCCAGCAGGCTCTGCCACAGCAGTTTTAGCGCGGCGTCAAACGTCAGCAGCGGTGCATCGGCTGCCGCGTACACATCGTACTCTGCCAGCAGCGCATCCCCCTCATATACAGCTGCTTTTCCCACGCTTTGGCCGCGCTCCACCGGTGCTTCCAGTGTTTCGGGTACGGTCAGCTCCGCCCGCAGCGAGGCTGCCGCCCCCTTTTCGGTCAGGATCGTTTCGGGCAGGGCGGAGTAATCCAGCGGTACCGAACGCTCGGTGCTGTGCTTCACGGCCAGTACCAGCGGACGCTGCATCTGCGGCAGCGGCGCAGCCGCGTAATTGGCAAAGCCGTAATCCAGCAGCGCAGCGGCGGCATTGAAGCGGTCCGCACTGGAGGGTGCCCCCAGCACCACTGCGATCAGTGTCAGGCCGTCGCGCTCGGCGCTGGCCGAAATGCAGACCCCCGCCCCGCTGGTGGTGCCGGTTTTCAGGCCCGTGATACCGTTGTACCGCCGCAGCAGCTTGTTGGTGTTCACCAACTGCGTCTGGCCGCCGCGCAGACTGTCGGTCCAGATGCCGGTGTAGTGCAGAATCTCCGGGCAGGTGTTCAGGAGGTACCGGCTCAGGGCGGCAACGTCCCGTGCCGTGGAAAGGTGTCCCTCGGTGTCCAGCCCGCAGGCGTTGCGGAACGTGGTATGCTCCATGCCAAGCTCTGCGGCGCGGGCGTTCATCCGCTCCACGAACACCGGCTCGCTGCCGCCCACCAGCTCGGCCACGGCGACTGCGGCATCGTTGGCCGAGGATACGCAGATCGCACGCAGCATCTCGTCCAGCGTGAACTGCTCCCCCGGTTCCAGCCAGATCTGGCTGCCGCCCATGTGGTAGGCATGTTCGCTGACGGGCACCAGCGTCTCGGTGGTCAGTTTGCCCTCATGGATGGCCTCGAACGTCAGCAGCAGGGTCATCAGCTTGGTAATGGATGCAATGGGCATCGTTTCATCGGGTGATTTTTCGTAAAGCACCCGTCCGGTCCCCGGCTCGATCAGGATGGCCGCCCGGCAGTTGAGGGAAAGGCCGCTCTGGGCCGGAGCCGCCGTCTCCTGCTCCGCCTGCGCAGCCGCAGGCTCCGGCTGTTCCATCACGGCCCGCAGCCCGGCACCGCCCGCCGTCCCATACGCCAGCGCAAACAGCCAGAAGCACAGCACCCCGGCGCAGAGCAGGGCCAAATTTCTCCGTTCCATTCCTCGTACCTCCCCGCATCAAGTCTCTGGTTGCATTCTATGCAAAAAAAGAGGGGGCAATGCTCTTTTCTATCAGGTGAAAATCTGCTATAATTAGAGAGTTTTAGATGAAGCTACTCCTCTGTACAACCTCTCCGTCATCATCGCTGGCGCTCGATGCCACCTCTCCTAGTAGGAGAGGCCTTGGCATGAGATTTATTTTTCGATGAAATCGCCTGCGGCTCCAAAACCAGCATCTGCCGTAAGGGTTTCACCTCATCAGTCTGCTGCGCAGACAGCTTCCCCATAGGGGAAGCCTTACGCCAGCAGGGCAAATGATAGCGAAGCGCCAACACTCAAACATAACGGACTGCCAAGGGCTCCCCTACTAGGAAAGACTCCCTCCGGCCGGAGGGAGATGTCGCGCAAGCGACAGAGAGAGGACAGCTGGCGGGCGTTAGCCCGACTGAGAGGTTGTACAAAGGATTGCCTTTAATATTGAGAGGATTTCGATCAATGCGAGTTTGTTTTTATACACTGGGCTGCAAGGTCAACCTGAACGAGACCGGTGCCCTGGAGCAAATGTTCCGTTCCAACGGCTTTACCATCGTGCAGGAAGGCGAACCGGCGGATGTATTTGTGGTGAACAGCTGCACCGTCACCAACTTCGGCGACCAGAAAAGCCGCAAGTGGCTCCGCCGGGCCAAGCGCGAGAACCCCGGCGCGGTCACGGTGCTGACCGGCTGCTATCCGCAGGCATTTCCGGAGGAGGCCGCCAAGTTCCTGGAGGCCGACCTGGTGTGCGGCAACGGCGACCGCAAGGCCATCCTGGACAATGTGCTCAAGCTGCTGGACGGCCACGAGCGGATCGTGGCCATTGCACCCCACGCGCGGGGCGAGCAGTTCGAGGAGCTGCCGGTGGAGCGGTTTGAGACGCACACGCGCGCATTTATTAAAGTAGAGGATGGCTGCAACCGCCAGTGCGCCTACTGCGTGATCCCCCGCGCCCGCGGCCCGGTGCGCAGCCGCGCCGAAAGCAGCATCCTGAACGAGCTGCGCCAGCTGGCGGCTTCCGGCTACCGGGAAGTCGTGCTCAGTGCGATCTCCCTGCCCAGCTACGGCCTGGACACCGGTACGAACCTGGTGGAGCTGGTGGAAAAATGCGCCGAGGTCCCGGGCATTGAGCGCATCCGCCTGGGCAGCCTGGACCCCGACATGCTCACGCCGGAGTTCATTGCCCGGCTGGCTGCCGTGGACAAGCTCTGCCCCCAGTTCCACCTGAGCCTGCAGAGCGGCTGCACGGCCACGCTGCGCCGGATGCGCCGCGTTTACACCGCCGAGCAGTATGCCCAGGTCGTGGCTGACCTCCGTGCGGCCTACGGCAGCCGCCCGGTCAGCTTTACCACCGACTGCATCTGCGGGTTCCCCGGCGAGACGATGGCCGATTTTGAGGAGAGCTGCGCATTCCTGAAAAAGATCGGCTTCCTCAAGGTGCATGTGTTCCCCTACTCCCGCCGCAGCGGCACCCCGGCTTACGATTTCCCGGACCAGGTCCACGAACGCGACAAGCAGGAACGCAGCCGACGGATGAACGCCCTGGCCGAGAACATCCGCCGCGAGGTCCTGGCCGCCCACACCGGCACCGAGGACGAGGTTCTGCTGGAAACAGCCCTGAGCGAGACGCTGTTCACCGGCTACACCCGGCTGTATATCCCGGTGGTCGTCTCGGCCCCCGGCCACAAGAGCGGCGAGATCGTCCGTGTCCGCCTGGGCGATTACGACGGCGAACGAGTCCGTGCAGCACTGTGCTGAATTTTTAAGTTGAAGTTTGTTCATCTTGTACGATTTGCCATTTCTTTAACAATTTTTAGGGTTTGCTCTTTTCACACAGAGATCTTTATGCTAAAATAAAACTGGATTTCTGGGTTCGTGTGTCCGTTGCAGCGGCACATTTGCAGCATACCCGGAGCAATGCAGCGGCCGCAGCGGCAAAAAGCCAGCGCTGCGCCCGGTTTTTTCGGTTTCTGAACAAGGAGAGATTGGAATGAGTTTTAGAGGAATCAATACGACGGTCATCCAGATCCGCCGCCAGGTGTTCACGGAAGTGGCACGGATGGCCTACGCCAACGTGAAAGGCGAGCAGGCCAACCACCTGATGCGCAAGATCCCTTACACCATCATCCCCGGTGAGGAGGGCAAACTGCGCAAGGACATCTTCCTGGAGCGCGCCATCGTTGAGGAGCGTGTCCGCCTGGCCATGGGCCTGCCCACCCGCCGGATGGACGAACACAACAGCGTCGTTTCCGGCCTGGAAGATGCGTCCATTGCGGATAAGTATTATGATCCCCCGCTGGTCAACGTGGTCAAGTTTGCCTGCAACCGCTGCCCGGAAAAGCTGGTCAAGGTCTCGGACCTGTGCCAGGGCTGCCTGGCCCACCCCTGCATGGAGGTGTGCCCCAAGAAAGCCATCACCTGGGAGAGCGGCCGTTCTACCATTGATCAGGACAAGTGCATCAAGTGCGGCCGCTGTGTCAGTGTCTGCCCCTATAACGCCATCGTCAAGACCGAGCGCCCCTGCGCCGCAGCCTGCGGCATGGGTGCCATCCACTCCGACGAGCTGGGCCGTGCCGAGATCGATTACAGCAAGTGCGTTTCCTGCGGCCAGTGCCTGGTCAACTGCCCGTTTGGTGCCATTGCCGACAAGGGCCAGATCTATCAGCTGATCCAGGGCTTCAACCGCGGCGACCGCATCTATGCACTGGTGGCTCCCGCCTTCATCAACCAGTTCCCTGGTCTGGCTTCCACCGGCAAGCTCAAGGCTGCCCTGAAGGCCGTTGGCTTCTGCGATGTGGTGGAGGTTGCCATCGGTGCCGACCTGTGCACCGTGGACGAGGCCCACGACTTCCTGGAGGAAGTGCCCGAGAAGCTGAACTTCATGGCTACCTCCTGCTGCCCGGCATGGAGCATGATGGCAAAGACCGCATTCCCGGATCTGGCCAAGAACATCTCCATGACCATGACCCCCATGGTGTTCACCGCCCGCATGATGAAGCAGAAAGACCCCACCGCCCGCATGTGCTTCATCGGACCCTGCGCCGCCAAGAAGCTGGAAGCTTCCCGCCGCACCGTCCGCTCCGATGTGGACTTTGTGCTGACCTTTGAGGAACTGGCCGGCATCATCGAGGCCAAGGATCTGGACACCAGCCTGCTGGAAGTCGATGAGAACGAGGCGGCCCTGAGCTCCGCTTCCGCAGCGGGCCGCGGCTTTGCCCAGTCCGGCGGCGTTGCCAAGGCCGTTGCCGACAAGATCAAGGAATGGCACCCCGATATGGAGGTCAAGATCGCATCCGCGCAGGGCCTGGCCGAGTGCAAGAAGCTGCTGATGCTGGCCAAGGCCGGCAAGTACAACGGCTATCTGCTGGAAGGCATGGGCTGCCCCGGCGGCTGCATCGGCGGCGCAGGCACCATTGCCGACCCCGCCCGCACGGCCATCCAGCTGAACAAATACGTCAAGGAAGCGCCGTTTGCTGACCCGGAGCAGAGCCCCTATATGGATGAGATCCACGTCCTGAAGGACGATCCCGATTTTGAGCTGTAAGCGTTCCCTTTTCCGCTATGCCCTTTCGCAGCCGCTTTCTTTTTGGGAAGCGGCTGCTTCTTTGTTTCCCAGTTTTTTGTTTCAGAAGTGTAATATTTTCGTGAAAGGTCCACAAGGCGCATTGACAGCCCGGCACAGACGTGTTATTTTAGTTATGGCAAACCGTGTGCCCGGAGAAGCTGCACACGGACGATCTGCCGCACCGGCGGCAAAAAAGAAAGGCTGAACTGATCTTATGACAACTGCATTGAAACGTTCCGGCGCAGCGCTCATCTCCCTGATGCTGCTGCTCGTGCTGGCCCTGGGGGCCGGTGCTGCGGCCAGCCAGGAGGTCGGAGTCAAGTTCTGGAAAGAAAGATCCGATAAAGAATCCATGGCAAACAGCGGCATCGACGCAGACCGCACCGCTGCGCTGACCCGGCAGGCCAACGGCACCTACACCCTGGCCCTGCCGGTCAAGCAGGTCTCCAAGATGGGGGTCACCGGCTCACTGTCCGGTTTGACCATCGGCGATGTGACCTACGACGGCACCCTGACCGGCGATTTTGAAAAAGGGACCGCCCTGCTCACCATCAAGAATCTGCCCGGCTCCATCCTGACCGGCAGCGATGTGAACAAGGCGGTGCTCGTGACCTGCAACATCCAGATGGACCTCTCGCTGCTGGGCGAGATCAACACCACCGCCCGGATGTGCGTGTGGGGCACAAAGTAATCCCCCGGAACACAAAAAGCAGCGCTCTCCGGCCAAAACCGGAAAGCGCTGCTTTTTTATCGCTTACAGGTCCATTTTTCGTTCCACAAAGTCCCCTACCATCTGGTCCAGCTGGGCCACGGCGTGTTCTGCGCCTTTGGCCAGTTTGCGGGCGGTGCGCTTCACCCGGCGCTGGTTCTGCGTCATGGCCATGGTGCCAACCGCACCCAGTGCGGCCCCGGCCGCCATGCCCAGCAAAAGGCCCCCGGAACTGCTCTGTCTGTGATCGTTTTTCATACAAACGCTCCTTTCCTGTGCAAACACTTGGTACTGCGGATAGTATTTCCGCCAAAGAATCTTCTATACGCTTTTTTTGTCCCGCAAAATGTGGTATACTGTATCATACGCTGATAAACTGGGCCGTGTGCGGCCCGTTCCATGGCGCGAAGGAGGTCCCTTTTTGTTGAAACCAACCGAACCGAAAAAAGTTCTTTGTATCCACGACCTGTCCGGCATGGGCCGGTGCAGCCTGGCCGTGATCCTGCCGGTGCTGTCGGTCATGGGCATCCAGCCCGTGGCCCTGCCCACCGTGGTGCTCTCCACCCATACGGGCGGCCTGGGCACCCCGGCACGGATGGATGGTGCCGCATACGCCAGGGAAGCGCTGGAGCACTACCACACACTGGGCGTGGAGTTCGACTGCATCTACACCGGTTATCTGGGCGGCGAGGAGCAGGCAGACCTGGCCGAGCAGGCGTTTGGGCTGTGGCCCGCTGCCCGCAAGGTGGTGGACCCGGTGATGGGCGACAACGGCAAAGCCTACTCTACCGTGACTCCGGCGTTCATCGACCGGATGCGCACGCTCTGCCGCAAGGCCGATCTGATCCTGCCCAATGTCACCGAGGCCGCCCTGCTGCTGGGCCGGGAGCCCACCGAAGCGGTGCCGGACGATGCTGCCGCGCAGGCGCTGGCCGATAAGCTGCTGCAGCTGACCCCCAATGCAGTCGTCACCGGGCTGCCGCTGGGCAAGTACATCGGCTGTGCAGGCGCAGGCCGCGAGCAGTTTGTCATCAAGAAGCTCCACATCGAGCGCAGCTTCCCCGGCACAGGCGACCTGTACGGTGCCGTGCTGATCGGCTCCCTGATCCAGGGCAACGCGTTGAGCGCAGCCGCCGACAACGCGGCCGAGTTCGTTTCGCTGGCCATCCAGAACACCCCCGCCGGGCAGGACACCCGGTTCGGCGTCTGGTTTGAGCCGCTGCTGCCCCGGCTGTGTCCCCTGCGGGAGCTGTAAGGGAGGCCGGGCATGAGTGAGAAACCGACGCTGAACATCGTCCTGGTGGAGCCGCGCATCCCCCAGAACACCGGTAATGTGGCCCGCACCTGTGCCTGCACGGCCTGCCGCCTGCATCTGGTGGGGCCCATGGGCTTTGCCATCGACGACAAAAAGCTCAAGCACGCGGGGCTGGACTACTGGCACTACCTGGACATCCGCTATTACAACAGCCTGGACGAGTTCTTTGCCAAAAACGAGGGGCCGTTCTACTATTTCACCACCAAAGCACCCCAGCGCTACACCGATGTTTCCTACCCGGACGGGGCATACCTGGTGTTCGGGCGGGAGGATGCCGGTCTGCCGGAAGCCCTGCTGGCCCAAAACCGGGAGCGCTGTATCCGGATGCCCATGCGGGACACCTGCCGCAGCCTGAACCTTTCCAACAGCGTGGCGGTGGGTGTGTATGAGGTGCTCCGGCAGTGGGATTTCCCGGAGCTGCTGGATCATGGTCATTTACGAGATTACGAATGGAAATGAGGAACACTATGAGCAAAATCGCCATCCTGACCGATTCCTCCTGCGATATGCCGCAGGAGCTGGCCGAGAAATACGGCATTGACATTATGGGTTTCCACATTCTGCTGGACGATGTGGATTATCTGGAGCGCGAGAGCTGCACCAACGAAGAATTCTACGAGAAGATGCGCGCCGCCAAGGGCGTGCCCTCCACGGCAGCCATCACCCCCATCCAGTTCTGTGAAAAATACTGCGAATATGTGGATGCAGGCTACACCGATGTGATCCATGTGCCCATCAACCGTTCCGGCTCGTCCACCTACAACAACGCCGTCATGGCGCAGGGGATGCTGCGGGAGGAGCGCCCGGAGCACCACATGAAGATCCATCTGCTGGACCCCCACACCTATTCCATGGTGTTTGGCTGGTACCTGTGTGAGATGGCCCGCAAGCTGCAGAACGGCGCGGAGATCTCCCATGTGATCCAGGAGTTCGAGACGCAGATGAACAAGATGGAGATCATCCTGGGACCGTACAGCCTGAAACAAATGAAAAAGAGCGGCCGTATCTCCGCCGCCGCCGCCGTGATGGGGGAGCTGATGGGCATCCGCCCCATCATCACCCTGATCGACGGCAAGACCAAGGTGGAGGCCAAGGTGCGCGGCGACGATAAAGTGGTGCCCGCCATGGTCGAGCTGTGCAAGCAGCGCAGCGCCGGTGTGGAGGATTTCGACTACATGATCGGCCACACCAACATTGCCCAGAAAGACGATCTGGTCAAATCCTGCCGCAAGGCCTTTGGCAAGGCCCCGCTGCTGGTGTTTGAGCTGGGCGGTGTGGTCTCGGCCAACACCGGCCCCGACACGATCGCCCTGGTCTATACCGGCCACCCCAGAGGCTGAACGATGTGCTGAGGGAGCTGCCCGTGTGGCAGCTCCCTTTTTGCAGCCCCATTTCCGGGCATCGGGTTTTCTTAAAGGGGATCCGAGCCGGAAATCAGCGGTTTTCGTTGCGTTTTGTGCGGATTTATGCTATACTTCCATTTGTTGTGCGCTCTGACGCACGGCATCCTGTAAGAGCAACTTAGGATTTTAGGCTCCCCGGTGTGTCTCGAACCACGCCGGGCCAAACCCACGGGGCTGGCGGTCCCTGTGCGGTCAAAATTCATCCGCCGGAGTATTATATTATGATGAATCAGAAATTCGATGTCCGCAAACTGGCCCGCTGCGCCGTGGTCGCAGCCATCTATGTGGTGCTGTGTATGGCGCTGCAGCCGTTCTCCTACGGTGCGGTGCAGGTGCGCGTGGCCGAGGCCCTCTGCCTGCTGCCCGTGTTCGGCCCGGAATACATCGCCGGTGTGGTGCTGGGCTGCTTTTTGGCAAACCTGCTGGGCTCCACCATCGTGGATGTCATCTTTGGTACCCTGGCCACCCTGCTGGCCTGCCTGGTGACCTACAAGCTGCGCAATGTCCGCTTCAAGGGCCTGGCCATTGTGCCCTCGCTGCCGCCGGTGCTCTTCAACGCCGTCATCATCGGCATCGAGATCGCCGTGATGTTCCCGGACCCGTCCTCCTCTGCTCCGCTGTGGCTGGCCTGCATCACCAACGGCATCTCCGTCGGCATCGGCGAGCTGATCAGCTGCACCGTGCTGGGTGTTCTGCTGGTCAAGGTCATCGAGACCAACGCCGCCCTGCGGAAGGTTTTCGTCTCCGCCTAAACCGAAAAATCACCGGACTCCGCTGATCGAGCAGCGGACCCGGGATCGTTTTGTAAAGGCTTCGTTTTTGTTGCTCGGCCTTTCAAAGAAACTCCCCATGTCTGCACCGCGTGGTGTTGGCATGGGGAGTTTTGTTGTTCTTTATTATTTGTGCTCGCTCAGCCAGCGCAGAGCCATATAGGTGTATGCCGCGCTGCCCTCAAACAGAACGCTGTCGTCGAACTTCACCTTGGGGTGATGCTGGCCGTAGGTGTAGCCCTCTTTGGCGTTGCCTGCGGCCAGGAACATGCTGACCGTGGGCACCTCATGGCTGACAAAGGCAAAGTCCTCGCTGCCGCCGCCGGGCTTGCCGCCGGTCATCGGGGCCATATCCATGGCCCCCTTGCCCAGCAGCTCAGTCATATAGGTCAGGGCGTTGGCGGCCAGTGCCTTGTCCACCACCATGCAGGGGCAGTAATCGTTGAATACGACCTCCGCCGTGCAGCGGTAAGCTGCCGCCACGCCCTGCACGATCTCCTGCATCCGCTTGTGGATCAGTTCCGTCACAGCGCCCTCCGGGTCCACCGTGCGGATGGTGCCCCACATCTCGGCGCTGTCCGGGATCACGTTGGAAGCGGCACCTGCCTGGAACCGGCCCGTGGTGAACACGCCAAAGCTGTTGGGGTCCAGCTCCCGGCTGTTGATCTCCTGCAGGGCAATGTGGATGTGGGCCGCAGCGGTGATGGGGTCGATGCAGGCATTGGGCATGGAGCCGTGACCGCCCTTGCCGTGGACCGTGATGTGATACTGCTCACAGCTGGCCATGGTGATGCCGCCGCCCGGCACCAGCACCATCCCGGCGGGCAGGGGCATCCCGGCCAGAACATGGAACATGACCGCCGCGTCCACCTTGGGGTTTTCCAGCAGGCCGTTGGCGAGCATATCCGAGGAGCCCTGGAAAATTTCCTCGGCCGGCTGGAATTCCAGCTTGACCGTGCCCTCGATCTCGTCCTCGTGCTCCTTGAGCAGCCTGGCCGCGCCCAGCATCATGGCGGTGTGCATATCGTGGCCGCAGCCGTGCATTTTGCCCGGCACCTCAGAGGCAAATTCCACGCCGGACTCCTCCTGGATGGGCAGCGCATCCATATCGCCGCGCAGCAGGATGGTCTTGCCGGGGCGCTTTCCGCCTGCCAGCGCGATCACGCCGCACTTGCCGCAGTCCTGCGGGGCATAGCCCATTTCCGTCAATGCCTGCTTGACCAGGGCCTTGGTCTTTGGCAGGTCAAAGCCCACCTCCGGGTGGCGGTGCAGGGTGCGCCGCCACTCCACCAGCCGGGGTTCCAGTTCCTTTGCCGCTTCGATCAGTTTTTCCGGTGCGATCATTCCAAAATCAACTCCCTCTGATTTATCAAAACCCTCCCGGGCCCTGCCTTGCGGCAGAGCCTGAGAGGGTTTTCTCTGTTTAATTTTCCCCAGAATTGGCTCCATCCGGGTGATACTGGGCGCAGGTACACTTTTTCCACTTCAGGCCGCTGCCGCAGGGGCAGGGATCGTTGCGGCCGATCTTGACCACACGCACCGGCTGCCCCTTGGGAGCACCCTTTGCACCGGGCGCACCGTTGCCGGGCACAAACCCCTCGCCGGTGGGGCGGGCCACCTGTTCGCGCTTGGGGGCTGCGCCCGCCTGCCGCACCTCGATGGTCAGCAGCATCTTGATGCTGGACTCCCGGATGGCATCCACCATCTGGTCGAACATGTCAAAGCCCTCGATGCGGTATTCCACCACGGGATCTTTCTGGCCGTAGCCGCGCAGGGCGATCCCCTGACGCAGCTGATCCATGTTGTCAATGTGATCCATCCACTGGCGGTCCACGCACTTGAGCAGGCAGATACGCTCCAGTTCCCGCATCAGCGGGGCACCGTAGCGGGCCTCCTTATCGTTCAGCACATCCATCCCGCGGTCATACAGCAGGTCGGCAATGCTCTGGCGGGAGATGTTGTCGTAATCTGCCACCGTGTAACGGAAATCGGCATCCGTGGTCAGCCAGCCCTGATAATGGCGGCGCAGGGCACCAAAGTCCCACTCGTCCTTGACATCGCCTGCCAGGAACTGGTTGCAGCTGGAATCAATGTTTTCCCGCAGCATGTTGTGCATCTCGGCGCTGATGTCCTCGCCATCCAGCACCTTGCGGCGCTGGCCGTAGATGATCTCGCGCTGCTGGTTCATCACGTCGTCGTACTTCAGCACGTTCTTACGGATCTCAAAGTTGCGGCCCTCCAGCTTTTTCTGGGCGCTTTCCAGGGTGCTGGTGACCATCCGGTTCTCAATGGGGGTGTCCTCGTCCAGTTTGAGGGTATCCATCAGGCCGGAAACGCGTTCGCCGCCGAACAGGCGCATCAGGTCGTCTTCCAGGCTCAGATAGAACCG
Source organism: uncultured Faecalibacterium sp. (assembly GCA_934547065.1). Taxonomy (GTDB): domain Bacteria; phylum Bacillota; class Clostridia; order Oscillospirales; family Ruminococcaceae; genus Faecalibacterium. Next base: position 39,520 of record CAKTEF010000011.1, read on the forward strand.
GGAGGCACCGGGGTCGCCCTGACGGCCGGCACGGCCGCGCAGCTGGTTGTCGATGCGGCGGCTCTCGTGCCGCTCGGTGCCAATGATGAACAGGCCGCCTGCCGCGCGCACCTGGTCGGCCTCGGCCTCGATGGCAGGCTTGTACTGGGCATACAGTTCGTCAAAGCGCTTGCGGGCTGCCAGGATGTTTGCATCCTCGGTGTCGCCGTGGCCGTTGGCCTCGGTCAGCAGCAGCTCCACGGCGTTCGGGTCGGCATCCTCCGGCTTTTCGGGGCTGAGCAGGTTCTCACAGAAATGCTCCTTGCGCATCTGGGCCTTGGCCATGAACTCGGCATTACCGCCCAGCATGATATCGGTACCACGGCCTGCCATGTTGGTGGCGATGGTAATGGCACCCTTTTTACCGGCCTGCGCCACGATCTCGGCTTCGCGCTCGTGGTTCTTGGCGTTCAGCACGTTGAAATCGCGGGTATATTTTTGCAGCATTTTGGCCAGCGTTTCGCTCTTTTCCACGCTGACGGTACCCACCAGCACGGGCTGGCCGTTCTTGTGGCATTCCAGCACCTGCTGGATCACGGCGCGGTACTTGCCGTTGACTGTTTTATACACCGCGTCCGGATAATCCTTGCGGACATTGGGGCGGTTGGTGGGCACGGTGACGATGTTCAGGCCGTAGATCTCGGTGAACTCGGTGGCTTCCGTTTTGGCCGTACCGGTCATACCGGCCAGCTTTTTGTACATGCGGAAATAGTTCTGGAACGTGATGGTGGCCAGCGTCTTGCTCTCGGCGGCGATCTTCACGCCCTCTTTGGCCTCGATGGCCTGGTGCAGGCCCTCGTTGTAGCGGCGGCCGATCATCAAACGGCCGGTGAATTCGTCCACGATGATGACTTCGCCGTTTTTCACAACGTAGTCGATGTCCCGCTGCATCACGCCGTAGGCCTTGATGGCCTGGTCGATGTGGTGGGCCAGGGTCATGTTCTCGGCAGCGGCAAGGTTCTCCACCTTGAAGTAGTCCTCCGCTTTCTTGATGCCCTTGGCCGTCAGGGTGCAGGTCTTGTGCTTTTCGTCCACAACGTAATCGCCGTCGGTCTGCTCATCCGTTTCCACCTTATCTTCCAGTTCCACCACTACGCTTTTGCGCAGGGTGCGGACAAAACGGTCCACCTGGGTGTACAGGCTGGACGAATCCTCGCCGCGGCCGGAGATGATCAGGGGGGTGCGGGCCTCGTCGATCAGGATGGAGTCCACCTCGTCCACGATGGCATAGGCATGGCCGCGCTGGACCATGTTGGCCTTGTAGGTCACCATGTTGTCGCGCAGGTAGTCAAAGCCGAACTCATTGTTGGTGCCGTAAGTGATATCGGAGTTGTAGGCGCGGCGGCGGGCATCGCCATCCATGCCCTGGACGATCAGGCCCACGGTCAGGCCCAGCCAGCGGTAGAGCTTGCCCATCCACTCGCTGTCACGCTTGGCAAGGTAATCGTTGACGGTGACGATGTGGACCCCCTCGCCGGTCAGGGCGTTGAGGTAGGCAGGCAGGGTGGCCACCAGGGTCTTGCCCTCACCGGTCTGCATCTCGGCAATGCAGGCGCGGTGCAGCGCGATACCGCCGGTGATCTGCACGGGGAAATGCTTCATGCCCAGCACACGCCAGGCGGCCTCGCGGCAGACGGCAAAGGCATCGGGCAGGATGGCATCCAGGCTTTCGCCGTTGGCCAGGCGCTGCTTGAGCGCCGGGGTCTGGGCCTGAAGCTCGGCATCCGGCATGGCCTGATACGTTGCTTCCAGCGCCAGCACCTGCTTGGTGATGGGGTTGATCTTTTTCAGCTCCCGGTCAGAAAAGGTGCCAAAAATTTTTTCAGCAAGGGACATGGAATACACCTCATTACATTTATATCAGCTCCGGGCATCAAAGCGCCCGGAAATGGGAGATCGCGGTTCTTCTCTTATGATACACCAAAGCGTAAAACGCGTCAAACCCACAAGCCGTTTTTCCAGGCCTTTTTGGATGAATTTTCTGTAAAATCATCAAAAAGCCCTCTCTGGCAAAGCCGCATGGCTTTAACGGAAAGGGCTTTTGGCCAAAAATCAAACCAGTTTTGCGCCGGAATGCGGCACTCCGTCGGCAAAAAGGGAACGCAGCTGCTGCGGCAGGGCGGCCAGATCGCCGCCGGTCAGGATCCACGCAGCGGCCAGCGCCAGAACAGCCAGAACCAAAAGCACCCCGAATGCCCAGCGCAGGCGATGCTTTGGAACAAGCCGGGCCGCAGGCTGCGGCTCTGCCTGCCTTGCAGCCTTGCGGGCAGGCAGAAAACCGGTGCCCTCTGCCTGGGGTTTGCCGCAGGCGGCGCGGCGGATGATGTCCAGCAGCCACAGGCCGGGGTTCTCCCCGGCGGGCACGGTACGCAGCCAGCAGCCTTTTTTGCAGCTCAGGATCAGCACATGGTCGTCGGCCCGTTCGGCGCAGCCCACCGCAAAATCGGCCCCCACCACCCGGCGGGCAGCCTGGGTGCGGGCCAGCGCGGTGCGCACCGGGTCGGTGCAGTCCTTGGGCAGGCGGGCCAGCGCCCGCTTTTCGATCTGAGCCGCCGTTTTGGCGTGGGCGTAGCTCAGGGCCCCAAAGTCAAACACCTTTTCGGCCCCCGGCACGTTTTCCAGGCGCACTTCCAGCAAGGCCCCGGCCGCAGCATCAGCGCAGACCAGCAGCTTATCGTGACGTTCCAGCGCCTCCACCGCCGCCGCAGGCAGGGTCGTTTCCCCTGCCCCGTACAGGTCGGCGGAAAAGCGCTCCCGCAAAGTTTGTGCGGCCTTTTTCAGGCCCGCCGGGCTCTGGGCCTGCACGGCCACCAGCGTTTCGGCTCCCCGGCTTTTCCACCGGACATCCGCGTTCCACTGGGGCGGAACGCTGCCCACTGCGGTTTTCACTGCCGCCTGCGGCGCACCAAACAGCCGCAGCACACATCCTTTGCTCTCCTCCGTCACGTACCATTCCCCCTGCGTTTTATTGGTTCAGGAGCTCGGCATCCAGCTTGTCCAGTGCGGCGGGATCGTGCTGCTGTGCTCCTGCAAGGAGCTTTGTGCCTGCGGGCACCTTGCCCTGGGCCAGCCGAAGCGCCAGTTCCAGCGCCGCCTGCGCAGCGCGGGCGCGCACCAGGGCCCGGTCCGGGCGGGAGACAAAGAGCTTTTTGACATAGACCGTCCCGCCCCGTGCCGCGCCCAGATAGACCGTGCCCACCGGGCGGACGGCATCGCCGCCGGTGGGGCCGGCCAGGCCCGTGACGCTGATGCCGATGTCCGCACCGGACACAGCCGCAGCCCCCAGGGCCATCTGAGCAGCCACCGGGGCCGAGACGACATTGTATTTTGCAATGGTCTTTGGATCCACGCCGACAAGCTTTGCCTTTGCCTGCTCCCAATAGGTCACAAAGCCGTAGCCGAACACCTCACTGGAACCCGACACCGAGGTGATGCGCTGGGCGATCATTCCACCGGTGCAGCTTTCCGCTGTGGAAAGGGTGAGCCCCTGCTGTTTCAGGGTATGCACCAGCGTTTCCTCCAGCCCGGCCACATCTTCATCATATACCGCATCGCCCAGCAGATCATAGAACTTTTTGGCATACGCGCGGCACATTTTTTCGCCCTCGGCATCCGTTGCGGCGCGGGCCGTGATCCGGATCTCGCACTCGCCGGTCTTGCAGTAGATGGCGGCGGTGGGGTTTTCGTTTTCCAGCAGCGGGCGCACCCGATATTCCAGATTGCTCTCGCCGCCCAGCACCCGCAGGGTGACAGAGTGCAGGGTGCAGCTCTGCCGTGCCAGCAGCAGGGGGCGGATGCCCTCCTCCCACATGGCTTTCATCTCCGAGGGAACGCCCGGCATCAGCACGGCGCAGTGGCCGTCCTGCTCAAACCAGGCTCCGGGGGCCGTGCCGTGGTTGTTGATGATCTTGTGCCCATGCACCGGCACCATGGCCTGCTTGCGGTTGTTGGGGGTGATCTCGCGGCCGGTGCGGGTGAAGTAGGCCGTGATCTTCTCCCACTCCCCGGCATCAAAGGCCAGGGCATCGCCAAAGCAGGCGGCCACCGTTTCCTTGGTCAGGTCGTCCGCCGTGGGACCCAGACCGCCGGTGAACACCAGCAGGTCGCACCGGCTCTTGGCCTCGTTGACAAAATCCGCCAGCCGGTCGTGGTTGTCGCCAATGGTGCTTTCCCGCTGGACGGTGATGCCCAGCGCAGCCAGCTCCCGGCTGAGGTACTGCGCGTTGGTATTGAGGATATTGCCAAGCAGAAGCTCGGTGCCCACGCTGATGATCTCTGCTGTCATGGCTCAGCCCTCAAACTCGATCTCATCGGTGATCCGGATGCGGATGCGCTCGGTCTGCCCGGCGGCTTCGGCTTCCAGTGCCAACAGATCCGGCATCCCGGCCTCGGCGGCCAGGATCTCCTCCAGCTCCGGGCGGATCTTCGGGTGCGGCGGGGTGAAGATGGTGCAGCAATCCTCATAGGGCAGGATGCTGGTTTCAAACGTGCCGATGTGCCGGGCCGTCTCCACGATTTCGGTCTTGTCCATGCCGATGAGCGGGCGCAGGATGGGCAGGTCCTGGGCGGCATCGGTACACTGCAGAGCCTTGACGGTCTGGCTGGCAACCTGGGCCAGGCTCTCGCCGGTGATCAGAGCTTCGCACCCCTGCTTCTTTGCAATGATGTTGGCAATGCGCATCATGCTGCGGCGCATCAGCACGGTAAACAGCACATCGGGGGCGTTGTCCCGGATATACTCCTGGGGCTTGGTGTAGGGCACCACAAACAGGTTGGAGCTGCCGGTGTAGGGGGTGATCTTCTGGGCCAGCGCCTTGACTTTGAGTTTTGCGCGTTCCGAAGTATACGGAGGGGACGCAAAATGGATGTGATCCAGCGCCAGGCCGCGCTTTGCCATGCGGTAAGCTGCCACCGGGCTGTCGATGCCGCCGGAGAGCATATTCAGCGCACGGCCGGAAGTGCCCACCGGCAGGCCGCCCTCGCCGGGCACTTTCGGGCCATGAATATACGCGCCGTAATCGCGGATCTCCACAATGACCTTAAACTGCGGGTTCTTCACGTCCACCTTGAGGTAGTTGTGCCTGCCCAGAAGATAAGCACCCAGCTCCCGCATCAGCTCCGGGCTGGTCATGGGGTAGGTTTTATCGGAGCGGCGGGCTTCCACCTTGAACGTGCGGATGCCGTGCAGGCTGTCGCCCAGGTAATCCTCCGCCGTCTGGCAGATGGTGTCAAAGTCCTTTTCACAGACCACGGCACGGCTCAGCGCCGCCAGGCCGAACACGGTACGCACCCGGTCAAAGGCCAGGTCCATATCCACGTCTTCCTCCTCCGGCTCCATATAGAATGTAGACTGGGTGCAGTAGACCTTGAACTTGCCCACCGTCTTGAGCCGGTAACGGAGGATCTTCATCATCGCCGACTCGAATTGGTTGCGGTTGAGGCCTTTCAGGGACATCTCGCCCTGGTAGCCCATAATAATTTCATGCATAGAGTTCTCCTTAATTATAGCTGGCTCACCCTCTCCGTCAGCGCTGACGCGCTGCCACCTCCCCCAAAGTGGGAGGCCTTGGCATTCCACGCAAAGTTTCCGGTTTTGTCAAGAGCTCCCCCTTTGGGGGAGCTGGACGCGGAGCGGCCTGAGAGGGTGAGGATGCTTTCCTTTTTTACTTTTTGATCCGCTGCAATTGCTTCATGCCGTCCTCAAAGCGGTTGAGGAACGCATCCACATCCTCCGGGGTGTTGTCCGCACAGAACGACACCCGGATGGCGGTGTCAATGGCCAGCGGATCTTTTCCCATGGCCGCCAGCGTGTGGCTGGGCTGGCCCCGGCCGCAGGCACTGGCGGAGGAAACATAAATCTGCTCCTGCGCCAGCCAGGCCAGCATCGTTTCGCTTTTGATGCACATTTCGCTGAAGTTCAGCACCTCCGGCACGGCGGTGTCCGGGCTGTTGATGACCACCTCCGGAAACGCTTTCAGCCCCTCGCGCAGGCGGGTGTTCAGGGCGCGCACCGCCGTGTCGCGGCTTTTCATCGTCTTGTTCAGGCGGGCGGCGGCTGCCGCAAGGCCCAGCGCATAGGGCAGGTTCTCGGTGCCGGGACGCTTTTCGCGCTCCTGCTCGCCGCCCAGATAGGGGGCCTGAAACGCCTGGTAGAGGCTGTCGCTCAGGTACAGTGCGCCAATGCCCTTGGGGGCATGAATCTTGTGGCCGCTGACGGCCAGGGTGTCAATGTTGGCCAGTTTGATGGGCACCCGCATCCAGGCCTGCACCGCGTCCACATGGACGATGGTGCGGCTGTTTTTCTGCTTGACTTCGGCGGCCAGGCGCTCGACATCGTTCCGGGTGCCGATCTCATTGTTGACCATCATGCAGGCCACCAGGATGGTGTTTTTGTCCACATGGGCCAGCATCTCGTCCAGGTCCAGCGTGCCGTCCGGGCGTGGTTTGACCACCGTGACCTCATAGCCCATGGCGGCCAGACGCTCCAGCGGTTTCTGAACACTGGGGTGCTCAAAGCCGGTCACCACGATGCCCTTGCCGAACCTGCGGGTCAGGGCCGCGCCCAGCAGGGCCAGGTTGTTGCCCTCGCTGCCGCAGGAGGTAAAGTAGAGTTCCCGCGCCTTGCAGCCCAGGGTGCGGGCCACGGCTGCGCGGGCCGCGTTCAGGGCTTCCTCGCTGCGGGCACCGGGCGCATACAGGGACGAGGGGTTGGCCCAGTGCTCCCGCATGGCCTTGTCAATGACATCCGCCACCTCCGGGGCCACAATGGTGGTGGCGGCGTTGTCCAGATAATGTAATTCAGGATTTTGCAGCATACGATTTGATTCCTGCTTTCTGCTTTGAGCCGGGCCGGGCGGCAAACGCCCGGTTTTCCGGCAGGATTTCATAATAAACCAGGATAATTATAACACAAACCGCGCTCCAACGCAAAGTGTTTGCACATCCGCTTGCACCCGCCGGGCCGGTGCTGTATAATGAGGGTAACAAACCAAGGAAAGCCAGGTGTTTTTATGGCCGACTATCAGGAATACCGCCGCCGCATCCTCCGCAAGCGCTGGCGCAGGGCGTTTGCCGTATTTTCGCTTCTGCTCCTTCTGGTGCTTCTGTGTTCCATCGGTCTGCTGTGGAAACGGCTGCACCAGGGGCAGAGCCCCGGCACCACGGGCGGCCCCACCATCTTCCAGCAGGAGCTGCAGGGCACGGAGTGGAACACCATCAGCTACACCCCGGCGCGGCGGCTGACCGTGCAGACCAACACCGACGGCTCCACAGCGATGGATTTCCGCCTGGCTGCGCTGGACGAAAGCGTTGCCGTGGACCGCAGTTATTTTGCGCAGGCCTGTTTTTTGGGCGACAGCCTGACCCAGGGGATGCAGATCTACTCCACCGGCCTGCCGGAGGCTTCGTTCTGCGCCTACCGCGGGGTGGGCCCCAGTGCCGTGGTCAACGGCACCACCTGTAAGCGGACCGACGGCGTGGCGGAGGTTCCCATGGAGGTGCTCACGGCCCGGCAGCCGCCGGTGCTGTACATCCTTTTGGGCACCAACGTCCTCAACCGCGATGGGGATTATTCCAGCTTCCTGACTTATTACCGGCTCATGCTGGATATGATCGCGCAGGCCCTGCCCAACACCCAGATCTATGTCCAGTCCATCACTCCGGTGCGCCCGGAAGTGCAGGCCACCCATCCCGGCCTTTACCGTGACCGGCTGTGCGAGATCAACAACGAGCTGGCCGCCATTGCGCTGGAAAAGAATTGCGCCTTCCTCAACCTGTGGGAAGTGCTGGCCGACGAGAACGGCGACCTGAAAGCCGAATATGCCCAGCCGGATGGCTACCACATCAAGCCGGACGGCTACACCGTTTGGGTGAACTACCTTGCCACCCACACCGTGGGCCAGCAGACGGCATAACTCCCCTTTTGTCATACAAAAAGATGCCCGCTCCCTGTCTGGGGGCGGGCATCCTGCTTTTTGTGGGGAGTATCAGAACAGACCGCTGATCTTGCCATCGGCATCCACGTCGATGCCCACGGCGGCGGGCTTCTTGGGCAGGCCGGGCATGGTCATGATATTGCCGCAGATGACCACCACGAACCCGGCACCGGCGGCCAGGCGCACCTCACGCACCTCCATGGTGAAGCCGGTGGGGGCACCGGTCAGCTTGGCATTGTCGCTGAAGCTGTACTGGGTCTTGGCGATGCAGACGGGCAGCTCGCCATAGCCCAGTTCCGTCAGCTCGGCCAGCGTCTTGCTGGCTGCGGCGCTGAAGTTGACTCCGTCGGCCCGGTAGATCTTTTTGGCAATGGCTTCCACTTTCTGTTTCAGGGGCATTTCCAGCGGGTAGACATACTGAATGGGACGGTCCTCCATCACGTCCAGCACCTTTTCGGCCAGGGCCTTTCCGCCCTCGCCGCCCTTGGCGAACACCTCGCTCAGGACGCAGGGCACGCCCTGCTCCGCGCACACCTGCTCCACATAAGCCTGCTCCTCCGGGGTATCGGTGGGGAACGCATTGATGGCGACCACCACCGGCAGGCCAAAGCCGTTTTTCAGGTTGTCGATGTGGCGGATCAGGTTGGCCGCGCCGGCCTTGACGGCTTCGAGGTTGGGCTGGTTCAGGTCTGCCTTGGCCACGCCGCCGTGGCTCTTGAGGGCGCGGACCGTGGCTACCAGCACGCAGGCGCTGGGGGCGATGCCCGCATAGCGGCACTTGATGTCCAGGAACTTTTCAGCACCCAGGTCGGCGCCAAAGCCTGCCTCGGTGATGACATAATCGGCCAGCGAAAGGCTCAGCTTGGTGGCCATCACGCTGTTGCAGCCGTGGGCAATGTTGGCAAAGGGGCCGCCGTGGATGATGGCGGGGTTGTTTTCCAGCGTCTGCACCAGGTTCGGGTCCAGCGCATCTTTCAGCAGGGCCGTCATGGCACCGGCGGCACCGATCTGCCCGGCCGTGACGGGCTTGCCGTCGTAGGTGTAGGCACACACGATCCGAGAAAGCCGCTCTTTCAGGTCCGAGATGCTGGTAGCCAGGCAGAAAATAGCCATGACCTCGCTGGCAACGGTGATGTCAAAGCCGTCCTCGCGGGGGGTGCCGTTCACCTTACCGCCCAGGCCGTCCACGATAAAGCGGAGCTGGCGGTCGTTCATATCCATGCAGCGCTTCCAGGTGATGCGGCGGGGGTCGATGTTCAGGGGGTTGCCCTGCTGGATGCTGTTGTCGATCATGGCAGCCAGCAGGTTGTTGGCAGTGCCGATGGCGTGCAGGTCGCCGGTAAAGTGGAGGTTGATATCCTCCATGGGCACCACCTGAGCATAGCCACCGCCCGCTGCGCCGCCCTTGATGCCGAACACGGGGCCAAGGCTGGGTTCCCGCAGGCAGAGCATGGTCTTTTTGCCCAGGGCGTTCATGGCATCGGCCAGACCCACGCTGGTGGTGGTCTTGCCCTCGCCTGCCGGGGTGGGGCTGATGGCGGTGACCAGGATCATCTTGCCCTGTTTGCCCGCCTTGTGGATCAAGCGGTGGTTGATCTTGGCCTTATAGCGGCCATAGGGGATCACATCCTCGTCGGCCAGGCCCAGCGATGCTGCGATCTCCGCGATGGGCTTCATTGTTGCTTCCTGTGCGATCTCGATATCAGATTTCATATACAGCAGCCTCCTCCAGTTCCGCCCACCCGTCTTTTTTGCCGGAACTACGAAAAAAGGGCAGCTTCGCGCAGCGGTCGCGCAAAGCTGCCCAGACGGTCGGCATTGACAAAATCCCAGTTTTGCCCGCACTGTGGTGCTCCACAACGTTCCGTCAGCAGGCAAAACCGCTCTCTTGTGCTAAAGATAGCATACTGACCCCGCGTTTGTCAAGAAGAAACTTCCCACACAGAAAAATTCCCCCACCGGGCCGTTGCGGCTTGCATCCATCCTGCCAGATGTGATATACTAAAGTGAATCAAATGATAGGGAGGCTTTCACGATGCCATATACTCCGAAACTGACTTATAAAGGCAAGCCCCTCGTCCGCAAGGACAACGAGCTGTATTACGGCCGTATGACCGATCCTTATGTGCTGCGGATGCAGATCCTGACCACCAAGCCGGTGGGCGGGCTGGACGTGGCCGACAAGGTACACATCCAGGTGTTCTCCACCAACGACAGCCTGGCTCCCGAAGCCCGCGTGTTCCGCCAGACCACCAAGAACGGCCTGTACAACGCGCTGGACATCGGCAGCATCTGGCTGCAGAAAGCAAACGAGATGAAATAAGGCGCTTTGCCGCTTTGAACGCAAAAGGACCCGCTGGAATCCCAGCGGGTCCTTTTGCGTTGTGCATCAAACGGGACAGGCCGTTTGTTACTCCTCGGTCACTTCAAAATCCAGGGGCTTGCCGCAGTTGGGGCAGACCGGTTCGCCGTCCAGCAGGTCGCTCTCCTCAAACACGGCGGTCTTGCCGCAGGCGGGGCAGGTCACTTCGTACTGCACCGGGCCGTCGGCGGCTTCGTCCTCGTCCTCGTCCTCATCGGCCAGGGCCACTTCAAAGGCCACATGGCAGCTGGGGCAGATGGCTTCCCCGGCATCCAGGTCATCCTCGCTGACATAGACCGTCTCGCCGCAGGCGGGGCAGGCCACCTCATAATAAGGCTCCCCGGCCACATCGGCGTTGTCGTCCTCCTCTGCGTCCGCGTCGTCCTCCTCGTCGGAGTCGGCTTCCTCGTCGTCATCGTCCTCGTAGAGGTCGGCTTCCAGGTCCTCCAGCTCCTCGCTCAGGTCATTGATCTGGTCGTAGGCACGGGTCACATCTTCGTCGATGCCGTCCACAGCCTCTGCCAGCTCACCCAGCAGCTCGCTCATGGCCTTGATGACCTTGCCCTCTTTGGTGGTCTCGTCGATGCCCAGACCCTCGATCAGGCCTCTCAGGTATGCAGCTTTTTCTTTCATCAGAATGACCTCCTGTTTGATAATCAAAAACCGGGCGCACGGTTGCCCGCGGCCCGGTCTGCTGACCAAAAAATCAGACGCGCTCCATATACTCGCCGGTGCGGGTATCAATGCGGATGTGGTCGCCCTCGTTGATGAACAGGGGAACACGGATCTCGGCACCGGTCTCAACGGTAGCGGGCTTCAGGGTGTTGGTGGCGGTGTTGCCCTTGACACCCGGCTCGGTCTGGGTAACTTCCAGCTCGATGAAGTTGGGGATCTCAACGCTGAAGACCTTGCCCTTGTAGCTCAGCAGCTTGCACAGCTCGTTCTCCTTGCAGAACTTGAAGTTATCGGGCACATCGGCTGCGTTGACGGGGATGTCATCGTAGGTCTCGTTGTCCATGAAGTGGTACAGATCGCCATCCTCGTAGCTGTAGGTCACGTCCTTACGCTCGATGAAAGCCTGCGGGAACTTTGCGGTGGGGTTGTAGCTGGTCTCGACCACAGAGCCGGTGATGACGTTCTTGGTCTTGGTACGGACAAAGGCAGCGCCCTTGCCGGGCTTGACGTGCTGGAACTCAACGACCTGAAGAACCTGGCCGTCCTGCTCAAAGGTCACGCCATTGCGAAACTCGCCTGCAGAAATCATAGGAATTCCTCCATTAGTTTAATCTCATAATGCTTGACGCATATCTCTATTTATTTTACTCATTCCCATGCCGTTTGGCAAGGGGTTTCGGCAAAAAACACGTTAAAAACAAAAAAAAGATGCCGCCCTCTCAGCTTCACTTCGTTCAGCAGCTCCCCCAAAGGGGGAGCCAACGCATATCCTAGATAAGGCCCTGCTCTGTCCAACCTCTCCGTCATTGCTCCGCAATGCCACCTCCCCTAGTAGGGGAGGCTCTGGCGTGGCGGAAAGCCCTGCAAGTTCCCCGTTGCGCTGCGAGGAAACCTCTTTGCCAAAGGCTCCCCTACTAGGGGAGCTGGCGAGCAAGGCGAGCCTGAGAGGTTGTACAAAGGACGGGCCTGACCGTGAGCCGCAATAGGCTCTCCCTTTGGGAGAGCTGGCGCGAAGCGCCTGAGAGGGCGAGATTCAGCACCTACTGACCGTGAGCCGTAATTGCCTCTCCCTTTGAAAGACTCCCTCCGGCCGGAGGGAGATGTCACGTAAGCGACAAAGGGAGGACAAGGTGGCATTGCGTCAGCAATGACGGAGAGGGCAAGCCCGGTAAAGTTCAAGCATCGTCCGCGCATCCTCCGCCTGGGTTCCGGCGCTTTCGCAGATGATGATGGGGGCAAGGCGGCGCTCGGCCAGCAGTTCCAACAGGGGCTGCGGCTCCGGGCCGAACTGCGTTTCGGCAAAGGTCCAGTGCCGCTTTTCGCCCCCGGCAGAATATTCGATGCGGGAAAAATGAACATGGAACTGCTGCGCCCGCGCATCCCCCAGCGCCTCCCCCACCCGGTCCAGGATGGCGGCATAATCCGCCTTTCCGGTGATGCCTCCCAAGGTGCGGGCGTTCAGGTGGCCAAAGTCGATGCAGGGGGTGATGCGGCTGTCCACCCCGCACAGGGCCAGCACCTCGTCCAGGGTGCCCAGCTGGCCGATCTTGCCCATCGTCTCCGGGCAGAGGATCACATCGGAAAAGCCCGCTTCGTCCAACGCTTCCTGCGCACGGCGGAGGGTATCCAGCGCCTTTTCCAGCGCGGCCTCCCGGCTCTGCCTGCCGCAGCTCCCGGAATGGAAAATGACCCTCCGACCGCCCAACGCGCGGCAGAGCTCCGCGCTCTGGAGCAGATAGCGGATGCTGTTCAGGCGCTTTTCCTCGTCCAGGCTGGACATGCTGATATAATACGGCGCATGCACGCTGAACAGGATGCCGTGCGCGGCGGCATCTGCTGCCATCTGCCGGGCCTTGTCCAGCCCCAGCCGGACCCCATGGCCGCACTGGTACTCAAAGGCATCCAGCCCCATCCCGGCGGTGTAGGCCGGGATGTCCAGGCTGTTTTTGTATCCCTGTGCGGTGAAGCTGTCGCTGGTGCCGGCCGTGCCGAACCGGATGCGGGCGGGTGCTGCCGTGCTCACAGTGTTTTCCCTCCCCGGTCATAATATTCCTGCCAGTGGCGCTTTTCCCACTTGCGCTTGAGGATGACCTGCGCGCCCAGATCCGGCCCGCGCGGAATGACCATCAGACCGGGGATGCCGTACAGAGCGGCCGCCATCCGGTCGGCATAGAGCTGATCGCCCACCATGGCCATTTCCCGGCGCTTCACGCCCATGCGGCGGCGGGCGGCCATCATCGCAAAGGGCAGGGGTTTCGCGCTGCGGTACAGGTAGGCAAGGCCCAGCTTCCTGGCAAAGGGACGCACCCGCTTTTCGGCCCCGTTGGACACGATGGTAAGCTTAACGCCCGCCTTATGCATAGTGTCCAGCCATCGGGCCACCTCGTCCGGCAGCTCCTGGCTGCGGTCAGCCGTCAGGGTGTTGTCGATATCCAGCACCAGCGCCCGGATGCCCTTTTGGGCCAGCCACTCCGGCGTGATGTGGGTGACATCTTGGAAGATGTATTCAGGGGTAATTAACATAGCTTTGACCTCATTTGAAGCTTTTGTTAGAGTGCGGAGCCCGGCATTTTCCCTAGAAAGCAAGCCCCACCGACCTGCCAAGGGCTCCCCTACTAGGGGAGCTGGCACGCGAAGCGTGACTGAGAGGTTAAAATGAAAATAGGAGAGCCTGAAACACTCAGGCTCTCCTACATCGGCGTTAGCAACGCGTTTGAAATCTAAAGCAACAATGCGATTTCAAGCAGTTAATTACTTGAACTTGCGCTTGCGGGCTGCTTCGGACTTCTTCTTGCGCTTGACAGACGGCTTCTCGTAAGCCTCGCGCTTACGGACCTCTGCGAGCACACCGCTGCGAGCGGTGCTGCGCTTGAAGCGACGCAGTGCGCTTTCCAGCGACTCGCCCTCTTTAACACGAATTTCCGACATCTTATTCCCTCCCTTGGACCGTGAGGCAGGAATTTCGTTGTTACATGGTAACTAACAGTAGACAGTATAGCGCATTTTCAGGCGTTCGTCAACCTTTTTTGAAAAGTTTTTTGAGAAATCTATCCGGTAAGGCTTCCCCTTGAGTAAGGCTTCCCCTTGAGGAAAGACTTCCTCCGGCCGGAGGGAGATGTCGCGTAAGCGACAAAGGGAGGCCAGCTGTCTGCGCAGCAAACTGATGAGGTGTGCAAGCGTAACGGCAGATGCCATTTACGGGATCCTTTCCACCTCATTCGGCACTTCGTGCCACTTTCCCCTCAAGGGGAAAGCTTTTATCCCGGTCAGGAAAAGCCGATTTCCAAAAACTTGTTTCAGCCTTTCACCGCCAGGTTGACCAGGCGGCCCTTGACGTAGATCTCTTTGACCAGCTGCTTGCCCTCCAGAGCGGCGGCGACCGCAGGGTCTGCCTTTGCGGCGGCAATGGCAGCGGCAGCGTCGATGTCAGCAGCCACTTTCAGGCGTGCCTTGACCTTGCCGTTGACCTGCACCGCGATCTCCACCGTGCTCTCCACGCACTTGGCCTCGTCGTACCGGGGCCAGGGATAGTAGGCCAGCTGCTCGTTGTGGCTGTGGCCCAGCTTCTCCCACAGCTCCTCGGTCATGTGGGGAGCAAACGGATTCAGCAGCTGAACAACGGTCTCGAACTCCGCCTTGGTGGCACCGCCGTTGTCATACAGGGCGTTGACCAGGGTCATCAGCTGGGCAATGGCGGTGTTCATCTTCAGGCCCTCGATATCGGCACCGACCTTCTTGATGGTCTGGTGCATTAGGGTCTCGATCTGCGGGCGGTAGCCCTCGCCCTCCACCAGCTTGTCGCTCAGGCCCCAGACACGGTCCAGGAAGCGGTTGCAGCCGGCAATGGCGGAAGTCTGCCAGGGAGCAGCCTGCTCAAAGTCGCCCATGAACATCTCGTACAGACGCATGGTGTCGGCACCGTACTGGTCCACCACCTCGTCCGGGTTGATGACGTTGCCCAGAGACTTGGACATCTTGACGATGGGATGGCGGGCCATCTCGCCGTACTTTTCTTCCAGAGCCTTTTCGGCGGCTTTCTGGCTGCCGTACTCTTTCAGCAGCTTTTCCTGCTCGGCAGCGGGCAGGTTGACAAAGCTGTGGGGGTTCAGGCCCAGGATCATGCCGTGGGCCGTGCGCTTCTGGTAGGGTTCCGGAGAGGGCACAGCACCGATGTCGTACAGGAACTTGTGCCAGAACCGGCTGTACAGCAGGTGCAGGGTGGTGTGCTCCATGCCGCCGTTGTACCAATCCACCGGGGACCAGTATTCCAGAGCTTCCTTGGAGGCAATGGCATCCTTGCAGTGGGGGTCCATGTAGCGCAGGAAATACCAGGAGGAACCGGCCCACTGGGGCATGGTGTCGGTCTCGCGGGTAGCGGGGCCGCCGCAGCACGGGCAGGTGGTTTTGACCCAGTCGGTGTGGCGGGCCAGCGGGGACTCGCCGTCCGGGCCCGGCTCAAAATCAGTGATATCGGGCAGCGTCAGGGGCAGGCTGCTCTCCGGCAGGGGCTGCCAGCCGCACTTCTCGCACTTGACCATGGGGATGGGCTCGCCCCAGTAACGCTGACGGCTGAACACCCAGTCGCGCAGCTTATAGTTGACCTTATCGCGGCCCTTGCCGTTTTCTTCCAGCCAGCCGATCATCTTTTTCTTGGCATCGGTGACGGACAGACCGTTCAGGAAGCCGGAGTTGACCAGCGTACCGGTGGCCACATCGGTAAAAGCGGCCTCGTCCAGATTGGACGGGGTATTGCCCTTGACCACCTCGATGATGGGCAGACCGAACTTTTTGGCGAATTCCCAGTCGCGGGTATCGTGGGCGGGCACGGCCATGATGGCACCGGTGCCGTAGGTGGACAGGACATAATCGGAAATGAAGATGGGGATCTCGGTATCGTTGACCGGGTTGATACCCATAACGCCTTCCAGCCTGACACCGGTCTTTTCCTTGTTCAGCTCGCTGCGCTCAAAGTCGCTCTTGCGGGCAGCCTCGGCCTGATAAGCCTTGACGGCATCGGCATTCTTGAGGATGCCCTTGTCCAGCCACTGTTTGACCATGGCATGCTCCGGGGAGACGACCATGTAGGTGGCACCGAACAGGGTGTCGCAGCGGGTGGTGTACACGGTCAGGGTGTCGCCTGCGGTGGTGCC
>CAKTEF010000012.1 GCA_934547065.1 uncultured Faecalibacterium sp.
GTAACTCTATTTTACACGAAGTCTGCTATGTTGTCTTTACTTTTTTACCTGTTGCACTTGATATTATAATCTGTCAGGCTCCCCTACTAGGGGAGCTGGCGAACGAAGTGAGACTGAGAGGTTGTACAAAGGACGGGCCTGACCGTGAGCCGCCATTGGCTCCCCCTTGAGGAAAGACTCCCTCCGGCCGGAGGGAGATGTCGCGTAAGCGACAGAGGGAGGACAGCTGTCTGCGCAGCAGACTGATGAGGTGAAAGCCCTGCGGCAGCACCCGCTGCCCATGAGCCGCAATTGGCTCTCCCTTTGGGAGCAACGGCGACGACCGCCGCCTGCGGCGGAAACAGGGAGGAGCTGTTGGGGCAGCGGCCAGCAAGACGCGAGTGCCACCAAGGCACGAAGCGGATGCTGGGTGCCGCAACCCGGCGCTGTCACCGCAGGTGACTGAGAGGGCGAGATTCAGCACCCGCAACCCACAACCCGGCGCTCACGCAGCGCCTGAGAGGGCAAATCATATCAAAAAGGAGCAACCAACATGAAACCCAATTGGATCTCCCGCCGCAGCTTTCTGGCGGCGGCCGGTGCATCCCTGGCCCTGACTGCCTGCGGCGGTTCCGGTGCCGCTTCCGGCAGCGCGGCATCCTCTGCCGCGGCTTCTGCGGCAGCACCCTCGGAAGCCGCCGGGGAACCTGTGGAACTGATCGTCTTTGCCGCTGCCTCCCTGACCGAGACCCTGACCGCCATCGGCGAGAACTACACCGCCGAGCATCCCAGCGTGACGTTCCGCTTCAACTTTGACTCCTCCGGCACCCTCAAGACCCAGATCCAGGAGGGCGCAGACTGCGACCTGTTCCTTTCGGCAGGCCAGAAGCAGATGAACCAGCTGGACAGCACGGCCTCCGCCGACGTGAACACCGAGGGCCTGGATTTTGTGGACACCGCCACCCGCGTGGATCTGCTGGAAAACAAGGTGGTGCTCTGCGTGCCGGAAAGCAATGACAAGGACATCCAGAGCTTTGACGACCTGGCCGAGCACCTGAAAGCCGGGGACATCCTGTTCTGCATGGGCAACAGTGATGTGCCCGTGGGCCAGTACACCCAGAAGATCCTGGCCTGCTACGGCCTGGACGAGCAGGCCCTGGCCGCCGCCGGTGTCATCACCTATGGCTCCAACGTCAAGGAAGTGACCACCCAGGTCGCCGAGGCCAGCGTGGATGCCGGTGTGGTCTACTGCACCGATGCGTTCAGCGCAGGCCTGACCCCCGTGGACGAAGCCGCCGCCGAGATGTGCGGCCGGGTCATCTACCCCGCCGCCGTGATGAAAAACGCCCCCAGCGCCGCTGCCGCCAAGGAGTTCCTGGCCTATCTGCAGACCGACCCGGCCGCAGCCGTGTTCGAGAGCGTGGGCTTTACGGCGGTTTAAGCCGGAAGTGGCGTGCCCTCTGTCAGCGGGTTCGCCCTCTCAGTCATCTGCGCTGCGCTTGATGCCAGCTCCCCCAAAGGGGGAGCCGACGCATATCCCAGATAAGGCCCTGCTCTGTACAACCTCTCCGTCATTGCTCCGCAATGCCACCTCCCCTAGTAGGGGAGGCTCTGGCGTGGCGGAAAGCCCTGCAAGTTCCCCGTTGCGTTGCAAGGAAACCTCTTTGCCAAGGGCTCCCCTACTAGGGGAGCTGTCACCGCAGGTGACTGAGAGGTTGTACAAAGGACGAGCCTGACCGTGAGCCGCCATTGGCTCCCCCTTTGGGGGAGCTGGCGAGCGAATGCGAGACTGAGAGGGTGAGCCCGCTGCCCGAAAGCCTCCATGCAGCGATAGGCACATTTCTTGGTCAGAGCGATGCAATCGCAGTGCCTGTGGCCCTGACTTTGCCGGCCTCGCCCTCTCAGCTTCACTTCGTTCAGCAGCTCTCCCAAAGGGAGAGCCTATTGCGGCTCACGGCCAGCGGGTGCTGAACCCCGCCCTCTCAGTCATCTGCGCTGCGCTTGATGCCAGCTCCCCCAAAGGGGGAGCCAATGGCGGCTCAAGGCCAGCTGCTGCTGAGCCTGGGATATGCGTTGCCTCTCCCTTTGGGAGAGGTGGCAACGCGCCAGCGTTGACGGAGAGGGCGAGGCCGCTGACCGAGGGCGAGGCCGCTGCCTGAGAGGGCGAGCCCGCTGCCCATGAGCCGCCACACGAAAGCACGAGGTAACATAAAATGGACTGGTACCCTTTCTGGAACAGCCTGCGCATTGCGGCCATCAGCTGCGCGGCGGTGTTCTTTCTTGGCATTTTTGCGGCCTATTCCATTGCAAAGCTGCCCCGCAGCATCAAGGGCGTGCTGGATGTGATCCTGACGCTGCCCATGGTGCTGCCGCCCACGGTGGTGGGCTACTTTTTGCTGCTGCTGTTCGGGGCAAAGCGGCCGCTGGGCCTTTTTTTCATGGAGCATTTCGGCGTGAAGCTGGTCATGAACTGGTACAGCGCCGTCTTTGCGTCCATCGTGGTGGCGTTCCCGCTGATGTACCGCACGGCCCGCGGCGCGTTTGAAAGCTTTGACGAGACGCTGGCCTGGTCGGCGCAGACGCTGGGGCGCTCCGACGTGTGGATCTTCTGGCGGGTGCGGATGCCCTGCTGCCGCCAGGGCATCCTGGCGGGCGCGGTGCTGGCCTTTGCCCGCGCACTGGGCGAGTACGGTGCCACCAGCATGATCGCGGGCTACACCCCCGGCAAGACGGCCACCATCGCCACCACGGTGTACCAGCTCTGGCGCACCAGCGACGAGGCCGGAGCCCTGCGCTGGGTGCTGGTGGATATCGCCCTCTCGGCGGTGGTGCTGCTGGCCGTGAATTTGCTGGAGCGGCAGCAGAAAGCAGGGGGCCGCACATGAGCCTGGAAGTTTGCATCCAAAAAAAGCTGGGCGGGTTCACCCTGCACACGGAGTTTTCCGCCGGAAACACCGCCACGGCTCTGCTGGGCGCTTCGGGCTGTGGCAAAAGTATGACCCTGCGCTGCATTGCGGGCATCGTCCGGCCCGACCGGGGCCGCATCGTGCTGGACGGCCGGGTGCTGTTTGACAGCGCCCGCCACATCGACCTGCCGCCCCGGCAGCGGGGCGTGGGCCTGCTGTTCCAGAACTATGCGCTGTTCCCCAACATGACCGTGGAGCAGAACGTCCTCTGCGGCCTGCACACCGAAACGAACGCAGCCGCCCGCAAAGCCCGCTGCGCCGAGATGCTGCACGCGCTGCATCTGGAGGAGTTGGCCGCCCTCCGCCCGGCCCAGCTTTCGGGCGGACAGCAGCAGCGCACCGCGCTGGCCCGCATCCTGGTGGGCAACCCCCGTCTCCTGATGCTGGACGAGCCGTTCAGTGCGCTGGACAGCTACCTGCGCGAGGAAGTGGAAGGCGAGGTGGCGGCCCTGCTGGCCGGGTTTGCGGGCACGGCGCTTCTGGTCACCCACAACCGGGACGAGGCCTACCGCCTGTGCCCGGACATGGTGGTGATGGACGGCGGCCGCGTGCTGCGCACCGGTGCCACCCGGGCCGTGTTTGCGGACCCCGGCACCACCGCCGCCGCCCGGCTGACCGGCTGCAAGAACATCCTGCCCTGCGTCCGCGTGGACGAACATACCGTCTGCCTTTGCGGGGGAGCGCGGCTCCAAACGGCCCTGCCGGTGCCGGAGGGCTGCACCGCCGTGGGCATCCGCGCCCACGACTTTGCCCCCTGCGCGGCCGGGGCGCAGAACGCCCTGCCCGTGGCCCCGGTGTCCGTGAGCGAGAATCCCTTTGACTGGAACCTCATCCTGCGGCTGCCGGGGGAGGGGCCGCAGCTGTGGTGGAAAGTGAGCAAAGCGGCGCTGGGTACGGCGGCTCCCGCCGCCCCGGCGTTCCTGGCCGCTGCGCCGGAGGCCGTGATGCCGCTGGTGGGGGAAACCGCCCCCTTGGCAAATGCCGCGAAAAACGGCGAAAAAAGAATGAGATTCTGATATCCCAAAGCCGGAGCATGGTGTGTGCTCCGGTTTTTGTGCGCCAATACGACGAAATTTTGCGGAAAACGGCTCCGGGAAAATGGATGTTCCTGGAAAAAAGCACGAAAAAAGTCCACACTGTTCAAGCGCTGCTCGGTCCGCAGGGCCGCTACCGACACGCAAGTGGCTCTCCCAAAGGGAGAGCCAGTGGCGGCTCAAGGTCAGGCCCGTCCTTTGTACAACCTCTCAGTCGGGCTTACGCCCGCCAGCTCCCCTAGTAGGGGAGCCTTTGGCAAAGAGGTTTCCTCGCAGCGCAAAGGGGAACTTGCAGGGCTTTCCGCCACGCCAGAGCCTCCCCTACTAGGGGAGGTGGCATTGCGAAGCAATGACGGAGAGGTTGTACAGAGCAGGGCCTTATCTGGGAGATGCGTTGCCTCTCCCTTTGGGAGAGGTGGCAACGCGCCAGCGTTGACGGAGAGGGCGAGGCCGCTGACCGAGGGCGAGGCCGCTGCCGGTCAGCGGCTTCTGCCGCAGGGTTTCCACCTCATCAGTCTGCTTCGCAGACAGCTTCCCCTCAAGGGGAAGCCTTTGGCCGCTCCCGGCCAGCCACCGTTGCCCCCTGTACACCCCTTGCGTTTTATGATACACTAATACCAAAAACGCACAGCCAGCGGCGCGGGCGGACGAGGGAGAGAGCAGAGTGAGCAGGGAGTTATACCCCGATGCAGAGCAGCGGCGGCGGATCATGGATTTTATCATGGCCGCCGGGCAGACGCTGCTGGAAAACGGCGCGGAAGTGTTCCGGGTGGAGCAGACCATGGAGATCATGGCCTGCAGCTTCCATTTGCGGGAGTTCCACGTTTATGTGCTGACCAACGGCATCTTTGCCAGCGCAGGCACGGCGGAGATCAGTGAGGTGCGCAACGTGCCCACCCGCACCACACACCTGGGGCGGGTGGCGGCGGTGAACCAGCTTTCGCGCCAGATCGCGGCGGGGGGTATCTCCATCGACGAGGCCGAGAGCCGCCTGGTGCAGGCGCGGAACATCCCGTTCCCCAAGGATCGGGTCCAGCTGGCGGCCGGGTGCTCGGGCGCGTTCTGTTTTGCGCTGATCTTTGGCGGCACGCTGCGGGCGGGCCTGGCCGCAGCGGTGGCGGGCTTTGCAGCCAGCGGCTACCTGCTGCTGTGCCGCCGGTGGGGCATGGGCGGCGGGTTCCGCACCATCTCCACGGCATCGCTCATCACGCTGCTGTGCCTGGCGGGCTGCCGGGTTCTGGGCACGGAGCCAAGCTGCGCCATCATCGGCACCCTGATGATCCTGACCCCCGGCATCGCCTTTACCATGGGCATCCGGGATTTTGTGCAGGGCGATTACCTTTCCGGCACCATCCGGATGATCGACGCGCTGCTGATCGCGGCCAGCATCGCCATTGGCACCGGCCTTGTGCTGGGGCTGGCCGCCGCGCTGACGGGGGTGGTGGTCGGATGAACGAGCTGATCTCGGCCCGGCAGCTGGGCGAGCTGGTGGCACAGTTCTTTCTGGCCGGGGCCGGTACGCTGAGCTTTGCCATCCTGTTCGCCTGCCCCCGGCACACGCTGCCCTACTGCGGGCTGGTGAGCGCCATGGGCTGGCTGATCTACAAGGCCGCCGTGCTCTGCGGCATGGAAAGCTTTGCGGCGTGCCTGCTGGCCGTGATCCCGCTGACGCTGCTGGCCCGCCTCTTTGCGGTTACGCTGCGCACGCCGGTCACGATCTTCCTGCTTACGGGCATTTTCCCGCTGGTGCCCGGCGCGGGCATCTACTACACGGCCTACTACTTCATCCAGGGCAACAACGTCCTGGCCCTGGCCAACGGCATCTCCACGTTCAAGATCGCCGTGGCGCTGGCCGTGGGCATTGCGCTGGTGCTGGGCCTGCCCCTGCCCCGCCGCCGCTGAACACGCTAAAAACACCCCCGCTCCACCGGTAGCAACCGGCCCGGAGCGGGGGTGTTCTGCGTTCTTTTGGCTTTTTTTGGGGGGGAGGGTCACCACACCATGCCCAGCGCATCCAGCTTTGCCTTGTGCTCCGCCGTCAGCTTTTCGTCACCGGCGGCGTTCCACTCGCGCATCCGGCGCAGCCAGTCGCCCAGGCAGAAGCCGCTGTCGGATTTGTAGCTGGCGGGGGCGTTCAGGCTGCCGTGGGCCGCTGCGTAGGCTGCGGCCTCCTGATACGCCATGGCCCACTTGGCCTCCCGCGCATCCCACACCATGCCCAGGGAGTCCAGGCGGCGGATGTGGTCGGGCGTGACCTGGAACGAATCCGGGCGGTTCCTGCGGGCCGCCCGCAGGTTGGAGATCCAGATGCCCAGCCGCAGGCCGCCCGCATCGGTGTAGCTGGCGGGCACCAGCAGGTGGCCGTGGGCCTTGGCAAAGCGGGCGGCGGCGCGGTAATTCTGCTCCCAGTTGCTCTCCCGCACCGAGATCTCCGCGCGGGCGCGGCGGCGGCCGGAGGCTTCACCCTGGAACAGGGCGTTCAGGGCCTTGCGGCGTTCCGGGGACAGGGAACTGTCGCCGGTGCGCAGCGCGGCGCGCTGGCGGGCCAGCCAGCTGCCCAGCCGGATCTTGTGTTCCGTTTTGTAGTTGGCGGGGAGGTTCAGGCTGCCGTGGCTCTGCTTGTAGTCAAGGGCCAGGGCGTAGCGCTCGTCCCAGGGGTCGGGCTTTTCCCACACCATGCCCAGCTTGTCCAACAGCTCCTTGCGCTCCGGGGTCACGCGGACGCTGGAACGCTCCGGGTTCAGCCAGGCGTACCGCTGGCGGGCCACCCACTTGCCCAGCAGGATGCCGTCGGGCGTGACGTACTCCGACGGCACGTTCAGGTCGCCGTGCTCGGCGTGGTAGCGCATGGCGGCCTCATAGATGCCGTACCACTTGCGGTCGTTGCGGTTGGTCCAGTCCAATTTCAGTGCGTTCAGCCGCTCCACCTGGTGGGCGGTCAGCTCCCCAGCCTTGTAGGCGGCCCGCTGGCTCCCCAGCCAGACCCCCAGCGCAAAGCCGGAGGGGGTCTGGTACTTGATGGGGATTTCCAGGTCGCCGTGCTCCAGGTAATACTGCGCGGCGGCGGCGTAGCTCTGCTCCCACAGGTCGGAGGCGGTGTTCCACACCATGCCCAGCGCCTCCAGCCGTTCGATCCGCTCCCGGCTCAGGCTGCCCGTCAGATACCGCTGGCGGTTGTACACGATCCACTCGCCCAGCGCAAAATCATTGCGGTCGCGGTAGCGCACCGGCACCAGCAGGTCGCCGTGGTCGGTGCGGTATTTCTGGGCGGCGGCAAAGCCCTTTTCCCAGGCCGTTTCCAGCCGGTGGTTCCAGCGGATGCCCAGCTTTTCCAGCCGGGCGGCCTGCTCGGCGGTCAGGCGGCCGGGGCGCTGCCCGGCCTGCACCTGGCGCTGCACTTCCAGCCAGCGGCCCAGCGGCAGGCCGTCGGCGGTCCGATCGGTGCGGGGCAGGTCCAGGGTGCCCTCCCTGCGGGCGGCTTCGGCAGCCGCCCGGGCAAACAGATCCCACCGGGCATCCATCTCGCGGCGGAGCCTGCCGTACAGCCGGTAGCTCTGCTGCATGGGCTTTTCCTGCCGGAAGCCGGGGGCCGTGCTGCCCGCGCGGGTCATGGCCTCGGTGCAGTCGTGCTGCAAGGTGCGGCCGTTGCCCAGGCCGTCGAACCGGGCCACCAGGTCGAACACCGGCACGCTCTGGCCGCCGCTGGCCGCAAAGCCCCGGCAGAGCATCTGCTTGAACACGGTGAACTCTGCGGTCTGCCGCACCAGGAGGATGCCCGCCAGCTCGCCCAGGGTCTGCTGCACGCCCGGCGCGTTGATGCACAGCAGCACCTTGGGGCCGGGGGCGGTGTCGGCCCGGAACGCCTGCACGGCGGCCGAATCCGCAAAGCAGGCGTGGTCGGCCTCATAAAAGCGGGTGGCGGCTTCGGTGGTCTGTAATAGCTCGCGCAGCCGGGGGCCGATCCGGGCGGCGTAGTCGGCGCTTTCCAGCAGCGCCAGATAGTGGCCGTTGAGGTCGGTCAGCAGGCGGGGCAGCAGCACGGTGGGGTTTTCCACCTGCCGCAGCGACCGGCTCAGCTCCTCGTACTGCACCCGGAACCCCTCCTCGCCGCGCGGCAGGCAGAGGTTCTTGATGCGGGCTTGCAGCAGGTCCATCTCGGCTTCCTGCGGCCACAGCAGGGCCGCGTAACCGGCGGGCACGGGCAGCACGCCCAGGGCCATGGCCTGCGCCACCGTCACCTCCGACACCACGTGGCCGCTGAACAGCTCCTGCGCGGCGCGGCAGGGGGGCTGTGCGCCGGGGGCGTTCAGCCCCAGCACCCAGGCCTGCGGGCAGAGACGGAGCAGCGGCTGCACCGTGCGGGCCCAGCACACCGCACTCAGCTCCGAATAGCAATCCAGGAGGATGCAGCCGGGGTGTGTGGAACCCAGCGCGACCCATTGCTCCGGCGTGGCGTTGGCCAGCTGGCTGCAATCACAGAACCGGACGTTGGCGGGCAGGCTGCCTGCGTAGCGGATCAGTTCGGCCTGGCGCAGGGCCAGGCGCTCCGGCCCGGCGGCCAGCCAGAGGAACGGCATCTGGGGGTGATGCCGGATCACGTTCCAGGCAATGCAGCTTTTGCCGGTGCCGGTGGGATGCAGAACGGTGGCCCGCCCGGTCTGTTCCAGCTCCCGGACAGCGGCCTGGAATGCCTGCGTGTTGAATGCATTCAAAGTGATGGACATGCGGTTTCTCCCTTTTCCCAAACGGGCGTTGCGGCCGCCCGATCGTAACGAAAACTTTTACGGAATCATATTACGACAAAAAACAATTTATTGTCAAGGGGCAAACCCCGGTTTTTGAATGATCTATAAAATTTTTTCCGCTCCGGTGGTCCTGACCGCCAACTTTTGGCGCAGCCACGAGGAACCTGAAAATGGAGATCCACAAAAAGAGAAGCGGTGTTTTCCGGTTACAGCCGATCCAGTTCCCCCTGAAGCTGTGCCAGGGCGGCGCGGATGGGCAGGTGCTGGGGGCAGGCGGCCTCGCACTTGCCGCAGCGCACGCAGTGATAGGCCTTTTCCTTGTCGGGGAAGCGGGCCTCCCACTGCTGTTTGACGGCTTCCGGATTGCCGAACATCCCCAGCTTGTTCCACAGGCTGAAGTTGTCCGGGATGTCCACCCCCATGGGGCAGGGCATACAGTATCGGCAGCCGGTGCAGCCGATCTTGATGCGGCTGTGCAGCCAGGCGGCCGTAGCTTCCACCGCCTGTTCCTCGGCGGTGGAAAGCGGCTCGAACGCGGCAAAGGTGGAAAGGTTATCGGCCAGCTGATCCTCGGCGCTCATGCCCGAAAGGATGAGGTGGACGTTTTTGTGGCTGCCCACCCAGCGCAGCGCCCAGCTGGCATCCGAAGCCGTGGGCCGCAGCGCGCGCAGCGGGGCTTCCGCTTCCGGCGGCAGGGCCGCCAGCGTGCCGCCCTTGATGGGTTCCATGATGAGCAGCGGGATCCCCAGTTCCTCGGTCAGCCGGTAGCCGCAGTCGCCGGAGATCTCCTCCGCGCGGTCGTCGGTGTCCAGATAGTTGTATTGCAGCTGGCAGAAATCCCAGGGCTGGTCCCGCAGGATGTGCTCCAGCCCGGCGGCGTTGTCGTGGCATGAGAAGCCGAAGTTCCGGATGCGGCCCGCCTGCTTCTGCTCCCACAGCCAGTCCACGATGCCCAGGGCCTTGGCCTTGTCGTACCGGGCCGCGTGCAGCGAGTGGAGCAGGTAGAAATCAAAATAATCCACCCCCAGCCGCTGCAGCTGCTGCGCAAAGACGGCCTGCGCCTGTTCCAGGCTGTCGCACTGCCACAGCGGCATCTTGGTGGCCAGGTAAAAGCTCTCGCGCGGCCACTGCGCGATCACCCGCCCCAAAAACGGCTCGCCCTGGCCGCCATGATAGGGGTAGGCCGTGTCAAAATAGTTCACGCCCGCCCGGTAGGCGGTGTTCAGCAGCGCCGCAGCGCGTTCTTCGTCGATCTTCCCGTCCGGTGTGGTGGGAAACCGCATGCAGCCGTACCCCAGCAGCGAGGTACGGATGCTGCGCCCGCTGCCGTCCGGCTTGGCCCAGGTCCGATATTCCATGCTCGTTTCCTCCTTTTTTGCGGCACACATTCCCCGCCGCAGGGGGGAGTCTCTCCGCTGCCGGGATCCTATCCGCGGCAGCGGGGGGCAAACGTCAGCGCGGGGGCAGGGGCTGGCCTGCACGGGCTGCCGCCAGCAGCTCCCCTAAGCTGCGCACCGTCCGGCCGCCCTTTCCGGTGACGGTCTCGGCGTGGAGCAGGCTGCTCAGCACGCTTTCCTCCACGCACTCGGCCACGGCGCGGAACAGCGGGTCGATGGCATCGTCGTGGAGCATCTGCACCGGCAAAAGGGAAGCGGAGGTGTAATGCGGCACCCGGTTGGCGGTGGTAAAGGCCAGCACGATCTCGCCGGAGCCGTTGCCGCAGTAGCTGCCGGTGCGGGAAAGCCCCACCAGCGCCCGGCGGCACAGGCGGCGGAGCTGGCGCTCGGTCAGGGGGATGTCGGTGGCCAGCACCGTGATGATGGAGCCCTTGTCCTCGTGGGGCGGCACCTGGGCTTCCAGCAGCTGGCGGATGGGCGTGCCGCCCACCAGCAGGTCGTCGAACCGGGCGTGGTTGGAGAGCACCAGTGCCCCGATGGTGAACGCCTTGCCGTCCAGCTCCACCACCCGGCTGGCCGAGCCGATGCCGCCTTTCAGCCCGTGGCAGCGCATCCCGCGGCCCGCGCCCACCGCGCCCTCGGCAAAGTCGGCCTTGCAGTCGGCCAGGGCGGCAAAGACGTGGTCCTCGGTCACATGCAGGCCCCGGATGTCGTTCAGGCCGCTGTCGTTGCACTCGCACACCACGGGGTTCACGCTGCCGGTTGTCTCGCAGATGTCCGGGCAGCGTTCCAGCATATATTTGACCAGGGCGGTCTGGACCGTGCCCACGCTCAGGGTGTTGGTGAACAGGATGGGCGTTTCCAGCGTGCCCAGCTCGTCGATCTGCACCAGGCCGGTGGTCTTGCCAAAGCCGTTCAGCACGCACCCGGCGGCCAGCACCTTGTCGTGGTACACATCGCCCGGGTGGGGCAACAGGGCGGTCACGCCGGTCTGCACCTTGCCGTCGGCCAGGGTGCAGTGGCCCACCGTCACCCCCGCCACATCACTGATCTTGTTTCGTTCTCCGTGGGGCAGCTGTCCGATCCGGATGCCCCAGCTCGCTTCAATTCCCATAATATCTTCCTCCGGGTAGTAAAAACGGCTCCCGCTGTGCAGGGGGAGCCGTGGTGTTTATTTCCCCTCGTGCCTTACGCGCTGGATCTCGCCCAGGTCGTAGGGGGTGTTCTGGTAGACGTAATAGTTCAGCCAGTTCTCGTACAGCAGGTGCGCATGGGCGCGCCAGCGGAACAGCGGGGGCTGGCCGGGGTCGTCGTTGGGGTAGTAGTTTTTGGGCACCGCAATGGGCAGGCCCTTGGCCGCATCCCGCTTGTACTCGGCATCCAGGGTGTACTTGTCGTACTCCGGGTGGCCGGTCACAAAGATCTGCCGCCCGTTCTCGGTGCTCATCAGGAACGGCCCGGCCTCGTCGCTCTCGGCCAGGATGCGCAGGGCGCTGCACGCGTCGATGTCGGCGCGGTTCATGGTCGTATGGCGGCTGTGGGGGGCGTAGAACACCTCATCGAACCCACGCACCAGCGGGTTCGAGGGCCGGATGACCCGGTGCTCGAACACGCCGAACATCTTCCGGGGCAGCAGCTCCTTGTGGATGCCGTAGTGGTAGTAGAGCCCTGCCTGCGCCCCCCAGCAGACATGGAGCGTGGAGTAGACGTTCGTTTCGCTGAAGTCCATGATCTCGCACAGCTCCGGCCAGTAATCCACTTGCTCAAAGTCCATGGTCTCCACCGGTGCCCCGGTGATGATCATGCCGTCGTAGCGGTTGTGCTTCACCTCGTCAAAGGTCTTGTAAAAGGCCTCCAGATGGGCCGTCGAAACATGGGTGGCCTCGTGGCTGGCCGTTTGCAGCAGCGTCATGTGGACCTGCAGCGGGGTGTTGGCCAGCAGCCGGGCGATCTGCGTCTCGGTTGCGATCTTGGTGGGCATCAGGTTCAGGATCAGGATCTCCAGCGGGCGGATGTGCTGGGCGGCTGCCCGCTCCCGGTGCATGACAAAGACGTTTTCCTCGTACAGTGCATCGTAAGCAGGGAGCGTTTTCGGGATGATGAGGGGCATAGGTGGTTACTCCTTAAATCTTGTCTAGTGCCTGCGCAATGTCCGCGATCAGGTCCTCGGCACTTTCCAGGCCGCAGCTCATGCGCACCAGCTCGGCGGGGACCCCGGCGGCGGCCAGCTGCTCGTCGTTCATCTGGCGATGGGTGCTGGAAGCCGGGTTCAGGCAGCAGGTGCGGGCATCGGCCACATGGGTCTCGATGGCGGCCAGCTTCAGCTCTTTCATAAAGGTGCTGGCGGCTGCGCGGCCGCCGGCCAGGCCAAAGCTCACCACACCGCAGCTGCCGTTTGGCAGATACTTTTCGGCCAGGGCGTGGTAGGGGCTGCTTTCCAGCCCGCAGTAGTTGACGTAGGCCACCTTGGGGTGGCTCTCCAGGAAGCGGGCCACAGCCATGCCGTTTTCGCAGTGGCGCTGCATCCGCACGTGCAGGCTTTCCAGGCCCAGGTTGAGCATGTAGGCGTTCATGGGCGACTGCATGGAGCCAAAGTCGCGCATCAGCTGGGCCGTGGCCTTGGTGATGAACGCGCCCTCCTTGCCAAAGCGCTCGGCGTAGGTGATGCCGTGGTAGCTGTCGTCCGGGGTACACAGGCCGGGGAACTTCTCGGCGTGGGCCATCCAGTCGAACCGGCCGCCGTCCACGATGGCACCGCCCAGCACCGCGCCGTGGCCGTCCATGTACTTGGTGGTGGAGTGGGTCACGATGTCGGCACCCCACTCAAAGGGGCGGCAGTTCACCGGGGTGGGGAAGGTGTTGTCCACCACCAGCGGCACGCCGTGGGCGTGGGCGGCTTTTGCAAACTTTTCAATGTCCAGCACGGTCAGGGCCGGGTTTGCGATCGTCTCGCCGAACACGACCTTGGTGTTGGGCCGGAACGCAGCGTCCAGCTCCTCCTGGGTACACAGCGGGTCCACAAAGGTGGCCGTGATGCCCATTTTTTTCATGGTCACGGAGATCAGGTTGAACGTGCCGCCGTAGATGGTGCTGGAAGCCACGATGTGGTCGCCCGCTTCGCAAAGGTTGAACAGGGCAAAGAAGTTGGCGGCCTGCCCGCTGGAAGTCAGCATGGCAGCGCTGCCGCCCTCCAGCTCGCAGATCTTTTTGGCCACCAGGTCACAGGTGGGGTTCTGCAGGCGGGAGTAGAAGTAGCCGTCGGCCTCGAGGTCAAACAGCTTGCCCATGTCCTCGCTGGTGGCATACTTGAACGTGGTGGACTGGATAATGGGAATCTGGCGGGGCTCGCCGTTGCCGGGCGTATAGCCGCCCTGCACGCAGATGGTATCACGGTTCATAACAACATACTCCTTTACTGGGTTTGTCTGTATAGCACAATTCCCCGCAGGAGGAAGCACACCTCCGGCGGGGAATTGGAACGTTGAATTTTTCCCTGCCGGAGAGGGCGCGGCTCAAGGTCAGCGGCATGCCCTCTCAGGCGCTCCGGGTTGCGGTCAGCGGGCTCGCCCTCTCAGCTTCACTTCGTTCAGCAGCTCTCCCAAAGGGAGAGCCAATGACGGCTTACGGCAAGGCCCGTCCTTTGTACAACCTCTCCGTCATTGCTTCGCAATGCCACCTCCCCTAGTAGGGGAGGCTTTGGCGTGGCGGAAAGCCCTGCAAGTTCCCCTTTGCGCTGCGAGGAAACCTCTTTGCCAAGGGCTCCCCTACTAGGGGAGCTGTCACCGCAGGTGACTGAGAGGTTGTACAGAGCATGGCCTTATCTAGGAGATGCGTTGCCTCTCCCTTTGGGAGAGGTGGCAGCGCGTCAGCGTTGACGGAGAGGGCGAGGCCGCTACCGGGGGAGCTGGCGCGTCAGCGCCTGAGAGGGCGGAGGTTAGAAATCACTTCCTCAGCCGCTTATCGCTCTTGGCGGCCCAGGCGGTGCCAACGGTCTGGAACACCTGCACCATGAGCACCAGCAGCACCACGCACACGATCATGATGTTGGTCTGATAGCGGTAGTAGCCGTAGGAAAGGGCGATCTTGCCCAGTCCGCCGCCGCCGATGACACCCGACATGGCCGAGTAGCCCAGGATGGTGGTCAGGGCGGTGGTCATGCTGGAGATCAGGCCCGGCAGGCACTCCGGAATCATCACTTTGGTGATGATCTGCAGCGGGGTGGCACCCATGCTCTGGGCCGCTTCCACCACGCCCTCGTCCAGCTCCCGCAGGCTCGTTTCCACAAGGCGCGCCACAAAGGGGAACGCCGCCACCACCAGCGGAACGATGGTGGCCTTGGTGCCCACCGTGGTGCCCACGATGGCGCGGGTCAGCGGGAACACACAGATCATCAAAATCAGGAACGGAACGCTGCGCAGGATGTTGATGATAATGTTCAGCAGGTGCATCAGCCAGCCGGGCAGGGGCAGCACGCCGTCCTTGTCGCCGGCCACCAGCAGCACACCCAGCGGCAGGCCCAGTACCAGCGAAAAGGCGGTGGAGAGCACCGTCACATAAAACGTTTCCCAGATGGCAAAGCCGTAATCTGCAATGGTCATTCTCCGGTCACCTCCTCCACCGTGATCCCGGGCTGGCCGCGCATGTAGGCGGCCGCCTGTTTGGCCTGCTCCAGATCGGCAGGCAGCTTGAGCAGCATGGAGCCGTAGCACTGGCCGCTCAGATCGCGGGTATCGGCACTGAGCACCGACACCAGAATGCCCTTTTCGGCGGCAAGGCTTGCCACAAGGGGCTTGGCCGCCGAGGAGCCGTTGAACGTGACACGCACCACATGATCGTCCGGTGCAAAGCTGGAAAGGTCCCGTGCGGCGCTGCCGCCGTTGGGAGCCACCAGCCGCCGGGCGGCTGCGGTCTTGGGGTTGGCAAAGATCTCTGCAACCGAGCCCTGCTCCACCACCACGCCGCCGTCCAGGATGGCAACGCGGTCGCAGATCTCCTCCACCACGCTCATCTGGTGGGTGATGATGACCACCGTGATGCCCAGCTTCCGGTTGATGTCCTTGATCAGCGTCAGGATGGAGTGGGTGGTGTTGGGGTCCAGCGCACTGGTGGCCTCGTCACACAGCAGCACCTTGGGGTTGGTGGCCAGGGCACGCGCAATGGCGATGCGCTGCTTCTGGCCGCCGGAAAGCTGGGCGGGGTAGGCGTTGGCTTTGTCGGGCAGGCCCACCATTTCCAGCAGCTCCCGGGCACGCGTTTCGGCTTCATCTTTCCGCACGCCTGCCAGCTCCATGGGGAAGCAGATGTTCTTCAGGCAGCTGCGCTGCATCAGCAGGTTGAACTGCTGGAAGATCATGGTGATGTCGCGGCGGCGCTGGCGCAGTGCCGCCGGGGCCAGGGTCTCCATGGCCTCGCCGTCGATCACCACGCTGCCCTCGGTGGGGCGCTCCAACAGGTTGATGCAGCGCACCAGCGTGGATTTGCCCGCACCGGACATGCCGATGATGCCGTAAATGGAACCATCGGGGATGGTCAGGTTGATATCCTGCAGCGCGTTCACCGCGCCGTCTTTCATCTGGAACGTCTTGGAAAGATGTTTGATCTCGATCACAGAAATTGCTCCTTTTTAGCCCTGGATGGGTGCCAGGCTGTCCTGCTTGCCGCCGTAGATGCCCATGGGCTCCACATGGATGCCGGCAACGGACACCAGGTGGGTGCCCTTTTCCTCATTGAAGTTGTCCAGATACGGCTGATGCTGGAAGTAGTTGGTGTCGCACTGGCCGTCCTCCACGATGGTGTTGGGGATCACATAGTCGTCGTACTCCTGGATGTCCAGCGTGATGCCCTTGGCGGCCAGGATCTCCTTGCAGACTTCCAGCACCTCGCAGTGGGGAGCCGGGGTGGCGGCGCAGCTCACGGTCTGGCCGTTCAGGGCATCGTAGTCGATGGAGGAGTCGTAGCCGTCGGTGGGATTTTCCACAACGGAAACGACTGCGCCCTTGTAGTTCTCGTCCATAAAGTCCTTGACCTGCTGGCTCTGCAGGGCAGCCACCAGAGCCTTGATCTTCGGCTCCTCCTCATTGCCCTCTTTGCACACCAGCACGTTGACGTAAGCAGAGGTGCCGTCCTCCATGGCCAGTGCATCGGTCATGGGGTCCAGACCGGCGGAGATAGCGTAGTTGGAGTTGATGACGGCGTAGTCCTCGTCCTGCAGCACGTTGGGCACCTGAGCAGCCTCGACCTCGTCCACGGTGACGTTCAGGGGGTTCTCCTCGATGTCGTTCTTGGTGGCGGTCAGGCCGGCATCGGCCTTCAGCTTGAAGAAGCCGTTCTTCTCCAGCAGGGTCAGGGCGCGGGCCTCGTTGGTGGTGTCGTTGGGCACGGCTACCTTGACCTTGTCGAGCTTGGCCACGGTGGAGGCAGCGCCGGAAGCGGTGGAGCCTGCGGCAGAAGAAGCGGTGGAAGAAGAACCGCCGCAGGCGGTCAGGGCGGCAGCAGCGGCTGCAACGCCGGTCACTTTCAGGAAATCACGACGCGAAATCTTAGACATAACAAAATCCCTCTCTATCAAAAAATAAAAATGTGTTTTGCACCGCGCAGCACCATCTGCGCCGTGTGCGGGCCGGGGGCAACAAAAAACGCCTCCGTCCTTTGGGCAACTTGCCCACAAGGACGAAAGCGTGAAGCTCCCGTGGTACCACCTTGGTTCGCCGCACCCCTTGCGGGGAACAGCCTCGATGCTGCGGCAGAAGATCTGCTTACAGCCGGACGCTGTAACGGGCGCTCCCGTCGCAGGCTTAGCACTCTTGCACTTCGCCCGCGCAGCTCCGAGACCATTTTCAGCTCCCTGTTTCCTGCCCTTTTCCACCAGCCGGGCTCTCTGGAAAGATCAATGCGAAAGCTTACTCTTCTCATCACAGCCATTTTTGTGATATTGCATTTATTCTAATCCACTGCCCGCCGTTTGTCAACCCCCTCCAACGAAGTTTTCTGGTAGGGAATTGAAAAAACGCACCACCAAACAAAAACCGCCCGGACATCCATCCGGGCGGAGCAGTTGCGCCAGCAGGAGTCGAACCTACGATGGGGGAGTCAAAGTCCCCTGCCTTACCGCTTGGCGATGGCGCAATATCGTGAGTTTTTTGAAAAATAGACCATAAAACAGTTGTTCAAGGTATCAAGCAACGACTGACTATTACCTTTTTACTACTTTTCGAAAGAACTTACCATGTTATTTTAGCGGAACTTTCCTGTGGTGTCAAGTTAAAATATGCAGTTTTATGACAAATCAATCTTCGTCTTTACGGTCGGTGATGTAAGAGACCAAGTCATAGACCAGGCGCTTTTCCTGCTCATTCATGCCGCGCAGGACGATTTGCTCCTGCGATTCAAGGCCGAGAATATCATCGGTCGTGGTGTGAAACAGCTGTGCAAGTGCAATCAGATATTGTGCAGTCGGTGCAGAAAGCTCCATTTCCCAGGCGTTGACACTGGCGCGTGTAACGCCCAGCTTACGAGCGAGGGCAGCTTGTGAAAGCCCGGCATTTTCCCGAAGCCGCTTGATGTTGTCTGAAATCATGTGATCTGCCCTCCTTGCATCTACTTTACTATACATGTACGGATATTAAATTATCCAAAACTGTATAGTTTTATTGACAACGAGTAAAGCAAAGCGTACAATGGAAATACGGGTATTCACCTTGAAGGAAAGGAACAAAACAATGAAAAGGAAAGTTGCTTTGGTAGTTGGTACAGCAGTACTGTGTGCAGGAATTCTGGCAGGATGCGGTTCGTCCGACCCAGTTGACAAGTATCTCCGCTCCTTGGATAAGGATGACAGTGCGGCGGCATCCCAGATTTACAGCGAAGAAATCCAGAAAAGCGATGAAAGCAAGGACGCTCTGAAAGTCAAGCTGACAGAGCGGGTTGATGCGATTTATGAGGATTTCAAAGCTGGAAATATCACAGCGGATGTGGCAAAAGAAAAATTGAGCAAATACAAGGACTATGATCCGTCCTCGGTTTATGCGTATACCACGATCAATAAAGTGTCTACGCTTCAAAAATCGAATGAAGCCTATAAAGATGCAGAAGAAGCAGAAAACGATGGGGACCTTGCAAAGGCAATCACGAATTATAAGAAAGTGATTGAAGATGATCCAAATTATGAAACCGCCCAGGCAAAAACTTTGCAGCTGAGCGAGACATATGCAGAGACAATGAAAGCACAGGCACAGCAAGCAGCAAATGCAAAAGATTTTGATAGTGCAATTGACACAATCAGCACGCTGACAAATGTTGTAGGAAATACGGATGAGTTGAAAGCGCTTTCTCAGCAATATGCAGAGCAAAAGAACTATCAGTATGTTAAAGTTGTGTGCACGAATAAGGGCACAGTTCCTAAAAACACCAGCAAATGGATTTTTAGTAACTATGTTACCTTTGTCTTTGAACTGACGAATAACAGTGATAAAGCCATCAAAGGTGTCCAGGGCATCCTCCATATCAGCGACTTGTTTGGCTCGTCAATCATGGATGTAAGATGTGATTTTACAGGGCACACCATTCAGCCGAGCGAAACATATACCAATAAAGACTTATCTTATGATGTCAATGAATTTATCGACACGGACATGAAGCTTTATAGTGAAGATTACTCTGATCTGATTTTCGAATATGAGCCGATAACGATCGTGTTTACAGATGGTACTAGCGTGGTAATGTCTTAAAAAGTTTGGCCTGCTCTTACAGGGGTTAGAACTGAACAAACCGGAAAGAGCTTTCAAAACGAATGCAATTGCAAATGTTTTGAAAGCTCTTTCTATTTGGAATATTTGATTTTGCTTGCCTTGCTCAGGAACGCCTGCGCTTTTTCCGCCACGGCACCAGCGCATACACCAGGAACACCGGGAGGGCGGCCAGGGTCACGGCTTTGGCCGGGCGGATGCCGGCGGGCCGGTACACAAAGTCGATCTTCGCATCCCCGGCGGGGCAGAGCACGGCCATCAGGCCCTCGTCCACTTCCAGGATCTCCGCCTCGCGGCCATTGACGCAGGCGGTAAAGCCGTCGTCGTAGGGCACCGAGAAGAACACCAGGTTCGCCTTGTCCAGCGTGATCTCGGCGTGGAAGCCGGAGCTTGTCATCCGGAACACCGAGCAGGCGGAGGCCCGGCGGTCGGCGCAGTCCTGGGTGTAGCGGGCGTAGGTCAGGTCGTTCAGCTCCGCTGCGGGCAGCTCGGTCAGGTACTGGCCGTAGGCGGCCGCGTCCTCGTCGGTCAGCACCAGCGCCCGCATCAGAAGGTTCGAGCGGGTGGCGGTGACGGTGTCCTCGTAGCGGTCCTCGGTCAGGTAATATTCATATGTGAAGCCCATGGGGACGTAGTTCTGGTTCTCGTACAGCACAAAGCCGTCCCGCGTGTCGTAGTACTCCCAGCCCGCGTCGGCCTCGTGCAGAAAGTCCTCCCGATGCTCCGGCGTGGTCAGCAGATACCGGACGCTGAGCAGGCCGCGTAGCGCGTAGTTGGAAAGCTCCGGCTGGCTGCGCACGTCCCGCTTGACCCCCAGGGCGGGGTAAAAGCGCAGGATGCTGGGGGCAGCGGTGCTGCCGAAGTATTGCAGGCAGCTCTTGTCCAGCCACAGGCCCAGGTTGTCATGGGTCTTGTAGGTGTCGATCCGCCAGTCGCCCTCCGGCAGGTCCTCTTTCAGGGCCAGCGCGTTCCGGTAGGTCTCCACCAGGTCGCTGTCGGTGCGCCACTGGCCAAACTTGCCGATGCCGATGTGTACGATGCCGAACACGCAGCTGAACGCCAGCACGGCGGCCAGCATCCGGCGGGCAAAGTCTTTGCGCTGCCGTGCGGTGCGGCACAGATACGCATACAGCGCCAGCCCGCCCAGGCCAAAGCCCAGCACGGCGGCATACTGGCCGGGGTTCTGCAGCACGCCCAGCGTCCAGCGGTCCTCGGCGCTGTCGTGTACGGGCACCAGCGCAAAGGCCAGGGTGGCCAGCATCAGCCAGCCGACGGTCCGGGCCGCAGGCACCAGCGCGGTGTCCCGGCGTTCCAGCGCCTCCACGGTCATGGCGGCCAGGATCAGGGTGGGCATGTAGAACCACCGGGCATAGTAGCTGGAATTCAGCGCGTAGAACAGGCTGTTCAGCACCGGCACCAGCGCAAACAGGGCACACACGGCCACGATCCGCTTTTTGCTGTCGCCTTTGCGGGCACGCCAGTAGGCCACGGCACCGGCCAGGCTGCACAGGGGCAGATAGGTGGACATGCTGGTCCACTTGATCACGCCCTCGGACCAGATGGAGGTCATATAGGGGCAGTCCGGCGGCATGATCCAGCTGAACAGGATGGCCAGATACTGCTGGGGCTTGGAATAGGTCAGAAAGCCCCACCCGGACGACGGGTCGATGGTGCGGGGGTTCTGCAAAATGGAAAGCACCGCAGGCCAGAGGATCACGGCCCCCAGCGCCACACCCAGCAGGCTTTCAAAGGCCAGCCGGCCAAAGCGGGGCAGCGTCAGCCGGAACTCCCCGGCCGAAAGCTTGCACAAAAAGTAGATCCCCAAAAACACCACTTCCCCGATGAAGAAGAAGTAGTTGTTCAGCAGGTTCAGCGCCACAAACAAGGCAAACAGCGCTTTGCGGTCCTCGTACAGAACCTCGTCCAGGGCCCAGAGCATCCAGGGGAACAGGGCCAGCACGTCGATGAAGTGGTTGAAGAAGATGTTGTACAGCCCCCAGCCGGAAAACGTGTACAGCGCCGCGCCCAGCACGGCAAAGTTGGGGTCCCGCACATAGCGGCGGAGGTAGAGGTAAGCACCGCCGCCTGCCACCGCAAACTTGAGCACCAGCAGCGGCACCATCAGGTAGGGCAGCCACTGCTGGGGGAACAGCAGCGAGAACCAGAAAAACGGCGAGCCGTACAGGTAGAACGAGTAGGCGTTCATCGCGCCGCTGCCCAGGTCCGTGGCCCAGGAGAACGTGTTCTTCACGCCCTGGTACCCGGCGGGGTAGCCCGCGCCCTTCAAAAAACCGTTCATATACTGGTAAAAGCTGATCTGCTGGCTGTTGAAATCACCGGCATAGTGGAAAAACCCGCCGTCCAGCAGGTAGAACGGCAAAAAGAGCAGCGCCGCCGTCAGAGCACACAGCCCCACGGTGAGCCAGAACTTGTTCTGCTTTTGGCCCGGCAGCCGGGGGCGGGAACCAGGAAATGGAGTCATACGGAACACACCTCTTTTCTGTTACGGGAACGGGACCTCGCGCGGGGACTCGTCCTCCGGCTGTGCCCGGCGCTGCTGGTCGAACACGGCCTCGATCAGCCGATCCAGATCCTCCAGATGGGTCAGCTCACAGCAGTAGCGCCGCAGGGCAGCGGCCCCTTTCAGCCCTTTCATATAGTGCATGGTCTGGGCGCGGGCCTGCGGCATGGCCACGAACTCACCTTTCTGCTCCACCATTTCTTCCACCTGACGGCGCAGCGCGTTCATCCTGGCCTGCAGGTTCGGCTCTTTGGGGGCGGGGGTGCCCTCCAAGGCGGCGTTCACCCGCTCGAACAGCCAGGGGTCGCCCAGGGCGGCGCGGGCGATCATCACGCCGTCGCAGC
Organism: uncultured Faecalibacterium sp.; assembly: GCA_934547065.1. Taxonomy (GTDB): domain Bacteria; phylum Bacillota; class Clostridia; order Oscillospirales; family Ruminococcaceae; genus Faecalibacterium. The sequence goes on from CAKTEF010000012.1 coordinate 21,731, forward strand.
CCGTCTCCTGCACCATCCGCACGGCATCCTCGGCGGTGCGGATGTCGCCGTTGCCCAGCACCGGGATCTTCACGGCCTGCTTGACGCGGGCAATGATCTCCGGGTCGATGCCGGGGGTGTACATCTGCTCCCGCGTGCGGGCGTGTACGGCCACCAGCACCGCGCCTGCCTGCTCGCAGGCCCTGGCGCACTCCACGGCGGTCACGTGGTCGGCATCCCAGCCTTTGCGCATCTTGACGGTAACGGGCCGGGAGGTGTGGGCCACCACCTGCTCCACGATCCGGCCGCACAGATCCGGGTCCAGCATCAGTTTGCTGCCCGCCCCGCCGGATACGATCTTGGGGGCCGGACAGCCCATGTTGATGTCCAGGAAATCAAAGGCGTAGTCCTCAATGGCCGCCGCCGCCTCCCCCATGATCTGGGGCACCTCGCCGAACAGCTGTACCCCGTAGGGGGCCCCGTTGGGCTCGGCTTTCAGCAGGCTGACCGTCTTGTGGTCGCGGTAGACCAGCGCCCGGCTGGACACCATCTCGCTTACAGTAAAGCCTGCGCCGTGCTGGGCCATCAGGCGGCGGGCCGGCGCGTCGGTAAAGCCCGCCATGGGGCCGAACACCGCCCGGTGGGGCAGGGAGATGTTTCCAAGTTTCAAAGGTTCCATGTTGCTCCTTGTTTTGCTTGACAAAGCGATGAAAAATTACTATACTACTAATAGAGAAAGCGCTGACTGCAAAATGGTCAGCTCCTCCTCGGCTTAGGTGTCAAAAAGAATGACCGCTTGCTTTGTGAGGGCAGAGGCGGTCATTTCTTTTTGCTGTTGGAAATCGTCCATGTAATCTGAAATGTCACAAAAACTGCACCGCCGATCACGGCGAGCAGCTGAAGCACTTCACTCAGCGTCATAGAACATCCCCCCTTCCGCATTTGCGTCAGGGGAAGCAAAAAGAAGCCGTTCCCCACGACGCGCAGTCGGGGAGGAGCGTGACCACCTGCATTTGCAGACAGCGCCTTACAGCCGCAGGGCTGCAAGCATAGTATATCATAACCGGGCACCTTGCACAAGCAGGGTGCTTTTGCTTTTTGAAGTTATTCTTCTACGCCGATTTTTGCCAATCCGGCGGCCAGCAGCAGCCCGGCGGGGGCACTGATCCAGCTGGACAGCCAGAAGCCCGAAAAGCCGATGCGCGGCACCAGCAGCACGCAGGCGGCCAGATTCAGGCCGATCTGCCCAAGGTTTGAGATGAGGTACAGCCCCATCTTCTGCGCTCCGCGCAGCCGGGCCTCGCACAGATGCTTCTGGGCCACAAACAGGTAGCTGACCGATTCAAACGCCAGCATGGTGCAGCCGTAGGCGGCGGCAGCGGGGTCGGTGGTGAACAGCCGCAGCAGCGGCACCCGCAGCCCGGTGCAGAGCACGGCCACCCCGGCGGAGTAGATCAGCAGGATGCGCCGCCCGGCCCGCAGGCCCTCCTGCACCCGGTCAGGCTGCCCGGCGGCGGTGTTCTGCGCGATGAAGAACACCGTGGACTGCACAAAGCCGTACACCGGCATCATGAACAGGCTGGAAAGCTTGCCTGCGCAGGAAAAGCCCGCAATGGCCTCTACGCCCAGGCCGCTGAGCAGCCCCTGCTTGACGGTGGTGATGATGGTGCCGCTGGCCTGCTGCAGGCTGTTGGGAGCCGAAAGCCGGAAGATCTCCCTGGCATACCGCAGGCGGAGCATCTCCGGCGAAAACGGGCCGTCCAGCTCGGTGCGGCGCAGATACCACAGCATATAACAGGCCCCGGCCACCTGAGCGGCGGCGGTGGCGGCAGCAGCTCCTGCCACCCCGAACGGCCCCACCAGCACAAGATCCAGCACGATGTTCATGGCGCTGGTGGCAACAATGACCCGCAGCGGGGTCCTGGAGTTGCCGCAGCCCATCACGCACTCCTTGCTCAGGTCGTAGGGCATCAGGAACGGCAGGCCGATGAGGTACACCCAGCCATAGAGCACGGCATCGTGCAGGATCTCCGCCGGGGTGTTGATGAACCGCAGCAGGGCGGGCAGGGCATACCAGCCCGCCAGCGTGGTCACCAGCGCAATGGCTTCGTCCACAAACAAAAGGTTATACAGCAGCTCGGTCATCTCGCGCTTTGTGGCGGTGGGTTTTCCGGCGGCGGCCAGCAGCCCGCCGCCCAGCTCCATGCCGCCGGAGATGAACAGAAAGATCATCAGCACCGTGGATGCATTGGATACGGCGGCCAGCGCGTCGGCATCCAGCCGCAGGCCGATGATCATGGTGTCGGCCACGGAGTAGAACTGGGTGGCTACCATGCTCAGGATGATGGGCAGTGCATATCGCAGCAGCGCCGGGCGCACCGCCCCGGTCAGCAGGGAATTCGGATCCTGTGTTGATCCGCTCAACGGGATCACCTTCTTTTCGTCATAATATTTCTACTATACACGTGGTTGGGAAAATCGTCAACCGGTCAGTCCTCGCCCTCTCAGGCGCTCCGCGCCAGCTCTCCCAAAGGGAGAGCCAATGGCGGCTCACGGCTAGCACCTGCTGAATCTGGGATATGCGTTGGCTCTCCCTTTGGGAGAGCTGCTGAACGAAGTGAAGCTGAGAGGGCGCGGCTCAAGGCCAGCAGGTGCTGAATCTTGGAACTGCGTTGACGGAGAGCGCCAGAAGAATTACTTTCCCGGCCTGCCCTGCAAAAAATGAAAAAATTCCTCTTGACTTTACGGAAATAAAGCGTATAATGCAATCAAACCGATGAGGCGGAAGAGAACCTGCAAGCGCATCTGCAGTGAGTCCGGATGGTGAGAACGGACGATAAGCGGGGCAGAGTTCGTGGGCCGCCGAGGGCCGGGCAAACAGGCAAAGGCCTTAGTAGCTTGGGACGGAAGCCTCCGTTACAGGGCAGGGGAGTGTTGGCTCTCCGTGAGGGGCTCTTTGCCGTTTCCATCGTGGGAAGCGGGCAGAGCAAGCAAGGTGGCACCGCAGAATCGTATTTTACCGATCCTGTCCTTGTGGATGAACACACAGGGACAGGGTCGTTTTTTTATTGCAAAGACCCGTCCCGCAAGGTGGAGCGGGTCCTGATTTTGCCGCCCGCTCCAGGGAAAGGAGCAGCCATTATGAAACCCATGAACATGATCACCCGCCGCAGCTTCCTCAAGGCCGTTTCGGCCGCCGCCGTTGTTTCCGCACTGGGCCTGACCGGCTGCGGCTCGTCTGCTTCCGGCACGGCGGCCTCCTCCGCAGCTTCCGGCGCTGCCGCTTCCTCTGCGGCAGCTTCGGCGGAAGCGGGCCGGAGCTTCAAGGTGGGCATCGTCAACTATGTGGACCATGCATCCCTGAACCAGATCGTGGCCTCGGTGGAGAGCCGCCTGGATGAGCTGGGCAAGGAAAAGGGCGTGACCTTTGACTACGCTGATTACTACGCCAACGCCCAGGCGGACCAGAGCAACCTGAACCAGATCGGTGCCGACCTGGTGGCCGACGGGGTGGACGTGATCGTGGCCGTTGCCACCCCCACCGCCGCCACCATGCTGGCCGCTGTGGAAGATACCGACATCCCCGTGGTCTACTCCGCCGTCACCGACCCCGTTTCCGCCGGTTTTGACGGCGAGGAGAACATCACCGGCACCTCCGATGCCCTGAACACCGATGCCATCATGAACCTGATCGTGGCCATGAACCCGGACATCGACACCATCGGCCTGCTGTACGACCTGAGCCAGGATTCCTCCACCCAGGCCATCGCCGATGCCAAGGCATTCTGCGACAGCAAGGGCATCAAGTACATTGAAAAGAACGGCACCACCACCGCCGAGGTCCAGATGGCCGCCGAGGCCCTGATCGCCGCCGGTGTCAAGGCCGTGTTCACCCCCACCGACAACACCGTGATGACGGCGGAGCTGTCCCTCTACGAGAGCTTCCTGGAAGCCGGTGTGCAGCACTACACCGGTGCCGACAGCTTTGCGTTGAACGGTGCTTTTGTGGGCTACGGCGTGGACTACGTCCAGCTGGGCGAGGCCACCGCCGACATGGTGTCCGAGCTGCTGTGCGACGGCAAGACCACGGCGGATCTGCCCTACCGGACCTTTGATAATGGCATCGTGACCATCAACACCGAGTCCTGCGAGGCCCTGGGCCTGGATCTGGCTGCCGTCAAGGAGGCATTCAAGCCCTACTGCACCGAGATCGTGGAAGTGACCACGCAGGAGAATTTCTAAGGCCTAAACCGGCAGCAGCCGGATCCAAAGGGTGGGCTGTTCTTCCGTCCAACCTCTCCGTCAATGCTAACGCATTGCCACCTCCCCTAGTAGGGGAGGCTCTGGCGAAGCGATAAAGTTTTCCGTTCTGCCAAGGGCTCCCCTACAAGGAAAGACTCCCTCCGGCCGGAGGGAGATGTCGCGCAAGCGACAAAGGGAGGCTAACTGTCGAACGGAGTGAGACTGAGAGGTTGTACGGAGGATGGCCTGCCCTTTGGGAGCATTGATACATTCTAAATTGAAGGAGCATCTACCATGCTGGCGAGTATCTTTTCGCTCAACGTGATCCAGACCGCGCTGGAACTGGGGTGCATTTACGCCCTGGTGGCGCTGGCACTGTTTCTGAGCTATTCCATCCTGAACATTGCGGATCTGTCCACCGACGGCTGCTTCACCCTGGGGTGTGCGGTGGCCTGTCAGGTGGCGCTGAGCGGCCACCCCGTGCTGGCGCTGTTCGCCGCCATGGCAGCCGGGGTCTGTTCCGGCTTTGTCACCGCCTTTTTGCAGACCCGCCTTGGCGTGGAAAGCATCATGGCGGGCATCATCGTCAACACCGGGCTGTACACCATCAATCTGGCGGTGATGGGCTTCTCGTCCACCCTCTCGCTGGTCAAGACGGATACGGTGTTCTCGCTGGCAAAGAATACGCTGGCATTCACCGGCGGCTGGTATAAGCTGGTCCTCGCGGCGGCGATCATTGCGCTGGCCGGGGCGGCCATGGTGGGCTTTCTGGGCACCCGGCTGGGCCTTTCGATCCGTGCTACCGGCGACAATGCCGCCATGGTGCGGGCTTCCAGCATCAACCCGGCCTTTACCATCACGGTGGGCCTGTGCATCTCCGGCGCGCTGACCGCCCTTTCCGGCGGCCTGTTGGCTCAGTACCAGAAAAGCAGTGACATCAACGTGGGTACCGGCATGGTCACCATCGCCCTGGCTTCCCTCATCATCGGCGAAACGCTGGTGGGCAGGCGCACCATGGTACGCCGGGTGCTGGGCGTGGTGTTCGGCAGCTGCCTGTACCGCTTTATCGTGGCCGTGGCGCTGCGGTTCAATGTCCCGGCGGCAGCCATGAAACTGGTCAGCGCCCTGATCGTGGCCGTGGCCATCTCGATGCCCGCCATCCGGGCAAAGTTTGCCTTTGAAAAGCGCCGCCATGCGGCCCGCAGACAGGAGGTGCGCTGAGATGGAAATGCTGGAACTGAACAATCTCCACAAAACGTTCAACCCCGGCACCGTCAACGAAAAGACCGCCCTGAACGGGGTCAGCCTGAAGATGGAAGCCGGAGACTTTGCCACCATCGTGGGCTCCAACGGTGCGGGCAAATCCACCCTGTTCAATGCCATCACCGGCGGCTTCATCGCCGACGAGGGCAGCATCGTACTGGGCGGGCATGACATCACCTTTGCCCCGGAGTATGAGCGCAGCCGGGTGATCGGCCACCTGTTCCAGGACCCCCTCAAGGGCACCGCCCCCAATATGAGCATTGAGGAAAACCTGGCTCTGGCCTATCTCCGGGCAGGCACGGCCCCCCACGCCATCTTCTCCCGCATCTCCCGCAAGGATAAAGAGCTGTTCCGGGAAAAGCTGGCCCTGCTGGACATGGGCCTGGAAGACCGGATGAAGCAGCCGGTGGGTCTGCTTTCCGGCGGCCAGCGCCAGGCGCTGACCCTGTTGATGGCGACTCTTGTCACGCCCAAGCTGCTGCTGCTGGACGAGCACACCGCCGCATTGGACCCGGCCACGGCGGAGAAAGTGCTGGAACTGACCAAGAGCATCGTGGCCGAAAAGAAGATCACCTGCCTGATGGTCACCCACAACATGCACCAGGCGCTGGAACTGGGCAACCGCACCCTGATGATGGACGGCGGCCGCATCGTCTTTGATGTCAAGGGCGAGGCCCGCAGCCGGATGACCGTGGACGGCCTGCTGGAGAAGTTCCGCGAAAACGCCGGCAAGGCCCTGGACAACGACCGCATCCTGCTCAGCAAGGTGGAAGCGGGCAACTGAAAAGAAACTCAAAATGCCCTGTCTGGATCCAAAATCGTGTCAGACAGGGCATTTTTGATACAACGAGGAGAAAATGAGATGAAAATTACGATTCGTTCTCCGCAGATGCAGGATTATGACCGATTTTCTGCTATTATGGATCAGGTGCAGCAGATGCATGTCGAGTGGCGGCCGGATGTCTACAAACCGGCCAGTCCATTGATTACAAAAGGGGTGTTTGCGGAGCTCCTGAAAGGGGACAGTTGGTATGTTGCCGAGACGGACGGCATCGTTGTTGGTGTTCTGGAAGTCTTCAAGCGCCATGTGGAAAGCCCGGCACAGGTGACGAAAGATATTTTGTTCGTCAGCACCATGGCGGTGGAGGAAGCGTACAGGGGCAAGGGAATCGGCCACCAATTCTTTGAGAAAGTGAAGCAGCTTAAGGCGGAAAAGGGATGTGACACCATCGAGCTGCAGGTGAACGCCAGAAATAAAAAGGCGTATGAGATGTACCGGAACTATGGCTTTACGGAAAAGTCCATCAATATGGAACTGAAATAAAACGGTTGGAATGATCCTTGTGCATGTAGTCATATTGTGATACAATACTCTTGACAGGAGGTGTTGATTATGATGCAGACATTTGTTCGTCCTTCCCGTGATCTGCGCAACCACTACGCTGAAATTTCAGATATGTTGAAAGACCACAATCATGTGATTATCACGAACCAAGGCCGTGGAGAATCCGTCCTCATCAACATTGAGGATTACGCCAAGTACGAGGAGTTCCTGCACCAGCGGTATGTTGCCGAGGAGCTTGCCAAGGCAAAACAGCAGGCGGCAGACCCCAACACGCAGTGGGCAGACCACGAAAGCGTATGGGAGACGCTCCAAAAACAGTATGACGTATAAGATCAAATACCTGCCCCTTGCTGTACAGGACTTGAATGACATTGCCCGGTATTTGTCCGGCTTCTACCCCCAAACGGCCCACCGGGTGCTGAAAGAAATGCGGGAAAAGATCGCAAAGCTGGGGGATACCCCACGGATGTGTGAAGTCTATGCCCCTGACCCGACCTACCGCAAGCTGGTGGCAGACCAGTATCTGGTATTTTACTGTGTCAGGGAGGAAACAAGAATCGTAGAGATTCACCGTGTACTGCGCGGCTCATGGAATTTGCCGCAGTACCTGGAATAAAACAAAGAGCAGAGCGTTCCAGCCAGCTGGCCAGACGCTCTGCTCTTTTTCATGCAATATTCTGAAAATTCAGAACTTACTTGACGTACTCAACCGTGTACTCAAAGCCATACTCCTCCTGGAGCTTCTTGACCTCAGGCTCACAGTCCTCGATGAAGGTAGGAGCGTAGACAGAAGCGCCGTTGTGGTCCTTCTTGTAGTCCTCCACGATCTGCTGCAGCTTTGCCCAGCCCTCGTTTGCCTTGGCCTGGTCCACGCTGTCGGGGAAGTTGATGATGAATTCGCGGTGCTGCGGAATACGAGCTTTCATAATGGTGTCTCCTTATTTGACAATTTGTAGTTTGTTGGTTTGTTTATACAGAAGCAGAGGAAACTCTGCATCATGCGATTGGTTGTAAGGGGGATGGAATCATGATGTGGGGGGATTGCTGCGAGCGGCCGCGCCCTCTCAGCTTCACTTCGTTCAGCAGCTCCGGGTTGCGGCACCCAGCATCCGCTTCGTGCCTTGAGCGGCACTCGCGTCTTGCTGGCCGCTGCCCTAACAGCTCCTCCCTGTTTCGGCCGCAGGCCGCGGTCGTCGCCGTTGCTCCCAAAGGGGGAGCCAATGGCGGCTCAAGGCAAGGCCCGTCCGAGTACAACCTCTCAGTCGGGCTTACGCCCGCCAGCTCCCCTAGTAGGGGAGCCTTTGGCAAAGAGGTTTCTTCGCAGCGCAAAGGGGAACTTGCAGAGCTTTCCGCCACGCCAGAGCCTCCCCTACTAGGGGAGGTGGCATTGCGAAGCAATGACGGAGAGGTTGTACAGAGCAGGGCCTTATCTAGGAGATGCGTTGGCTCTCCCTTTGAAAGACTCCCTCCGGCCGGAGGGAGATGTCGCGTGAGCGACAAAGGGAGGGTAAGCTGTCACCGCAGGTGACTGAGAGGGCGAGGACGCTGACGGGGAGCCGCGATCCAGAGAAAAGCAGAGGCCTTGCTTACAGCTGATACACTCTCCGTGCATTCTCTGCCGTCTGGCGGAACACTTCCTCCGCGTCCACGCCCTTGACCTGGGCGATATATTCGCCCACATAGCGGATCAGGGAGCTGTCGCAGCGGGTGCCGCGCACGGGTTCCGGGGCCATGTAGGGGCAGTCCGTTTCCAGCACGATGGATTCCAGCGGCAGGGCGGCGATGGCCCTGGCGGCCCGCTTGGCCCCTTTGAACGTGCAGGCTCCGCCAAAGCCGAGGAACAGTCCCTGCTTCGCCAGCCACACGGCATCGTCGGCCGAGCCGGAGTAGCAGTGTACGATGCCCTTGGGCCGGTACTGCTTCAGCAGGGCGTACACATCGGCGTGGGCGCTGCGGTCATGCACGATGATGGGCTTGTCCAGTTCCAGCGCCAGCCGGAGGTGGGCTTCAAACATGGCAAGCTGGGCCTCCTTGGGCACCGGCCAGTGGTAGTCCAGGCCGCATTCGCCCACGGCTACCACCTTGGGGTCGTCGTAATAGGGGGCCAGGGCGCGCATCTCGGCTGCCCAGTCGCCGCCGTACACCGAAACGGTGGGGGCAGGGCCTTCCTCGCCGCAGTCGGCAGCCGCCAGCAGGCTTTCCGGGTGGATGCCGATGGCGGCATAGACCCACGGGTACCGGTGGGCCAGTTCCAGCACGCGGGGCGCGTCGCCGGAGTGGGTGGCCTGCTCGCACACGCCCACCACGCCTTTGCCGGGCAGGCTGTCCAGCAGAGCAAAGCGGTCGGCATCAAAGGCGCGGGCGCTGTAATGGGCGTGGGTGTCGAAGATGGGGCCGGTCATTTCGTCTCCCTTTGGGCGGGGGCTTTGTTTACCAACCAGATGCCCACGCACACCAGCGCCAGCGCACCGATGTACTGCCAGCGGAACAGCGGTTCGCCGTTGAGCAGGGCGCTGAGCAGAACATTGACCACCGGGTTCACAAAGCCAAAGATGGCAATGCGGCTGACGGGGTTGTTCTTCATCAGCAGGGCCCAGATCACATAGCCTGCGCCGCAGATGAAGGCCAGGTACAGCAGGTCCAGCACGCCCACCGGCGTGACCCGGCCCAGCCGCCCGCCCAGCGCAAGGCCCAGCACCAGCAGGGCTGCGCCGCCGACGAACAGGTTGAAGAAGCAGACCGCAAAGCTGTCGGCCTTGCGGGTCACGGATTTGTTCCAGGGACCGGCCGAGGTAAAGATGACCGTGGCAGCCAGCATGCAGAAGATGCCCCAGGCGCTGCCGCCGCCGTGGTTGCCCAGGGTGCCCACCAGCACACCGGCAAAGCCCAGCACACAGCCCAGCGCCTTGGCGGGGGTCATGCGGTCGGCCTTGCCGTACAAAAAGTGGGCCAGGATCACGCCCAGAAAGCTCTGGGTGCTGTTCAGGATGCCGCCGAACGCGCCGGTGAGCAGGGCCACAGCCGAGTAGTAGAACGCATACTGTGCCGTGGTCTGCCACAGGCCCAGGGCGCAGCACTCAGCCATTACCTTTCCGCGGGGAAGCTCCGGCAGGCGGCCCTCCAGCAGCAGGCAGCCCAGCAGCACCAGGCCGCTGCCCAGCATGAACCGGATGCCGGCAAAACAGAGGATAGACGGCGTATCGGTGGAGCTGATTTCAAACAGGCGGTAGCCCAGCTTGATGAACGGGAATGCCGAGCCCCACAAGGCGTTGCAGAAGATCGCCAGCACGGCGGCGGCCACTGGGGCCGCAAACAGCCGGTCCAGCTTTTCTGCGCGGGAAGAAACGTTGTTGTTCATGATCTCCTCAGTTCGATCTCAGTGGATGCGGCTGCCAACGGGGGTGTCGTCGCCGTAGAATGCAATGGAGCAGCCGCCGTCGGCGGTGTCGGCGGCAAAGATCATGCCCTCGCTGACATACTTGCCCTTCATCATCGGGCGGGGAGCCAGATTGGCCACAATGCCGATCTTCTTACCGATCAGGTCCTCCGGCTTGAACCACTTGGCAATGCCGGACAGGATGCAGCGCTCGCGCTCGCCGTCAAACACGGTCAGATGGAGCAGCTTCTTGCTCTCTTTCATGGTCTCACAGGCGCGTACCTCGGCCACGCGCAGCTCCACCTTGCAGAACGCGTCAAAGTCGATCTCGTCCTCATGGGTAAAATCAACGGTGCTCTCTGCGGCGGCGGGGGCGGAAGCAGCCTTTTCGGCTTCCGCCTTTGCCTTGTTGGCAGCTTCGGCAGCAGCCTTGCGCTTTTCGTCCTCCTCTTTCAGGTGGGCGATCTCCTTGGCCACGTCGATGCGGGGGAACAGGGCATCGCCCTTGTGTACGGTGTAGGCCTCCTGTGCGCCGTAAGCGGCCTTGCTCAGATCCAGTGCAGAGGCATCCAGGCCCAGCTGATCCATCATCTTGGGAGCGGTGGTGGGCAGGTAGGCGTTCAGCAGGATGCCGCACACGCGCAGTACCTCGCACAGGTGGTACAGCACGCTTTCCAGGCGCTCCTTGTTGGCCTCGTCCTTGGCCAGCGCCCAGGGAGCCGTCTCGTCGATGTATTTGTTGGCGCGCTGGATCACCGCAAAGATCTCCATCAGGGCCTGCGGGATGGTCAGGTTGTCCATGTCGGCGGTCACCTTGGCCAGCAGCTCGCCGGTCATAGTCTCCAGCTCGGTGTCAATGGCTTCCGTGCCTGCCACCTTGTGTACGGTGCCGCCAAAGTATTTTTCGCACATGGCGACCGTGCGGCTCAGCAGATTGCCCAGGTCGTTGGCCAGGTCACTGTTGATGCGGTTGATCAGGGCCTCGTTGGTGAACATGCCGTCGTTGCCAAACGGGATCTCACGCAGCAGGAAATAGCGGATGGCATCCACGCCGTAGCGGTCGCACAGGACCACAGGGTCCACCACATTGCCCACGGATTTGGACATCTTGCCGCCGTTCATCAGCAGCCAGCCGTGGCCGAACACCCGCTTGGGCAGCGGCAGATCCAGGGCCATCAGCATGGCGGGCCACAGGATGGTGTGGAAGCGCAGGATCTCCTTGCCCACCATGTGCAGATCAGCCGGCCAGAACTTGTCGTAATCGTGGTACGTGTCGTTGCCGTAGCCCAGGGCGGAGATATAGTTGCTCAGGGCATCCACCCACACATACATGGTGTGCTTGGGGTCAAACGGGACCGGGATGCCCCACTTGACGGAGGTGCGGGACACGCAGGTGTCCTGCAGGCCCTGCTTGATGAACGCGATCATCTCGTTTTTGCGGCTCTCCGGCTGGATGAACTGGGGGTTCTCCTCGTACAGCTTGAGCAGACGGTCGGCATACTTGCCGGTCTTGAAGAAGTAAGCTTCCTCGTGGGCATCGTAGACCTCACGGCCGCAGTCGGGGCACTTGCCGTCCACCAGCTGGCTGTCGGTCCAGAAGCTCTCGCAGGGCTTGCAGTAGTGGCCGATGTACTCGCCCTTGTAGATGTCGCCCTGCTCATACAGTTTGGTGAAAATGGCCTGGCAGGACTTGACGTGGTAATCGTCCGTGGTGCGGATAAAGCGGTCGTAGCTGACATCCAGCAGCTTCCACAGGTCCTTGACCGTGGCAACGATCTTGTCCACATACTCCTTGGGGGTCACGCCTGCATCAGCGGCTTTGTCCTGGATCTTCTGGCCGTGCTCGTCGGTGCCTGTCAGGAACATGACGTCATAGCCCTGCATCCGCTTGAAGCGGGCCAGCGCGTCGCAGGCCACGGTGGTGTAGCTGTGGCCGATGTGCAGTTTGTCGCTGGGGTAATAAATGGGGGTCGTCAGGTAAAATGTTTTGTGCTCACTCATGGGGATCTGATCTTCCTTTCTGTTGCGGCTGTGTCACAAAAAAGCTCCCGTCCTGCCGGAAAAACCGGACAAGGACGGGAGCTGAACTTCCGTGGTACCACCTTGCTTCGCCGCACCCTTGCAGGCCCGGCCTTGCGCGCTGGCATCTGCCAGCATCTGCGCGGTAACGGGCGCACCCGGCGCGGGCTTGGCGCACAGCGCTTCACCCGCACAGCTCCGAGGCCATCTTCCGCCCCGTGCTTGCCTGCCCGGTTCCATCGTTCGGGCTTTCTGTCAGGCGCGTTCGGGGCGTACTCTCCTCATCCAGGCTGTTTGCTTTCTGCCAAAGGGCACACTTGCCCCTTGTTCTTATTATAATACGCAAAAACGGTGGATTTGTCAACCGGGAAACGGGCTTGTGCTCACGGTCATTGCGGCTCACGGTCAGGCCCGTCCTTTGTACAACCTCTCAGTCGGGCTTACGCCCGCCAGCTCCCCTGGTAGGGGAGCCTTTGGCAAAGAGGTTTCCTCGCAGCGCAACGGGGAACTTGCAGGGCTTTCCGCCCCGCCAGAGCCTCCCCTACTAGGGGAGGTGGCATTGCGGAGCAATGACGGAGAGGTTGTACAGAGCAGGGCCTTATCTGGGAGAGCTGGCACCCCGTCAGCGTCCTCGCCCTCTCAGTCTCGCTCCGCTCGCCAGCTCCCCCAAAGGGGGAGCCGATTGCGGCTCACGGCCAGCAGGTGCTGAATCTGGGAGATGCGTTGCCGGAGAGGGCGAGCCCGTTTTCCGTTACACCTCGTAATCCAGGCAGACGCGGTTCTTATAGTAGGGGCGCACCTTGCTGTCGGCCACGGCCACATGGGCGGGGTGGGTGGCGTAGCCTTTCAGGGCCTCGACGCTTTCCAGGGTGGTGTCCAGCATGACATCGGCATTGGAGGTGGGCAGAGCGCCGGTGTTCACCTTAATGTCGATCAGGCCGGGGATCTTGCCGGCCAGGCCCTCCAGGCCCTCCTTGATGCCGGCCACGATCTCGGCCTTTTCTTCTGCGGAAAGCTCGTCCTTCAGCTGCCAGAGAATGATATGTTTGACCATAATAAAAAACCTCCTGCGTTTTTTCTCATTGTAGCAGAGAAACGCAGGAGGTGCAATGGGATTTTGAAAAATGGCAGCGCTCTATTTTTCAGTCGTTGCTGTGCTCCCACGATTCATACGCGACGACGTAGATGACATCTACGGCCAGCATGACCACCGAGACTACGATGCGGGCCATGCGGGCTGCGGGGAACACGATCAGAACATTGGAAAGGCCGAACGCAATGCCGTTGGCGATCTCCCAGATGCCGTTTTTCTTCTGCCAGAACGCCCGGTATTCCGGGTCGCGGTCGTACTGGTTGAACGGGAGGTTGATGAGCGGGTCCTTGCCCATCAGGTCGCGCACCCCGGCGATCAGCCACAGCACCGTGAGCGCGATCGTAAAAAGAACCGATCCTGTCATAAAAAGGCACCTCCTTTTCCACCAGAATAACACACCGGCGTGGAAAAAACAAGGACAGGATTCAACCCCCAAAAAGGGGAGGGTCCCGACCGCAGGCAACGGTTGTAACACAAAAAACCAGCCGGACCGAGGCGGTTGCAAGCCCTCGTCCGGCTGGATTCTTACTTCTTCGGAGTCATAAGCCTCTCTCCTTGGGTTTCCTCATTTTCGGAGTATACGTTTCATAGGGTGACTCTCCTTAGAAACTACCTGAAAACCAAGAACCGATTGCAAGGGGACAAATACTCTAGTACATTGGACTGACCCTTCTCTTAACTGATGGAGTGCGGCACCGAGATTCTGAAGATGAATTTCATATTACCACATTCTTTCGAGTTAGATTTGCCAGGGGTTCCATTACTCAGTACATTGGAGTTACTCCTTTTTGGTTATTCAAACAGGTGCATCCGGGTCGTTCTCATCATACGAGATCACCTCAGGCGGATCTATTTGAATTGCCAGGGAATCTATTCGACAGACTGTTCTGTTTTCGCGTTGTTGATGCTCAAGACTGGCTCTTTGTTTTACTTTTTATACGGGGGATACATCCCGTTTGTGGAGAGCCTCTGTTTTGCTTCTCAGCGAACCCCGACAGTCTGTCCGAACTGTGCGGGTTCCATATCGACCATCGGTCTCGCTCCTTTCTGCTTCAAGTCAGCGGGGTTAGCTCTCGTTTGAGCTTCTGCTGTACTTCTCTAGTTTCTGGCTTTATTATACACGGCAGCGGTCAGTTTGTCTATTCGCAGATTACACAAGTTTTAACTGAAAGTTTTGCCTAAATAACAATAAAACTGTTTCAACTGCACAACTTCTTTCGTGAAAAGCCAACATGCTTGCCCGGACACAACTTCCGGAGGGCCGCTGCAGCCGGTGGCGGCCGCACCGGGTTCCGGGCGGTGTTCCGCCGCAGCGAGACGGGGTAAAAGTCCGCCAAAACTTTCGGGCCGTTTGTGGATGGAATTGCGCAAAATGGGAGAAACCGGGCAAACCCTCTTATGCGTCAGGATCTTTTGTGCTATCATACAGGGCAATGAATGGTAGTCGCGCAAAGAAGTCAGACGAAGGTTCGGCCTTTGTCCGGCTTCTTTTTTGTTTTGGCACGGCGGACATTTTCAACACAACAGACAAAAGGAGTTCAGAATTTATGCCCAAAACCCTGCTTGAAAAGATCGTTTTTACCATCGTCATGGCCGCCATCATGGTCTACGGCATGATCGTCTATAATGTTGCTTTGAACACGGGCGGTGTGACCAACGCCACCTTTGTGATGGCCCTGCACGAAATGCCGATCATGGTGCCCGCTGCCTTTATCTTGGAGTTCTTCGTGGTGGAAAAACTGGCCACGAAGCTGGCTTTTACCTTTATGCGCCCCACCGACCGGCCTCAGTTCATCACCTATGCGATCTCGCTGATGATCGTCTGCATCATGTGCCCGGTGATGAGCCTGATCGCCACGGTGCTGTTCAAAGAGCCTGGCTTTGGCGTGTGGGTTCACACGTTCGGTTGCAACTTCCCCATGGCGCTGTGCTGGCAGATGTTCTACTGCGGCCCGCTGAGCCGTGCCATCTTCCGCCTGCTGTTCCGCCGTGGCGAAACGAAGAACGAAAACGGGTGATGCGGGACTTGCGATCTGCTCTATTTAATAGGGATCAGAACGATCTCCAAAAGCCATGGCAAGCGGCTTTTGGAGAACTTTTTTACCATGTGCCCGGAGAAAATCAGGCTGTACGGCTATATAAATTTGATATGCTGGTTATACAAAACGTGAATAACAATGCCGATTTTGCTTCGCCATGCAGCACGAAAACGGTGCAAATGGTTAAGAATTGGCAAAGAACTTGTGCAAAAAGTATAGTTTTGCTGAGCATATTTTCGCAAACTGCACAATGGTTTTCTCCCAAAACCGAAATTGAATATAACAAAAAGTAGAATCTTATTTCGGGGGCTGTCAAACGGACAAAAATCGTGCTATGATACTGAACACAAAATAAGAAAGGAGAGAATGCAAATCAATGAATGCGTTGACTGCTGCTTTGAAAGAGGAGCTGAACGTTGACATGGTCACGGTGTTCGGGCTGCAGATCCCGGAGTCCGTGGTCGTGAGCTGGGGCATCATGGCGTTTCTGGTCCTTGGTTCCATCCTGCTGACGCGGAATCTGCGGGTGGACCACATCACCAAACGCCAGGCCATCCTGGAAACGGTCGTCACCACCATCAATGATTTCTTTGTGGGCCTGTTGGGCGAAAGCGGCAAGCGTTATGTGCCTTACCTGATGAGCGTAGCACTGTACATCGGTTGTTCCAACCTGATCGGTGTATTCGGCATCAAGCCCCCCACAAAGGATCTGAACGTAACGGCGGCCCTTGCCCTGATGAGCATCTGCCTCATTGAGTATTCCGGCATCCACGCGCGCGGCGGGGTCGGCTTCCTCAAGAGCCTGGCAGCCCCCACCCCGGTCATGGCCCCCATGAACGTGCTGGAGATCGCCATCCGGCCCACCAGCCTGTGTATGCGGTTGTTCGGCAACGTGCTGGGTGCGTTCGTCATCATGGAGCTGATCAAGCTTGTGGTGCCTGTTTTTGTCCCGGCGGTGTTCAGCCTGTATTTTGACCTGTTCGATGGTCTGATCCAAACCTACGTCTTTGTGTTCCTGACCTCTCTGTTTATGAAAGAAACCATGGGCGACGAAGAATAACATGAAAAAGGAGATATTACGATGAATGGATTGATTGCTCTGGGCGCTGGGATCGCAGCGCTGACTGGTATCGGCGGCGGCATTGGCATTGGCATTGCAACCGGTAAGGCAACGGAGGCCATCTCCCGCCAGCCGGAAGCTTCCGGCAAGATCCAGACCAACCTCCTGCTGGGCGCTGCCCTGGCGGAAGGCACCGCAATTTTCGGCTTTGTCGTGGCCCTGCTGATCATCCTGTTCCTGGGTTGATAACGGAGGCATGACGAATGCTGACACTGAATCTGAACCTGTTGTATACGGTCGTCAACGTTCTGGTCCTGTTTTTGCTGCTGCGCAAGTTCCTGTACAAGCCTGTCATGAACGTCATTGCCCAGCGCCAGAAGCAGATCGACGACGACCTGAGCGCGGCCCGGACCTCCAAAAAGGAAGCGGCCGCTGCCATGAACGCGGCCCAGGACAAGCTGCGCAGCGTGGATACCGAGGCCGCTGCCCGGCGCGAAGCCTACGAGCAGCAGGCTGAAACGGAGAAAAAGCAGCTCCTGGCCGATGCCCAGAAGCAGGCCGCAGCCATTGTGGCCGAGGGCAAGGCTGCTGCCGAAGCCGAGCGCCGGCACAAGCTTCGCGAGGCTGATGCCCAGACCACGGCCCTGGCCCGCGCCATGTGCGAAAAGCTGCTGGCCCGGAACCTGACCGAGCAGGACAACGCCCGCTTGCTGGACGACCTGCTGGAGAAAGCGGGTGCGGAACATGGCAACTGAATTCAGCCGGGAGTTCTTTGCGGAGAACCGGATCGTCAAGGCCGACCTCCGCAGTGCCCATGCCCTGCGGGAAGAAGACCTGGCCCGCATCAAGACTGAGGTCAAAAAGCTGTACGATGCCACGGAAGTCATCCTGAACGTTTCCGTGGACGAGAGCCTGCTCTCCGGCTATGTGCTGCAGGTAGGCGACCGGATGTTCGACAACTCCGGCCGTCACCAGCTGGACCAGATGATGGCAGGCAAGCCCGATCTGGCCACCCTCAAGACCCGCATCGAAGATTATAAGCCCGCCCAGACCTCGGAAGAAGGCGGCGTGGTCATTGCCTCTGCCGACGGCATCGTGCAGGTGGAGGGAATGGACAAGGCCGTTTACGGCGAGATCGTCACCTTTGAAAACGGTGCCAAGGGCATGGTGGAAAGCGTGGATCCCGGTAAGCTGGGCATCATGCTGTTCGACGGTGCCGAGACGGTGGGCGTTGGCACCCTGGTCACCCGCAGCGGCAAGCGTGCGGGCATCCCGGTGGGCGAGGGCTTCCTGGGCCGTGTCATCGACCCGCTGGGCGAACCCATCGACGGCAAGGGTCCGGTGGAGGCTGAGGGCTACAACCCCATTGAAAAGCAGGCCCCCGGCATCCTGGAACGCCAGAGCGTGGACACCCCGCTCCACACCGGCATCCTGGCCATCGACTCGATGTTCCCCATCGGCCGCGGTCAGCGTGAGCTGATCATCGGCGACCGCCAGACCGGCAAGACCTCCATTGCCACCGATGCCATCCTGAACCAGAAGGACAAGGATGTGCTGTGCATCTATGTCGCCATCGGTCAGAAGGCTTCCTCCATCGCCCGCGTGGCTGAGGATCTGAAAAAGCACGGCGCTATGAGCTATACCACCATCGTGGCAGCTACCGCGTCGGATTCTGCCCCGCTGCAGTACATCGCTCCCTATGCGGGCACTGCACTGGCCGAGTACTTCATGGCCAAGGGCAAGAGCGTGCTCATCGTTTACGATGACCTGTCCAAGCACGCGGTGGCCTACCGTGCCATCTCGCTGCTGCTGCGCCGCTCCCCGGGCCGTGAGGCTTACCCCGGCGATGTGTTCTACCTGCACTCCCGTCTGCTGGAGCGCTCCTGCCGTATGCGGGATGATCTGGGCGGCGGCTCTATCACCGCACTGCCCATCGTAGAGACGCAGGCCGGCGATGTTTCGGCCTACATCCCCACCAACGTCATCTCCATCACCGATGGTCAGATCTTCCTGGAGAGCGCCCTGTTCAACGCCGGCAACCGCCCGGCTGTCAACGTGGGTCTGTCGGTTTCCCGTGTGGGCGGCGCTGCCCAGACCAAGGCCATGAAAAAGGCCAACGCAAACCTGCGTATCGAGCTGGCACAGTATAAGGAGATGGAATCCTTTGCACAGTTCAGCTCCGATCTGGACGCCGAGACCCGCCGTCAGCTGGAGCACGGCAAGGCACTGATGGAAATGCTCAAGCAGCCGCTGTGCCAGCCTAAGTCCGATGCCGAGCAGGTGGTCATTCTGGTGCTGGCCTCCCACGGCCTGCTGGACACCCTGCCCACCGCAGAGCAGCGGGAAAAGACCGCTGCCTTTGTGCGGCAGTTCCGTGCAGACGTCTCCGGCACCATGCAGAAGATCGATGCCGACGGCAAGCTGGAGCCCGACCGGGTGGATGCCATCCTGAACGCTTGGAAAGCTTATGCGGGAGGCAATGACCATGTCGTCCAGTAAGCTGCTGAAGGAGCGCATCGAGAGCATTCAGGATACCATGAAGATCACCAATGCCATGTACCTGATCTCTTCGTCCAAGCTGCGCAAGGCACGGCAGAACTACCAGAATGTGTCCCCCTACTTCAACCGTATGCGGGATACCATCTCCCGTGTTGTGCCGCATCTGCCGGAGGAGCCGGAGCACCCCTTCTTCCACGAGCGGAATCTGGAAAACCCCCGGCGGGCGTATCTGGTGCTTACTGCCGATAAGGGCATGGCAGGTGCTTATAACCAGAACCTGCTCAAGTTTTTGCGGGAGCACGCAGACCCCAACGACCGCTTTTATGTCATTGGTCAGGTGGGCTACCGCGCCCTGCGCCACCGGGACCCCCGCCTTGTGGAGGAGTTCCGTTACAGCGCAACCGCACCCACGTTGCAGCGTGCCCGCGACATCACGGTGGACGCCATTGATGACTTCAAGTCCGGCAAGCTGGACGAGATCTACATCGTCTACACCAAGATCCAGAACGCCCTTACCAGTGAGCCTGTCATGGAGCGTCTGCTGCCGCTGGACCGGCGGTATTTGCAGCCTGCTCCCAAGGGTCTGGGCGACCCCAAGGGCGAGGTGGAACTGGTGCCGGACGCATGGACGGTGTTCGAGCAGATCGCACCCATCTATATGCACGGCATGATCTTTGGTGCCATGACCGAGAGCTTCTGCGCCGAGCAGAGCGCCCGCATGACCGCCATGGATTCCGCCACCAAGAGCGCCAAAGAGATGATCCGGGACCTGCAGCTGGAGTATAACCGCTCCCGCCAGGGCTCCATCACCCAGGAGATCACCGAGATCATCGGCGGCGCTGCGGCGGTACAGAGTAATGAATAATGTCAGATTTCTCCCCCAACGGGGGAGAAATCTGACTCGATAGAATGCAAGAGGCAAAAGGATATGATACAGGGAACTATTATTCGAGTAGCTGGCCCGGTGGTGGATGTCAAATTCACTGCGGGAAAGCTGCCTGCCCTGCAGGAAGCGCTGACCGTGACCGCCGAGGGCACCGAGCGCACCATGGAGGTGGCGCAGCACGTCAATGAGACGACGGTGCGCTGCATCATGCTTTCTGCCAGCGAGGGCCTGGGCAAGGGGATGGAAGTCACTGCCACCGGCCACGGCCTGAACGCCCCGGTGGGCGAGGGCACGCTGGGCCGCATGTTCGACCCGCTGGGCCGCCCCATCGACGGAAAAGGCCCGGTGGACGATCTGCCCCACTGGCCCATCCACCGCAAGGCCCCCAGCTTTGCGGAGCAGAAGCCTGCAACCGAGATCCTGGAGACCGGCATCAAGGTCATTGACCTGCTGGCCCCCTACGCCAAGGGCGGCAAGATCGGCCTGTTCGGCGGTGCCGGTGTCGGCAAGACCGTCCTGATCCAGGAGCTGATCCACAACGTGGCCACCGAGCACGGCGGCTACTCCATCTTTACCGGTGTCGGCGAGCGCTCCCGCGAGGGCTGCGACCTTTGGGGCGAGATGAACGCCTCCGGTGTTCTGAACAAGACCGCCCTGGTCTTTGGCCAGATGAACGAACCCCCGGGAGCCCGTATGCGGGTGGCCGAGACGGGCCTGACCATGGCCGAGTATTTCCGTGAGGAAACGCACAAGGACGTGCTGCTGTTCATTGATAACATCTTCCGCTTTGTGCAGGCCGGTTCCGAGGTCTCCGCCCTGATGGGCCGGATGCCTTCCGCCGTGGGCTATCAGCCCACGCTGGCCAACGAGCTGGGTGCGCTGCAGGAGCGCATCACCTCCACCCGTGACGGTTCCATCACCTCGGTGCAGGCGGTCTACGTCCCCGCCGACGACCTGACCGACCCGGCCCCCGCCACCACCTTTGCCCACCTGGATGCCACCACCGTGCTGAGCCGCAAGATCGTGGAGCAGGGCATCTACCCGGCTGTGGACCCGCTGGCTTCCACCAGCCGCATCCTGGAAGCCGATATCGTGGGCGAGGAGCATTACCGCGTGGCCCGCAAGGTGCAGGCCATCCTCCAGCGCTATCAGGAGCTGCAGGATATCATCGCCATCCTGGGCATGGACGAGCTGAGCGAGGAAGACAAGCTCACCGTCACCCGCGCCCGCAAGCTGCAAAAGTTCCTCAGCCAGCCGTTCTCGGTGGCCGAAAACTTTACCGGCCTGCAGGGCAGGTATGTCCCGCTGGCCGAGACCGTCAAGGGCTTTGCCGCCATTGCAGACGGCCAGTGCGACGATATGCCGGAGTGGGCGTTCTTCAACGTGGGCACTCTGGACGATGCCAAGAAAAAGTATGCTGACAAGCTTGCGGAGGAAAAGGGCGGTGCCGTGTGATGGAAAACTTCATCCTGAGCATCACGGCTTCCAGCGGGGAGTTCTATCAGGGCCAGTGCGAAAGCCTGACCCTGCCCACCAGCGATGGCGTGTACGGCGTGCAGGCCGGGCATAACCCCGTGCTGGTGGCCCTGCACATGGGGATGATCCGCTATACCGTGGACGGCCAGACCCATGAGGTGCTGGTCGGCGACGGCATTGCCGAAGTGACCCCCACCTTTGTGCTGCTGCTGGTGGACAGCGCCGAGCGCCCGGAGGACATCGACCGCAACCGCGCCGAGGCTGCCCGCATCCGCGCCGAGGAGCGTTTGCAGCACCGGCAGAGCATGCACGAGTATTACCAGAGCAAGATCGCGCTGGACCGCGCCATGCAGCGCTTGCAGGCTGCGGCAAAATACAAACGTTGAACTCCGATCCCAAAATCACAAAAGCACCCGTACAGGGGAACCGGTTTTGCCCGGCTCCCTGTGCGGGTGTTTTTTGCTGTCCGGCACCGTTTCTCCCCGCCCGGAATAAGCTGTGGGTGAACCCAGGATCCCGATTTCACGGAAAAGGAGTTTTTTGCTATGGCAACCGGAATTTTGCGCATTCAGGCGTTTCTTGCGCGGCAGTCGGCCCCACTGGAGGGGGTCACAGTGACCGTGGCGGGCGATGGCTTTACGGTGACCCGCACCACCGATGCCGCAGGCAATGCCGGGGATGTGGTCATCTCAGCCCCGGCCTGCGCCCTTTCGCTGGACGAGAGCAACACCACCACCCGCCCCTACGCGGTGTGCAGCCTGACGGCCGCCCGGCCGGGCTACCGCACCGTCCGCATCCAGGGGGTTCAGATCTTTGCCGGGCAGGTCACCCTGGCCCAGCCGGAGATGATCCCGGAAACGGAGGAGGGCCGCGCCGTGCCCAACCCGCCCGTGGTCATCCCGGAGCACGCCCTGTTCTCCGGCAGCGGCGGCAGCGGCCCGGTTCCGGCGGAGGCGTGTGTGCCCCGCGTGCTGGACCGGGTGATCGTGCCCAAGAACATCACGGTCCACCTGGGGCGGCCCGCCGCTTCGGCCAGGAATGTCACGGTCTCGTTCCGCAAATACATCGCCAATGTGGCTTCCAGCGAGGTGTACCCCACCTGGCCGGAGCAGGCGCTGCGGGCCAACATCCACTGCC
The DNA here is from genome assembly GCA_934547065.1 of uncultured Faecalibacterium sp. Classification (GTDB taxonomy): domain Bacteria; phylum Bacillota; class Clostridia; order Oscillospirales; family Ruminococcaceae; genus Faecalibacterium. Next base: position 44,145 of record CAKTEF010000012.1, read on the forward strand.
AGATCTCGCTGGCGCTCAACCGCATCTACACCGAGTGGTACCCCAGCAAGGGATACACTTTCAACATCACCAATTCCACCAGCTACGACCAGTATTATGTCCACGGCCGCACAGTGTTTGAGGTGATGGTCCGGCTGACGGACGACATCTTCAACACCTACCTGCGCAAAAGGGGCACAGTCAACCCCTATTATTCGGAATACTGCGACGGCAAGTCCGTCACCTGTCCGGGCCTCAAGCAGTGGGGCACGGTCACGCTGGCCAACCAGGGCCGCAATGCCCTGAGCATCCTGCGGTATTACTATGGCAGCGACATCGAGATCGTGCGGACGAATCGTATCCAGTCCATCCCGCAGAGCTACCCCGGAAGCCCGCTGCGGCAGGGGAGCACCGGCGCGGCGGTCTTCACACTGCAGCGTCAGCTCAACCGCATCACCAAAGATTACCCGTTCCTCGGCCTGCTGACCGTGGACGGCATCTTCGGCTCCGCCATGAGGGAAACCGTCAGGCGGTTCCAGCGGCAGTTCAACCTGACCGCCGACGGTGTGGTGGGGCGGCAGACCTGGTACAAGATCAGCTATATTTATGTCTCGGTCAAGGACCTGGCCGAGCTGACCAGCGAGGGCGAAACGGCCACCGGCACCCTTTCGGACGGTACCTGGGGCGGGACCACTCTGCGGCAGGGCAGCACCGGCAGCGCCGTGGAGCAGCTGCAGTTCTGGCTGAACACGCTGGCCCAGTACGAAAGCTCCATCCCCTCGGTCACGGTGGACGGCGTTTACGGCAGCGGCACGGCGGCGGCGGTCCGGGCGTTCCAGCGCCGCTATGGGCTGACCGTGGACGGCGTGGCAGGCCGCACGACCTGGACCGAGCTGTACAATCAGTTCCGCAGCATCCAGTCCGACAACGGCACCCCCAACGCTTACCCCGGAACCGCCCTGCGCCAGGGAGCCCGCGGGCAGAACGTCCGGCTGATCCAGTTCTGGCTCAAGATCGCCCGCACCGTCTATTCCAGCCTGAACCAGGTCACGGTGGACGGCGTGTTCGGCGCCGCCACAGCGGCAGCCGTGCGGCGGTTCCAGACCTACTTCGGCCTGACCGGCGACGGCGTGGTGGGCCGCACCACCTGGAACAAGCTGTACGAAGTGTACAACGACATTGCCAACAAGCTGCTTTCGTCCAAGCTGCGCCCCGGCGAATACCCCGGCGTGCTGAAGCGGGGCAGCAGCGGAACCGCTGTGCGGGAGCTGCAGTTCTACCTCTACCTCATGAGCGCCTACGAGAGCAGCATCCCGGCTGTGTCCATCGACGGCAGCTTCGGGGCTGCTACGGAAGCGGCCGTGCGGGCCTACCAGCGCTATGCCGGATTGACCGTGGACGGCATCGTGGGCCGCACTACCTGGAATTCGCTCTACGGCAAGGCCTCGGCCCTGCGCAGTTCCGGGCCGGTAGTCACGCTGAAACGCCTGCCCTATCCCGGGACCCCGCTCACCGTGGGGACCGAGAGCAGCGCGGTGCTCTACTACACCCTGCTGCTCCGGCGCATTGCCTACTATTTTGACAGCGTGGAGGATCCGCCCCTGTCCCCGGCCTATACCGAGGAAACAGCGGCTGCCACCCGCAGCGTGCAGGCCCTGCTCGGCCTGCCGGAAACGGGCATTGCCGATGCCGGGACCTGGGCGGCGGCCGAGGCGCTGAGTCTGGAGCTGGCGGCCCGGACCCCAAACCCGGACCGGGATGCCGAACAGGGTCTGGCCTACCCGGACCGGGCCGCGGGCGAGGGGAGCGTCGGCCCGGAGGTGGCGCAGATCGAGCAGTGGCTCAACGGGCGGGCCGCCCTTTACTGCACCGAGGGCTTTGTGCCCGAGAACGCCGCCTTTGGCCCGGAGGATGCCGAGGCCGTGCGGGCTGCCCAGCGCCGGGCCGGGCTGGAAGTCAACGGCACCGTCGGGCGCGAGACCTGGGCGGCCCTGTATGCCCAAAGCGGCAATTGCACACCGGAGGAGGGGTGAATCATGGCACGGTTGCTTGTGTACGATGCCTATGAGAATAAAGTTTACACCTATAACAGCCTGAACGAGAACGATCCGATGCCGTACAGCACCGAGCGCACCCTGACGCTGCGGGAGTTCCGGGGCAAATCGAACAGCCCGGTGCTCTGGACCACCATTGCGGCCATGGAAGCCTGGAACCTGACCCGCCGCAAATACGGCAGGGGCATCCCCGTGGGCTATGCGTTCCGCCGCATCTGGGAGGGCGGCCACGGCACCCGCAGCCAGCATTACGCCGGGGTGGCCTTTGATGTGGGCCAGAGCCTGAGCCAGACCCAGCGCAGGGCCATCTACAATGCGGCCCGCGCGTCCGGGGCCTGGGGCTATGTGGAGCCGCTCAGCCAGACCCCCACCTGGGTCCACTTTGACCGCCGCTACGGCACCCCGGCCTGCCGTGGGACCACAGCCGGGTATCCCACCCTGCGCCGGGGCAGCCGGGGCTGCTACGTGATGATCTTACAGGATGCCCTTTCCACGCTGGGCTACCGGACCGGAACCCGCATCGACGGGCTGTTTGGCAGCAAGACCGAGGAGGCTTTGCGCGGCTACCAGCGGCGCACCAGCCTTTCGGTGGACGGGGTGTGCGGCTGCAACACCTGGAAAAAGATCACCACGGCCGTCATCGGCATCGGGCGGACCAGGACCACCATCGACTGAGCAAAAAAAACAAGGCAGGGGCTGCGGCCTCTGCCTTGTGTGGTTTGCGGTCATCTCCGGTGGATCTTTTTGCCCGGCCTGCGCCGGTTCCAGGCGTTCAGCAGCACCCACAGGCCGTAGATCAGCAGGGTGAGCAGGCTGAGGACCAGCACCACTTTCAGGTACAGGCTGTGGAAAAAAGCCTGCACCCTGGAAAGGGTGAACAGCAGGGCGTTCTGGTGTACGTCCTGCCCGGCGATCAGGTTGACCACGCCGATGGTCTCCCCGGCCAGCTTCAGTTCCACCGTGCCGATCACATCGCCCTGCTGGATGGGGGCGGTGGCGTATTCGGGCAGATGGAAGTATTTCTGGGTCACGGTGCCGTCGCCGGTGGAGGGCAGCAGCGTCATCATGCTGTCGTCCGGGTACAGCTGCAGCGTGTCGGTGTCGGAGGAGTACTTCACCGGGATCTCGGCCAGCGCCTGGTCGGTATCCAGCGCCGACTGGATGGAAAAGTTCTCAAACACCCAGTCGATCAGCTTGGTCGTCTCGTACAGGGCCGGGCGGCGGTTCGCGTAGCCGTATTCGTCGCAGGTGTCGGGGCTCTGCATGATGCAGAAGATATAGGTGGCCCCGTTCTGGTTGGCCCAGGAGACATAGCTCTGGTCGCCGTGGTCGTTTTTGTAGGCCATCACGTCGCACATGCCGCCCTGCATGGCGCTGCGGTAAAAGCTGCCGCCGCTGGTGCGGTTCAGCGCCACGTTCTGGCTCAGCAGCACAAAGCTCTTGGCATGCTTTTCCTTGGCGGGCATGGTGAAGGTGGGCGCGGCGGAGATCTCGCGGAACGCATCAAAGCTCATGAGGTAGCGCAGGATCAGGTACATGTCCACGGCACAGGTGGTGTTGCCGCTGTCCAGCCCGCAGGCATCGGTCCAGGTGCTGGCCGTGGTGCCGATGCGCTGCGAAAGCGTGTTCATCTGGCTCACCCAGCCCGCCAGGTCCCCGCCCGAAAGCGTGTACGCCAGGCCCATGGCGGCCTCGTTCGCGTTGCGCGTGACCATGGCATACAGCGCCTCGCGGTAGGTGAACGTCTCGCCGGAGCGCATGTCGGCGTTATCCGTGTTGTGAACATAGTCCGAGATGGCAAACGGCATGGTGAACGTGCTGTCCAGCTGGTCGGCGTAATTGGTCAGCACCAGCGCAACAGTCATATACTTGGTCAGCCCCCCGGCGGATACCGGTTTCCGGCTGTTTTTTTCGTAAACGATGATGTTGGTGTCGGTGTTCACGAGATAGGCGCTCTGGGCCTTGACCTCGTACACGGTGCTGGGGTCGAACATGGCCCCGGCGGTTACGGCAAAGCAGCTGAACAGAACGGCAAACGAGAGGAGCAGTGCAAAAATACGTTTCATGTGGACAATTCCCTCAAAAAGCGATATGATATAAAAGCCGGAGCATCTGCCCGGAAATGACAAAAACTGCAAAGCCCCGGCTGTGCCGGGGAGCTTGATACTTTATTATAATAACAGGTTTGCCGCGCAGAGACAAGGGCTTTGGAGCGGTTTCACAAAGCGGCAGGAGGACAACGGCCATGGTATATCTGACAGGCGACACACACGGCGAGCTGGACCGGTTCCGGCATGGGAAGCTGCGCTGGCTTGGCAAACGGGACATTGTGGTGGTGCTGGGCGATTTCGGCTTTGTGTGGGACGGCAGCAAGGAGGAGCAGAAAAAGCTGGACTGGCTGCGCAAGCGCCCCTACACGCTGCTGTTTCTGGACGGCAGCCACGAAAATTATGACCTGCTGGCCCGGTATCCCACCGAGGAAAAATTCGGCGGCAGGGTGCAGGCGCTGGGCGGCAATGTGTATCACGTCTGCCGGGGCAGCGTGCTGGAGCTGGAGGGCAAGCGTTACCTCTGCTTTGGCGGCAGCGAGAGCCCCGACCGCGAGGACCGGGAGCAGGGCTTCAACTGGTGGCCGCAGGAAATGCCGTCGGACGAGGAATATGCGTTCTGTGAGCAGACGCTGGAGGCCAGCCACTGGCAGGTGGACTATGTGCTGACGCACGATGCACCCAGCAAGTTCCTGGATTTTTCCGCGCTGGCGGCAGGGGAGTCGAACCGGCTGCACCTGTTTTTGGACAGCATCGTGATGAAACTGCAGTATGAGCAGTGGTATTTTGGCTGCTACCACAAGGATGTGCAGCTTTCCACCAAAAGCCGCTGCGTGTTCTGCGATGTGATCCCCATGGGTGAGCGGCACACAAAAAAATAAAAAAGAACCACCAAAAAACGCGCAGGCTTATCAAAAAGTCTGCGCGTTTTTGGTGTCATCAATTCAGTGCCCCGGCCTTTTCAAACATCTGCTCCACCTGGGCGGCCAGAAGCGCGTGCTCCGGGGCGCTCAGAAGCGGGTCGGCGGCCAGTAGGGCGGCGGCTTCGCTCTGGGCGGCGTGCAGGGTGCGGGTATCGTTCATCAGGTCCGCGATCTGTAAGGTGGGCAGGCCGTGCTGGCGGCTGCCGAAAAAGTCGCCCGGCCCCCGCGTTTCCAGGTCGAACTGTGCCACGGCAAAGCCGTCGGAGGTGGAACAGAGGAATTTCAGCCGCTTCTGCACGCTTTCCGAAGCGTTGTCGCTGACCAGAAAGCACCAGCTCTCGGCGGCACCGCGGCCCACCCGGCCCCGCAGCTGGTGCAGCGCGCTCAGGCCGTAGCGCTCGGCGTTTTCGATCACCATTACGGTGGCGTTGGGCACATCCACGCCCACCTCGATCACGGTGGTGGACACCAGCGCATCCAGCCGCCCGGCCTTGAAATCCTCCATCACGGCGGCCTTTTCTTTCGGCTTGAGCTTGCCGTGCATCAGGCCCACCCGGCGCTGGGGCAGCAGCGCCTTGGCGGTCTCCTCGTAATAGGTCTTGACGGCGTTCAGCCCGCCGTCCGGCGTGTCCTCAATGGCGGGGCAGACGATGTATCCCTGCCGCCCCGCGTCGATCTCCCGATCCAAAAAGCCGTACAGATCCCGCCGCTTTTTCCCGGTGATGCACCGCGTTTTGACCGGCTTGCGGCCCGGCGGCAGCTCGTCCAGGATGGAGATGTCCAGATCGCCGTAGATCAGCAGGCCCAGCGTGCGGGGGATGGGGGTGGCGCTCATGACCAGCAGGTGGGGGTTCTGCGCCTTTTCGGCCAGCAGGCCCCGCTGCCGCACGCCAAAGCGGTGCTGCTCGTCCACCACGGCCAGGCCCAGGCGGGCAAACTCCACACCCTCGCTCAGGATGGCGTGGGTGCCCACCACCAAGTCGGCCTCATCGTTCCGGATGGCGGCAAGCGTCGTGCGCCGGGCGGCGGCTTTCATCCCGCCGGTCAGCAGGGCCACCCGCATCCCGAAAGGAGCCAGCATCCGGTTCAGGTTCTCGGCGTGCTGGGCGGCCAGGATCTCGGTGGGGGCCAGCAGTGCGGCCTGATAGCCGCTGCGGATGCAGGCCCAGATGGCGGCGGCGGCCACCAGCGTTTTGCCGCTGCCCACATCGCCCTGAAGCAGTCGGTTCATGGACGTTTCGCCCGCCATGTCCGCTAAAATTTCCCCCACGGCCCGCTTCTGCGCCCCGGTGGGGGCAAAGGGCAGGGCGGCCCAGAACGGGGCCGGGTCCACCGGGCGCATGGGAGCCCCGGTGCCCGCCGCGTCGTGATGTTTCATCCGGCCGATGCCCAGCTGAAGCACCAGAAGTTCTTCGTAGATCAACCGCCGCCGGGCCGCAAAGGCCTCATCCTCGGTGGCCGGGCAGTGGATGGCCCGCACGGCATCTGCCTTGGAAAGCAGGCGGTATTTATGCAGCATCTCCTGGGGCAGCGGGTCCGGCAGCAGCTCGGCATGGGGCAGCAACTGCCGGATGCATTTGGCGATCAGGCTGCTGGAAAGCCCCTCCGTCTGGGGGTAAACGGCCTCAAAGGGGGCGGCGGTGATCTGCTGCCCGGTGCGCACCTGGGGGTTCACCATCTGGCGGCGGAGCATCCCGCCGGTCACGATGCCCTCAAAATAGTATTCCTGCCCCAGTTCCAGTTTCTGGGCGGCGTAGGGGTTGTTGAACCAGGTGATCTCCAGGCTGGAAACGTCGTCCCCGGCGGTGATCCGCTCCATCCGCCGCCCGCCGGGCAGGATGCGGCCGCCGGGCTTGGCAAACACCTCGGCCCGGACGACGCATTCCACGTCGGTGGGGGCCTCGGCAATGGAGTAGGGCCTGGTAAAGTCGATGTATTTCCGGGGGTAGTGGCACAGCAGGTCGGCCAGCGTCACGATGCCCAGCTTCTCGAATCGCTCGGCGGTCTTGGGGCCGACCCCCTTGAGGTAACGCACCGGGGTATCCGGGGCCAGGGTGGTATGCATCTCGCCCGGCACAGCGCTCACCGTCCTTTCGTAGAGGTAGTATTCCCATTGTAGCACGCAGCCGCCCAAAAGAAAAGCGCCCTGCCTGCGGCAGAGCGTTGGATGAGGGTGCAAAACTCAGACGGTGGTGTTTTCTTTCCGGAACAGGCCCTTGAAGCCCTCCCACAGGGCCACCACACGCTCCCGCGGGAGAAGATAGTTGACCAGCAGTGCCGCGATCACGCCGATGGTCGTATCCAGGATGCGGTTGAGCGCATAGGGAACATAGGTCTCGATGGGAGTGCTGAACAGCACGATGCACAGCACCACGCCGCCCGGCTGCACGCCGCCCGGCCAGAAATACTGGCACAGCAGGATCAGCACCACGGTGGCGGCCCCCAGCAGCAGGGCCAGATAAATGGTGTGGCCGCCCTGCGGGAACCAGCGCAGATACAGCCAGAACACCGCAATGGAGAGCAGACCGCCGATCAGGGTGCCGAACAGGCGGTTGCCGCCGTTCTTGATGGAGTCCGGCATGTCGGTGCCAAGGCCGAAAATGACACCGATGCAGGCAAACGCCGGGTTACGGTCGATCAGGCAGTAGACGATGGCCACCAGCATGGCGGTGACGGCCGTTTTGATGGTCCGCCAGCCGACATGCAGCCGGAAATCCTTTTGCGGGAGCTGAAACATGATCTTCTTCCTCTCTTTTTTGCGCAATCCATAAGTTTCTTTGCCGTTTCTTAGCATAGCACAGAGCAGAGAGGGCAGACAAGGGGTTTGGCGTAAGTAGTTTATTTAACGAAACAGTCAAGTGGCAGGGCGTTGGGGAGCTTTCCCGCAGCTTACGGTATTGGCCTGTGTTCCGGTAGCTTTCTCCTCGGACACGAAACGGGCCATTCCATCGCCCGCCCTATTGCCGCTTTGCGGCAACAGGGTCCCACCCCAGCGGACGGTCCTCGGAGAAACTCCCCTCGCACAGGCCAGGACAGAAGCAGCTTTCCCAGCAGGGCGGCAGGGAGTTTCCCAAAGCAAGTGTCCGGGGGTGGGGCCCCGGCGCGTCAGCGTTGGGGCGGGGGCGGGACGCACCGAATCACTTGCGTGGGAAAGCTCCCTAACGCCCTGTCAATGGCCGCACAACAAAAAATCCCGGAAGCCGAAGCTTCCGGGAATCTTTTGGAGGTGACGACCAGATTTGAACTGGTGGATGAGGGT
>CAKTEF010000013.1 GCA_934547065.1 uncultured Faecalibacterium sp.
AGTGTTTTTCCAAACACATAAAGGTTCCTTACAAGTTTTTCGATATTGTTCAATTTTCAAGGTCCTGTGCGCCTCAGTCAACCGGCTGACAGCTTATTTATTTTACCACCGAAGTGGTTTTTTGTCAAGCTCTTTTTTCGAAGCTTTTGAACTTTTCTGAACTTGGACCGCTTCAAACCTCTCAGTGTCAACTGGTGTTTTTCAGCGTCTATTGGTTCTTTTCAAAGGCTTCCCGCCGGGCTTTCAGAAGTCATTCTTTCGCTCGGCGCTTGGCGCTCAAGTATAATACCATACTGCCGCTCATTTGGCAAGCCCTTTTTCAAACTTTTTCCCGATTTTTTCTGCATTTGTATACAAAAGCCAGTTTTTCTCTTTGATTCTGCTATGTTTTGGAGATTTTCATTATTTCTGTTATTGATTAGGGCTTTGCGTGAAGTCATTCGGAAGCAGTTCTTCTGAAAACGCTTTTTCTGATCGAACCGGGATGTAAAAAAAACGCTCTCCGTCCGGCACCGCAAGGGGCAGACAGAGAGCGCTGCGAATTCAGTTTGTTTCTTCCCGCTTCATTTCCCGCAGAGTCAGCCAGACCGCTGCCGCCAGCATCGGCAGCGCGGCGATCAGGCCAATGGGCATGGGACCCAGCACATTATAATAGGCATCCGCCGGAGTGACCAGCACCTGCGGCAGCGCGGCAACGGCATTGAATGCACCATGCGCAATGGCAGGCACCCAGATACATTCCGTTTTCTCATACAAGAGATCCAGCAGGGTGTTCAGAGCAAAGCAGACCACACACCACACGGCCAGACCCAGCACCGGTGCGCCCAAGTAGTTGGTGCCGTATTCGTAGCCCACCAACAGCATCAGGGGCCAGTGCCAAACACCCCACACAACGCCGCCCAGCAGGCGGCCGTTCAGCAGACCGAACCGTTCTTTCAGGCGGGGCATCATGTAGCCGCGCCAGCCTGCCTCCTCACCCAGCGCGGGGAACATATTGATGACCGGGGCAAGGAGCACTGCAAACAGCCCATTCTGCAGCAGATAGCTGAGGGTAGAGACACCCAGCTCGCTGCGCAGAGTCTGCGCGTCCATCTCGCCGCCGTAGGCGGCTACCAGCCAGCTGCAGGAAAAGTCCAGCCGGGAGGGGAATACGGCAAAATACAGCACTGCGCCCAGCAGGGTGAGCACCGCCGGGCCGAACCATGCCGCCAGCCAGAACCGCCGCCTGCCCTGCACTTTCCAACCGATGCCGGTGGGCTGGCGCAGAAAAGCCTTTTGCACCAGCAGAACCGCCAGCAGCGGGCAGAACATGGTGGCGATGAGCGCCAGCTGATACAGCACGGCGTTATTCTGCTGCAAAAGTACCATGCAGCCGCCCACCTGACACAGCCAGGCCAGGCCAAACGCTAACAGGAAATAAAGGCCAAAGCCCTGTTTTTCTTTTGCTGTCATACAAATCTCACCGCCGTTCCGTAAGCGATCACTTCCGCTGCGCCCTGCATGACGCTGGCAGAGGCGTAGCGCATCCCGACCACGGCATCGGCCCCCAGCTCCTCCGCATTTTTGACCATGCGTCCGGTGGCGATCTGCCGTGCCTCGGTGAGCATCTCGGCGTAGTCGGTCACTTCACCGCCCACCAGCGTGCGGAACCCGGCCATCAGATCGTGGCCCAGATTGCGGCTCTGCACGGTGCTTCCCCGCACCACGCCCAGCGCTTCCAGCTTTTTTCCGGGCACTTCGTTAATAGTTACGATAAGCATCTTCTTCTCCCTTTCCGATCTCCTTGAGTCGATCCGCCAGAACTTTCAGCGTTCCCAGGATGCACCCCGCCGGGATGCCGAACAGCACCACCAGCAGCGGCAGCGGCGGCGCTTCCTGCGGGTCGCTGTAAAAAGCCCACGCCATCGTTGCGATCACAAAGGCCATCAGCGCCACAAAAAGAGCAGCGCCGACGCAGGCACCGCGGATGCGCTCGCCTTTTCGGTCTGTGCGTTCAATGTCCACAAATGTTACCCCCTGTTCCTCTTTTGCGGCCAGGCGCGCCAGCGTCTGCTCCACATCCAGTTCATTGAGGCTGACCGGCTCTTTCTGGAGCAGCGTGCAGAATCCCACTGCTTCGTTGAGGTCGGCGCGGCGGGTGTTCAAGCGTTCCAGCTGGCGGGTCATCCCGTCGGCCAGAGTACACTCCCCCTCCAGCATCTGCCGGATCTCAGCCAGCGGCACGTCCAGCTTGCGCAGCAGTTTGATCCGGCGCAGGCGCTCCACATCCGCCGCCGAGTAGCTGCGATACCCATTGCCCGGCTCCCGGCCGGGGGTAATGAGCCCCTCCTCCTCGTAAAAGCGGATGTTCTTTTTGGTCACGCCCACGGCGGCTTCCACTTCGTTGATCTTCATCGGTCCCGCAGCCTCCTTACACGCTTACTTTACACCTTCCAGAAAGGGGAATGTCAAGAGCTTTTTCTGAAAAAACTCCCCCAGTCTGCTTCGCAGACAGCCCCCTCGGAGATGGGGCCTAACAAAAGGCTCCCTCTTAGAGGGAGCTGGCGAGCGAATGCGAGACTGAGGGAGTGGATTCAAATTAAAAGTAACATTTGATCTGGAACCGGTCCGCATTGTCCTGCTTTTTTTCCATCACGATGCGCTCATGGTTAAAATCAAAGTGGACCGGGGTACACAGCTCCGTATTGCGGGTCAGGCGCAGCAGCTCCTGCACCCGCTTTTTCTCCTCCGGCACATAGAACAGGTAGCTCACGCCCTCCTTTTTGGCGCGGCCGGTGCGGCCGATCCGGTGGGTGTAATGTTCGTTGTCGCCGGGGACATCGTAATTGATCACGGCATCCACGTCCGAAACGTCGATGCCGCGGGCCGCCACATCGGTGGCCACCAGAATGGAGAGCTTGCCGTCCCGGAAGTTCTGCATGATCTGGTTGCGCTCCTTCTGCGAGAGGTCGCCGTGCAGGCAGTCCACCGAAAAGCCCAGCCGGGCCAGCTGGTTTGCCAGCGTGGCGGTGTTGAACTTGGTATCGCAGAACACCATCACCCGCTTGTAGCCCTCCCCAATGATGATCTGCGCCAGATCCGAAAGCTTGTTCCGGCCGGAAGTTTCCAGCATATACTGGGTGATCTTGGGCTGGCTCTCCTCCTTGGGCTGCACGGTGATCTCCTCGGCGTTGTGCTGATACAGCCAGCCAATGTCCATCACCTCGCGGCTGATGGTGGCCGAGAACATCGAAAGGCTCTTGCGGGCTTTCATCAGCTCAATGATATGCCGCACATCCTTGTAAAAGCCCATGTTCAGCATCTCATCCGCTTCGTCCAGCACGATCTGCTCCACCTGCGAAAGGTCGATGCTGTGGTGCTTGTAGTGATCCATCAGGCGGCCCGGCGTTGCCACAACGATCTGGCAGCCCTCCGCCAGGCGCTTTGCCTGCTTTTCCATGTTGGCACCGCCATACACGCAGGCCACCTGCACTTCGGGCATGAACCTGGTCAGCTCGGTCAGCTCCTCGGCGATCTGCTGGGCCAGTTCACGGGTGGGGGCCAGGATCACGGCCTGCGGCACCTTGCGCTGCGGGTCAATGTGTTCGGCCACCGGGATGCCAAAGGCACAGGTCTTGCCGGTTCCGGTAGGGGCTTTTGCGATCACATCCTGCCCGGCCAGCATGACAGGGATGGTCTTTTCCTGGACCTCGGTCATTTCGGTAAAGCCCATCCGCTCCACAGCCTGGTGGATGGCCCGGCTGCACTGCAATTCACTGTAACGCATTCAGACAACTCCGTTCTTTTGTCATTTCTGTTAAACTCAGTATAGCATGAAATCGGCCCGTTGTCAGTATGCAAAAAAAGAGCTGCACCCTTTTCCAGGATGCAGCTCATTTCAAAAAGCTTCCGTTCAGGCAGTTTCCTCCACAGCCTTATCAGCGGCACGGCCCGCTTCAAGCTTCTGCTTAAAGCGGCCGCTGGCCTTAAAGCCGGGGATGGAGGTGGACTCCAGGCGGCTGGAGACCTTGGTCTTGGGGTTGGTGTAGGCCTTCGGCTTGCGGGGACGCATCTCAAAACGGCCAAAACCGGCGATCGTCACTTTTTCATCTGCACGCAGGCAGTCCGCGATCTGGTCAAACAAAGCGTCCATCGTGGTCTCGACCTGTGCTTCCGAAAAGCCGGTCTTGCGCGCCACGGTTTCGATCATCTGGGAACGAGTCATGGTTATCTATATCCTCCTGGAACGTCCAAAAGTAACGTCTTTTGGCAAATTTTGCGTTGTTGAGTATAACAAATGCAGCCCCTCATTACGAGAGATTGCGCACGAAACGCGCATTATTGCACACGAAGCACCATTCGGTGTTTTACTTTTTATGATACAGCGTTGCAATATCCACCAGCGGGATATTCTTCAGGTCATGATCGCCGCGCAGACAGTTGACCAGGGCGTTGGCGGTATCCACAGCCGTGATGCAGGGGATGCTCAGCTCCACAGCCTTGCGGCGCAGGCGGACCGAGTCGCGCTTGGGGTCACGGCCCTTGGCGCTGGTGGAGAACACATAATCCACCAGGCCGCTCTGGAGCAGATCCACGATGTTGGGCGATTCGCCAGACATATTGCGTACCTCGTTGCAGGGGACCATGTGCTTGTTCAGCCAGGCGCAGGTGCCGGAGGTGCCGTACAGCTTGTAGCCCATGCTCTTGAGCTTCCAGGCAATGTCCACGAACTCCGGCTTGTCGCTGTCTTTCACCGTAAAGATGCAGCAGCTGGCAGGGCCGGGGGTCTTAAAGGTATAGCCTGCACCGATCAGACCCTTGAGCAGGGCATCGTGGAAGTTGGGGGCAATGCCCAGAACCTCGCCGGTAGACTTCATCTCCGGGCCGAACTGGGTATCCACGCCATGCAGCTTTTCAAAGCTGAACACAGGCACCTTAACGGCCACATAGGGGGCGTTGGGGTGCAGCCCGATCCCGTAGCCCAGATCCGTCAGCTTCTCGCCCAGGCAGCAGCGCACGGCCAGGTCCACCATGGGCACACCGGTGACTTTGGAGATATACGGCACGGTACGGGAGGAGCGGGGATTGACCTCAATGACATAGACCTTGCCATTGGAGACTGCGTACTGCACGTTGACCAGGCCGGTGACATGCAGCTCGCGGGCAAAGCGGCCGGTGTAATCCACCATGGTGTCGATCTCGGCCTGGGTCAGGTGCTGGGCCGGATAGACGCAGATGGAGTCGCCGGAGTGGACACCGGTGCGCTCTATCTGCTCCATGATGCCGGGGATCAGGTAGTTCTCCCCATCGCAGATGGCATCCACTTCGCACTCGGTGCCCATGATGTACTTATCCAGCAGCACCGGGTGATCCATGTCCACGTGCTCGGTGATCACGCCCATATACTCGATGACATCCGCCTTGGTGTAGGCCACGATCATGTTCTGGCCGCCCAGGACGTAGGAGGGGCGCATCAGCACCGGCAGACCGATCTCGTCGGCGGCCGCCAGGGCCTCGTCCAGGTTGAACACGGTGCGGCCGGGGGCACGGGGGATGTTGCAGCGCTCCAGCAGCTCGTCAAAGCGTTCGCGGTCCTCGGCCTCGTCAATGGCATCCGCCGGGGTGCCCAGGATGGGCAGACCGATCTCGTCCATGTGCTTGGCCAGCTTGATGGCGGTTTGGCCGCCGAACTGCACCACACAGGCATCCGGCTTTTCGGTGGCAATGATGTTGTCCACGCTCTCCGGGTTCAGCGGATCGAAATACAGGCGGTCGCCGGTGTCAAAGTCGGTGGAAACGGTCTCCGGGTTGTTGTTGACGAGGATGGCCTCACAGCCGTGCTTTTTCAGGGTCCAGACACAATGTACCGAGCAGTAATCGAACTCGATGCCCTGGCCGATGCGGATGGGGCCGGAACCAAAGACCAGCACCTTTTTCTTTTTGGGTTCGCCGTTGGCGGCCGCCCGGGCCTCCTTTTCAGCAATGAACTCGGCGGCTTCGTTGTCGCCGTCGTAGGTGGAGTAGAAATACGGGGTGTTGGCCGAGAACTCGGCGGCGCAGGTATCCACCATCTTGAAGCCGGCGCGGTAATTCTCCACGGGGAGCTTGTCCACCTTGGCCAGGCGCTGGATGGTCTTGTCCTGGAAGCCATACTTTTTGGCTTCCTGATACTGCTCCACGCTCAGGGTGCCGCTGCACTTGGCCAGGCCCTTTTCCAGGTTTGCCAGGTGCTGCATCTTGTCCAGGAACCACCAGTCGATCTTGGTGATGTTCCAGATGGTCTGGTGGTCGATGCCGCGCTTGAGGGCCTCGTACACGCAGAACACACGCTCGGCATCCTGCACATGCAGGTGGGCCACGATCTCGTCATCGGTCAGTTCCTCAAAGGGCTTGTGGGTCAGGGTGTCCATGCCCAGCTCGATGGAGGAAACGGCCTTCATCATGGCCGCCTCAAAGCTGTTGCCGATGCTCATTACCTCGCCGGTGGCCATCATCTGGGTGCCCAGAGACTTGTCGGCGTAAACGAACTTATCAAACGGCCACTTCGGGTACTTGACCACGATGTAGTCCAGGGCCGGCTCAAAGCAGGCGCAGGTCTTGCCGGTGACATCGTTGGTGATCTCGTCCAGCGTGTAGCCAATGGCGATCTTGGTCGCCACCTTGGCAATGGGGTAGCCGGTGGCCTTGGAAGCCAGCGCAGAGGAGCGGGACACACGGGGGTTGACCTCGATGACCGCGTAATCGTAGCTGTCCGGCTTCAGGGCAAACTGGCAGTTGCAGCCGCCCTCGATGCCCAGCTCGGTGATGATATCCAGCGCAGCGGTACGCAGCATCTGGTACTCGTGGTCGGTCAGGGTCTGGGACGGGGCCACGACCACCGAGTCGCCGGTGTGGATGCCCACAGGATCCAGGTTCTCCATGTTACAGACGGTGATCACGTTGCCCTTGTGGTCCCGCATGACCTCGTACTCGATCTCTTTCCAGCCGGCGATGCACTTTTCCACCAGGATCTGATGGATGGGGGAAAGACGCAGGCCGTTGGTGCCGATCTCGATGAGCTTTTCGCGGGTCTCGCAGATGCCGCCGCCGGTGCCGCCCATGGTAAAGGCCGGGCGCACGATGACCGGGTAGCCGATGCGGTCGGCGCAGTCCAGTGCGTCCTGCAGCGTCTCCACCACCTCAGAGGGGATGATGGGCTGGTGCAGCTTTTCCATGGTCTCCTTGAACAGCTCGCGGTCCTCGGCACGGTCGATGGTCTCGGGCTTGCAGGCCAGCAGACGGATGCCGGTGCGGTCCAGATAGCCGGAGCGGGCCAGCTCCATGGACAGGTTCAGGCCCATCTGGCCGCCGAGGTTCGGCAGCACGGAGTCCGGCTTTTCGATGTCCAGAATGCGCTCCACGACTTCCAGCGTCATGGGCTCGATATACACATGGTCGGCCACGTCCGGGTCGGTCATGATGGTAGCGGGGTTAGAGTTCAGCAGAACGGTCTCGATGCCCTCTGCTTTCAGGGCGCGGCAGGCCTGCGTGCCGGAGTAGTCAAACTCCGCAGCCTGACCAATGATGATAGGGCCGGAGCCAATGACCAGCACCTTTTTGATTCTGGGGTCCTTCGGCATTTCAGCGTGCCTCCTTTGCTGCTTTGACGTTGTTCAGGAAGCGGTCGAACAGGAATTCGGTGTCCTTGGGGCCGCCGTTTGCTTCCGGGTGGAACTGCACGGTAAAGCAGTTCCACTTTTTGTACTTGATGCCCTCGCAGGTGCCGTCGTTGGCGTTCACCTGTGCCACCTCGCCCATCTCGGCGGGCAGCTCCTCGCCCAGAACGGCGTAGCCGTGGTTCTGGCTGGTGATAAAGGTGCGGCCGGACTCAAAGTCGGTCACAGGCTGGTTGGCACCGCGGTGGCCGTACTTCAGCTTCATGGTCTTGGCACCGGCTGCCAGTGCGGACAGCTGGTGGCCCAGACAGATGCCGAAGGTGGGGATGTTCAGTGCAAAGATCTGCTTGAGGTTCTCGATGACCTCCACCGGCTCGGCGGGGTCGCCGGGGCCGTTGGACAGCATGATGCCGTCCGGAGCAAGGGCCGCCACTTCTTCGGCCGTGGCAAAGGCGGGCATCACCGTCACCTTGCAGCCGCGCTTGACCAGACACCGCACGATGTTCCGCTTGCAGCCGTAGTGCATCAGCACAATGTGGGTCTCGCCCTGCGGGTTGAACACTTCGGGCTTTTCGCAGGTGACATTCTTCACGGCATCGGTCACCGCGTAGGCGCGGATCTCGGCCAGCAGGGCATCCGTCCGGGCCTGGTTGGCCGGGTCGGCGGGATCAAAAGTGGTCAGGATGGCACCGTTCATCACGCCGCTTTCCCGGATGATGCGGGTCAGGTGGCGGGTGTCGATGCCCTCGATGCCGATGGTATTGTTTTTCTTCAAAAAGCTGTCCAGCGTCTCCTCACAGCGCCAGTTGGAGGGGGTGGTGCAGGCCTCGCGCACAATGTAGCCCTTGGCCCAGATGCGGTCCGACTCCATATCGTCCTTGTTCATGCCGTAGTTGCCGATGAGGGGATAGGTCTGGGTGATGATCTGGCCGTAGTAGCTGGGGTCGGTCAGGGTCTCCTGAAAGCCCACCATGCCGGTGGAGAACACCACCTCGCCCACGGTCACGCCCTG
The DNA here is from genome assembly GCA_934547065.1 of uncultured Faecalibacterium sp. Taxonomy (GTDB): domain Bacteria; phylum Bacillota; class Clostridia; order Oscillospirales; family Ruminococcaceae; genus Faecalibacterium. The sequence goes on from CAKTEF010000013.1 coordinate 8,647, forward strand.
CGCGCCCACGGACTGTCCGGCAAAGACCATGCCGTTTGCCAAAAGAAGATATGCGTTCATAGTTTTCCTCGTTTCAACAAAAGCTTTCAGTTTACAGGGTCTGCTTTGCTTCCTGCTTCATCTTGCGGCTGCCCAGATGCACCAGCGGCAGCTTGCCCTCCTTGCAGATGGGGCACTCTTCCGGTGCGTAGTTGGGCAGGTCCAGCTTGAGGGCGCTTGCCACGATGGGAATGGGAGACGGAGCCTCGGGCTTGGTGCGGTCCACCACGCAGGTGATGCCCACGCAGATGCCGCCGTTCTCCTCAATGACCCGCTTGGTCTCCAGAGAGGAGATGCCGGTGGTGACCACGTCCTCAGCGATGAGGCACTTCTCACCCGGATGGATGGCGAAGCGCTTCAGGGTCATCACGTTGTCCACGCGCTCGGTAAAGATGGCGCGCTTGCCGGTCTGGCGGGCCAGCTCGTAGGCGTAGACGATGCCGCCCATGGCAGGGCCGACGATGACATCCACGTCCATCTCTTTGATCTTGTCGGCCACGGCCTTCATGACCTCGGCGCAGCGGTCCGGGTACTGCTGCAGATAGGCCATCTGGCAGTAGGCGCTGGAATGGCGGCCGGAGGAGAGCAGGAAATGGCCCTCCAGGAATGCGTCACAGCTCTTCAGGATCTCAAGTGCTTCACTCATTGTACTTCTCCCTCTCTTTTCAAAAAACAAGTCGTTTGGATGGTATTCTACCACGCTTTTGCGGGTTTTACAAATTTATTCAGTGGTTTTTCGTTTATGCGTATAAACCATTGCTTTTCTGGTATATCAGCCGGATTATTCAGCATTCCGGGCGCAGCCGCGGATCTCGTCCAGGCTCTTTACGCCGTGGGCATCCATCCAGGCTGCCATCTCGTCGGCAATGGTCTCCATGGCGCGGGGGTTGGCAAAGTTTGCTGCGCCCACCTGCACCGCCGAGGCACCGGCCATGATGAATTCCAGTGCGTCGCGGCCGGTGGCAATGCCGCCCAGCCCCACCACCGGGATGTTCACGGCTCCCACGGCCTGCCACACCATGCGCAGAGCAATGGGCCGCACCGCCGGGCCGGACAGGCCCGCAAAGATGTTGTTGAACACCGGGCGGCGCTTTTCCAGGTCAATGGCGCAGGCCTGGAACGTATTGGTCAGGCTGATGGCATCGGCTCCGGCCGCTTCCACGGCCTTGCACATTTCGGGGATGTTCTCCGCCTGCGGGCTCAGCTTGACCATCAGGGGCTTTTTGCAGGCGGCGCGGACCATCCGCACCACCTCACCGGCCGCTTCGGCCTTGACCCCGTAGGCCATGCCGCCCACCTTGACGTTGGGGCAGGAGATGTTCAGTTCCACGATGTCCACCGCGCTCTCGCTGAGCATGGCCGCACCTTCCACGTATTCTTCCTCGCTGTGGCCGCCCAGGTTGGCGATGACGACCGTGCCGTACTTCTGCTTGAGCTCCAGCATCTCGTTCAGCTCCACGTCCAGGAAATGCTGCACGCCGGGGTTCTGTAAGCCGATGCTGTTGATGAGGCCGGAGGGCGTTTCCCACAGGCGCTCGCCCTTGTTGCCGTACTGGCCGTGCAGGGTCAGGCCCTTGCCGGAGATGCCGCCGATCTTGGCAAAGTCTGCCAGCTCTTCGTACTCCACGCCGTAGCCCACGGTGCCGGACGCGCCGATGACCGGGCTGTTCATCACAAAGCCCAGCAGGTTGGTTTTCAGGTCTGCCATCAGAAGAACACCTCCGTTGCATCAAATACCGGGCCGTTCTTGCACACGCTCTTGCCCTCGCCGCCCTTGGTCTCGCAGGTGCAGCCAAGGCAGGCACCAATGCCGCAGGCCATCTTCTTTTCCATGCTCACAAAGCAGGGGGTGCCCTTTTCGGCACACAGGCGGGCGGCGTTCTTCATCATGACCGTGGGGCCGCACACCAGCACCACATCGTAGTCGGCGGGGTCGTACAGCTGGGTGACAAAGCCGTGGAAGCCCACCGCGCCGGTGTCGGTGGACACCTTGACGAGGTTTGCGATGGGGCGGTACTCCTCCATGCAGTAGGGGGTGTCGCGGAAGCCGAAGAACACATCCGGCTTTACCCCGGCAGCGGCCAGCTCGCGGGTAAGCTGGAACATGGGCGCAGTGCCGATGCCGCCGCCCACCACGGCGATCTTTTTGTACTTGCTCAGGATGTCCGGCACATCAAAGCCGTTGCCCATAGGGCCGGTAAGCTGGAAGGTATCCTGCTGCTTGAGCTGTGCCAGCTTCTCGGTACCCTCGCCCACCACCTGATACAAAAACTCGATGGTGCTGCTGTCCGGGTTCCAGCGGTGCACGCTGATGGGGCGGGACAGGAAGGGCGCTTCGTCTGCGCCCCAGGAGCGCAGGGTGAAGAACTGGCCTGCGTGGGGGGCGTGGTCGCGGTCCGGCCACACCACGGTCAGCAGGCGGATGTCCGGGGCAATGACCTCATTGCGCAGGACGGTGGCTTCACAGCAGGCTGCACGCATGAGCAATGGCCTCCTTCATGTTCACACACTCGTTGTAAGCGGCCTCGTCAAAGGCAGTGCCCGGCTGCTTTTTGTAAGCCAGCAGGATGCCGCGGCTGGAGTTGACCACGCCGCCGTTGCCCTTGGTCAGGTACTGGGCAATATCCTCAGCCTTGCCGCCCTGTGCGCCGTAGCCGGGGATGAGGAAGAAGCTGTCCTGATACTTGGCGCGGATCTCGGTGGCCTCCTCGATGTGGGTGCCGCCGATGACCAGGCCGATGGAGGAGTAGCCGTGCTCGCCCATGTAGTCCTTGCCCAGGGCGTTCAGCTTGTCGCCCACCAGGTCGTAAACGTGGCGGCCATCGGCCAGCTTCTCGTACTCAAAGTCCTTGGCACCGCCGTTGGAGGTACGGCAGAGCACGAACATTCCCTTGCCCTGCTTTTCGGCGTAGGGCAGATAGGGGCTGATGGAGTCCAGGCCCATGTAAGGGGCCAGCGTGACGAAATCGCTCTCGAAATCGCCGGTAAAGTGGCCCATAGCGTACATTTCGGCGGTCTTGGCAATGTCGCCGCGCTTGATGTCTGCGATCACGGGCACGCCGGTCTCGCGCACCGCCTTCAGGGTGTCGGCGTAGGCTTTCAGGCCCTCCAGGCCCAGCGACTCGTAGTAAGCGATCTGCACCTTGTAGCAGCCCGCCACGGCCTTGGTCGCGTCGATCAGGGCCTTATTGAAGCGGACGATGTTCTCCCCCTTGGAAAGGGTGTTGTCCACAAAATCAGCGGGCAGGTAGCTGAAATCGGTATCCAGACCCACACACACCGGGCCGCGGGCTTCCACTGCCTCGTAGAGCTTGTCCATGTTCGTCATTGTCGGTTCCTCCTGTATCTGTTTCTCTTTTATTATTTGTCTTTCTTTGTTGTGTTGGCTTTTTGTCAGCGTCCTCGCCCTCTCAGGCCGCTTCGCGTTATTCCTCCGCCTGATACGTCAGCCCGCCGCCCTTGACGGTGGCGTACACCCTGCCGTAAAGCTCGGCCCCATCATAGGGGCAGTTGTGGCTCTTGGAGTGGAGCGTTTCCTTGTCCACGGTGTAGGGGGTATCCAGATCCACCAGCACAAAGTCGGCATCATAGCCCGGTTCCAGCCGGCCCTTGGCCAGGCCCAGGATCTCGGCCGGGCGGGTGCTCATCAGGTGGACCAGCACCTCCAGCGGCAGCCCCTCCTGCCTGCACAGCTTGGTGTAGCACACCCCAAACGCCGTCTCGCTGCCCACCATGCCGGCCATGCCCTTGAGCTTGTCCTCCTCGGAGTGGGGGGCGTGGTCGGTGGCAATGGCATCCACCACGCCGGTGCGGATGCCGTCGATCAGGGCCTGCACATCGTCCGCCGTGCGGATGGGCGGGTTGACGCGGTAATCGCAGGTGTCGTTGGTGAACCACAGGTGATGCGGGGTCACCTCGCAGGTCACGGGCGCGCCCCGCAGCTTGGCCATCTGGATGGCCTCAACGGCCCCGCGGGTGGACACATGGCACATGTGGAGCTTGGTCTGGTAATACTCGCTCAGCCAGCAGTTGCGCACCGTCTCGATGTCCTCGGCCAGGCGGTAGTCCCAGGGGCTGATCTCCATATCTTCGGCGTGGCTCATCACGGTGATGTCCCGCTGGGTGCAGATGGCAAAGGCCCGTGCCATGGTGGCGTTGTCCTGCACGCCATGGCCGTCCTCGGTGATGAACTTCACGCTGGCGGGCAGGGTCTTGAGGTGGTCGATGGTCTTGCCATCAAAGTTCTGGGTGATGGAAACGGTCTGGTTCACATCGCACAGGCCCACCTCGGCGGCTTTCTGCTCCACCATCGCCGCCTGGGCTGCCGTGGAGCAGACCGGCTTGGTGTTTGGCATCAGGTTCACAAAAGTGTACCCGCCTGCCGCAGCCGCCCGGCTGCCCGTTGTAATGTCCTCTTTATATTCAAAGCCCGGCGTGCGCCAGTGGCAGTGCAGGTCCACAAAGGCGGGCAGCACCGTCAGACCTCCGGCATCCAGCACCGTTTCATTCTCTGCAGCCAGCGGGGCCAGGTCCTGGCCCACGGCGGCGATCTTACCGTCTTTTACATACAATTCTACCGGACGGCCCTCGGCATTCATCGCGTTGACAAGCAGCATTCGCATCTACCTCCTTGTTGATCGGTCTGGGGCGGGGCCCCCGCGAGCGGGCAAAAAAAAGAACCTTTCCTCAGCAGGAAAAGTTCTTACCGCAGAAAAAAGGAAACACAAACCCTACCGCAAAAACGGCGGCAAACTGGTTTTTCGGTTTTGCGTTCATTTTTGACAGCATGGTGCGCGTCTCCTTTTTTCAAGCATTTATTTTCGTTATATTTTATCATAGAAACGCAAAATGTGTCAATGCTTCCGGCCGATTTTCCTTGTAAAAAGGTTTCGGCCCGAACTTTGCAAATTTTGGCTACTCTACCCAAAATGCTCCCGCACGCCTCAAAATCCCCCCGGCAAGGCGGGAAAAAGTTCGCCAATCCCTACCAAAGCACTGTACATTGAAGTTTGGCTGTGTTATTATGATAGCGAAAGAGAGCGCCGCACGTTGGCGGCACAAAGGAAAAGGGAGGGTTCCCACATGGGCTTATTGGAGGACGCACGGAACATTCAGCGCAAAGACCCCGCCGCGCGGAGCGTGCTGGAAGTGATCCTGCTGTATCCTGGTTTTCACATTCTGGTGTATCACCGCATTGCACACTGGCTGTTTGAGCACAAGCACTTTTTTCTGGCACGATGGGTCAGCCAGCACGGCCGCCACAAAACGGGCATTGAGATCCACCCCGGTGCCAAGATCGGCAAGTGCCTGTTCATCGACCACGGCATGGGCATCGTGTTTGGCGAGACCACCGAGATCGGCGACAACTGCACCATCTACCACGGCGTAACGCTGGGCGGCACCGGCAAGGACACCGGCAAGCGCCACCCCACGCTGGGCAACAACGTTCTGATCGGCGCGGGCACCAAGGTACTGGGCCCGGTGTATATCGGCGACAACGCCCGCATCGGTGCCGGCAGCGTGGTACTGCGCAACCTGCCCGCCAACTGCACCGCCGTGGGCGTGCCCGCCGAGGTGGTGCGCATCAACAACAAGGCTGTCGTCCCGTCGGACGATCTGGACCAGCAGGACCTGCCGGATGTGGTGGCCCAGCGCATGACCGACCTCGGCCGCCGGATCAGCGCACTGGAAAAGCAGCAGCAGGGCGATGTGCCGCCGACGCACGAGGAGATCCTTTCGCGGCAGAAATAAGCGGCATCGGCACAAAACGATCCGGCTTTCGCAAAACAGAAAAAGCAGCTGTGCTCCACACGTTTGGAACACAGCTGCTTTTTTCAGTCACAAGAAGTTTCGCACAGTTCTTTTACTTTCTGTGCGGCGGCGGCCACCAGCTGGCTGACCGGCTGCTCCGGCACGCCCACCACATAGTTTTCGCAGTGGTTGATGGGCACCAGCACCCGCCGGGCGCTGCTCTGGCAGACGGCGGCGGCCATGGCCGGGGTGATCTCGCCCAGCAGGGCATCCGCAATGACGATGCCGATGGGCCCTACGATGAGATCGGCCCGGCGGCAGTTCACCACCACGGCGTTCTCGCCGGTGGCGGCGCGGGCGGCCCCGGCCTTGAGCATCGCGCTGGCTGCCAGGCTGTTGGTGCCCACGGCTGTGAGCCGGGCTTCCGGGCAGGCGGCAGAAATGGCGGCCACCAGCTGGCGGCCCAGCCCGCCCCCCTGCCCGTCAATCACAAGGACGTTCATCAGAAGTCGATCTCCTCCAGCCGCAGCAGCGCCAGAATGTAGATCTTCAGCGCTTCCAGCAGCTTGTCGATGGGGGCCGCCTCGTTGGCACCGTGCATCGGGCCGCCAAAGGCAGGCAGCACCATGTCATTGTGCTCCGGGCCAAAGCTGACCGCATAGGGGAAGTGGCGGGCATAGGTGCCGCCGCCCATGGTAAAGGGGGTGGCGTTCTCGCCGGTCACCTCGTTGTAGGTGTCGATGCAGGCCTTGATGGCCGGAGTGTCGGCCCCGATATAGAACGGCTCGGCACTTTCCACATGCTCCAGCGCAGCACCGGTGCCAATGGCCTGGCGGATCTTTTCGGCCATCTCCTCGCCGGTGGTGCAGGTGGGGTAGCGGCTGTCCATGGTCTGGACGATGCGGCCGTCTTTCATAGAGATGCGGCCGCCGATCACGGTCAGCGGGCCAAAGGGGCCGTCGGCACAGTCGATGCCAAGGCCGGTGCCTGCCGTGGAGGCGTGGAGCTTTTTCAGCGCTTCCAGATAGGCACGCTCGGTTTCGTTGCACAGGTCGTTATCCAGCAGGTAGTTCACCACCAGGCCAATGGCGTTGACGGTGCCCTCCGGCATGGCAGCGTGGCCGCTCTTGCCCCAGCCGCGGATGCGTACGCCATTGCCCTCCGGTTCCAGCGTGATGTTGGGGGCATTCTTCAGTTTGGTGATGTCCGTTTCCACCAGAGCGCTGGCGCGGTCCGGCACGGCATTGTTGGCAACGCCGCCCTCAAAGGCCTTGATCTCGCCATTGCACACCGGGCTGACCAGCTCGGCCCCAAAGTGGCCTTTTTCGCCGTTGCACACCGGGAACTCCGCGTCGGGGGTAAAGCAGAACACCGGGGCGGGATAGTTCTTGAGGTAGTAGTCCACATCCCGCATGCTGGTCTCCTCGTTGTCGCCGATCAGGGCACGGATGGGATAGCGCAGGGCGGTCGCCTGCTCCTTGAGGAACTTCAGGGCATACAGGGTGACCACCATGGGGCCCTTGTCGTCTGCCACGCCGCGGCCGATCAGCCAGCCGTCGCGGATCTGCATCTGGAACGGGTCCTGCGTCCAGCCGTTGCCCTCCGGCACCACATCCACATGGCAGATGGTCGCCAGATACTTTTCGGCCTCTGCGCCGGGCAACTCGGCGTAGCCAATGTAGTTTTCACAGTTGCGGGTGGCAAGGCCCATGCCTGCCGCCAGTTCCAGCGTTTTGTCCAGCGCAGCGCGTGCGCCTGCGCCAAACGGAGCGCCCTCTGCCGGGGTGCTCTCCACGCTGTTGACGGACACCAGCGCAGCAATGTCCCGGAGCAGCTGTTCCTTGTTTGCCGCAATAAAGGTGTCGATCTTCTGGTTCAATGCCTGATCCATGGTTGAATCGTCCTTTCTTTTTGTCGTAAAGACACATCGCTGTTTATTTTAGCACATTTGAACGGTTTTTGCCAGCCTTGCTCAACCCACTGCAAACAGTCTGCCGGCTGCGCCCAGCACACCGGCGCTGGCCAGACCCATGATGACGCCCGCCAGCAGCACGCCGCCCATGCAGGCGATCAGCACATCCTTGAACTTCATGTCCAGGATGGAACCGGCCAGGGTGCCGGTCCACGCGCCGGTGCCGGGCAGCGGAATGCCCACGAACAGCAGCAGCGCCACCGTCAGGCCGCGGCCCGCCTTGGCTTCCAGCTTGCGGCCGCCCAATTCGCCCTTGTTGATGCAAAAGCGGCAGAACGGCCCGATGAGCGGCTTGTGGTAGCCCCAGATCAAAAACTTTCGGGCAAACAGATAGATGAACGGCACCGGGATCATGTTGCCCAGCACGCAGATCAGGTAGGTCGGCAGAGCGGGCAGGCCCAGCCCCAGCCCCACGGGGATGGCCCCGCGCAGCTCAATGATGGGCACCATGGAAATAAAAAAGACCAGCAGATAATTCTTGAGCATGGATACTCTCCTTTTTGTCAGGCCGCGGGATCACAGGTCAATGACCAGCTCCACCGGGCAGTGATCGGAACCAAAGATCTCGTTGTGGATCTCCGCTGCCTGCACCTTGTCGGCAATGCGGTTGGAAACGATAAAGTAATCGATGCGCCATCCGGCGTTTTTTTCCCGCGCATGAAAGCGGTAGCTCCACCAGCTGTATTTCACCTCGGCCGGGTGCAGGGCGCGGAAGCTGTCCGTAAAGCCCGCCGCCAGAAGCTCGGTCATTTTGGCGCGCTCGGCATCGGTAAAGCCTGCGCTCATCCGGTTGGTCTTAGCGTTCTTGATGTCGATCTCGGTGTGGGCAACGTTCAGATCGCCGCACAGGATCACCGGCTTTTTGGCATCCAGCCCCAGCAGATAGGCGCGGAACGCATCTTCCCACTGCATCCGGTAATCCAGCCGCTTCAGGCCGTCCTGGCTGTTGGGCGTGTAGCAGTTGACCAGATAGAACGCCGGATATTCCAGCGTCAGCACCCGGCCCTCGTGGTCGTGCTCGTCGATGCCAATGCCCGTGGTCACCGCCAGCGGAGGCGTTTTGCACCAGCAGGCCGTGCCGGAGTAGCCCTTTTTCTCGGCCGAGTATGTATATTCGGTGTAGCCCTCCGGCGCAAAATCGGCCTGGCCTGGCTGCATTTTGGTTTCCTGCACCGAAAACACATCCGCATCCAGTGCGGCAAAGCTCTTTGCAAACTCGTGGGTCAGGCAGGCCCGCAGGCCGTTGACATTCCAGCTGATCAGTTTCATCTGCTTCTCCTTTGATGTTATGCCTGATATTTTGCTTTCCATGCACCGCTGCGGAACCGCACCGCAAAGCAGGTCACGCGGCAGATCCAGTCGATGACCATGGCGACCCACACGCCCACAGCGCCCCAGCCCAGCCGGACGCACAGCAGGTAGCTGAAGCCCAGCCGCCACACGGCCATGCTGAGGACCGAAACGATCATCGTAAATTTCACGTCGTTGGCGGCGCGCAGGGCGTTGGGCAGAACAAAAGAGGACGGCCACAGGAACAGGCCGCTGCCCGCGTGGATGCGCACCAGCAGAACGGCCAGTTCCATCGTTGCGCCGGACAGTGCGTAGATCCCCACCAGCGGCCGCAGGAACAGCAGGATGCAGCCGTTGGACACGCCCATGGCAACATAGGCCCAGAGCAGCAGTTTCCGGGTGTAGTAGATGGTCTGCTCATCGTCCCCTGCACCGACGCACCGGCCCACCACCGAGATCATGGCCAGGCTGATCGCCTGGCCGGGGATGCAGCCCATGCCGTCCAGGTTGTTGGCCACGGCGTTGGCCGCGATCTGCACCGTGCCAAAGGTGGAGATCATGCTCACCACCAGGATGCGGCCCGCCTGGAACAGACTGTTCTCAAACGCAGAGGGGATGCCGATGCCCAGAATGCGCCTGGCCATCCGGCCATCCAGCCGGGTGCTTTTGGGCACGGTCAGGCTGTGGCCTTTCTGGTAGCAGCGGCCCAGGATCAGCACAGCCGCCACCACACGGGAGATCACGCTGGGCCAGGCGACACCATCCACGCCCATTTTCAGGCCAAAGATGCACACCGCATTGCCCACGATGTTGATAATATTCATCAGGATACTGATCTGCATCGAGATCTTGGAGTTGCCCATGCTGCGGAACAGCGCCGCACCGGCATTGTACAGTGCAAGGAACGGATAGCTCAGCGCCGTGATCCGCAGGTAGAGCACGCCCGCTTCCAGCACATCGGCATCAACGCTGCCGTAGCACAGCCGGATCATGGGCCGGGCCAGCACAAAGCAGAACACACAGACCCCCGCGCCCAGCAGTGCGCTGAGCAGGATGAGCTGGCCGGAGCTGCTGTTGGCGTGCTCCTGTTCCCGCGCACCCAGATACTGGCTGACCACCACCGCGCCGCCGGTAGCCAGTGCCGCAAACACCACGATGATGAGCTGGTTGATCATATCCACCAGGCTCACACCCGAAATCGCGGCCTCGCCGCAGCGGGACACCATCATGGTATCGGCCATGCCCACGGTCACGGCCAGCAGCTGCTCCACCAGCAGCGGCCACACCAGACGCAGCAGCTCTTTCTGGCTGAACAGCGGAGCCCGCTCACCGAACCGGGGCCCTTTTTCCTTTGCGATCTCCTGTTGCATCGTATCCTTCTTTCCCGGCGCAGGCTTCCCCCGCCATGCTCCGGCAGCCCAAGGGCCGCAGAGACTCATTTTATCATGCTCATCTTAACACAGCCCACCGGGCTTGTAAAGAATCGTCTGCCCTTTCACGAAGTTTCCCCTCCGGCGGACCCAACGGGTTTCATCACTTTGCCTGACACTGTGCTCCAAAATTTGTGCGTTGTGCCAAATTTTCGATTTTTGCGCGCAGCGGAGAATTTTTTTCCAAAAAGGTCTTGTATTTTTCTGTGAAACGTGCTATCTTGTATCCAACAGAAGCGGCTGTTGGATACAAAGCCTTGTGACGTTGTTTTTTCCGTTTCTGTGTTTTTCTTCTTCTCATTCTAATCCGCTATTTTCTTCATTTACCTTCTTATCATTTACCCGGTCCCCTCTGCTGGGGACAAAAAAGCGATGTCCCAACCTGCACGGGACATCGCTTTTTTATTTTTGGTTTTGGATCAGCCCTGCTCTGCACAGCCGGTCAGCTGCGCAAAAGCCGTGCGTACCTCGCCGGAGAAATACAGCGTGCCCAATGCACACACCGGGCCGCTGCCGCCCAGGGCCACGGCGCGGGCCACGCCCGCCTCAATGGAGGGGGCAGGTTCGGCCGTGCCGCCGCGCACCCGGATGTGCTCAGCCAGCGTCTGGGCCGGCATGGCGCGGGGCGTATGGGCGGCCACCGTGACGAACCGCTTTGCCAGCGGCAGCAGCAGTTCCAGCATCTCGTCCACATCCTTATCGGCCATGATGCTGAGCAGGAACACGAATTTCTGGCCGGGGAAGCGATCGCGCAGGCTCTGCACGGTGGCACGCATCCCATGGGCATTGTGGCTGCCGTCCAGCAGGAACGCCGGGCTGTGGCGCAGCAGCTCGAACCGGCCCGGCCAGCTCACCTGCTCCAGCCCCTGCCGGACAGCGGATTCCGGAATATTCCAGCCCCGCTGCCGCAGCACCCGCAGCGCCGTGATGGCAACGGCCGCGTTTTTGGGCTGGTAGCTGCCGATCAGCGGCAGGCGGATGTTTTCCAGCCCGTCAAAATCAAAGTTCACACCGTCCAGGTCGCCGCCCCGAACGTTCAGCTTGGCAAAATCCACCACGGTCAGCGGGGCGTTCTGCCGTTCCGCCGCGCGGGCGATCACGGCATCGGCCTCCGGTGCGCCGCCGTAGCTTACCACCGGGCTGCCCGGTTTGATGATGCCCGCCTTGGCCGAAGCGATCTCCGCCAGCGTCGGGCCAAGCTCCTTGACGTGGTCCATGCCCAGCGCCGTGATCACCGCGCACTCCGGCGGGTCGATGACGTTGGTGGAGTCCAGCGTACCGCCCAGGCCCACTTCCAGCACCACGATGTCGCACCGCTGCTGCGCAAACCAGAGCATTCCCAGCGCCGTGATGATCTCAAACTCGGTGGGAACATCCGCCATGGCATCGGCGGCAGGCTTTACCTGCTCTACCAGCTGCACCAGCGCCCGGTCCGGGATCTGCTCTCCATCCACCTGGATCCGCTCGTTGAAGCGGTTGATGAACGGCGAAGTATACAGGCCCACGCGGTACCCGGCCGCCTGCAGACAGGCTGCCAGCATGGCCGCCGTGCTGCCTTTGCCGTTGGTGCCCGCCACATGGACGAATTTCAGCTGCCTGTGCGGGTCGCCCAGGGCCGCCAGCAGGGTGCGGGTGCGGCTCAGGCCGGGCTTATGGCCCGCCCACTGCACCGCATGGATGTATTGCATCGCTTCTTCGTAGTTCATTTTTTTACCACCGCCATCAGGGAGCGGTTCTGCAGCAGCAGGCGCAGCAGCACGGTGTTCACCGCGCTCAGGACCAGTGCATTGGGGATGCGGGCCGCCAGAACGCTCCAGGGATAATTATAAAAAAGGTGCAGCGCCAGCGAGTTGATGACCATGGAACCCACAAAATGCCCCATCAGCACGCTGCAGCCCACCCGCAGGCCCAGCCGCAGGTTGGAAAGCTGCCGGAATGCAAAGCCCGCCACCAGGCCGATGGCTCCCGCACCCAGGGTGATCAGCGGGTTGATGGCATAGCCCGAAAGCGTGCCGCCGATCATATCGGCCACGGCACCAATGGCAAAGCCCTCCACCGGCCCGAACAGCACCGCCCCCAGCAGGGTGGGCAGCGAGCCCAGGTTGAACCGGACAAAGCCGGTGGAAATGGTCAGCACCCGCGCAAATACAATGCTCATGGCCACCAGCAGGGCCATGACCACCAGCTTGCGCACCGATGTTCCGGAATGTTCGTTCATATCAATTGTCCTCCCCTTTTTCAAAAGGAACCTGCGGGGCGGGCAGCAGAAAACGCCCTCCCCTGTGACAAACCGCACAAAGGAGGGCGTGAACCAACATTTTCACATCCAGGCATCGGCTGCAAGCAGCCGTGCCTGCACCCAAGTCCATGCAGCAGCGGGATGCAGATCCTGTACCGCGGGTACCCCTTCGTCCACAGCACAACTCCCCGTTGATGCGGCACTTAACGCACAGGATCTTACTCTGTTGATACTGCTATTATATGCCTTTTTTCGGGCCGATGCAATCGCAGGTTCTATCATCTTTGCCAAAGCAGCTTTTCGATTTTTGGAGAAATTGCATAGTTTGCAAGCATCCTCGCCCTCTCAGGCCGCTTCGCGTCCAGCTCTCCCAAAGGGAGAGCCTATTGCGGCTCATGGTCAGCGGGTGCTGAATCTGGGAGATGCGTTGCCTCTCCCTTTTTGGGAGAGGTGGCAGCGCGCAGCGCTGACGGAGAGGGCGAGCCAGTTTTTCTTTGACGGATGCCGCCAAACGTGCTAATATGGTCTTATCAATTCAATGTTGCAGAAAGGACCTGTCCCATGAAATTCCGTGAGATGACTTATACCCGCCCCGACATCGACGCGCTGCTGGCTTTGTGCAAGGAGCTGGCCGCCAAGGCAGCTGCCGCCCCCAGCGGCGAAGCGCTGGTGGAGCTTTACTACGAGCAGAGCCGCGCCTTTGCCGATTACAACACCGCCGCACAGCTGGCTTCCATCCACTACACCTGCGACACCCGCGATGCCTATTGGAAAGCCGAGCAGGACTTTTTTGATGCCCACGGCCCGGCTGTGGAGAACGCAAGGGTGGAGATCAGCCGCGCGTTCCTGGCCAACCCCCATGTGGAGGCCCTGACCCAGGCCTTTGGCACCACCTGCGTGGCCGGCATGAAGAACGCCGTGCTGGGCATGGACGACCGCACCGTGGAGCTGCAAAAGGAGTACAACGCCCTGGTCAGCCAGTACCAGCAGGTGTACGGCGGCGCACTGGTGGAGCTGGACGGCAAACAGCTGACCATCCCCCAGCTGGGCCCCTACAAGGAGAACCTGGACCCCGCCGTGCGCCGTGCCGCCTACGAGGCCGAGGCAGGCTACTTTGATGCCCACCGCGATGAGCTGGACAGCCTGTACACCAAGATCGTCAAGAACCTGAACGCGCAGGCGCAGATCCTGGGCTACCACGATTACAGCGAGCTTTCCTATGTGCGGATGAATCGCATCGGCTACGGCCCGGAGGAGATTCGGAACTTCCGTGACCAGGTGGCCAACGATGTGGTGCCGGAGCTGAAAAAGGTGATCGAGCTGCGGTGCAGGCGCACCGGCATCCGGCATCTGACCTTTGCGGACCTGCCCGTAGCCTTCCGCGACGGCAACCCCGCCCCCATCCCCGGCTACGAGGCCCGGATGAGCGCCGCCCGCACCATGTACCATGCGCTGAGCCCGGAGACCGCCGAGTTCATCGACTTCATGCAGGACAACGAGCTGTTCGATGTGGAGAGCCGCCCCGGCAAGATGTCCGGCGGCTATATGACCAGCCTGCCCGCCTACAAGGCCCCGTTCATCTTTGCCAACTGGAACAACACCTCCGCCGATGTGGACGTGCTGACCCACGAGTGCGGCCACGCCTTTGAGGGTTATGTGGCCGAGCGCGACCCCAAAGTGCCCGCCGACCTGGAATGCCCCGGCATGGAAAGCGCCGAGATCCACTCCATGGCCATGGAGTTCCTCACCGCGCCCTGGCACCACCTGCTGTTTGGCAAGGACACCGAAAAGTACGCCCTGCTCCACGCCGAAGACAGCTTTCTGTTCCTGGCATACGGCTGCATCGTGGACGAGTTCCAGCACAAAATGTACCAGAACCCGGACCTGACCCCCGACGAGCGCAACGCCGTGTGGCTGGAACTGGAACACAAGTACCGCCCCTGGATCGACTTTGACAACCTGCCGTTCTACGGCCGGGGCGCAGGCTGGCAGCGCCAGCTCCACATCTATGAGTGTCCGTTCTACTATATCGACTACTGCCTTTCCACCATGGCGGCGCTGCAGTTCTTCCTGCTGAGCCTTGCCGACCACAAGGATGCCTGGGAGCGCTACCTGAAGCTGGTGCGCCGCGCCGGCCTTGCCAGCTACACCGAGCTGTGCCGGACCGCCGGGCTCCGCGTGCCCTTTGAGGATGGCTCCATCAAGGCCATCGCCCAGCAGATGAGCCAGTGGATCGCGGAGCATCAGGTCTGAAAAAGCCGCTCTTGAAAACCGCCGCGCTTTCTATTATAGTATAGATAATAAAAACTCCCCTTGCCGGGTGTGAAAAGGAGCGGTATTCGAACATGGCAGAAAAAGAGACCAAGGGCATCAAAAAGTTTTTTGAGGAATTCAAGGCGTTCGCCATGCGCGGCAACGTGCTGGACATGGCAGTTGGTGTGGTGATCGGCTCCGCGTTCACGGCCATTGTGAACTCGCTGGTCAACGATATCATCAACCCCGCCATCGGCCTGTTCTTCAACGCAGACTTCTCGGATGTGGGCATCCAGATCGGTGATGTGACCATCGGTCTGGGCGCATTCATCAATGCGGTCATCAACTTCCTGATCGTGGCCTTTGTGCTGTTCGTGGTCATCAAGGCCGTCAACAGCCTGCACAAAAAGCCGGAGGAAGCCCCCGCAGAGCCCACCACCAAGGTCTGCCCCTATTGCCAGAGCGAAATTTCCATCAAGGCGGTCCGCTGCCCGCAGTGTACCTCCAAGCTGGAGGGTTTCCCGGAGATCAACGATTGATTTTTCCATTCTGAATCCAATGCAAAACCCCTGCCCGGATGCCGTCTCAGCATCCAAAGGCAGGGGTTTTGTGTTTCATTCAGAAGAAGAAAAGAGAAGAAAAACGGGATACGTTTCCGGGAACGCTTACTGCACGCCGGTCAGCTCGGCCAGTTTGTGGTAGATCTCGGTGTTATCGAACACGCCGCGGAACTTTTCGGCCCCCACGCCCATGGCGTAAAGGTTGACCATCGCGCCGGTGTGGGCATAGGTGGTGTGGTCCATGCCGGACTTGTGGTTGATGGTGTGGCACACGGCCATGCTGAACGGGATGTAGGTACCGTACAGCTCGTAGTCCTGCTGGCTCATCTTGCTCTGGCCGGAAGCGCCCACTTCCAGCGTGCGCTCGTAGGCTTTGCGCAGGTTCTCCACCTCGTAGTCGGTCAACAGCAGCTTGCCTGCATTGGCGGCATCGGGGTCGGTGGGCAGGGTCAGGCCAAAGTTCGCCTTGACATCGGCCATGGCCGTTTCAAAGGGAGTCTTTTCGGCAATGTAGCGTTCCACATAGGTGGAGTCGAACTTTGCGTAGGACATCTTCTGATGGGTGAGGTTGGTCAGGAACGTGTCGTAGTTGGTGGTCTTGTAACCAATGGCCATACCGCCCGTTTCGTGGTCGGCTGTGACCAGGATCAGCGTCTCGTTGGGGTGGTTGTTGTAGAACTCCACAGCCGCCTGTACGGCGTTGCTCATTTCCAGCACATCGTGGATGGAAGCAGCGGCATCGTTGGCGTGGCAGGCCCAGTCGATCTTGCCGGACTCCGTCATCAGGAAAAAGCCTCTGCCGTTGTCCAACAGCTCCATGCCCTTGCGGACGTAATCGGTCAGCTGCCACTCGCCGGGGGCGGCATCCATGGCGTAGTTCATGGCCTTGCCGTCGGCCAGGGCCTCGGCAATGATCAGCGTCTTGCCTGCGCCGCTGGTCAGGGCCGCCGCACCGGCCTGGGTGGTCACCACGTTGTACCCGGCCTGGGCAGCCACTTCGTGGTTGTTGGGGCCGGTGCCGTCGCCGTTCACGTTCTGGAACTCGCCGCCGGCAAAGTATTCAAAGCCGGAGTTTGCCAGTTCCACGCCGATCTGATAGTAGTTCTTGCGGCTGTTCTGATGGGCATAGAACGCAGCCGGGGTGGCGTGGTCGATGTTTACGCTGGAAATCACGCCCACCTTATAGTTTTTCTGTTTGTGCAGCTTTTCGGCAATGGTCTCATAGGGCACATCGCGGGTCCAGGGGCACATATTGATCACACCGCTCTCCGTCTTGTTGCCGGTGGCAATGGAGGTGGCGGTGGAAGCGGAGTCCGGGCAGAACGAAGTGCTGTCGTAGGTGGTCACGCTGCCCACTTCCGGGAATGCGGTAAAGCTCAGCTCACCCTCGGTGATGGCACCGTTGTTCTCGGTCGTGCCTTTGTAAAAGCGGGCGGACTGGATCTGTGCGGTGCCCATACCGTCGCCGATGAACAGGAAGATATACTTGGGTTTCTGGAACAGCCCGGCCAGGCAGTTTTCCTCCGCTGCTTCGGCAGCCGGGGCGGCGGCCTGGGCGGCGGGGGCAGCGTTCAGCATCCCAATGGCCGATGCGGCAGCGCCCACTTTCAGGAAATTGCGGCGGGTGATCTTGTGTTCTTTCATACCGTAAACCTCTCTCTTGATCCGGGGCCGTCCCCGGCCCCCTGTTTTTTCTTTTTCCGGGTACAGGCTTATTGTACCGGCTTTGCCCCGCCGCCGAAACCATGCCCACGCAAAAGGCAGGTAAAAGCTTTGTTTGCTCTTGTAAAATTCCGGTTTTTGAACAGGCTGTGAACTTTTGGTTCCACCCATTGACTCGTATAATATTATATGATATATAATATTCAAGCTCATATAGCATTTGCAAAGGAGGGTTCCGCATGGGATTTCCCATCAGCGCGGCGCTGCTGGATGCCATTGTGCTTTCGGTCGTCTCTCGCGAGCCGCAGGGCACCTACGGCTACAAGATCACGCAGGAGATCAAACAGGCTCTGGACCTGAGCGAATCCACCCTGTACCCCGTTTTGCGCCGCCTGCAAAAGGATGGCTGCCTGACCGTTTATGATGCGTCCTGCAACGGCCGCAACCGCCGCTATTATATGATCACGGCCGCCGGGCGCGAGGCTCTGACCGTTTACCGTGCCCAATGGCAGCAGTACGCCGCCGGCATCGAGTCGATCTTAGGGGAGGAATGAATCATGACCCGCAACGAATTCATGAACCGGCTGGAGCAGCTCCTGGCTGCCCTGCCCGCCGCCGAGCGCCGGGATGCGCTGGACTATTACGACGAATATCTGGATGCCGCAGGCCCCCAGCGGGAGGCCGAGACGCTGGCCGAACTGGGCAGCCCCGAAGAAGTGGCCCGCAAAATTCTGGAGGCCCAGCCGCAGCTGCCCACCCCGGCTGACCCCGGCCGCCAGAACACGCCCCTGCCGCCGCAGCGGCCCCCGCGCCGCACCTCTGCCAACTGGACCCTGCGCTGGGCAGGCCTTGGCATCGTAGTGGTGGTGCTGGTGATGTATCTGTTCCAGCACAGCACCGCCCGCCGCGTCCGGACCGCTGAGGAGACCACCACGACGTTCAGCGGCGTTTCCACTGCACAGGAGCTGCCGCTGGACAGCACTCAGACCATTGAAACGGCTGATTCTGCCTACGAACTTCCGCTGGAAGCGCTGAAAAAGCTGACCCTGGACCTGGATACCGGGTCGGTGGTCTTTGAGCAGGATGCCGATATCACCGCGCCGCAGGTGAGCTTTGCCAACAAATCCGCCAGCGCCTCGCTGAAAACGACGTTCCGCTCCTCCGGCTCCACCATCTCCTACAAGCTGCCCAGCGTCCCCCTGAACGCCAAAGACAGCAAGTTCAAAGTCACCATCACCCTGCCCGCCGGATACCAGATGGACAAGCTGGATGCTTCGCTGGACATGGGCAGCCTGACGCTGGGCGACCTGAACGTGGACACTCTGACGGCCGACCTCGATATGGGCAGCGTGACGGCCGGGACGCTGGACTGCGACGATGCCGATTTTGACCTGGACATGGGCAGCTTCACGGCCCACG
Organism: uncultured Faecalibacterium sp.; assembly: GCA_934547065.1. GTDB lineage: Bacteria > Bacillota > Clostridia > Oscillospirales > Ruminococcaceae > Faecalibacterium. Next base: position 27,262 of record CAKTEF010000013.1, read on the forward strand.
CCCTGACCGCCCGCAAGCTGAACGTGAGCAGCGACATGGGCTCTGTGACCATTGACCGGCTCTCCGGCAGCGATCTGGAACTTTCCACCGAGATGGGCAGCATCACCGCCACCCTGACCGGCCGGGAGAGCGACTATGCCATCGACGCAGAAAACGACATGGGCAAGCTGACCATCGGCGGCAATTCCTATAAAGCAAAATATTCCTCCCGCGGCGCAGCCGCCCTCAAGCTGCGCAACAGCATGGGCAGCACCACCCTTGATTTTGCCTCCTGACCCCATACGCACAAAAGCCCCTGTGTGACGGCTCGTCGCACAGGGGCTTTGTGTTCCCCGTTGGGGGAAAGTTCCTTACTTGAAATTGAGATGGCATCGCTGTATAATAAAAATACAACTTATAGTTTCAACAAATCCGAGAGTGAATCTCTCTTTCGGTCGTCTTCTGATCGGCCTATCCAATCGAAAAGACTTCCGTTGATTCTAAGCCGAATTTTCCGAAAGCGAGGTAGAGGAAATGCCCAAAAACACCCGTGCCGAATCCCGGTGCCGTTATCTCATCCGGGACGTAGCACAGCAAAAAGGATGGAACACAAAGCACCCCCAAAGGGGTGGCAACTTCCTGGAAGAACAGGAGATCGCAGCCTATTTTCCCGACTCCGGGCTGGGACTGACCAAGCCTGATTTCCTTGTCTGCCAAAATGGCTGCCCTGCCATCGTTGTGGAAGCAAAAAACGAAATTCAGAAGATCGATGAAGCGATCTCAGAAGCGATCGAATATGCGGAAGCGATCAATCGGCACGGAACTTACCATATTGTGATCGCAACAGGCGTTGCCGGCGAAGAAGATCACGGATACCTGTTCAAAACATCCTTTTTTGACGGAACGGCCTGGGTTCCATTGCGATCCTATGGCTTTGAACTGACCAGTTTTCCCAGTGTCGGGGAAGCAGCCATTGCTTTGAAAACACAGAACGGCACCACCGATGTTACGATTCCGCAGCTTTCCGAATATATTGCTGCGGCCATTGACCTGTCTGCCATCCTTCGTGCCGCAAAAATCGAGCCGTCCCTGCGCCCCAAAGTTCTGGGTGCTGTGATCACCGCTTTGTATCAGGGTGAAATCGAACTTGGAAACGGCGAGGAGATCCATTCGATCAATTCCCTTGTCTACCAGGCGATCTCTGAAACAGATCATTTTGAGGATTGCAAAAAGGCACAGCTCATTGAGGCTTTGCGGCTGCCGGATGCAGACTATGCCCGCCTGGCACCCAAAATGGGAAAAATCGTGTTTATCCTGAAAAATCTGAACGTAAAGTCCATTCTGCGGACTGACACGGATTTTCTTGGGTTGCTCTATGAAGCGTTTATTCGCTATGGCTATGATAACAATTCGCTTGGGATCGTTTTCACTCCCCGCCATATCACCCGTTTCTGCGCGGATTTGATCGATGTGACGGCCCGCGATAAAGTCATCGACATCGCCTGCGGTTCCGGTGGATTTCTGGTGGCTTCTTTCGACCGGATGGTTCGGACCTCGCATGAAATGGGCATTCCCATGTCCGTCGTCCGTGAATCCCTTTACGGTTTTGACACAAATCCCACTGTCTGGGCACTTGCCGCACTGAATATGTTCTTCCGTGGTGATGGCAAGAGTCATATTGAAAACGCAAGCTGTTTTGACGCTGCCAGCAAGGCTGCCGTAAAAGGCCGCTTCCAAAAAGCTCTGATCAATCCCCCATTTTCGCAGGAGGACGAACCGGAACGCGATTTTATTTCGCAAGCGATGGAAGCATTGGAGACCATGGGGCTGCTTGCTGTTGTGGTGAAATCCGGCATCTTTGCAGATGAAGACAACGCTCTTTGGCGAGAAAACTTTTTGAAAAACCACTCTGTCATTGGAATGATCAGCCTGCCCAGTGATCTGTTTTATCCAACTGCCATTGATACCACGATCATGATCGCCTCTGCACATCGGCCCCAGCAGCCAACCGATCGCGTCTTTATGGCGAAGATCTGGAACGACGGCTTCAAGAAACTCAAAGGAAAAAGGGTGGAAACACCCGGCTCCCAGCTAAATGAAGTGATGGAGCAATTTATAGCGTTTCGTTCCGGACGCGAGACCCATTCCGATCTTGTAACCGTCATCTCCGCAGACAAAATCATCTCCCCTGGTGCCGAGTTCTGCCCTGAGCAGTATCTTCCGCAGCCGGAAGTTCCCGAAGCAGAACTCAGCCGCTTCCATGATGACGTTTTGAAATCAGTCCTGACAACTTCTGTTTGCATTGATGGTATTTCCGATGAAGTTCTGGAAAGTTTTCCGATATGGACCAGCCTGCCTGCGTTAGAATATGGCACTGAAAATACGATCGAGTATTTTTTCCATGTGGAAGCAGGAAAATCAAAAGGTGAAAGCAACTATATCAATGGAACCTGTCCCTACATTTCTTCGGGTGATCCGCAAAACAGTATCATCCGGCTTGTAGGAGATGTTGACGGTGAAGTATTTCCCAACGGTGCCATTACCGTCACCTGTTTTGGAAAAGCCTCTGTACAGCCTTGGCGTTTCATGGCCAGAGGAAATGGCGGAAGCGCAGTTCGCGTACTGATTCCAAAATTCCGAATGTCCTTTTCTGAATTGGTATGGTTTGCCGCTCAGATCAATTTGCAACGATGGAGATTTTTCTATGGGCGAATGGCCATCAAGAGCAGATTGAAGCTGCTGAGGGTCTCCGCTCCGCCTGAACCGCTGAATGACAGCCGCGAGACAATTGCAGAAAAAGTCCAGGAACTTTCCAATCATATCCTTGATATTCTGCACCGTTGACCTGACCCCATACGCACAAAAGCCCCTGTGTGACAGCTCGTCGCACAGGGGCTTTGCGTTACCCGTTGGGGGAATTATTTGTTGAACACGTCCTCTTTCAGCAGGCCCTCGCTCTTGGCCACGCAGATGCTGGCAACGGCATCACCCACCACGTTCAGGGAGGTGACCAGCATCTCGATGGGGCGGTTGATGGCCAGGATCAGGGAATAGGCCAGCAGCGCACCATCGTTGACAAAGCCCACGCCGGACAGGATGGTGAACAGGATCACGGCACCTGCACCAGGCGCAGCCGGGGTGCCCACCGAGGCCAGCAGAGCCAGCAGGGCGACCACCACCAGCTGGCCGGGCGTGACCGTGTAACCGGCGCAGCCTGCAATGAACACCGTAGCGATCACCTGCATGATGGCCGTTCCGTCCATGTTGATGGTCATGCCCAGCGGCAGCACGAACGAGGCAATGCTCTCATCCACACCGAACTCCTCCTCGCACACCTTGATGTTCAGGGGCAGAGTGGCGGCGCTGGACGAGGTGGAGAAGCCGAAAACCGCCACGTTGGCGATCTTTTTGATAAACTTGATGGGGTTCAGCTTGGCACCCAGGGCCACCACCAGCGGGTAGGCCACCACCAGGAACACCAGCAGCAGGACCACCGTGACCACCACATACACCAGTGCAGGCTTGAGGTAATCAATGCCGTAGATGGCAAAGGTACGGGTCAGCAGCACGAACACCGCAAAGGGAGCAAACTTGCTGACGATGAAGTTCAGGAACACGACCACCACGTCGTTCACCTCGCCCAGCAGGCGGCGCAGCGTGGAGGTGCGGCTCTCGCCCAGGGCGTTCATGCTCAGGCCGGTGGCCACCGCAAGGAACACCGCGCTGAGCACGGCCCCGTTGCTTCCAAAGGCCGTGATGATGTTGGAGGGGATGATGTTCAGCACCACGTTCAGGGGGTTGGAGCCGGTGGAGCCGGAAGCCCCGGTCAGGCCCACGATCTTGGTATTGAACAGGCCCATGGAGTAGGTGGCATAGCCCACGCTGCTCGCCAGCAGCAGCGCCAGGAACGAACACAGCAAGAACCAGAACAGGGTCTTTGCGGAAATGCGGCCCATGGTGCGGGTGTCCGCAATGCTGCCAATGGCCAAGGAAATGGAAGTGAACACCATGGGGATGATCACCAGCTGCAGCGCTTTGATGAACAGTTGGCCGATGATGTAAAAGATGCCGAACGCCTGCTCCGCACCCTCGACCGTGATATCCTGGAACAGCAGGTTATTGATGGTGGTCCACGTCTCCGCATTGCCGCCTGCGTTCAGGTGCTCCCGCAGCATCATAAAGGCAAGGCCTGCCGCCAGGCCGCAGACCAGCGAAATGCCCATCCGCTTGGCAAGCGAAAGTTCTTTTTTCTTTTTCGGTTCCATAAGTTGCTTTCCTCCCTGTTTCTGGTTGAATGTTCACACTTTGTCCATGTTAGCACGAAGCATGCCGCGACTCAAGCCAAAATCCGACAAAATCCGCATTTTTCTTAGATAAGTATGACTTATCCCATCTTTTCTTCCCTGCCCCGGCACAGAAAAACACCCGGAAGCCATCGGCTTCCGGGTGTTGGAACGGTTATGCCTTGAACTTGAGCATCGGGGTACCGGCGGGAACATCGCCCTCAGCCTCCCGCGACAGCTCCGGCAGATCATCGGCATTGGTCACGATGATGGCAGTGGCAGTGGGGTGGCCGGCGGCACGGATGGCAGCCAGATCCACTTTCAGCAGCGGGGTGCCGGCCTTGACCTTGGCTCCCTCCTTGGTCAGGGAGGTAAAGCCCTTGCCCTGCATCTCCACGGTGTCCATGCCCACATGGATCAACAGTTCGATGTTGTCATTGCTCATCATGCCAATGGCATGCAGGCTTTCGGGCACCTGGGTCACAGTGCCGTCAAACGGAGCGTACACAGTGTCGCCGGTGGGCTCAATGCCGCAGCCGGGACCCAGGATGGCCGAGGCAAACGTCTCATCCGGCAGCTGCTCCAGTGGGATCACCTTGCCGTCAATGGGGGACATCACGGTCATCGGCTGGCCGGAAAATTTTGCAGCAGGCTCTGCCTTGCCGCCAAACAGCTTATCAAAAAAACCCATATTTCTTACCATCCTTCCACGCTCTGTTCAGAGGTTCATTCTCTTATTTAAGATATCATAGCCGTGCGCAAATTGCAATCAGCATCCTGCACAAAGCACCCGGCCAAAATTTAGCGCTCCTGTCTCACATCAACGCCAGCAGCTGCTCGATCTCCTCCATCCGGGTAGCCCAGCTGGTGGCGATGCGCACCACGGTGTGGGTATCATCGTATTTTTCCCAGAACCCGAACTTCGCCTTGCCCTCCAGGGCTTCCAGCTGCGTGTTGGCCAGCACCAGGAACACCTGGTTTGTGGGCGAATCCATAAAGAACCGGTAGCCCTTTTCCGCCAGGCCCTTTTTGAGCACGGCGGCGGTTTCAATGGCGTTTTTGCTGATCTTCTCGTACAGTCCATCGGTGAACAGCACATCGAACTGGATGCCCAGCAGCCGCCCCTTGGCCAGCAGCGCGCCCTGCTGCTTGACCATGGTCATAAAGTGAGCCGGCGCACCGTGGGGGAATACCACGGCTTCGCCGCACAGCGCGCCCACCTTGGTACCGCCGATGTAGAACACATCCGTCAGCCGGGCGATGTCCGCCAGGGTGACATCCGTTCCCTCGGAAGCCAGTGCATAGCCCAGCCGGGCACCGTCCATGAACAGGGGCATGTGGTATTGGCGGCAGACGCGGCTCAGCTCCTCCAGCTCAGCTTTGGTGTACAGGGTGCCATATTCCGACGGATGGGAGATGTACACCATGCCGGGGAACACCAGGTGGTCCAGGTTGCTGTCGGCGTAAAACGTCTTGCACCAGTTCTCCACGGTGGCCGCAGCCAGCTTCCCGTTGGTGTGGGGCAGGCCGATGACCTTGTGGCCGGTGAACTCGATGGCACCGGCCTCGTGGGCGGCCACATGGCCGGTGGCAGCGGCCAGCACACCCTCCCACCGCCGCAGCATGGATGCGATCACGATGGCATTGCTCTGAGTGCCTCCGGAGATGAACCAGACATCGGCCTCCGGGCAGCCGCAGGCCGCACGGATCTTCTCCCTGGCGCTGGCGCAGTAGGGGTCGGTGCCATAGCCGGACACCTTTTCAAAGTTGGTCTCCACCAGTTTCTGCAAAATGGCCGGGTGGGCACCCTCGCAGTAGTCGTTTTCAAAATACAGCATTTACGTTTCCTCGCTCTATTTAAGATAGATCTATTATCTTCCTTTTGAACGGAGTTGTCAATTGGACAGAGAGAGACAGAGCGGAGCCTGACGCACACATCAGACCCCGCTCTGTCTTATGATGAAGTTGTAGATGGCTCAGCAGTCACCGGCATAGTAGCTGACAATATTAAAATAGTCCCTCGGTGCATGGATGCGCACAGTCAAAGGCAGACGTGCTGAATTTTTCGGCTTGAGGCTGCAAAGATCCGCAGCAGCTTTGTCATCCGGGAAAACATGTACGCTTCCATCCGGAGCTGTCAGCTCCACCGACGCAGAGCAGGCATTCAGAACATTTGAAAATTCACGAAGATTCGACACGCGCAAACGCAAGAACATCACAAAGCCTCCTCCAGCTTCTGAAATCATTGAACTGTTTCAAGAGGGAGTCCGTATGCTCTGCGGCTCCTCTCTACGCCATGATTGTACCACGCGCTGCCGGTATACCGCTATCATTTTCTTGCCATCCAATATCAGAATTCTGCCATTTCAACCGATATTCTGTGGGTGTGCATCCAAATTCCTGTCGGAATTGTGCCCCGAAGTAGCTGCTGCTGCCCAGCCCGCATCGCCGGGCCACCTCAGTGACAGCCAATTCCGTTTCTCGCAGAAGCTTACAGGCTGTCTGCAGGCGGACATTGCGGATATACTCGCCGGGGGTGGTGTGCAGGCAGGCCCGAAACGTCCGGTAGTATTCCCGCTCGCTGCAAAAAACCGCTGCCGCCAGCTGTTCCACGGACAGCTTCTCGGCAAGATGGGCGTGGATGTAGAGCATCATGGGCTTGATCTTTTCACTGGCTGTTTCCACAGCAGGCGGGGTCTGTCCCAGCTGGGCCTGAACCTGTCGGGCCAGCCCGGCCCAGATACGGCAGAGCACCGCCTGCAATTCCAATTCATAGCCAAAGTCGGTTTCGTCCAGCGCGTAACTCTCCCGCAGGAGAGCCAGTGTCTCGGCCTGTACCGGATCCTCCGGCGAAAGCCCGATGAGCTCCAGTCCGCGGGCTTTCAGCAGCGGGGCAACATAGCGTTGCTCGATCACCCCGCCGGAAACGCCCGTTACCAATTCCGGCTCAAACAGGTGGACATACTGGATGCTCTCTGCACCTGTTTCCACAGCCCTGGTCCGGTGCAGCACATTGCTGTTGACCAGCCCGCCGGAACCGGCCCGGAACAGCCGCTGCCCACCGGGCGTGTAATAGATCAGTGCTCCACTCCTTATATAAAATAGTTCCACGCTCCGGTGCCAATGCCACGGAGCCGTGTGCTGAGGGTAACGATCCAGCATCGAGCAGCTGACGAGATGCGGAAACTGCGGTGTAAAACCAGGCAGCCGCTCCTCCTGGCTGCCTGGGTACAGATCTACCGATGAAACGACCAGCATAGGAACCCTCCTTCCGCTGCTTCTTTCTCTGAAAATTATACTGCCTGCGTTTTTCCCGGTCAACCGCCTATCCTTTACTGCATCTTTAGAAAAACTGTGGTATAATTTAAGAATAAAGACCCATAAAATGCAAAAGGAGGAACCGGCGTGAAATTCAGCATCCGCAAACAGGATCTTCTGATGCTGGCGGGGGCACTGTGTACCGCCTGTGCCCTGGTGGCGGGCACGCAGCAGCTGGCGGGCCGCATCGACGGTGTCGCGTCGATGGTGTTCGTCCTGGCAGTATTCCTCGTATCTATATATACCGATGGCTATTTCTGCGGCATCGCAGCTTCGCTTCTGGGGGTGCTGGCCGTCAATTTTGCGTTCCGCTCGCCCTATTTTGCGTTCAACTTTACCCTGCCGGAAAACCTGTTTTCCGGGGTGGTGATGCTGGTGGTGTCCATCATGACCAGCACCCTGACCACCCGGATCAAAAAACAGGAGCAGCTGCGGATGGAAAGTGAAACGGAAAAGATGCGGGCCACCTTGCTGCGGGCCGTTTCCCACGACCTGCGCACCCCGCTGACTTCCATTTACGGGGCCTGCTCCACTGTGATCGAAAATTACGATTCGCTGGGCAGGGAGCAGCAGCTCAAACTGCTGGGCGAGGCCTGCTCCGATGCCCAGTGGCTGAACCGGATGGTCGAGAACCTGCTTTCCGTCACCCGCTTCGACGGCGGACAGGTGGCCGTGCAAAAGACCCCCACCGTGCTGGAGGAACTGATCGACACCGTGCTGGTGCGGTTTCAAAAGCGCTACCCCGGTATCCCGGTGACGACCGACCTGCCCGACAGCTTTGTGGTGATCCCCATGGATTCCATGCTGATCTCGCAGGTATTGACGAACCTGTTGGAAAACGCCGTCCTCCACGCCGAGGGGATGACCCAACTGACGCTGCGGGTGTTCACCCTGGGCAGCCGTGCGGTGTTTGAAGTAACGGACAACGGCTGCGGCATCCCCAAGGAGCGCCTGCGCACCCTGTTCAGCGGCATGATGCCTGCACAGACCGCCGCCGACAGCGGCAAGCACGGCATGGGCATCGGGCTTTCGGTGTGTGCCGCGATCGTCAAAGCGCACGGCGGCGAGATCAAGGCCGAGAGCCGGGTGGGCGGGGGCACGACCATCCGCTTCTGGCTGGAAACGGAAAGCATTGAGACAGAGGAGCCTGAAGATGAGCAATAACAAATTCAAAGTTCTGATCGTAGAGGACGAAGCCAACATCTGCAGCTTTATCAGCACGCTGCTGGACACCAACGGCTATCAGAGCCTGGTGGCCAACACCTGTGCCATGGGGCAGACACTGTTTGCCTCCCACAATCCGGACCTGGTCATCCTGGACCTGGGCCTGCCGGACCGCGACGGTCTGGAACTGATCCGCTTTGTGCGCCAGAAGTACATGACCCCCATCATCGTGCTTTCGGCCCGCACCACCGAGAACGACAAGATCGAGGCGTTGGACCTGGGAGCCAACGATTACATCACCAAGCCCTTTGGCACCGGCGAGCTTCTGGCCCGCGTGCGGGCCGCTTTGCGGGTGAACCGCTACGGCGTGCTGGGTGCGCTGGGCGGCACGTTCCGCGCCCAGGGGCTTGAGATCAACTACGAACGCCGGAAAGTGTTTGTGAACGGAGCCGAGGTCCGGCTGACCCAGACCGAATACAACATTGTGGCGTTCCTTTCGGAGCACGCCGGGCGGGTGATGACCTACGCCGCCATCGTCCGGGCCATCTGGGGCGATACCGACTGCGGCAGCACCAAGAAATTGCAGGTGAACATGGCCAACATCCGCAAAAAGCTGGGCAGCGTGCCCGGCCGCAACCCGTACATTCTGAATGAGCTGGGCGTAGGCTACCGGATGATCGACGAGGATCTGCCCGCAGAGCCTGCCCCGGAGGAGGGCGAATGACACTTGCGCTGGCTTTGTTCGGTCTGACCTACCTTTTGATGCTGGCCCTGCCGCAGTACCGGCCCTTTACCGCACTGGGCGGCGCAGCCGTGTTCTTGCTGCTGGGGGCCGCCGGGGCGTGGTCATTTTCGCCGATGGATGCCATGCAGGCCGTGGATTTCAATGTGCTTTTGATGATGGCGGGCACCATGGGCACCGTCTCGCTGTTCATTGCCAGCCGGATGCCCGCCCGTCTGGCCGAGCTGCTCATCGTCCGGGTGCCAAACGTCCGATGGGCCGTGTGTATGCTGGCGCTGTTCGCCGGGCTCATCAGCGCGTTTGTGGATAACGTTGCCACGGTGCTGATGGTGGCCCCTGTGGGGCTGGCCATTGCCCGCAAGCTGAAGATCTCGCCGGTGCCGGTGCTGATCTCCATTGCCGTGTCCTCCAATCTGCAGGGAGCCGCCACCCTGGTGGGCGACACCACCAGCATCCTGCTGGGCGGTTTTGCCGGGATGAACTTTTTCGACTTTTTCTGGATGAACGGCCGCCCCGGCATTTTTTGGAGCGTGGAGCTGGGGGCCCTGGCCTCGCTGGGCGTGCTGCTGTTTTTGTTCCGCCGCCAGACCCAGCCGGTACACGCTCCGGTAGAAACACAGGTGACCGACTACGGTCCCACGGTTTTGATGCTGCTGACGGTCGGCCTGCTCATCGCCGCTTCGTTCCTGCCGGAGCCTTCCGGCGGAGTGCTGTACGCCCTGTACGGCCTGCGCAGCGGCCTTGTCTGCATGGGGCTGTGCCTGCTGGGCACGGCGCGGGCCTGCCTGCGCAGCCGCTCGATGAAACCGCTGTGGGCCGTAGCCAAAGAGATCGACTGCGACACGCTGCTGCTGTTGTTCGGGCTGTTCCTCCTCATCGAGGGGGTGCGGTGCGCGGGGGTCATTGATGCCGCCGCCCGCCTGTTCTACACCCTTTCCGGCGACGACCCGTTCCGGCTGTACGTCCTGCTGGTAGCCGTCTCGGTGGGGCTTTCGGCGTTCATCGACAACATCCCTTACGTTGCCGCCATGCTTCCGGTGGTGCAGGGCATCGCCGCGCTGATGAACGGCGGGGCCGGGGTCCCGCCGGAGGTCTTTTACTTCGGCCTGCTCACCGGAGCCACGCTGGGCGGCAACCTGACCCCCATCGGGGCCTCGGCCAACATCGCGGCCCTGGGCATCCTGCGCCGCCAGGGCGAAACCGTGCGCACCGCCGATTTTTTGAAGATCGGCATTCCGTTCACCCTTTCCGCCGTTTTGGCCGGCTCCGCGTTCCTCTGGCTGGTGTGGGGCTGAATTTTCCCTCAATTTTAATATGCTATGATGCAGAACGGCCCTCCCGGCAAAACGGGAGGGCCGTTCTTTTCAAGAAGAAAAACCGCGCAAACGGTGGGGTTGATTACAGGATGTCGATGTACTCACCGGCCAGCGCCTTGTTCATGCTGCGCACGGCACAGAACTTGCCGCACATGCTGCAGGTATCGCTGTGGTCGTCCTCCGGCAGGCGGGCATCCCGGATGGCCTTGGCGGTCTCCGGATCGATCGCACAGGCAAACTGGGCATCCCAGTCCAGCACCCGGCGGGCATCGCCCATCTTGTCGTCGATATCGCGGGCATGGGGGATGCCCTTGGCGATGTCAGCCGCGTGGGCCGCGATCTTGGAGGCCACGATGCCCTGCTTCACGTCGTCCACATTGGGCAGAGCCAGATGCTCGGCCGGGGTGACATAGCACAGGAACGCCGCGCCGCTGGCCGCTGCCACTGCGCCGCCGATGGCAGCGGTGATGTGGTCGTAGCCGGGGGCAATGTCGGTGACCAGGGGTCCCAGCACATAGAACGGGGCACCCATGCAGATGCTCTTTTGCACTTCCATGTTGGCGGCCACCTGGTTCAGGGGCACATGGCCGGGGCCTTCCACCATGACCTGCACATTGTGGGCCCAGGCACGCTTGGTCAGCTCGCCCAGGCGCACCAGCTCCTCGATCTGGCAGACATCGGTGGCATCGGCCAGGCAGCCGGGGCGGCAGGCATCGCCCAGCGAGATGGTCACATCGTGCTCGGCGCAGATCTCACAGATCTCGTCAAAGTACTCGTAGAACGGGTTCTCGTTGCCGGTCATGCACATCCAGGCAAACACCAGCGAGCCGCCGCGGCTGACGATGTTCATTTTCCGCTTATGCTTGCGGATCTGTTCGATGGTCTTGCGGGTGATGCCGCAGTGCAGGGTAACAAAGTCCACGCCGTCCTCTGCGTGCAGACGCACCACGTCGATAAAATCCTGTGCCGTCAGGGTGGCAAGATCGCGCTGGTAATGGATCACCGAGTCATACACCGGCACGGTGCCGATCATCACCGGGCACTCGTGGGTCAGTTTCTGGCGGAACGGCTGGGTGTTGCCATGGCTGGAAAGGTCCATAATGGCCTCTGCGCCCATGTTCACCGCGCTCATCACCTTTTCCATCTCGATGTTGTAGTCCTTGCAGTCGCGGGAAACGCCCAGGTTGACATTGATCTTGGTGCGCAGCATGCTGCCAATGCCCTCCGGGTTCAGGCAGGTGTGGTGCTTGTTGGCCGGGATGGCCACCTTGCCCTCTGCCACCAGCTGGCGGATTTCCTCCACGGTGCGGTACTCTTTCTTTGCAACGATCTCCATCTGCGGGGTCACGATGCCCTTGCGGGCAGCGTCCATCTGGGTGGTGTAGTTCTGCATCTGATACTCTCCTTTTTATCTCAAACAGCGCCGTGTGCGCTGTATCAAACACTTTATAGGCAATCGGCAGGGCAGCGGGTTCGGCCTGCGTTCCGGGAGCTTTCTCCGCGAACAGCCCGGAACCCACGGTTCCGCCCCGACAATCAGTCCTCCGGATTGATTGTCAGGGCCCCACTTCCCGGACATTCGCCGGAGAAACTCCCCTCGCGCAGGCCAGGGCAGCAGCAGCTTACCCCGCAGGGCGGCGGGGAGTTTCCTAAGCAAATGATCCGGAGGGTGGGTCCCTGCCACCGCAGGTGGTAGGGCGGGCAATGGAATGGCCCGTTGCATTTGCGTGGAAAGCTCTCCAACGCCCTGCCACTGCATCAACCTTACAACTGCTCCGCCATCCGTTTCAGCTCCCGGCACTCGGCTTCGATGTCGCGGGCCGCAAAAATAGCGCTGACCAGCGCCACGCCCTGTTCGCCGCAATGGGCCAGGGTGAGCAGGTTCTCCTTGTGGATGCCGCCAATGGCCACCACCGGGATGGAAACGGAAGCGCAGATCGCTTTCAGCGTCTCCTTGGGCAGGGTGGTGGTGTTGGTCTTGGTGGTGGTGGCAAACATGGCACCGCAGCCCAGATAATCGGCTCCGGCAGCCTCGGCGGCTTTGGCCTCGGCCACATTGTGGGCCGATACGCCGATGATCTTGCCCGGCCCCAGGATTCGCCGGGCCTCGGCGGGATCCATGTCCTCCTGCCCCAGGTGTACACCGTCTGCGCCGCAGCGGGCCGCCAGCGTTACGTTGTCGTTCAGGATGAACGGCACGCCGTAGTTCCGGCACAGGGCCGCGATCTCCAGCGCTTCGGCCAGGATGGCGGCATCCCCCAGGTTCTTTTCCCGCAGCTGCACACAGGTAGCCCCGCCTTTCAGGGCAGATTCCACCTGCTGGGGCAGGGTCTGGCGGCCCACCCAGGCGCGGTCCGTCACGGCATAGAGCCGCAGCATTTCAGAGACACGATCCATAGTTTGCTCCTTGTTCCAATTGTTCCGGGGTCAAGCGGGAAACAGCGTCGATGAGATACGTCCGCAGCGTGCCGGTGCCCTCGGCCCCGGTCAGGCGGGCGGCGGCGGTCTCGCCGCACAGGCCCATGGTACACACGGCAGCCGCCGCAGCTTCCAGCGGCCGGCCGGGATTGGCTGCCGCAAAGGCCGCCGTGAGCACCGAGAGCATACATCCGGCCCCGGTCACCCGCCGCAGCAGCGGGGTCCCGTTGTGGACGCAGAACCCGGTGCGGCCGTCTGTGATCAGGTCGTCTGCGCCGGTCACCGCCACGATGCAGCCCAGCTGCAGTGCCGCCGTTTTGGCCAGCGCAGCCAGCTCCTCCGGCTGTGCGTCCGGGGCAGCATCCACGCCGCCGGGCATCCGGGCCTGGCGCACCAGCGCCCGCAGCTCGGCGGCATTGCACCGCACCACGGTGGGGTGTACCTGCTCCAGCAGCTCCTTTGCGATGCCTTGCCGGAACGCCGAAGCGCCCACGCCCACAGGGTCGAATACCACCGGCAGCTGCCGGGCATTGGCCGCACGCCCCGCGCGGAGCATCGCCTGCGCCTTGCGGGGGCTTGGGGTGCCCAGGCTCAGGCAGAGCCCTTTGCTCTGGGCCGTGATCTCGGCGGCTTCCTCCGGGTCATCGGCCATGATGGGCGAAGCCCCTGCTGCCAGCACGATGTTGGCGCAGTCATTGGCGCTGACCAGGTTGGAGATGCAGTGTACCAGCGGGGCCTGCTGCCCCACCTGCGCAAAACAGGCGGCAAACGTTGTTCTCACCGCGTCCTCCTCAACCCAGGGAAACCTGCATCGAGTGCAGTGCGCCGGAGCGTTCCAGCGCAGCCAGCACCACACCGGCGATCACGGCACCGCCTGCCGTGGACACCAGGAACGGCACGATGTAGGCGTAAAAAGCGATGTCGCCCGCACTCTTGCCCATCAGGAAGATGGCCACCGGATAGGCGCACAGCCCGCCCAGGATGGAAGTGCCGAACACCTCACCGCAGAGGGTGGGCAGCAGCTTGGCGGTCTTGTGGTAGACCAAACCGCACAGCAGCGCACCGAACATGCTGCCGGGGAACGCCATCAGGCTGCCAAGCCCCAGCAGGTTGCGCAGCAGCGAAGCCACAAAGGCCACGCCCACGCCGTAGTACGGCCCCAGCAGCACGGCACACAGGATGTTGACCATGTGCTGCACCGGGGCACACTTGCTGCCAAAGATGGGGAAGCTGAACACGCTGCCCACCACAGCCAGGGCGCACAGCATCCCGGCAAGAGCCAGCTTTTTGGTTGAGACTGCTTTCATAAGAGAATTTCTCCTTTCCAAAGCGGTCGAGGCTTGTTGGCCTCCTCTCACGCCGGAACACGGCTTCCCATCGCATCGTTTCAAGGCTCAGGGCGCTCCCCCTCAGCCCGGAGCCGCCCCGGCCGGGCGGCTGACAACAAAAAAACAGGAGCCACCGCTGCGGTGTCTCCTGTAAAAACTCATAGCATGTTATGACTTCCTACGGCGGCATTATCCGCATCAGGTGTAAGGGTCGAAGTTTGGTCACTTCCTCTCAGCCCGCAAAACGAGCTCCCCTGTTCTTTTGTTTTCCGGGTGTATTTTACACCCATCGGGCCCAAAATGCAAGGCCCAGTTTTGCGGCAAATCTGCCAAAACGCTTTCCTGTTTTCTTTCAATATGCTATACTTGGTCTAAAAGCAGCGGCCCTGCGGGAACCGTTTCCGCCGAAAGCTGCTGCAACAAAGGAGATTTGGCTTATGGGTCTTGTAAAAGCTGCGGTCAGCGCCGCTTCCGGCGTGATGGCCGATCAGTGGAAAGAATATTTTTACTGTGATGCGCTCCCGGCCGACGTTCTGGCCGTAAAGGGCATCAAGCGCACCTCCGGCCGTTCGGCCAACCGACGCGGCAGCGAGAATGCGATCACTGACGGCTCCGTGCTGGCCGTGGCCGAGGGCCAGTGCGCCCTGATCGTGGAGCAGGGCAAGGTGGTGGACCTCTGCGCCGAAGCCGGTGAGTACACTTACAGCACCGGCACCCAGCCCTCGCTGCTCAGCGGCGGGCTGAAGAACATCGACGATGTGTTTGCCGAGATGGGCAAGCGCTTTGGCTTTGGCGGCCAGGCCGCTGCCGACCAGCGCATCTACTACATCAATACCAAGGAGCTGCCCGGCAACAAATACGGCACCCCCAATGCCGTGCCGTTCCGGGTGGTGGACCAGCGCGCCGGCATTGATATCGACATCGGCATCCGCTGCTTTGGCGAATACAGCTACCGCATCGTCAACCCCATCCTGTTCTACGCCAATGTCTGCGGCAATGTAGAAAACGCCTACACCCGCGACACGCTGGACAGCCAGCTCAAAACGGAGCTGATGACCGCTTTGCAGCCCGCCTTTGCACGGATCAGCGAAATGGGCATCCGCTACTCCTCCCTGCCCGCCCACACCACCGAGCTGGCCGAGGCCCTGAACCAGGAGCTGAGCGCCAAGTGGAGCCGCCTGCGCGGCATCGAGATCGTTTCGCTGGGCGTTTCCGGGGTCAAGGCCAGCGAGGAAGACGAGCAGATGATCAAGGAGCTGCAGCGCAGCGCCGCCTTTATGGACCCCACCCGCGCCGCCGCCCACCTGGTGGGCGCACAGGCTGCGGCCATGCAGGCTGCCGCTTCCAACACCGCCGCCGGCCCCGCCATGGCCTTTATGGGGATGAACCAGGCCGCCGCTGCGGGCGGTGTCAACGCCCAGAACCTGTACCAGATGGGCGCACAGCAGGCTGCGGCCCAGCCCCAGAGCGCCCCGGCCGGCAGCTGGACCTGCGCCTGCGGCCAGAGCAACAGCGGCAAATTCTGCTCGGCCTGCGGCAAGCCCCGGCCCGAAGCTCCCACCGTGTGGGTGTGCAGCTGCGGTGCCAAAAACACCGGCAGATTCTGCTCCGAGTGCGGCAAGCCCAAGCCCTCCGGCAAATGCCCCAACTGCGGCTTTGTCCCGTCCGACCCCGCCAACCCGCCCAAGTTCTGCCCGGAGTGCGGCAAACCCTTTAACGCATAAGAAAGGCAGCAGTTATGGCAGATAAAACGACCAATTACCAATGCCCGGCCTGCACCGGCCCGCTGCATTTTGACGGAGCCAGCGGCAAGCTGGTGTGCGATTACTGCGGCTCTGCCTACGAGGTAGCCGACATCGAAGCGCGCTATGCCCAAAAGCAGGCCAGCGCCGATGCCGCCGCCGAGACGGATGCCCGCAAAGCGGAAAACGCCCGCAAAACCGCCGCAGACGGCCCCGTGTGGAGCGAAGCCGAGGCCGCCGGGCTTTCCAGCTACTCCTGCCCCACCTGCGGGGCGGAGCTGGTGTGCGACGAGACGACCGCCGCCACCACCTGCCCCTATTGCGGCAACCCCACCGTGCTGGGCGGCAAGCTTTCCGGCAAATTGAAGCCGGAGTATCTCCTGCCGTTCAAGCTGGAAAAAAAGGATGCCATTGCCCAGCTGACCAAATATTATAAGGGCAAGGCGTTCCTGCCCAAGGCGTTCAAAAGCCAGAACCACATTGCCGAGATCCAGGGCGTGTATGTGCCGTTCTGGCTCTACGATGCCCAGGCCGATGCCCGCGGCAGCTACGAGGGCCAGATCACCGAGAGCCACCGCGAGGGCGACTACGTTGTGACCACCACCCAGCACTACGATGTGCGCCGGGAGGGCAGTGCATCGTTCCGGAAAGTGCCGGTGGACGGTTCCAGCAAGATGCCCAACACCCACATGGATGCCATCGAGCCGTTCGATTACAGTGATCTGAAGCCGTTTTCCACGGCCTACCTGCCCGGCTTTCTGGCGGACCGCTACGATGAGGATGCCAAGACCTGCCTACCCCGCGCCCAGAGCCGGATGGAAACTTCCACCGCGCAGGCCCTGCACGCAACGATCACCGGCTACTCGGAGCTGCATCCGCTGGCCGAGAACATCAACGTGAACGTCAAAAAAGCCCACTACGCCCTGCTCCCGGTCTGGATGCTCCACACCCGCTGGAACGGCAAGGATTTTCTGTTTGCAATGAACGGCCAGACCGGGCGGCTCATCGGCGATCTGCCGGTGGACAAGCGCCGGGTGGCCGCGTGGTTTGCAGGGATCAGCCTGCCGCTGATGGCGGTGCTGGCGTTCCTGCTGCTGTAAGGGGGTGGCAAGATGAAACGAATGTTCAAGCGCTTTGCCGCCCTGTTGGCCGCCGCTTTGCTGGTGTGCTGCCTGTGCCTGCCCGGCTTTGCCGCCGCACCGCTGGTGCGGGACGAATACGGCCTGTTCGATGCCGATACCCTGGCCTCGCTGGAAGCCAGCGCCGAAGCGGCCGCCGCAGGCCATGACTGCGACGTGTACTTCCTGACCGTGGACAGCATCGGCGACACCGATCAGCGCAGCTATGCCAAGGACTACTACCTATCGAACGGCCTCGGCTATGGGGCCGAAAAAAGCGGCATCCTGTTCCTGATCGCCATGGGGTCCCGCAAATACGTCACCATTACCTACGGCGGGGGCGTGACCGCCTTTACGGATTACCAGATCGAGCAGATCGAAGATGAAGTGGTGCCGATGCTTTCGGACGGCGACTACGCCGATGCCGCCGACAGCTACATCCGCCTTTGCGCCGAAACGCTGGATTTTTACGCCGAACACGGCGAACCGCTGGATGTGGGCAACGATCCCAGCACCCGCTGGGTGGACGTGCTCATCATCGTAGGCCTCCCGATGCTGATTGCCCTGGTGGTCTGCCTGATCCTGAACAGCCAGATGAAAACGGCCAGGATCAAGACCGAAGCCAATGATTACATCGGGGCCGGGCTGCGTCTGCGGGTCCAAACGGACAACTACACCCACACCACCCGCACCCAGGTGTACGACCCGCCACCCAAGGAGTCGGATTCCTCCTCCGGCGGCTCCACCGTGGACAGCGATGGCTTTGGCGGCTCCTCCGGCGGCTCGTTCTGAGCCGGAAGCGGCCTGTTCCCCTGCCTGTTCCCGCGCCCAAATCCGGCTGTGTACCGGAACAAAGGGTGGATCTGTAACGCATCAGCGTAAAAACTTCCCGCTCCGGCTGCCGCAGCCGGGCGGGATTTTTTCTGTGGAAATTTGTCCCTCAAATTTTTGAAAAAAGCGCTTGACATTTCCGGATTCCATGGTATAATTACTAACGTTCCGAGCCGAACAGCTCACGAACAAAACAGAATATGCGGATATGGCGGAATTGGCAGACGCGTTAGATTCAGGTTCTAATCGGGGCAACTCGGTGGAGGTTCAAGTCCTCTTATCCGCACCAAACAATGAAAATCCGAACCTTTTCTCGATAGGAGAAGGGTTCGGATTTTTTGTTTTCTTCGGAAAGCAAAATGAAGGCTCCTTCCCGACGGCTGTGTGTCCAAAACCTTATCAGAAGAAAAAACGTGTAACGAAAGTCACAACTGTAAAGGTGCCGTAAGGCGGAAAGGACACGAACATGAAATACGATGAAAGAGCCTGCAAGTTCAACATGGACACTGGCTGCGTGGAGCTGCTGCTCCGGGATGGGAGAAAGATTTCCATCGACTGCACTGGGGTCGAGGATGCGCTGAATGTGACCATGGCGCAGAGGTCAGAGTTAGACTATCTCATCTACAATGACCCGTTAGGCTATGCTGATTTGATTCTGAATGGCAACCCGGAGGAATATTTGAAAAATGCAGCTGGGAGCCATGGGTTAGAAGATTAAGAATAGCAAAACAGGGCGTATCTCTTTTTATGGGATGCGCCCTGTTCTTTTAT
>CAKTEF010000014.1 GCA_934547065.1 uncultured Faecalibacterium sp.
AGGCCGGCGGCCACGCCCATCATGTTGCCCTCGGCAATGCCGCAGTCAAAGTGGCGGTCCGGGTAAGCCTTGCGGAACATCCCGGTCTTGGTGGCAGCAGCCAGGTCTGCGTCCAGCACCACCAGGTCGTCGTGGCCCTCAGCGGCCAGCTCTTTCAAGGTGCTGCCGTAGCTGTCGCGGGTAGCGATCTTCTTCACATCTGCCATCTTACTTGTCCTCCTTTTCCAGCGCGGCGTAAGCTGCGTTCAGCTCCTGCATGGCCACAGCGTATTCCTCATCGTTGGGGCCCTTGCCGTGCCAGTCCACTGCGTTCTCCATAAAGGAAACGCCGCGGCCCTTGACGGTGTCCAGGATGATGCAGGTGGGCTTTTCGCTCTCGGCGTGGAACGCCCGGATGGCAGCTTCAATGGCATCGTAGTCGTGGCCGTTGATGGTCAGCACGTTGAAGTTGAATGCCTTGAGCTTTTCTTCCAGCGGGGCGCTGTTCATCACCGTCTCGGTGGTGCCGTCGATCTGCAGATGGTTACGGTCCAGCATGACGCACAGGTTGGAAAGGCCGTAGTGGGCGGCAAACATAAAGGCCTCCCAGCACTCGCCTTCCTCCACCTCACCGTCGCCCACGATGGCATAGACGTTGATGGGCTTGCCCGCGTGCTTGGCCCCCAGTGCCATGCCGCAGGCCGCGCTGATGCCCTGGCCCAGGCTGCCGGTGGACATATCCACACCCGGCACGCTGTTCATGTTGGGGTGGCCCTGCAGATAGCTGCCGATCTTGCGCAGGCTCTTGAGGTCCTCCACCGGGAAGAAGCCGCGCTCGGCCAGCGCTGCATACAGGCCGGGAGCCGCATGGCCCTTGGAGAGCACCAGACGATCCCGATCCGCCTTGTTCGGGTCGTTCGGGTCAATGTTCATCTCCACGAAATAGAGGTAGCTCAGCACCTCTGCAATGTCCAGGCTGCCGCCCGGATGGCCGCACTTGGCGCTGTGTGTGCCCTCGATCACGCCCATGCGGATGTGGCAGGCGTGTTTTGCCAGGGAAAGCTTTTCTGCATTTGTCATGATGGTCCTCCCGTATGAACCTCAGCGTTTGCATCGGATGGTGGCGCACAGAGCCCACGCTTGTGCCCCCATGCGCTATTTTTCAAGTCTATATTATCTATTCTATGCAAAAACGTCAAGGTTCTTTCGTCAAAATGTACACCCATCTCGCAAAATACCAAATTAGGGCGGTGGTTTTTGTGGAAAATGCAAGCCGCCGTGCCCGCCGCTTGACAAATTTCCTGTGGGTCTGTTATAATTTTCCTGTTCTCCGGCACGAAGCCGGGGCCCCGGGGCCGAAGCCCCGTTTCCCATGCGCCAATCATTTTGAACCGGACACCATGAAGGGGTCTGCCGTCGGCAAGCATTGCCGGCAGCAGGCCCCTTTTTTGTCCCACTGCAAGGAGGAACTCTGTAATGAACCCCAAAAAATCCAATCCGACCCGCAGCATCGTCCTGGCGGCGCTGTTCCTGGCGCTGGCCTTTGTGCTGCCCATGATCACCGGCCATGTGCCCCAGGTGGGCAACATGCTCTGCCCCATGCACTTCCCGGTGCTGCTGGCGGGCTTTGTGCTGGGCGGGCCGTGGGGCCTTGCCCTCGGCTTGATCGCCCCGCTGCTGCGCTCGGTGCTGTTCGGGATGCCGCCGATGTTCCCTGTGGCCATCTCCATGGCCTTTGAGCTGGCCGCCTACGGCGCTGTGGCCGGTTTCCTGTACCGCAAAGTGCGCCACACCCTGCCCATGATGTATGCCGTCCTGGTCGCCGCCATGGCAGCCGGGCGGCTGGTCTGGGGCGCCGTGCGCTTTGTGCTGGCCGGCCTTTCCGGCACCGCATTCCCGTTCAGCGCGTTCCTGTCCGGCGCACTGTTCACCGCCGTGCCCGGCATCATCGCCCAGCTGATCCTGATCCCGCTCATCCTGACGGCCCTGCAAAAGGCAAAGCTCATGGATTGAGAAACATCCGAATCTCTCCTGAATTGCACGCTTCTCCTTTTTGTGATATACTTTATTTAATTTCACGAAAAGGGGATATTTTTATGCCTCAAAAGCCAAAACTTTCCATCCCGGGTCAGGTTTCCTATATGCGGGATCATTGCGGCATTCTATTTCATCTCTGTACGGAAGATCAGGCCATTGAATTTTTATCAGATCACAACTATTTCTTCAAGGTAAAAGCCTTTGCCAAAAACTACAACAAAGATTTTCAGACAGGGAAATATGTTGATCTGGATTTTGCCTACCTGCAGGAACTTTCCATTTTGGACGCACTTTTGCGCAAGCAGATTCTTTCCATCGCATTGGATGTTGAGCATTTTCTCAAAGTCGGCCTGATCGCTGACCTCAGCCAGAACGACTCTGAGGACGGATATTCATTGATGCATCATCTGTTTTCAAACTATCCCAGTTTACAGCAAGAGCTCCTGGCAAAATCCAAAAACTCATACTGCAGCGACCTTGTTACCAAAATGGATTCCGAAGGCTATGCCGTCTGGAATGCCATCGAAGTACTTTCTTTCGGGCAGTTCATCAGCCTTTACAAATTGTACAGTGACGAAAATAATGGCTGGAATCGCAAAATTTGTAATCTGTTGATTCCAGTCAAAGGCATCCGCAACGCTGCCGCACACAACAACTGTATTCTGAATAGTCTGCAGCGACCCTATTCTGCATCTCGCACCGCAACGATTACAAACCAGATCGACAGCTTTGTCTCCCGTATCCCTGAATTAAAAAAGTCCAAGTCTCGCAAAACAAAGCTTGCAAATCCGGTAATTCACGATTTTGTGGCTCTTTTATGCTTGTTTGATAAGGTCTGCACATCTTCCTCCACAAAAGCGTATACTTATGATAGTTTATACCATTTGTTTTCGGATCGTTTTCTTCGACATGCCGACTATTTCACGTCCAATGCTTCCATTGTTTCCAGCTACGAATTCGTAAGAAAAATCGTCTATTTCTTATATGAAAGTCAATCTTGACTTTTTTATCACGTCGGGTATAATATAGTTTGTAGCACAAAAGCATTCATGCTTTCAAGGGACTGGCTTCGGCCGGTCCCCCATTTTTTCTATCCAAAAGCAAAACAGCCGCTGTCCTCTCGCCTACGAGGACAGCGGCTGTTTCCTTTCTATGATTCAGTTACTTTTTCCCGCCCAGGAACTCCGGCAGGGGCTTACCCTGCTTGCGCCACTGTGCGTATTCGGCGGTGGCGGCAAACTCCACGTCGCCGGCCGAGTTCAGAGCCGTTTCCACCGAGTCCTGCACCACGCCGATGATAAAGCCGACACCGACCACCTGCATGGCGATATCGTTGGAGATGCCAAACAGGGAGCAGGCCATGGGGATCAGCAGCAGCGAGCCGCCCGCCACGCCGGAAGCGCCGCAGGCACCCAGTGCGCTCATGACCGAAAGCACGATGGCAGCCGGCAGGGACACCTGAATGCCCAGCGTATTGGCCGCAGCCAGCGTCATGATGGTGATGGTGATGGCCGCACCGTCCATGTTGATGGTCGCGCCCAGCGGGATGGACACGGAGTACATATCCTTGTCCAGGCCCAGCTTTTCGCACAGGTCCATGTTCACGGGGATGTTCGCCGCCGAGCTGCGGGTGAAGAACGCCGTCAGGCCGGACTCCCGCAGGCAGCGGAACACCAGCGGGTACGGATTGCAGCGCAGATACAAAAAGATGATGAATGGCGAGACCACCAGCGCCATGAACAGCATAGTGCCCACCAGGAGCACCAGCAGCTTGCCGTACTGGGTAAAGATGGACAGGCCGTTGCTGGACACGTTGGTGTACACCAGGCCCATGATGCCGAACGGTGCCAGGTTGATGATCCAGCGCACGATCTGAGAAACGGCATCCGCGGTGTTAGCCAGGAACAACTTGGTGGTGTCGGAGCCGTATTTCTTCATGGCCAGGCCGAACATGCAGGCCCAGAACAGGATGCCGATGTAGTTGCCGTTCAGCAATGCACCGACCGGGTTTGCCACAAAGTTGGTGAGCAGGGTGTTCATCACCTCGCCCAGGCCCTGGGGCACCACCTCGGACTCCGCTGCCTCCGCCAGAATGATGTTCTGCGGGAACAAAAAGCTGGTGATGACCGCAATGGCCGCTGCCAGGAACGTGGTCAGCATATACAGCCAGATCACGGTGCCGAACCGGCGGTCCAGCTTGGAACTGCCCTGTGCCAGCGCGCTGGTCACGATCACGAACACCAGCACCGGCGCAATGCCTTTCAGGGCACCCACGAACAGGTTGCCGAATTCTTCCACCCAGCCCGCGCCGGGCACCGTCAGTGCCAGCACAGCACCGACCACAAGGCCGATGGCGATGCGCAGGATCAGGCTGGTGGCGTTGTATTTCGCCGCAACGGCTTTCAACGTCTTCATACTTATCCACTCCTCTACACATACTGTGCGTCCACGGCGCACAATTTTCCAATTCCCTTACACGGAACATGTCCAATTATAGACACCTTTTTTGCAAAAGTCAAAGATTTTAGCCAGTTTTATGGTTTTTCATCTGAGAGTGTGCAGACACGAACTTTTTTCATCGTCCTCGTATCAAGGACAGTCCTGTAAAAAGCGACCGCTATGCGGAAGAAAAAAGAAGGCCCCGGACAAAAATGCTGGAGATTCGCGCATCCGCGTGAAGATCTCTTAACCGCATTTTTATCCGGAGCCGATCTGAAATTTTGCTTTACTCTAAGTAGCTGACCTTGCCGGGCACAAAGCCCCGGATGCCCATGCCGGGGGCATCGGAGACGGTAATGTTCTTTTCGTCAAAGACGGCACCGCCCAGGATGTGATCCTCGCTGCACAGCACGGGGCCGTCCAGGTCGATCTTGGTGATGATCTTTTTGGCGCAGGCCAGCTCCACGGCGGCATTCACCGAGATCTTGGCTTCCAGCATGCAGCCGATCATGCACTCCACGCCATACACCTCTGCCGCTGCGGCAATGCGCAGGGCGTTGGTGATGCCGCCGCACTTCATCAGCTTGATGTTCACCAGGTCGGCCGCGCCGGTCTGCATGATCTTCAGCGCATCGGCCGGGCTGAACACGCTCTCGTCGGCCAGCACCGGCACATCGGCGTGGCGGGTGACGTACTGCATCCCCTCCAAATCAGCCGCCGGAACCGGCTGCTCCACAAACTCGATGTCCAGCCCCTTGTCCTGCATCTGGTTCAGCAGGCGGACCGCCTGCTTGGCGTTCCAGGCCTGGTTTGCGTCGATGCGGATGCAGATGTCCCGGCCAACGGCTTCCCGGACGGCCGCCAGGCGGGCCACGTCCAGCTCCGGGTCGATGCCCACTTTCACTTTCAGGCAGTCGTATCCGCGGGCAATGGCCGTGCGGGCATCCCGCGCCATCTCCTCCGGTGCATTGACGCTGATGGTGAGATCCGTCACGATGTTCTTCCGTGCGCCGCCCAGCATCCGGTAAACGGGGGCGTTGTACTTCTGGCCCAGCAGGTCCCACAGGGCCATGTCCACAGCGGCCTTGGCGCTGGTGTTGTGGACCAGCGCTTTCTGCACGGCGGCGGTCAGGTCCTCAAACTCGTCCAGATCGCGGCCCAGGAGGGCCGGGGCAATGTGATCCCGGATGGCCCCCAGGATGGCCCCGGTGGTGTCGCCGGTGATCACGCCGGTCGGGGGCGCTTCGCCATAGCCCACGGCTCCGGTATCGGTGTGGAGCTCCACGATCACGTCCTCAACGCTGTTCACCGTGCGCAGTGCCGTTTTGAACGGCACCCGCAGCGGGGTGGAAATGCGGCCCAGCCGCACCTGTGTGATCTTCATACGTTTCCGTCCTCCTTATCCAGCGGCAGGTTGGCCAGTTTGACGATGGCCTGTGCCACGATCTGTGCGTTCTGGACCAGGCGGTCCAGATCCATGAATTCGTCGGGCTGATGCTCCGTGACCGGGTCGCCGTCGAACAGGGGGCCAAAGGCCACCACGTTGGGCAGCATCTTGGCGTAGGTCCCGCCGCCGATGCACTTGGGCGGGGTGGTGTCGCCGGTGGCTTCGCGGTACACGTCCAGCAGGGCGCTGACCAGAGGGGTCGTTTCCGGGTAATAGAGCTTGCACTTATGCACCGAGTGGTCCAGCGCCCAGCCCGCCGCCGTAAACGCCGCCCTGACCGCAGGCTCACAGTCGTCCACCGTGCAGGTGACCGGGTAGCGGTAGTTCAGCTTGACCCACAGATGGCCGGCATCGCCCCGGACCAGACCCAGGTTGCAGCTCATGGGGCCGGAAAGCGCATCTTCCAGCCGGAAGCCCAGCAGCTGCTCGCCGTAGGGGTCCATGCCGAACGTTTCGGCCAGGAATGTCACGGCGCGCTTGGCATCGCCCGCCAGCGGCAGGCCGCTGAGGTAGCCCATCAGCCGCCCGATGGCGTTTTCGCCCTTTTCCGGGTGGCTGCCGTGGGCCGAAACGCCCTCGGCTTCCACTTTCCAGCCGCCGGGGATGGCCGTGCAGGTGATCTTGTCCGCAGCGGGCAGCACCGCATCCGCCGGGGCATTGAGCTCGGCACAGGCGTAGTCCGGCACCACGTTCCCGGCCACGCCGCCCTGCACCGCCCGCAGCTGCCAAGGCCCGGTCTGATGCAGCGTCACCGCATAGCTCTCATTCAGGATGCCCTTTTCGCCGTTGATCAGCGGGTATTCCCCGTCCGGGGTAAAGCCCAGCACCGGGATCTCCCCGCCATGGTCACGGTAATAGAACACATCCCGGTCGTTCGTTTCCTCGTTCAGGCCGAACAGCAGCCGCACCCGGCGCTGCAGCGGGATCCCCAGATCCCGGATGGCCTTGAGCGCAAGCAGCGAGGCCACCACCGGGCCCTTATCGTCAATGGCACCCCGGCCATAGAGCCTGCCGTCCACGATCTCGGCCCCATACGGCGGGTGATGCCAGCCCTCGCCCTCCGGCACCACGTCCAGATGGCCCAGAACGGCCACCATCTCGCTGCCGGAGCCGATCTCGCACCAGCCGATGTACCGGTCCAGATCGGTGGGTTCAAAGCCCAGCTCCCGGCACAGGGTCAGCGCCTCCTCATAGCAGGCATCCACCTCCGCGCCAAAGGGCTTGCCCGGCTGTTCCGGGGCCTCCACGCTCTGCATCCGTACCAGCCGCTGCAAGGCCTGCACCATCTGGGGCCGCAGCGCGGCCACCGCTTCGTTCAGCTTGTTGTTCATCCGTTCCACCCCTTTTGTGATCTTGTTCCCAGTTTGTATTATAGAACGATTGCCCGGCAACGGCAAGCCCCAAAAATAGAGAGCCGAACACAAAAAACGCCGCGCCGCATCCGTTGCGGGATGCAGTGCGGCAGGGGCTTTGGCTTATGTTACTCCCGGTGCAGCGGCAGCGTCAGGGACATGCGCTGGTAGGCGATCCGGGGGCTGCCATCCGCCACATGGATGATGCCGCAGCGGGTAAAGCCGTTTTGTTCCAGAAGATGCTGCATGATCTTGTTGTCGGCGTGGGTATCGGCCCGCAGGCTCTCGCAGTGTTCCAGACACCAGGTGATGACTTCGGCCGCCACGCCGGGCCGTTTGCCCGCCGAGGCCAGCCGGTGGACGGTGCCATAGGGCAGGGTATCGTTCAGCCACCGGCCCTCCTCGATTTTGGCATAGGTCGGGTCCGGGCCAAGGATGAACGCAAACACGCCCTCCAGCTCCCCGTTGACCAGATACACGAACAGCCGGTTGGAGTCGATATCCTCCTCGATCAGTTCCTGCGGCGGAAAGCCCGTACCCCACTGGGTCGGGTTCCCGTTTTCTGCCATGACCTGGCGGGCACGGGCATAGATCTTCATGATGGCATCCAGGTCCGCACGCCTTGCTCCACGAAACATTCTCATCCACCCTCTCTGTGGGTGCATGGACGCACCCGGTCTTTTTGTCCATTCTATCACAACTTCCCTCCAAATTCCAGTTCCTGTACAACGCGGCAAAAAAGAAAGGCGCGCCGCCGCAGGCTGTGCGGCAGTGCGTCTTGAAAGCGGCAGCAAAGGATCATGCGCTGGTGCGGGTGCGGGTGCGGGCGCGGCGGTACTCGCGGGGGCTCTGGCCGTAGCGCTCGTGGAACAGGCGGTAGAAATAGCTGGTATTCTCGTACCCCACCTGGGTGATGATCTGCTGGATGTTCAGCTCGCTGCGGCGCAGCAGGCGGGCAGCCGTTTCCATCCGGTGCTTCTGGAGCAGCTCCTTGTAAGTTTTTCCGGTCTGGGCCCGGACACACTCGCTGACGTAGGCCAGCGAAACGCCATACGTCCGCGCCACATTGGAAAGGCTTGCTTCGCGGTAATTCTGGGTGATCTCCTGTAAGGCCGCCCGCACCAGCACCTCGCGGCTGATGGGATCGCTGCGCCCTTCCAGCGGGAACTTCGTGATCTGTGCCATAGAAAATATCCTCCGTTGCGGTGCGGCGGGCGGGGGACAGGGGGATGCCGGAGCGCCCGCCGCAGCCAGTTCAGCAGGCAGTCCCGGCAGATCCCGGAAATGCCTTTCTGCTTATCATACGGTCCAGGGCAGGAAAACATTGCAGAAAAGGCGAAATTTTTTCGGGAACCGGGCACACACGGACGAAAAAGAGCCGCCATGCTTGCACGGCAGCTCTTTTCCGGGAGAAGTGAGAAAAACAAACGATCAGAACATGGCTTCGTTGTGGTAGCGGCCGGTGCGGACAAATTCCACCCACTCGGCCACATTCACGGCGTGGTCGCCGATGCGTTCCAGATACTTAATGACCATCAAAAGATCCAGCGCGGCATCCACTTTGGCGGGAACCGCCGCGATCTCCTGGGCCAGCGTGTGCTTGATGGCGTTGAAATCGTAATCCACTTCATCGTCGGTCGCGATTACGTTCCGGGCCGCGCCCTCGTCCTCACCGGTCAGGGCAGCCAGAGCATCCAGGATCATCCTGTGGGCTTTCTGGCCCATCCGGATGGCCTGGCTCACGGCGGGGTCGCCCTCTTTGCGCACGGTGACCAGATGCGGGATGATCTCCGCGATGTCGGACGCATGGTCGCCGATGCGTTCCAGGTCCGTGACCACTTTCATGGCCGTGGAGATGCGGCGCAGGTCGCCCGCCACCGGCTGCTGGCGCAGCAAAAGGGTCATGCAGCGGTGCTCGATGTCGCGCTCCATATTGTTGATCCGGCCATCGCCCCGGACAATGGCCGCTGCGGCTTCGGCATCCGCCGTACACAGGGCCTCCAAAGCGGCTTCCACCGCATCGGCGGCATTCCGGCCCATCTCGGAAAGGGCCGTTTTCAGGTCGGCCAGATCGGTATCGTATTGTGTGCGGTTGCTCATTGCAAGGCTCCCTCCTTATCAGCCGAACCGGCCGGAGATATAATCCTCCGTCCGCTTGTCCTGCGGTGTGCTGAAGATCCGGGCCGTGGGGCCGGCTTCCACCAGCTCGCCCAGCAGGAAAAAGGCGGTGCGGTCGCTGATGCGGGCGGCCTGCTGCATATTGTGGGTGACGATGACCACGGTGTAGTTCTTTTTCAGCTCGCTCATCAGTTCTTCGATCTTCATGGTGGAGCCGGGGTCCAGGGCGCTGGTGGGCTCGTCCATCAGCAGCACCTCCGGCCGGACCGCCAGCGCACGGGCAATGCACAGGCGCTGCTGCTGGCCGCCGGAAAGGCCCAGGGCGCTCTTTTTCAGGCGGTCCTTGACCTCATTCCAGAGGGCGGCTCCTTTCAGGGAGCTTTCCACCAGCTCATCCAGTTCGGCCTTATTGTGTACGCCGTGCAGTTTGGGGCCATAGGTGATGTTGTCGTAAATGCTCATGGGGAACGGGTTGGCTTTCTGGAACACCATGCCCACCCGGCGGCGCAGCTCGGTAGGCTGCATCTCGCGGGCAAAGATGTCCTCGCCTTTCAGGCGGACATCGCCCTCGATCCGGATGCCGGGCACCAGATCGTTCATCCGGTTCAGCGTTTTCAGAAATGTGGATTTGCCGCAGCCGGAGGGGCCGATCAGGGCCGTGATCTCCCGCTCGCCCACATCCATGGAGATATCTTTCAAAGCCTTGAAATCACCGTACCACAGGTTCAGGCGGCGGGCGGTGATGATCGGCGTTGTTGTGGTTTCCATACAGTACCTCATTGCGTTTGCTTCAGCTTTGTTTTGGCCAGCCGGGCCGCCAGGTTGATGACCAGCACCAGCACCAGCAGCACCGCGCCGATGCCCCAGGCGGAATCGAAATCGCCGTCCTCAAAGGCGCGCAGGTACAGCAGCACCGAAAGGGTGGCGCCGTTGGAGGTGTAGGCCTTGGCCACGCTCTTGGCGATCACCTCAGCTGCACCGGCGGTGAACAGCAGGGCAGCGCTTTCGCCCACGATGCGGCCCACGGCCAGGATGCAGCCCGTTACGATGCCGTCGATGCTGCAGGGCAGAACGATGGTGCGGATGATGTGCCATTTGCCCGCGCCCAGGCCCAGCGCACCCTCGCGGTAGCCCTGCGGCACCGTTTTGAGCGACTCCTGGGTGGTGCGGATGATGGTGGGCAGGTTCATGATGACCAGCGTCAGGCAGCCGGACAGCAGACAGGTCTGAAAGCCCAGCGCCTGACTGAACACCAGCATACCCACCAGACCGTAGAGGATACTGGGGATGCCCGCCAGCGTCTCGTTGGTGAACTCGATGACCTCGATGAGCCGCCGATTGGAGGCGTACTCGGTCAGGTAGACCGCAGCCCCCACGCCCAGAGGCAGCACGATCAGCAGGGTGAGCAGGATGACATACAGGGTGTTCAGGATGGCGGGCAGGATGCCGTCGGTGCCTTTCAGCACGCTGGCGGTGGTGGACAAAAAGTTCCAGCTGATGTGCGGCAGGCCGCGCACCAGCACCATGCCCAGGATACCGGCCACCAGAACCATCACCAGCACGGCGCTGGCCCAGACCAGGGCATTCATCACCCGGTTCCAGGCGCGGCGGGAGGCAGACATGGAATCATTCATCCTGATTTCCTCCTTTCAGCACTACGTTCAGCACCACATTGATGAGCATGATGAACGCAAACAGCACCAGTGCGATGCTGAACAGCGCCTGTCGCTGCAGACCACCGGCATAGCTCATCTCCTTGGCAATGGCCGTGGTCAGGAACGTCACGCTGCGGAACAGGCTGTCCGGCATGTTGGGGCTGTTGCCTGCCACCATCATCACGGCCATGGCCTCGCCGATGGCACGGCCGATGCCCAGCACGATGCCGGCCGCAATGCCGCTTTTGGCTGCCGGGATGCTGATCTTGAACCACGTTTCGGTGTCGGTGGCACCCAGTGCCAGGCTGCCCTGCTCATACTCCGGCGGCACGGCGTTCAGCGCCGTGACCGACACGGACACGATGCTGGGCAGGATCATGATGGAAAGCACCACGATGGCGCTCAGCAGGCAGGCACCGGAAGCTTTGCCAAACGTTTTTGCCACGGCGGGCACCAGCACCTGCATACCCAGCAGGCCGAACACCACGCTGGGGATGCCGGACAGCAGCTCGATGGCGGTGACCACCACCGTGCGCACCCGCGGCCCGGCGGCCTTGGAAAGGAACACGGCTGTGAGCAGCCCGATGGGCACACCGAGGATCACGGCTCCCAGCGTGCCGCACACGCTGGACAGGATGAACGGCAGGATGCCGAACTCCGGATCTTTGGCCGTGGAGGCCCACCGCGTGCCGGTCAGAAAGCGGAACAGGCCGATCTGCCGGATGGCGGGCAGGCCCGAAAGGATCATGTACACCGAGATCAGCACCACACAGCCCACAGCCAGGATGCCGCACAGAAAGAAGATGAAGTTCATCACGGCTTCCAGCCACTCGGCCGGGGTGCGGGGGAGCTGTACCTTTCGTAAATAAGAGGATTTTTTGTTCATATTGGAATCCTTCAAAAACCGCGCCAGCCCGGCCTTTTGGGGCTAAGCTGACGCAGTCCAGTGGGTTTGCATCATTGCGGGCAGCGTGCTCACCCTCTCCGTCATTGCTCCGCAATGCCACCTCTCCCAAAGGGCGAGGCCTTGGCAGTAATTGCAAAGTTTGCGGTTTTGTCAAGAGCTCCCCCTTTGGGAAAGACTCCCTCCGGCCGGAGGGAGATGTCGCATAAGCGACAGAGGGGGGACATCTGGACGCGAAGCGGCCTGAGAGGGTGAGCCCGCTGACAATTACTCGTTCACGGGAACGGCACCGGCGGTGCGGATCAGGTCTGCTGCATCGGTGCTGGTGGCAAAGTCAAAGAATTCCTGTGCCTGCTCCGACAGGGTGACGGACTTGTTGGTGACGAACACGAACGGACGCTGCACCTCGTAGCTGCCGTCCTTGACGGTATCCTCACTGCACTCCACGCCGCCGACGGTGACCTTTTTCACGGTGTCGCCCACAGCGGACAGGGAAGCGTAACCAACGGCCAGGGGGTTGGCCTCCACCGCGCTGATGACAGCGCCGGTCGCGGTCAGCTCCTGTGCATACTGGCAGGCATCCTTGACATCCACGATGCTCTCAAAGCCATCGCGGGTGCCGGAACCGGCCTCACGGCCGATCAGCACGATCTCGCCGTCGTCGCCGCCCACCTCAGACCAGTTGGTGATCTCGCCGGTGAACATCTGCTTGAGCTGATCCACGGTCAGATCCTCCACCTTGCTGTCCTTGTTGACGATGATGGCAATGCCGTCCAGGGCGATCACCGTGCCGTCCACATCGTTCTTCTCCTCGTCTTTCAGGGCGCGGGAAGAAAGGCCGATGTCCAGGGTCTTATCGGTCGCACCGGTGATGCCGGCACCGGAACCGGTGGGGTCATAGCTGACGGTGACACCCGGCTCGACCTCGGCAAAGCCCTCGGTCAGGGCGGCAATGACGTTTTTCATCGAAGTAGAACCGCCGGTGGCCACATTGCCGGACAGGCTTCCGGCGGCATCGGCTGCGGAAGCAGCGGCAGAAGAAGCCGCCACGGAAGATGCGGCTGCGGACGAAGCGGAACCGCCGCAGGCGGTCAGGGCAGCGGCAGCAGCGGCTGCACCACAAACGGTCAGGAACGAACGACGCGTGATCTTTTTCATGTTGTTTTCCTCCAAATCGGGGCATCTGCGCCCGAAACTTTCTCGTATTTGTTTTTCTCCTTGGGACGCTCTTATTGTAGCGCCCCGCCGCGCCTGCCGCGACCACGACCGCGCAAAATGCAGGTAAATTGTTTGTGCGTTTTTGGCCCCGATGTAAAGTTTTGGGTGCATTCCGGGCCGGGGCATCGCACCGGATTTTACAGTTTCCGTCCGGATGCAGAAAAAGCGCCCGGCGGCCTTGTGCAGGCTGCCGAACGCAAAAACGGCCCGGAGCACGTCTGTGTGCTCCGGGCCGGAAAAGGCGGGGGTTATGCTCTGCCAACGGACAGGATGCTGCCATCGGCCGCCAGGTTGAAGATGGCGGTCTGGCTGAACAGCTTGACTTTCAGCTGAAGATTCCTGCCATTGTTATAGGACTTGTACTGATCGGCGTTCTTCGTCTCAAAGGTGAGGGTATAGTTCTTGGCCGAGTTCATCGTGGGGATGTTTGCCCCGGCGATCACGCCGTTGCTGGTCTGCTTGAGCACCTTATCTTTCAGGCTGTCGTCTGCCAGTTCCATGGAAAAGACATTGCCCAGCGTATCCACATTCAGGCCGCTGCCCGTATAGGTCAGGCTGACATTCATCGTGACCTTGATGCTGGACTGTGCGTCATTGCCCACAACGCTGTTGTTGGCCACCGTAGCCTTATAGGCCCGCACCTTGAAATCACCCAGCGTCGTTTCATAGATCGTTTCCTGCTCCCCGCAGCCGGTCAGTGCGCCGGAAACGGAAAGGGCCAGCACTGCGGCGGCCGATGCTTTCAGAAAATCGCGGCGGGAAAATGCATTGCTCATCCAAATCTCCTCCTGTCCCATATCGGATATGCTTCCGCTTTCATAGTACCATACTTTTCCAGGCTGTCAAGCGTCGGTTTTTCACCGCGCAAAAACACCCGGCCATGCACACAGCACCGCCGGGTGAAACAGGCTTTGGGGTTACTTTTTGGCAGAGGTCATGGTGTTGTCCGAGCTGCGTGCTGCGGTAAAGATCGCAGTCTTGCCGTTCAGCTTAAAGGTGAACTCCAGCGTTTTCCAGCCGTTCACAATGTCGTGCTCCTCGCCCTCGTCGTAAACGGGCGCGAAGTAGATATAGCCATTTTCTGCCGCATTCATGTCGGGACTTGCCGCAAACGTTTTGTTGCCGCTTGCATCATACAGCACCGGATATTTTTCCTGATTTCCGCAATCGGAGAACTCCGTGCCCGGATCGACCACGACTCTTGCCTTGTGGCCGTTGATCTTCACGTCCGTGATCTCGCTGGCATGGAAATCCAGCCCCGCATCCCGTTTGTTCTTGACCTGGAACTCGACCGCCAGGATCAGCAGCTCATTCTCTCCACTGTTCCAGGAGCAGAAACGGTTGCTCAGGGCTGCCCAGACGTTATCGCCCATGGTGGCAGAAGCATGGCCCATTTGGTTGCCGATCTTCTCAAACCCCAGGTTCATAGCGGCTCCGATCAGGTCACAGCCGCTCAGCATGGAAGCCGCACCAGCCGCCAGCGCCGTGGCACCGGCGCATTTCAGAAAGCTGCGGCGGGAAATCTTGTTGCTCATTTCATCTTCCTCTTTCTATCTATTCGATTCCGGTCTTACTTTTTGGAGATCTCATAATCATCCCTGGGATCGTCGCTCGTATGGGTGAGGGTGAACGTGGTGGATTTGCCGCCCATCTTGATGGTCAGCACGGCCTTTTTCCAGGTCTTGACATGCACGTTTTCCGGGAATGCATACACCAGGAAGCCGTCCTTGTAGCCGCTCTCGCTCGTATTGGCGCCCAGCGTCACGCTGCCCTTCTCGTCCAGGAGCAGATCCTCCTTGTTTGAGAGATAGCCACAGGCTGCTTTCATAGCGGCCTCGCCCAGCAGAGGCTTCATCTCGTAGTCGTCCACTTTCAGCGAGAACGTATTCTGGTTCACGTTCTTGCCCTCGCCGCTGGTAAAGTTGGCCAGGCCGATGAGCGGCATGAACGATACCAGCTCGCCCAAAGGCTCGGTGCTGGCTTCCCGTCGTGCTGCGTGGACACTGCTCAGATTAAAGCTCACGCCGTCCAGCGTCGTCATGTTGGGGTAATCCTCGGTCGCTTTGTTGATGATATCATCCACCAGGCTGCAGCCGCTCAGAGCACCGGCTGCGCTCACCGCCAGTGCGGCAACACCGGCACACTTCAAAAAGCTGCGGCGGGAAATCTTGTTGCTCATAAAAATTGCCTCCATTTCAAAACTGATACACACCTCAAAAAATTCCGCACGGATCCGCAGGGGATCCTTTCTTTCATGTTACCATAATCCGGCAGAGTGTCAAGCGGTTTTCCGCGCTTTTGGAACTATTTTCCGCGCAAAAAAAGCCCGGCGGTACAGGCAGCTGCACCACCGGGCGGGCGGGAACGTAGTTTGCGCAGGCCGGGCGGTCAGATCTGGGCTTCGGTGCCGTCCGGGCCGTAAAAACGGACGTAGTTTTTCCACTGCGGCTCACCGATGGTGCTGCGGTAGCAGTCCGCCAGCCGGTCGATCGTTTCCTCCGCCGGGCTTTCCGGGCCGCCGGGGCAGGGCAGAACCAGCACCCGGAACCAGGCATCGAACAGATGTTCGGTCCAGCCGGTATCCTGTGCGCCGCAGCGGGCATAAAACCCCAGCCGCCGCACGGCCATGGCCTCGTCCGCTGCCTTTTCCGGGCACTCGGCCTCGATCAGGATGGCCGCAGCACCCGCTTCGTGCCGGGGCAGATCGGCCAGCAGGGCCGCCCCCAGGCCGGAAGCGCGATACGCGGGCAGGACCGCAAAATAATCCAGCTGGCTCACCGTGCAGCCTGCGGGCCGCACCATCAGCAGGTAGGCGGCCAGCGTCTCGCCCGCATACACGCCCCAGGTGTGGGCCGTGCCGGCGGCTTCGCTGTTCAGGATCATGCTCAGGGGTTTCAGCTCCCCGGCGGGGAAATCCCGGCGCATCTCGTCCAGATACACGCGCGTCAGCTGTTCTGCGGTCAGCAGCCGCCAGGTCAGGGTCTCAGGGATCATAGGGAACGGTTCCTTTCTTGGGGAAACTGCAGCGGCTTACAGCAGGCTCAGGGCCTCCTCGTCGGCCACCAGGATGCAGTCCGGGTGCATCTGCAGAATGGAGCCGGGGCACTCCGGGGTCACAGGGCCTTCCACCACAGCCTTGACCGCCTTGGCCTTGGCCAGGCCGTTGGCCACCACCAGCACCTTGCGGGCCTGCATGATGGTCTTGATGCCCATGGTGTAGGCCTGCTTGGGCACCAGATCCTCGTTGCCGTCAAAGAAGCGCTTGTTGGCCTCGATGGTGGCGGGGGTCAGGTCCACGCAGTGGGTCTCCAGCTCAAAGGCCTCGCCCGGCTCGTTGAAGCCGATGTGGCCGTTGGGGCCAAGGCCCAGCAGCTGCAGGTCGATGCCGCCCACGCTGTGGATGATCTCGTTGTACTTTGCGCAGGCGTCTGCGGCATCGGGGTTGGTGCCGTCGGGCAGGTGGATGGCCTCCGGGCGGATGTTCACATGGTCAAACAGGTTCTTGTGCATGAAGCTCCAGTAGCTTTCCGGATGCTCCTTGGGCAGGCCGCGGTACTCGTCCAGG
Organism: uncultured Faecalibacterium sp.; assembly: GCA_934547065.1. Lineage (GTDB taxonomy): Bacteria > Bacillota > Clostridia > Oscillospirales > Ruminococcaceae > Faecalibacterium. The sequence goes on from CAKTEF010000014.1 coordinate 16,715, forward strand.
TTGACAGTGGTGACCTCCGAGAAATCCAGGTCGCCCTTGTTGTACCACTCCACCAGCTGGGCATAAGCACCCACGGGGGTGCCGCCGGTGGCCAGGCCCAGCACGCAGTTGGGTTTCATGATGACCTGCGCGGAAATGATGTTGGCCGCTTTGCGGGACATGTCCTTGTAATCCTTTGCACGAATGATCTTCATAATGGAGCCTCCTGTTTCTTTTTCCGTTCGCTGCCGGATCGGGTGTTGCAGCGGTTTTTCGGCTCGTCGTACACAGCCTTGGTCCGATTGCCGCAGATGATCCGGCGGGCGTTCCGATCCGGGCATACCTATATAGTCTTATCTTAGCACATCCTCCGAAAAAAAGAAATAGCTTTTGTGAAATTTTTCACGGTTTTTGCCGCAATTTTCCCGGAATGCACCGGCCGCCAGCGGAATTTTTTGGGTTTTTTGTCAGTTCTTTCGCCAAGCCATGAAAAGTTTTTTCTTTTTTGTCTTTCCGGGCAAACCCGCTTGCATCCGGGGCCGGAATCGGGTACTATACTTACAGAAAAAAACAAGACCCAAGGAGGTTTCTTTTTATGGAATGGACCGATATCCGCCTGACCGTGGCCAAAGCCGATGCCGACAACGCGGAGGCCGTTGCCACCATGATCGCCGAAGGCGGCATTTATATTGAAGATTACAGCGACATTGAGCAGCAGGTAGCCGAGATCGCCCATGTGGACCTGATCGAGCAGGAACTGCTGGACAAGCCCCGCGACACCGTGATCATCCACATCTATCTGGAGCCGGGGGCCTCCCCCGTGGAACTGCTGGCCCTGATCGCCGCCCGGATGGAGGCTGCGGGCATCGCCTACACCGTGGAGACCGAGGGCGTGGAGCAGGAGGACTGGCAGAACGGCTGGCGCAAATACTACCACCCCATGGACATCGGCCGCCGCCTGGCCATCGTGCCCTCCTGGCAGGAGTACGACACAAGCCGCGTCAAGCTGATCCTGGATCCCGGCCTGGCCTTTGGCACCGGCGGCCACGAGACCACCAGCCTGTGCCTGGAAGCGCTGGACGAGCGGGTGTGCGGCGGCGAGCGGGTGCTGGACATCGGCACCGGCAGCGGCATCCTGGCCATTGCCGCCCTCAAGCTGGGGGCTGCCCGCGCCGAGGGCGTAGACATTGACCCCGTGGCCGTGCGCACCGCCGGGGAGAACGCGGCCCTGAACGGCGTGGCCGACCGGCTGACCGTGCTGGTGGGCGACCTTTCCGACAAGGCCAGCGGCCAATATGAGATCATCACGGCCAACATCGTGGCCAATGCCATCATCAGCCTGGCCCCCGCCGTGCCCGGCCTGATGGCGGAGGATGCCGTGTTCATTGCCAGCGGCATCATCGACAGCCGCAAGGACGAAGTGATCGCCGCACTGGAAGCCGCAGGCCTTGCCGTGCAGCAGGTCAAGGAAAAGCGCGGCTGGGAGTGCATTGTCTGTAAAAAATAAACCTCTCAGTCGCTTCGCGCCAGCTCCCCTGGCAGGGGAGCCCTTGGCAGTCGGATCCAGTTCGTACTGCCTGAACAGGGTTTTCCTGCCGGGAAAGTTTCTGGGCGAGCATGTAAAGATCAGGAGAAGCAAATGCCGCATCGTTATTTTACCACTGAAATCTCCAACGGAACCGCCACGCTGCGCGGAGCCGATGCCCACCATCTTTCCCGTGTGATGCGCGGCAGGGTGGGCGATACCGTGATCCTGTGCGACGGCAGCGCCGTGGAGTACACGGCCACCATCACCGGCTTCGGCCCGGAGACCGTGGACTTTACGGTGGAGCCGGGCTATCCCAGCGCCGCCGAGCCCAGCGTGGAAGTGACCCTGTTTGTGGGCTACCCCAAGCAGGACAAGCTGGAACAGGTCATCCGCCACGGCGTGGAGCTGGGCTGCTCCCACGTTGTGCCGTTCTTCAGCCGCTACTGTGTGGCCGCCCCCAAAAAAGAGGAGCAGAAGAACGAGCGCTACAACCGCATCGCCTTTGAGGCCGCCAAGCAGTGCGGCCGGGGCATCCTGCCGGATGTGGCCCTGCCGCTGCCCAATTTCGGCGCGCTCTGCCGCAGCCTGGAGGGCTATGACATCGTGCTGTTCTGCTACGAGTGCGGCGGTGCCCCCCTGCGCCAGCTGCTGGCCGATGCCGCCCCTGCCGACGGCAAGCGCCTGAAGATCGCCCTGATCACCGGGGCCGAGGGCGGCTTTGCAGCCGAAGAAGCCGAGATGGCCGCCAGCGCCGGAGCCAAAACCGTCGGCCTTGGCCCCCGCATCCTCCGGTGCGAAACAGCCCCCCTGGCGGTTCTTTCCGCCGTAATGACCCTGACAGGGAACCTGGAGTAATTTCAACCTGCTTTTATACAAAAAGGACGGCGTGAGCCGTCCTTTTTGTGTTACGATTCAGTTTTCGTAGATTTCCCGCCGGTGGCCAACGCTCAACGCAAGGATCACCAGTTCCTGATCTTCGATCAGGCAGATCAGCCGGTAATCACCGATGCGATACCGCCACTGCCCGCTCCGATTCGCCGTCAGACCCTTTCCATGCACACGGGGATCTGCACAGCCGATCAGATTTTTGTCGATCCATGCTTTCAGCATCCGCTGCGTATAGCGATCCAGTTTTTTGAACTCTTTTTCAAAGCGCGGTGTCACTTCTACCCGGTAGCTCATAGCTCCAGTTCCTTCCAGAGATCCTCCACCGGGCGGCTCTGCTTTCCGCTTTGCAGATACTCCTTGCGTGCATCCTCTGCAACCGTCAGGTCATATTCATCTTCAATGCGCTCAAACAGCGCCCGCTTGAATGCTTCTCCCATCGACATGGAGTGAAGCCTTGCGTAGCTGTCCGCAAGCCTCCGTTCTTCTTCGGTCAAACGAATCGAGAATGCCATCGTATCATCTCCTTTGTATAGTACATTGTACTACACTTTATGGGAACTGTCAATCTTTGCTTTCCGCTTCCAGCAGGGCCTTTTTCACGCCGATGAGGTTCTGCGGGCTCATGGAGAAGCTGCGCAGGCCAAGCTTGAGGTACTGCACAGTGTTGGCCGGGTTGCCCACGGCCAGGCCGCAGATCGTCACAGGGATGCCGCCCGCATCGGCGGCTTCCAGCACCATCCGGATCAGCTTTTTCATGGCATGGCTGGCCGGGCGGTAGTACCGCTCCGCAATGGAAAGATCCCGGTCCACCGCGTGGGTGTACTGGATCAGGTCGTTCGTCTCGATCACAAAAAAGCGGCAGCCGTGCTCCACAAATTCCTCTGCCGTCAGGCAGGCCGAGGGCACGCTGAGCATCACGCCAAAGGGGGTGTCCTCGTTGAACGTTTCGCCCCGCTCCCGCAGGTGCCGGCGGCAGTGCTCCACCAGCCGCATGGCCTCGTCCCAATCTTCCAGGTTGGTCACCATGGGGAACATCACCCGCAGCGGGCCATGGGCGGCCGCCCGCAGCAGGGCGCAGATCTGCGTTTCAAACTGGTGGGGGCGGCGCAGGCTGCTGCGAATGCCCCGCAGCCCCAGTTTGGAAGATTCCGGCCCCCGGTGGGCATCGGCCACGGTGCGGTCGGCCCCGAAATCAAAGGTGCGCACCGTGACCACGCCGCCCCTGGCCGCAGCCAGGCAGGACTGGTAGAACACAAACTGCTCCTGCTCGTCCACCGGGCGGCCCGGCAGCATCATATAACCGCTGCGCAGCAGGCCCACGCCGCCGGCCCCGGACTGCAGCGCCGTTTCGATATCCTCCTGCCCAAAGCAGTTGGCCAGCAGTTCAAACGCCGTGCCGTCTTTCGTGCGGCAGGGCAGGGCGCTGATCCGGTTCATCTCCGCGTTTTCCCACTGCAGCTCGCAGATGCGGGCCACCGCCTGCTGGCGGGTGGCGGCATCCGGGTCCAGGATGCACTCCCCGTTGTTGGCATCCAGCACCACGGTACGGCCGTCGCAGTCGTCCAGAAACTCTCTGCCCACCTGCACCACGCCGGGGATGTGCATGGCCCGCGCAATGATGGCCGCATGGCTCTGGTTGCTGCCCTCGGAGGTGATGATGCCCAGGATCATCCCGGCGGGGACGCTGAACAGGTCGCTGGGCATCAGCAGGTCGGCTGCAAGGATCACCGGGTGGTCCAGCGCCAGCCAGACGCGCGGGCGGTTGGTCAGGATGTTCACCACCCGGCGGGCCGCATCCAGGATGTCCACGCTCCGCAGCTGCATGTAGGCGTTATCCTCCATGTGGGCCAGCTGGTCGGCATAGCGCCGGCCCACCCGCTCCATGGCCTCGGCGGAGCCGATGCCCGCCCGGATCTGGAAGCGGACCTCTTTCATAAAACCTTCATCTTCCAGCATCATGCTCTGGAACAGGAAGATCGCCTGCTCCGTGGGGCCGCTGCGCCGGGCCATGGCATCCAGCTCCTGCTGCGCGGTCTGCACCGCAGATTCCAGCAGTTTCTGCTCCCGCTCCGGGTTGAACGGCCCGGAGGGGAAGCTCTCGGTCTGCCGTTCCAGGCGGCTGACCTGCCCCAGCACCAGGCCGGGCGAAGCCGTATGTCCCTGATAGACTTTCATGGTTCGATCACCTCCGGCAGCACCGGCCCGGTCAGGGCACGGTACACAAGCGCCTGCAAAAATGTGTTGGGCAGCAGGGCCGCGCGGGCGGCCTGTGCCGCATTGCCGCTGCCCTCAAACAGCGGCGCAAAGCGTTCGATGCGCTCCCGGTCGCATATTTCAAGGAACGCTTCGGCCAGCGTATGGGTGGTATAGAACACGGTGGGGTCCACGCCCGCATCCTCGGCCGCCGCTTCCAGCGGGGCCAGCTGGACATCTTTCAGGTTGGCCAGCAGCAGAGCCGCATCCGCCGTCAAGGTCACGGGGTACTTTTCCCGCACCGTTTTCTGCACCTGCTGGAATTTCCACGCAAAGGCAGCGGCATCCTCACAGCTCCGGGCATCGCAGGAGACGGCGTAGGCACAGCCCCGCAGGTACCCCATGGCGCGGCGGGTGTCGTAGTAGCCCAGCTCGATGTTCCGCCGGGCCGTTTCCGGGTCAAAGCGGAGGATGTCCCCCAACTCCCAGTAGCTGCGGATCAGGGTGGTGGGCAGTCCGGTACGGTTTGGCAGGGTGATCCCCACCCCTTCCAGATCCACACAGATCAGCTCCTCGGCCCCCATCCGCTGGGCCAGGGCGGTGGGCATATTGTCGCGGTAGCCGCCGTCCAAAAACTGCACGCCGTCGATCTGCTTGGCGCGCAGGGCGGGGAAGCAGGCCGCCGAGGCCAGCAGATAATCCTTGACCTTGCCCTGCGGGATCTCCTCCAGCGGCAGCTCCCGCGGCTTCAGGCCCCGCTTTTCCACCGTGACCAGGCCGAACCGGATGGGGGAAGCGCGCAGCGCGTCCTCGTCCAGCACCCGCTCCACGATCTCCTCCAGCGGGGCGACATCCATGCCGCCGGCCCGCACCACGTCCCGCAGGAACCGGTGCAGTTCCGAGAGGTCCGCGTTTTCCTCCGGCAGCTCCATCACATCCTGGCTGCGAATGCTCATCCACATGTCCCGCGCCGTCTCGTACAGATCCAGCACGAACATGGCTCCGTTCAGGCTGCCCACGCTGGTGCCCGTGATCAGATCCGGCCGCCAGCCCAGCTCGGTCAACGCGCGCCACACGCCCACCTGATAGCTGCCGCGTGCGCCGCCGCCCGCCAGCACCAGCCCTTTTTGTCCTGCCCTGTTCTGTGCCATTGTGCCGCCCCCTTTTGCCTTGTTCCGGGTCTTATCCAAAGTATACCATGTTTTCAAGAAAATTTCTCTCTGTTTTTGGAACAAAATCCATGGTATACTTTTGTCAGATTCTGTTTACGAATTGTGAGGAACTGTGTATGCGCTGCAAGCAATGGATCTTTGATATGGACGGCACCCTGACCGACAGCATGACGCTGGTGTGGGAGGGTGCCCCGGCGGCCCTGCTGGCCCGCTACGGCCGCACGCCGAAAGCCGACCTGCGCTCCACGCTGCTGAGCATGGGGATGGACGAGGGCGCGGCCTACCTGATCCGGGAGTACGGCCTGCCGCTGCGGATGGAGGACTACATGGGCGTGATGCGCACCGTGATCGCCCGGCTGTACGAGGATGTGGAGCTCAAGCCCGGCGTGCGCCCGATGCTGGCCCGCCTGAAAGCCGAGGGAGCCCGGATGTGCATCTGCTCCAACACCTGGGCCGACCAGTGCCGCACCGTGCTGACCAGGCTTAGCATCGACGAATACTTTGAGTTTTACGTGGAGGCGCAGGGTCCTTTGCACAAAAGCCGCCCGGAGGTGTTTTTCCGGACCCTGCAGCGGCTGGGCGGCACCGATCCGGCCCGCTGCGCCGTCTGCGAGGACTCGCTCTACGCCGCCCGCACCGCCCACGACGCGGGCTTTGCGGTCATCGGCATCGCCGATGCTGCCAGCGCCGCCGATGAGCCCCGGCTGAAAAAGCTCAGCACCCAGTTTCTGCGGGATTGGACGGAGCTGGACTGGACCGATCTTTGATCGCTCCGGTGATCCAGAGGATCCGGCTCTCATCCGAACCACCCCATAAAGCAAAAAGCATCCGTAAGGTTTTTCCGAAACGCGCCGATCCGCAGGAATCACCTTACCGATGCTTTTTTCTATTTTTTATCGGAGCCTGTTTTTACGTTTCCAGAAATTTACGGAACGCGGCGCGGACGGCGGGTTCGCGCCCGCGGGGGATGGGCACCCGCGCACCGCTGCGCATCCGCAGCTCCCCGGCGGAGAGCTGGGCGGCAGCCGCCAGGTTCACCACATAGGAGCGGTGGGGCTGGACAAAGCGCTCGTCGGCCAGCAGCGGCTTTGCCACCTCCGAAAACGGCACCCGCAGCGAGAGCGAGGCCACGTCCTCGCCGCTGGCAAGGTGGAAGTGGACGACGTGGTGGGTACACTCCAAAAACTCGATGTCCGCAAAGGGCAGCGCCCGCAGGCCCGCTGCCGTGCTCACCGGGATCACAGGGCCGTACTCCGGCTCAGTGGCCCGGTCCAGCAGGGCCGTAAGCTGCTCCGGCCGGAACGGGATGGGCAGATACTGCATCGCATCCACCCGGAACGCCTCGTAGGCGTAGGCCGTGGTATGGGCCAGAAACGCCAGCGGGGCCCGCACGCCCCGGCTGCGCAGCTGGGCCGCCGCCTTCAGCCCGGCGGCCGGGTCGGCAGCCGCCAGCTCGATCAGGTACAGCTCAAAGCGTTCCCCCGCTGCCTCATGCAGCAGGCGGGCCGGGTCGGCCATCTGTTCCACGATGCAGCCGTCGGCCCGGCGGGCATAATACTCCATGCACTGCCGCTGGATCCGGCTGCGCAGAACCGCATCCGGGCTGCACACCGCAATGTGAAAGATCATCTCCAAAACACCTCCCTCCGCCCCCGCCGGGCCCTTGCATTTTGGTCCGCAGGGGAGTATCATGAACAAAAACAACAAAAAGGAGACTTCGTATTATGAGCCAGCCCCTTGTCAGCATCATCCTGCCCGTTTACAACGCTCAGAGCCACCTGGAACGCTGCATCGGCAGCATCCTGGCCCAGACGTACCGGGATCTGGAGCTCATCATCCTGAACGACGGCTCCAAGGACCAGAGCCTGCCCGTGTGCGAGGCATTCCGCGCCAGGGACAGCCGCATCCTGCTGGTGGATAAGGACAACTCCGGCGTGTCCGACACCCGGAACCTGGGCCTGAAGCTGGCGGGCGGCAAGTATATCCAGTTTGTGGACAGCGACGATCACATCGCCCCCGACTACACCCAGCATCTGGTCACGGCGGCGGAACAGAACCACGCAGATCTGGTGATCGCGCCCTACAAAATGGTGATCCCCGCCGGGGTCTCCAAGCCGGAGCAGGTGTTGGAAAAACTGCAGGACGACCTGGGCGTGATGAGCGTAGCCCGCCCCCCGGAGGTGCGGGAGTACGGCTTTTTGCCCGCAGGCATCTACGACAAGGACACCTTTGCGCTGCGCCTGATGGACAAGCCCGCCTCCTACTTTTACAGTGTGCTCTGGAACAAGCTCTACCGCCGGGACATCCTGACGGGAAACGACATCCGCTTTACCAGCGAGCTGCGCTGGGCCGAGGATCTGGTGTTCAACATGCAGTATATCCAGTACGCCCAGACGTTCGTCTCCATTGCCGCGCCGGGCTATTTCTACGTCCAGAATCCTCAGAGCATCTGCCACACCCAGATCAACCCGGCCACGCTGGTGCAGAACAAGGTGCAGACGTTCCGCTATTACAAGGACCTGTATACCCGGCTTGGCATGTACGAGGAGGTGCGCCCCCAGCTGTATAAGTTCCTGGTGGACATTGCCGAGAGCACCTATCCCTCCGGGCCGTTCAAGAAGCTGATCGACGAAGCAAAGGATTACTGGAAGAACCGCACCGAGTAAACAAAAGGCGGGCAGCCCCCTGGGCTGCCTGCCTTTTTGGGTTTTCGATCAAGCGCCGATGGCTGCGCACTTTTTGGCCAGCCAGTCCCGTTCTTCCTCGGTCAGGCGGGGAGCCAGCTTTTCAAACACGGCGCGGTGGTAGGCGTTCAGCCAATCCAGCTGATCGCGGGTCAGCACGCCAGGCACCACGGGCGAGGTGGCAATGGGCACAAAGGTGATGGGCCGGAACGCCAGGAATTCGCCGTACTGGTTGGAGGCCTTGTGATAGCATTCCAGCTCGTTTTCGATCCGGATGCCGACAACGCCGCCCTCGTAAACGCCCGGCTCGTCGGTGACGATCATGCCCGGCTGGAACACGGTGGTGTTCCGGCCGTTCAGGGCGTGGGGGCCCTCATGCACATTGCCCACAAAGCTGACGCTGTGGCCGGTGCCGCAGCGGTAGTTGATCAGATGCTGCCACAGCGGCTCGCGCGCGATGGTGTCCAGCATGTGGCCGTCGCAGTAGTCCAGCCAGACAGCCTTTGCAATGTCGATGTGGCACTGCAGCGTCCAGGTGTAGAACAGCTTTTCGTCCTCGGTCAGCTCACCCAGCGGGTAGGTGCGGGTGATGTCGGTGGTGCCGTCCAGATAGGTTGCGCCGCTGTCCACCAGCAAAAAGCCCCTGCGTTCCAGCTTGGCGTGATCGGCCTCCGTCGCGTGGTAGTGCATCATGGCCGCATTTCCGCCGTAGGCAGCAATGGTGCCAAAGCTTTCCACGATGAACTTGTCCTGGGCACTGCGGTACTTGTGCAGGATCTCGTCCACGGTCAGCTCGGTCAGCTCCTCGCCCGCTGCCAGGCGCTCCTCCAGCTCTTTCTGGAACCGCACCATGGCCACGGCATCCCGCAGGTGGGTTTCGCGGTTGTGGGTCAGCTCCACCTCGTTCTTGATGCCTTTCATCGGCAGCAGGGGGTCCGCCTCGTCCTTGACGGTCAGGGCGGCGTTCTGCCGCAGTGTCTCGTACACGGCAAAGTTCACGGAAGCCGGGTCGGCCAGCACGGTCTGCGGCTCCGTCTCGGCGGCCAGCAGGGGCAGCACATCATTGTACTCGGCCAGGGTGACACCGTTGGCTTCCAGCTCGGCCCTGGCTTCCGGGGTCACGCGGGCCGTATTGATGAACAGCACGGCGCGGTCCGGGGTCACATAGCAATAGGCCATGGCGTAGGGCGTGCAGTTGATGTCCATGGCGCGCAGGTTCAGCAGCCAGGCCAGGTTGTCCAGCTTGCCCACCAGCTGGGCCGTGCAGCCCAGTTCTTTCAGCTTGGCACGCAGCTGATCCAGCTTTTCGGCCGGGGAGAAGCCCGCGTACTCCTTGGGCAGCACCCAGGCCGGGGTGGCCGGCAGGGCGGGGCGGCCCTCGGTCCACAGCTCATCTTCCAGGTTCAGCAGCTTGATGGTGCCGTGCTTTGCCTCCAGGGCCTTTTGCAGGCTGCGCACCAGGTGGCAGGAGGCGGTCAGGCCGCACAGGCCGACCACGCCGCCCTCCGGCAGAGCGTCGGCGCAATACTGTTCGGCTGTGGGCACGCCGGGTTCGCCCATCCGCTCAAGCTGGATCTCCGTTCCGGCGATCTCTTTTTCGGCCTGCACAAAATAACGGCCGTCGGCCCACACGGCGCTGGCCGTGCGGGTGACCACAAAGTTGGAGTTCTCCCCATGGAAGCCGGAGAAATAGGTCAGCGAGGTATAGTGGTCGGGCAGATACTCGCTGGAATGCGGGTCGCCCACCGGGATCAGGTAAATGTCCACGCCGTTGGCATCCATGGCAGCGCGCAGGGCGGCCAGGCGCTCCGGAACGGGATTCATGCTCATGATAAGTTCCTTCTTTCTGTTTTTTGCCGGAAAAACGTCCGGCAGCGATGATTTGCCGGGTCTATTGTATCATTCCGGCGGAAAGATTGCAATCAGGGGGCTGATTTTCCTGAAAACGCAACCAAATCGCAAAAAATGTTACAATTTTTTCTTGAAAAAGGCCGATTTCCCATTGACAACCTTGTTATAATAGGGATGTAAGAATTTTGGGCCAGCACTCCGCGGCTCTGATTGCTGAACAGCCCATTGCGGGCTTTTGTACAAAAAGAAAGAGGCAGACAGCATTATGACCAAGATTGATATTTTTTCCGGCTTCCTTGGTGCCGGTAAGACCACACTGATCAAAAAGCTCATCCAGGAGTCCTTTGCGGGCCAGCAGGTCGTTCTGATCGAGAACGAGTTCGGCGAGATCGGCATTGACGGCGGCTTTTTGAAAGAATCCGGCATCCAGATCAACGAGCTGAACGCAGGCTGCATCTGCTGCTCTCTGGTGGGCGATTTCCGCGCCGCTTTGCAGCAGGTGGTAGAGCAGTATCACCCCGACCGCATCGTGATCGAGCCTTCCGGTGTGGGCAAGCTGAGCGATGTGACCCGTGCCGTGGAGGGCGTGGCCGAGCATCTGGACGTGCAGCTGAACAGCTTTGTCACCGTAGCCGATGTGAACAAGGTCAAGATGTATATGAAGAACTTCGGCGAGTTCTACGACGACCAGATCAGCCACGCAAGCTGCATCATCCTCAGCCGCACCCAGACCGCCAGCGAGGAAAAGATCGCTGCCGCTGTGGCCATGCTGCGCGAGAAGAACCCCACCGCCACCATCGTGACCACCGCATGGGATGCTTTGACCGGTGAGCAGATCCTGAACGCCATGTCCACCAAGGACGACTTCAAGGCGGAGCTGATCGCCATGGCTGCCAAGGCCAACGCCGACCACGCCCACGAGGACGAGGAAGAAGAACACGAGCACCATCACCACCACTACGATGAAAACGGCGTGTGCAGCTGCGGCCATCACCACCACGATGATGACGATGAAGACGAGCACGAGCATCATCACCACGATCATGATGACGAGGAGGACCACGACGGCCACTGCTGCTGCCACCACCATCACGATCATGACGAGGATGATGACCACGACGAGCACGAGCACCATCACCACGAGCATGATGAAGACGGCCACTGCTGCCACCATCACGATCATGACGATGAGCATGAGCATGAGGAGGACGGCCACTGCTGCTGCGGCCATCATCACCATCACCACCACGACCACGATGCCGACGAGGTGTTCACCAGCTGGGGCGTGGAGACGGCCAAAAAGTTCACCAAGGCTGACATTGAGCACGCCCTTACCGAGCTGGACGGCGGCAGCTACGGCATGATCCTGCGCAGCAAGGGCATCGTGGACGGCGGTGCCGACGGCTGGCTGGAGTTCGACTATGTTCCCGGCGAGTGGGAAGTCCGTTCCCGCAGCGCCGATGTGGGCGGCAAGCTGGTGGTCATTGGCTCCAAGCTGGACGAAAAGGCCATCGCCGCCCTGTTTGGCTGCTAAAAACTAAAGGAGTAAAACCAATTATGGCAAACGAGATCCCGGTTTACCTGTTTGTGGGCTTCCTCGAAAGCGGGAAGACCAAGTTCATCCAGGAGACCTTTGAAGACCCCAACTTCGACTCCGGCGACAAGACCCTGCTGCTGGTCTGCGAGGAGGGCGAAGAAGAATACAACGAGAAAAAGTTCGCATTCCCCGGCGTGACCCTGCGCGTACTGGAGGACAAGGCCGAGCTGAACGCCCAGAACCTGGCCAAAATGGCCAAGGAGGCCGATGCGGGCCGCGTGGTGATCGAGTACAACGGGATGTGGCTGCTGCAGGACCTGGCAGAGAACATCCCGGAAAACTGGATCGTCTACCAGTGCATCGCCACGGCCGACGGCACCACGGCCCTGACCTACGCCCGCGACAACTCCATGCGCAGCCTGATGCTGGACAAGATCGCCCGCAGTGAGCTGATCGTGTTCAACCGCGCTGAGGCCGTGAACAACGATGCCGCCCGGCAGGAGCTGCACAAGCTGGTGCGCCAGGCCTCCCGCAAGTGCGACATCGCCTATGAGTTCGCCGACGGCAGCGTGGCCTACGACGACATCCCCGACCCGCTGCCCTTCGACCTGAACGCCCCGGTGGTGGAGATCGGCGACGACGATTTCGGCATCTGGTATATGGACTGCCAGGACGAGCCCCAGAAGTACGCCGGAAAGACCGTGCGGTTCCTGGCCCAGGTGTGCCAGACCAACCGCGCCGGCAAAAACAGCTTTGTGCCCGGCCGCTTTGCCATGACCTGCTGCGTGCAGGACATCCAGTTCGTGGGCTTCCCCTGCAGCTATGACGGCTACAAGGCCCTGGAGCAGCGCGCCTGGGTGCGTGTGACCGCCAAGGTCAGCTACAAGTTCCACAACATCTACCGCGGCAAGGGCCCGGTGCTGACCGCCGTTTCGGTGGAGCCTGCCGAAAAGCCGCTGAACGATGTGGTAACATTCTCTTAACAAGGTCTGCCGGTTCCCCGCAAAGGGAGCCGTTGCCCACACAGTTCCGATCAAGATCCAAATGGAGGGTCGCATTATGAAAACTCTGTTCCGTGTTCTGGGCGCAGCGGCAGCAGTTGCTGTCACGGGTGCCGCCATCGTTGTGCTGGACAAAATCCTGAACGACAAAGATCCGCTCCATGTGGAAGCGGTGGAGTTCCCTGAAGAAGCCGAAAAGGATGCCGCCGAGGCCGAAAAGACCGCCGAAGCGTATGCCGAGGGGGAGGCAAAGACCGCCGAAGCCGGGGATGCCTGGCCCCCCGCCTTTGAAAAGAGCACCCCGGCTGAGCCGGAAGCCCCGGCTGCCGAAGCCGACCAGCCCCAGGCGCAGCCCGACCCGAGCGAGGAGCGCCCGGCGGAGACTGCCCCGGAGACCGTCAACCCCGTAGAAGCAGCCCCTGCTGTGGCCCCCAAGGACGAGAACGGCAAGTTCGATGTCACCAAGATCGCCGATGCAAGCGATTTTACCGGCATTGAAGAAGAATCCGGCTGCCAGAGCTGAGGATCTCTTTCATCTTATAAGAAAAACGGGAGACGGCATTGCACGATGCCGTCTCCCGTTTTGTTTCTGCTTACGCTTTCCGCACGGCCTTGGCCGCTTCGGTGCCCGCCAGCGCCCCCTCGTACACGGCCTTGGCCACCTGCAAAAGGCCCCCGGTGCAGTCGCCCGCCGCGTACAGGCCGGGCAGGGTGGTCTGCATGTGGCTGTCCACCACGATCCTGCTGCCGTCCACTTCAGCTCCCAGCTTGCGGGCCAGCGCGGTGCTGCCTGCCACGCCCAGGGCCACGAATACCCCGGCCAGCGCCAGTGTTTCGCCCCCGGCCAGCTGCACGCCCGTGACCCGCTCCTCGCCCAGGATGGCTTCCACCGGCTCGGTTCGCACCGTTACCTCCGGCGGGAACTGTGCCGTCAGCGGGGCACCGTTCGTCAGCAGCGTCACGCCGCCCACCACGGGCAGCAGGGCCTGGACCTCATGCAGGGCATACTCGCCGCTGCCCAGAACGGCCACGGCCTTGCCCCGGTAGAAAAAGGCATCGCAGACGGCACAATAGCTCACGCCGTGGCCCTCCAGCCCGGTCAGACCGAGGATGCGGGGCACCGCACGGGCCGCCCCCGTGGCCAGGATCACGGCATCCGCCGGGAACTCCCCGGCCAGCGTTTCCACCGTGAGCCGGTCGGTATAGGTCAGGCCCACAGCCTCCGTGGTGACGAACCGCACCCCCAGCGCCTTTGCGCCCTCGATGCCCCGGCGCTCCAGCTCCGCGCCGGAAATCGGCCCGGCAAAGCCGTAATAGTTCTCGATCTTCTCTGCACGGTCCAGCGCGCCCGGCCCCTTGGTCAGGACCGTGGTTTCCACCCCGGCGCGGGCTGTGTACAGCGCGGCGGACACCCCCGCCGGGCCGGAGCCGACAATGACGATGTTTGGCATAGAATCATCTCCTTGTTTTTCTGTGCAATCTCTCGGCTGTTGCAGCCATTCCCAAATCAGCATCTGCCGCAAGGCATTCCACCTCATCCGTCGCCTGCGGCGACAGCTATTGCTATTATACCGCAAAACGTCCCACTTTTCATCCCCGGCGGAGTGTGTTATACTGGGAGCGTTGCAAACGATCCATTTTTGCCATGGAGGGCTTGTTTTTATGTCGAAACGACGGCTGCTTTTTATCACAACGGGCGGCACCATTGCCAGTGTGCGCACGGCGCAGGGGCTGCGGCCGGTGCTGACCAGCGAAGAACTGCTGGCCCACTTGCCGGAGCTGAACGACCTGTGCAGCCCCGAAACGCTGGCGCTGTGCAGCATCGACAGCACCGATCTGGGGCCGGAACACTGGCAGATGATGGCCAGAGCCGTGCAGGAAAACTACGCCCTTTACGATGGCTTCATCATCTGCCACGGCACCGACACCCTGGCCTACTCGGCGGCGGCGCTCTCGTATCTGATCCAGAACGCGGACAAGCCCATCATCCTCACGGGAGCCCAGCAGCCCATCTCCAACGAGATCACCGATGCCAAAAAGAACCTGCGCGACAGTGTGATCTGTGCGCTGGACCCCGGCAGCCGGGGCGTGATGGTGGTGTTCGGCGGCCATGTCATTGCCGGCACCCGCGCCAAAAAGAACAAGACCATCAGCTACGATGCCTTTGCCTCGGTCAATTTCCCGGCGCTGGCCCTGGTGCAGGGCGACCGGCTGGTGCGGTATGTGCCCTCGCCCTGGCCCACCGGCCCGGTGGAGTTCGGGCGGGAGCTGGACTCCAAAGTGTTCCTGCTCAAGCTGACCCCCGGCCTTGGGCCGGAGCTGATCCCGGCGATCTTTCAACAATACGACTGCGTGATCGTGGAAAGCTTTGGCGTGGGCGGCATCCCGCAGCGGCTGATGGATGCCTTTGCCGAGGGGCTGGGCGACTACGACAAGACCCACAAGATCCTGATCCTGACCACACAGGTCACCTACGAGGGCAGCGACGTGGGCATTTACGAGGTGGGCAAGCGGGTCAGAAACCGCTTCCGCTTCCTGGAGGCCCATGACATGACCATTGAAGCCGCCATCACCAAGGCCATGTGGCTGCTGGCCCAGAACTGCGAAAGCTTTGACCAGATCCAGCAGCGGTTCTACCGGCAGATCAATTTTGATACATTTTATCACTAAAAAACAGGGGCGCAGTGCCAACAGCACCGCGTCCCTTTTGTTACGCAAACACCAGCTGCACCAGCAGCACATAGCACACGGTGCCGCCCGCAATGGAAACAAGGGTCTGATGCTTCCACTTGTGGAGCGCCACGGTGACGGCAATGGCAATGGCTTCCGGCAGGCCATGGCTGCCCGCAAAGGGTGTGACGTTTTTCAGGCAGTAAACGATCAGCATCCCGAAAATGGCAGCGGGCAGCACCCGCCCCAGATACCGCACCACCTCCGGCGGCTGTTGATCTTTCGAAGAAAAGATCAGAAACGGCAGAAAGCGGGTGAGCATGGTGGCTGCCGTACACACGGCAATGGTCAGGGCCATCTGAACGGCGGTCATGCGTCCACCTCCTCATTCTCTGCGCCGTCGGCTTTTTCAATGGGGCGGCGCAGCACCAGCAGCAGCACCAGGATACAGGCCATGGACGGCAGCAAAAAGCTTCCGGAGCCAAAGATCACCCGGCACGCCAGCGGCACGGCCAGGCCGATGATGCCGCTGAAATGCTGCTTTTCTTTTTCCCACTGGTTGAGGAAAATGACCACGAACATGGCGGTCATCACAAAATCCACGCCCTCGGTGCTGAACGGCAGCACCGAGCCCACCATGGCCCCCAGCCCGGCACTGGCGACCCAGTAAAACTGATCCAACAGAGTGATAAAGAACATGAACCATCCCCGGCCCACACCCTCCGGCGGTTCGGCCGAGCAGGTGATGGAGAACGTTTCATCGCTCATGGCAAAGATCATGTAAAAGCTGCGCAGACCATAGCCCTTGTACCGTTCCAGCATGGCAAGGCCGTAGAACAGATGCCGTGCCTGGATCATCAAGGCCATCAGAAACGCCGAAAGCGGCGAAAAACTGCCCAGCAGCAGGCTGGCCAGCACAAATTCCAGAGAACCGCCGTAGACCACCGTGCCCATCAGCATGGGCATCCACACCGGCAGCCCCAGGCTTTGTACATAGATGCCATAGCCAAGCCCCAGCACCAGATATCCCGCAAACACCGGCACCGTCCGGGGCAGGGCCGCGCGGAACGCCCGGCCTATGCTGCCCGCCGTGCGGTGTACGGCGCGTTGTGTTATACGTTCCACTTCGTTCATTAGCACTAACCCCCTAGTTTAGTAGTAGTATAGCAGATTCCACACCGTTTGCAAGAGGGACGTGCCGCCTTGCCGGGATTCCGATCCGATTTGTATTTACAGCAAGGACAATCGCCCTTGCTATGAAAACACCTCAAGTTTTTAGATTTTTCCCCGGAACGCCGCCCTCGTTTTACCCATTCTGCGTGATGGGATTCATTCGGTTTCGATTCTTAACCGTTTTCCCCGCCGCATCCGCCCGAAAAAAAGTCATACCCATTTGACGCAGGGCAGGTTTTCCGCTACCTTAACACAAAAGCAGCTGCGCCGGTCTTGCTTCCGGCGCAGTTTTTATTGCTTTGTTTTTAGGAGGGAAATTTTAATGGCAACCATGAAAGACATCATCTCCAGCCCGCTTCTGCTGGCGCTGGTCATCGGCGGGCTCGTCTACATTGCGGGCTTCTCGCTGGTCTACCTGAAAAAGGCCTACGACCACTGCCTGGAACTGGGCATCTCCAAGCAGGAGCTGTCCAATGTGATCAAATCCAGCCTGTTCTTTTCCATCGTGCCCAGTCTTTCCATCGTAGTGGGCCTGTTTGTGCTGATCGCGGTGCTGGGCAGCGTGTGGGCCTGGTGGCGGCTCTCGGTCATCGGCTCGCTTTCCTATGAGACGATGATCTCCAGCTCCATTGCCCAGGTGCTGGGCTATTCTTCTTCGGCCGAGATGCTGCAGGCCGCCACCGGCCGCCAGTTCGGCGTGGTGATGATCCTGATGAGCGTGGGCATGCTCAGCGGTTTTCTGATCCTGCTGCCCTTTGGCAAAAAGCTGTGCAAGAGCGTGGACCGCTCGGCTGCGCAGTCCGGCGGCAGCACCTGGAAAAACGTGCTGTCCGGCGTGTTCATGCTGGTGATGTTCTCGGTGTACATCCCCATCCTGCTGTTCACCGACAACGTGCAGGCCGCCGTGATGATCACCGGCCTGGTCATTGCCGTGGGCGTGGGCGTTCTGGCCAAAAAGCCGGGCCTGGCCTGGCTGAACAACTTTGTCATGGCCTTTTCGATGCTGGGCGGGCTGCTCTCGTCCCTTGTCTGGGTCCGCATTTTCGGGTAAGGAGGAACGCAATCATGAACGCAAAGACCGAAGCAAAGATGGATTCGTTCCAGAGCTGGGCCCACCGCTGGGGCCGAGTGGGCACCCTGATCGCCCTGATCTACATGATCGCGCTGCCCTTTGTGGTGCTGGGGGCTTACCACTGCATCCCCAGCCTGGGCGAGGTGTTCAACGTGAGCACGTTCAGCATCCTGCTCATCTATATCCCGGTTGGCTTTTCCGAGGCGTTGAGCTACACCCCCATCCTGGGCTGCTCGTCCTACCTGGCCTTTATCACCGGCAACATCATGAACCTGAAGCTGCCTGTGGCCGCCAACGCCATGAACCTGACCAAAAAGCAGCCCAACACCCCGGAGGGCGAGGCCATTGCCTCGGTGGCCGTGGCCGTGTCCTCGCTGATGACGGTGCTCATCCTCACGCTGGCGGCGGTGTTCGCCTCGTTCATCAGCCCGGTGTTTGAGCTGCCCGCCGTCAAAACAGCCTCCGGCTACCTGCTGCCCGCCCTGTTCGGCTCCATGGCGCTGGGCCTGTTCGCCAGCTCCTCCAGCGGCGATAAGGTGGTCAAGGGCGGCCTGAAAGGCGTGCTGCCGGTGCTGGTCCTTATGACCGTGCTCTCGCTGGCGGCGCGGCTGGCCGGTTACGGGGCCGTTCTGGGCGGCCTGGTGGGCATTTTCATCATCGTGATGCTGCCCATTGGCATCCTGACCTCCTATGTCCTGTGGAAAAAGGGCAAGATCCAGGTCGTGGACAAAACCGACTCCTGATCCATCCACACCTCTCACAGCCCGCCGTGCGGAAGTTTCCGTTCCATGCGGCGGGCTTTTGTCCTGCCTGCGGTTCCAGAAAGCAAAAGCCGCCCCCGCCGGAGACAGGTTCCCGGCAGGGGCGGCTGTGTTTTGTTCCGATTTGCTTACGGCTCGCTCTGTTTGGCAAGATCCTTGGTGTACAGGGCGCGGGTGGCGTTCAGCACGGCCAGCACCATCACGCCGACATCGGCAAAGATGGCGGTCCACATGCTGGCCAGGCCCAGAGCGCCCAGCACCAGGCAGGCAAACTTGATGGCCAGGGCAAACACGATGTTCTGGTATACGATGCGCAGGGTGCGGCGGGCGATCTTCATGGCCAGAGCGATCTTGGCCGGGTCGTCGTCCATCAGCACCACGTCAGCGGCCTCGATGGCGGCATCGGAGCCCAGAGCGCCCATGGCGATGCCCACATCGGCACGGGACAGCACCGGGGCATCGTTCACACCGTCGCCCACAAAGGCCAGGTTCTCTTTGGGCTTCTTTTGTGCGATCAGGGCTTCGATCTGGTCCACTTTATCGCCGGGCAGCAGACCGGCATGGTATTCGTCCAGGCCCAGCTCGGCGGAAACGGCCTTGGCCACCGGCTCGGCATCGCCGGTCAGCATCACGGTCTTGCGGACACCGGCGGCTTTCAGGCCCCGGATGGCCTGGGCGCTGTGGGGTTTGACCACATCGGAGATCAGCAGATAACCGGCGTACTTGCCGTCAATGGCAACATGGACGATGGTGCCCGTCCCGGTAACGGCGGGAGCCGTCAGGCCCAGCTTTTCCATCAGGCGGGCGTTGCCTGCGGCAACGGTCCTGCCGTCCACCCGGGCGGTCACGCCATGGCCGCCCAGTTCCTGCACATCGGTCACGCGGTCTGCGTCGATGGTCTTGCCGTAGGCGGCCTTGATGCTCAGGGAGATGGGGTGCTTGGACCAGCTTTCCGCCAGGGCCGCAGCCTCCACCAGCGCATCCTCCGAGGTGTCCCCGGCGGGATGGATGCCGGTGACCTTGAACGTGCCCTGGGTCAGGGTGCCGGTCTTATCAAACACCACGATGCCGGTGCGGGCCAGTTCTTCCAGATAGGTGGAACCCTTGACCAGGATGCCGCAGGCGGAAGCACCGCCGATGCCGCCGAAGAAGCTCAGGGGGATGGAGATGACCAGTGCGCAGGGGCAGCTGATGACCAGGAACGTCAGGGCACGGTAGACCCAATCGCCAAAGCGGGCGGGCTGGCCCATCAGCAGCAGCACGATGGGCGGCAGAAATGCCAGAGCCAGGGCACCGTAGCACACGGCGGGGGTGTACACGCGGGCAAAGCGGGTGATAAAGTTCTCGGCACGGGCCTTTTTCATGCTGGAGTTTTCCACCAGATCCAGGATCTTGGAAACGGTGGATTCGCCAAACTCCTTGGTGGTGCGCACTTTCAGCAGGCCGGTCATGTTCACGCAGCCGCTGATGACTTCATCCCCGGCCTGCACGTCGCGGGGCAGGCTCTCGCCGGTCAGGGCGGCGGTGTTCAGGGCGGAGGTGCCCTCCACGATCACGCCGTCGATGGGCACGCGCTCGCCGGGCTGGACCACGATCACCGTGCCGACCTCGACCTCATCGGGGTCCACCTGTTCCAGCTGGCCGTTCCCGGTCTCCACATTGGCGTAGTCCGGGCGAATGTCCATCAGGCTGGAAATGCTCTGGCGGCTCTTGCCCACGGCCACGCTCTGGAACAGCTCGCCGATCTGGTAGAAGATGATAACGGCGCAGCCCTCCACATAATCGCCCAGTGCGAACGCGCCCACGGTGGCAACCGCCATCAGGAAGCACTCGTCAAAGGGCTGGCGGTTCTTGATGCCAAGCAGTGCTTTGCGCAGCACGTCCCAGCCCACCACCAGATAGGGGATGCAGTACAGCGCCAGCTCCACCGGCGTGGGGAACTGGGGCAGCAGCTTGAGGATGCCGACCAGGAGTACCGCTGCGATGACCCTGTACAGCATCTTTTTCTGTTTTTTGTTCATATCAACCTCTCCTTTTTGAGGGTTTCCCGGCAGGAATTCAACACGTTTTCCCCATTTTGTCGGCTTTTCCACGTTTTCCCCCGGGCTTTCCACAGATTTTTCCCGGAAAAATCCTGCTTTTTCGCGTCTATTTTTGCACTTTTCCGCAGAGTTTGTTGAAAACCCGGTGGAAACTGTTGAAAACCGGTTCTTTTTTTCCACGTTTCGGCCGGGCGGTGCGGGCAGCACCGGCCGCCTGCACCCGCTTTGCCGGAAAACGGGTCACAAAAAGCTCCCCCGCAGGGGAGCCGGGGCGATCACCGCCTGCGCGGATCAGATATCAAAGATCTCGCAGTCGTCCTCCACCTTTTTGCAGGCAGCCAGAACGTTGACCATGGTGTCGTGGGGGTCTGCGCCCTCCGCGAACTCCACCTTCATCTTCTGGGTCATAAAGCTGACGGTCGCGCTTGCCACACCGGCCACGGTGTTGGCGGCATCTTCCATCTTCTGGGCGCAGTTTGCGCAGTCCACTTCGATCTTGTAGGTCTTTTTCATAAGTAGTACCTGCCTTTCATTCCTCGATATGATCCATTCCCATGGAGAGAATGCTGCGCACATGGTCGTCGTCCAGTGCGTAGTAAACGGTTTTGCCATCGCGGCGGAACCGCACCAGCTTGGTGTCCTTGAGCACCCGCAGCTGGTGGCTGACCGCCGACTGACTCAGCTGCACGGCCCCCGCAATGTCCTGGACGCACAGCTCGTTGTCGTGCAGTGCATACAGGATCTTGATGCGGGTGGAATCGCCAAACACCCGGAACAGGTCGGCCAGCTCGTACAGCACCTCATCGTCCGGCATCTCCACCGGCCCGGCCGCCGCGCCGGGCTGCACCGTTTCGTTCTGTTCTGCCATCGGAATCCCTCCCTCATCGCTTCGATATATGAACATCTGTTCATGTGTTCATGATATCACGCGGCACAGCCCCTGTCAAGGGGTTTTTCAAAGATTTTTGCGCCCGGCGCAAAATCATGAAAACAAACCGCAAAGCGCAAAAAATTTGCAGTTTTAATTTGCAAAAAGCAGGCGTTTTGGCAGGCCCGCCGCCACGGGCTATTTTCCTTATACTCTCAATGTTTCCTGTGATTTTCCGCAATTACCCACGGCAGATACATGATCGCCAGCACCACCGCCACGGCGGGCAGAAAGCCCAGCACATAGGCGCGTTCTCCAAAGAGGCGGGCAAACGCCTCCGTGATCGCATTGGCATGGGGGTTGTTCAGGAAATAAAAATTGGTGTGCAATGGCTTATTCAGGAAATAGACTGGCAGTGCCGTCCCAAACAGGAACGCCAGCACCTGCGGCAGCTGCCGGACACTGGGGCGGTAGCCGCCCACTACCAGCAGAAGCGGGTAGAGCACCAGCAGCACATGCAGTGAAACAGAGTGGAGGTTGATCAGGCTCCACCACGAGGGCACATTCAGCCAGCCAGGGCAGAGCAGGGCCAGCACCGCGCCGGGAACGCAAAGGGCATAAAGCTCCTCCTTGCACCAGGCGCTGTCCGTCAGGGTATCATACAGGCAGACAAAGACATGGATGCTGCACAGATGCAGCGGCAGATAGCTCCAATCCCACTGCCCGGTCAGGGCCATGCCCAGCAGCAGGAATGCTTCATCCGCCAGCAGGGCAAGGGTGACCCCGGCCCGGATCTTTTTCCGGACGTGTGCGGAACTGCGGCGGTACCACAATGCCATTCCGACAAGAAATGCCGCCGAAAGGGCCAGCTCCACACAGTGGACTCTGCCAAAAAGTGGATAGCACTGATACGCCGCGCCGTACTCCTGCGCGGTGATCCCGTATGATTTCCAGAAATCGTCCATGCTCCCATCGCCTTTCCGGCCCCATTTTAACGCATTTTGGCAGGGCAGAAAAGAGGAAAATGCAGAAATCCGGCGAAAACAGGTGCAACCTTGCCCAAAGTGTGGTATTCTAACAATGTATCTGTAATTTCTGCCGTATGGCACTGGGAAAGGAAGTATTTTTATGTTGACTGTTGGGCTTCATGGCGAGCAAAGCCAGCTCGTGACGAATGAAAACACCGCAAAGACCATGGGCAGCGGCACGCTGGACGTGTTTGCCACCCCGGCCCTGGTGGCCCTGGCCGAAAAGACCTGCTGGATGAGCGTGGCACCGGAGCTGGACGAAGGCTGCGGCACCGTGGGCACCCGGCTGGAGCTGGATCACAGCGCCCCCACCCCCGTGGGCATGACTGTGACCTGCGAGAGCGAGCTGACCGCAGTTGAGGGCCGCAAGCTGGTGTTCAAGGTCTCCCTGCACGATGAAAAGGGCCCGGTGGGCGGCGGCATCCACGAGCGCTTCATCATCAACAACGCCAAGTTCGCCGCCAAAGCCGAGAGCAAAAAGGCTTAACCCGTTGGAGCCGTTCCGTCCGCATTCCCGGCGCTGCCCGCGTCCTGAGAGGGAGTTCCGGCAGGGGGCGGGGGAGCGGGGCGCTCTGCGGCCTGCGGTTTCGGACCAAGGCGCAGTGCAGGCGGCTGGGCTTCCATGACCTGCTGCTCGGCTCTGCGCTGGGCCTCGTGCAGCAGGCGGGCCGCCTGCTCGCTGGCACGGAACAGTTCAAAATACAGCGCTTTATAATCCGGCACAGCCCATCCCCCTTTCCGGAAAGCATCTGGGGATAGTCTGCCCCGCGCCGGAGCAAAAAATCAAAAGAGGAATCATTTATGAAAAAAGTCAACCTTTCATGGGCGGGCGCACTGTTCGTGTTCGCCCTGCTGCTGTGGTGTACCGCAGCCACCCCCGGCAAGATCGCCGATCCCTCCACCTACACCTGTGCCGTGTACAGCACGGCGCTTTCGCTGCTGCCTCCGGTGGTGGCCATCGTGCTGGCGCTGAACACCAAAGAGGTCTACACCTCACTGCTGGTGGGCATTGCCACCGGTGCCCTGCTTTACGCCAACGGCAACCTGGAACTGGCCCTGAACACCCTGTTCTTCCACGAGGACGGCGGCATGATCTCCAAGCTGTCTGACAGCAGCAACGTGGGCATCCTGGTGTTCCTGGTCATGCTGGGCATCCTGGTGGCCCTGATGAACAAGGCCGGCGGAAGCGCCGCCTTTGGCCGCTGGGCTTCCACCCACATCCACACCCGCGCCGGGGCCCAGTTTGCCACCCTGGTTCTGGGCGTGCTGATCTTTGTGGACGACTACTTCAACTGCCTGACCGTCGGCTCGGTCATGCGCCCCGTGACCGACCGCCAGAACGTCTCCCGTGCAAAGCTGGCCTACCTGATCGACGCAACCGCCGCTCCGGTGTGCATCATTGCGCCCGTTTCCAGCTGGGCCGCCGCCGTGACTTCCAGCGTGCCGGAAGGCTCCGGCATCAACGGCTTTACCATGTTCCTGCGCACCATTCCGTATAACTATTACGCTCTGCTCACCATCGTCATGAGCCTGTTCCTCATCTTTACGGGCACCGACTTCGGCACCATGAAGCTGAACGAGGACAACGCGAAAAACGGCGACCTGTTCACCACCGACGACCGCCCCTACGGCGATGATCTGGACAGCACAGACGACACCCACGGCCATGTCATCGACCTGGTGGCTCCGGTGCTGGTGTTGATCGCGGCCTGCATCTTTGGCCTGATCTACACCGGCGGCTTCTTCGACGGCGTGGACTTCATCACCGCGTTCTCCGATTGCAACGCCTCCGCCGGTCTGGTTCTGGGCAGCAGCATCGCCCTGCTGTTCACCTTTGTGTTCTACCGGGTGCGCAATGTGATGACGTTCCAGGACTTTGCCGCCTGCATCCCGGAGGGCTTCAAAGCCATGGTCAGCCCCATGCTCATCCTCTCGCTGGCCTGGACGCTGTCCGGCATGACCAACATCCTGGGTGCCAAGTATTACGTCGCCAACCTGCTCAGCGGCTCGGCTGCGGCGCTGCAGTACCTGCTGCCGTTCATCATCTTCCTGGTGGCGGTGTTCCTGGCCTTTGCCACCGGCACTTCCTGGGGCACGTTCTCCATTCTGATCCCCATTGTCTGCCATGCGTTCCCGCAGGGCGAGATGCTGGTGGTCTCCATTGCCGCCTGCCTGTCCGGCGCGGTCTGCGGCGATCACTGCTCGCCGATCTCGGACACCACCATCATGGCCTCGGCCGGTGCCCACTGCAGCCATGTCAACCACGTTTCCACCCAGCTGCCCTATGCCATCACGGTGGCTTCCGTCTCGGCCGTGTGCTACATCATCACCGGCCTGAGCCAGATGTTCCTGGGCACACACGCCAGCCTGTGGACCTCGCTGGTGCTGCTGGCCGCTGCCATTGTGCTGGAACTGGTGGTGCTCAACGTCCTGCGCCTGCGTATGGGTGGCAAAAAGAGCGCCCGGTAAAAAGCAAAGTGGTTTTGTGAAATTCTGCTTTCCGTCCGGCTCAAAACATGGTATACTAAAAGAAATTGAGTTATCGGAGGAACGCACCATGCTCGAAAAAGCATTCAGTGATGTTTATACCAAGTTCAAGCTCCATTTTTACCAGAATGTGTTCCAGCGTTTTGCCACCCGCGAGGCCACGCTGACCACCGTGGAGTCGTTTTGCATGGAGGGCATCATGGCCATGGGGGAGCCCACCATTGCGGAGTTTTCCCGGATGATGCAGATCTCCACCCCCAACGCGGCCTATAAGATCGGCAGCCTGGTCCGGAAAGGCTATGTGGAAAAGATCCAGTCCACCACCGACCGGCGGGAATACCACCTGCGCCCCACCCAGAAATACATCAACTACTACAACATCAGCTACTCCTACCTGAGCACCGTGGTCCGGCGGGTACACGAACGTTTCCCGCAGGAAGATGTGGAGAAGCTGGAACAGATGCTGACCATCATCAGCGACGAGCTGATGCCGGAGCTGGATCTGACCTCCAAGTCCGCTGTGCCGGACGACCAGTAAGCGCCCCCTTGCCCCAAACGAACAAAGCCCCGCCGGACGGCGGGGCTTTGTTTTTTGCGTTTTATGGGCAGCCGGGGCTGTCGGTTCAGACGATGCGGATGCCTTTCTGGTAGACGGCCTGGATGTTCAGCTCCTTGTCGGCCAGGATGACGTTGCCGTAGCGGCCTGCGGCCAGGCTGCCGTAATCGGCATCGATCCCAATGCTGCGGGCCGGATTCTCGCTGGCGGCACGCACGGCGCTTTCCAGCGGCACGTTCATCACCAGCACTGCACGCTTCATGCAGTCGTACAGGCAGGTGTTGCTGCCTGCAATGGTATCCATGTGTTCCGTCAGGGTCGCCAGCGGGCCGCGCACCGTGATGGCCTGTCCGCCCAGGCTGTACTGACCATCCGGCAAACCGCAGGACATGGCGCTGTCTGCGATCAGGCACACCTTGTCATCCCCAAAGGTGTTGAACGTGAACCGCACCATGGCCGGGTGGATGTGTACATTGTCCGAGATCAGCTCCACCTCTGCGCCATGTTCCAGCGCGGCAATGATGGGGCCGGGAGTACGGTGGGCAATCCCGGGCATGGCATTGTACAGGTGGGTCATGTGGGTGGCACCGGCCTCAAATGCCTTGACGGCGGTATCGTAATCCGTGCAGGTGTGGGCAATGGAGATGCGCACCTCGTTGTGGCACGCCTTGATAAAATCCAGGTTGCCGGGTTCTTCCGGAGCCACATCCACCAGCTTGATCAGGCCGCCCGCCCGTTTCTGCAGGCGGCGGAACATCCCGATGTCTGCGCCCTGCACATACTCCGGGTTCTGGGCACCCACCTTTTTCGGGCTGATGTACGGGCCTTCCATGTTGATGCCCACCAGGTCGGCTCCTTTGCCGTTCTTGTGGGCAGCGGCTGCATCCATCACTTTGCCCAGGATCTCCTCCGGGTAGGTCATGGTTGCGGGGCAGATGGCCAGCACGCCCTTACCAGCCTCAAAATCGGCCAGTGTCTGGATGGCTTCCTCGGTGCCATCGCAGAAATCCTTGCCCATCGCACCGTGGAAGTGGATATCCACCAGGCCCGGCAGGGCATAGGCCCCTTTTGCATCTACGATCTCCTCGCCTTCTTCGGGTGCGGCAAAGGGCACGATCCGTCCATCGCGGATGATGATGCTGCCCATTTCAAACGTATGGCGGGGGGTATAAACGTTCGCATTCTGAATGATCATAACAGGCTCAGCGCCTCCTTATCAATTGCCAGGATCCGATCGGAGCACACCTGCATCCGGCGCACCTCCTGATCGCTTGTTACAGAATCAGTATAGCACAACTTTTGTTGTCAAAAAACACTTTTTTCAGGAACAAAGAAAAGGCCGCCGGAGCGGGGCATGAACGCCCGCCCACGGCGGCCTTTTTGAACCAAATGCGGAATCAACCTGTCTTCCGCAGGGTATTATTGCAGGGGAGCGATCAGAGCATCTTCTTCAGCTCGTCGTAAACGAACTGGACCTTGGTGCCGATAATGACCTGGCAAGCGTTCTTGCTGGGGCGGATCACACCGGCAGCACCAGCGGCCTTGACAGCCTTCTCGTCCACCTTAGCGTTGTCCAGGACCTCGAAGCGCAGACGGGTTGCACAGTAGCCAACGTCCTTCACGTTCTCCTTGCCGCCGACAGCAGCCAGAACAGCGGAAGCAACTTCGGTGTAGTTGTTGTTTGCCAGAACGACCTTCTTCTCAGCTTCCTCGTCGTCATCCTCACGGCCGGGGGTCTTCAGGTCGAACTTGGTGATAGCGAAGTAGAACACGAAGTAGAACACCAGGAATGCTGCGATGCCCAGAGGAATGATCATCCAAGTCTTAGCAGCTGCGGGCAGAGAAGCGGAGAACACCAGGTCGGTAGCGCCTGCGGAGAAGCAGAAGCCAGCACGGAAACCGGAGTAGTAGGTGATGATGGTGAAGATGCCGTACAGAGCGGAGTACACAACGTACAGCGGGAAGCACAGGAACATGAAGCCGAACTCGAAGGGCTCGGTAACGCCGCAGACGAATGCGCAGATTGCAGCGGACAGAACCAGACCGATGGCGGCCTTCTTGTTCTTAGCGGTCTTGACCATAGCCAGAGCAGCGCCCAGGATACCGAACATCATGCAGGGGAAGAA